>JACVGT010000019.1 GCA_018992685.1 Theionarchaea archaeon
AGGTATTCATTGCTTCTACAAATGGGAAGGTATATTGCTTTGGCGAGAACCCTGAGCCACCAGTGTTATCTCAGCGCACAATTACGGTAGCGTTAGGGTCGTTTTGCCTCATTGTCGGACTCTTTGCTGTTTTTTACCTCTATCAGCGTAGAAACAAATAGAAAATGTGATTCAGAATTTCAATCCTACAATAGTCTGATTTCACTTGATTGGGGGGAATGGACCTGCTGTGAAGCGCACCACCTTCACCACGTCAAATCTCATAATCTACATCATAAGTTCACACACAAAACAGTAGTCTACCTTTATTCACAAAAGAAAAAAAGAAGAAGAGTAGTTACCAGTAGTTCGTTCTCTTGGGTTCCTTGCCAATCTTGTCTTTCACCGTCTGGAGCGCTTCCGCCAGAGATTCTCCGGCCTGCATCTCGTAGGTGACAATACCCAGTTCTTTGATCTTCTCCACTTCGTCCATAGTATAGATGGGTACGGGTATCTTGATGTTTTCATCAGTGGGGTTTCCCACGATCAAATCCCTGAAGGGAAACTCTGAGTGGTTCTCCACAATATACCCACCCATATTCTGCACCTTTTTTGATGGCAAAATGAATTTACACACAGTATCACCTACAAAGCCAGTAACAGCCCAAACACACCGATGGCAGTGAATCCGAAGGACACAGGATAGAGCTGTTTGAACGTCAATATGGGGCCGAAGGCAGACAGGACTGACACCAGAACAGGCAGTGCAAACGTCAGCAGCACGTGCATGACCAGCTGTGACACTCCCAGCATGCTGGAAAAGTCCACCACAGGGGGTATTCCGAAGAATAAGGTCACGAAGAGACTGGACAAGACGAACATCCACACACCACGCATGATATAGTAGTTCCCCCTGGCATGTGCACCATATTCCAGAGGCGCACCCTCAATGAGGTCTCCCTTTGCCTTGGCAATGGTGAATGGATAGTCGTTCAACTGTGCCACATACCCCACAAAGTACACGATAGCACCCACAAACCCGGGCACCGTGAACAGAATGGGGCTCAAATCCAGGAAAGACCCCTGGTACAGGACAACATCCTGCACGAAAATGCTTCGAGCCATGACCACGGGTATGAAGATGGCAATGTAAATGGGGAATGACGCAATGGTGATGTGCTTGATGAATCTCACTGCACTCTGTCCCTCAAGAAATCGCCTGATCCTGGCTTTTGTCACAGCACCTTTTACCACGTCACCATAGGGCATGGTCACTGAGAGAATGGATCTTGACAGTGAACCCATGATAACATACATCACTTCCTCGAATTTCATGATCCCCACAATGGCGACCAACGTCGACAGGGACAGGGGGAGTCCCCACCAGTCGGGATTGGTCAGCCACAGAATCACGAGGATGATGATGATGGTGGCCGGGGGCAGGGCATGGTACAACCAGGGCAAGGGCGAATTGGGTGTGAAGGGCTTCTTGTTCCAGAATTTCAGGATTGACCAGGTTCCCGGAGTCAGGATGGGCGGACCGATACGCTGCTGTATCCTGGCCTGTATCTTTCGTTCTATTCCCAGAAATACTGGGCCAAAGAACAGCGCTATAACGGTCAGGACCACCGCGGATATGATGAAGTTCACATTTTCCATGATATCACCTGTTGGTACAGCAGAGACAGGGATCGCAGGAGGCTACCGTCAGTACAGCATCAGTGAGATGCTCTCCCAGACAGGCCACTTCCATAGCCCCGAGGTTGGTCAGTGTCGGTGTTCTGTTCTTGTAGTGCCTGACGTTTCCCTTTTCATCCAGGCCATATGAGTCATACAGTTCCCCTCGGGGTGCTTCGTGATAACAGGTGGTAATGGGCATTGTACCCAGTTTCCAGTCCTTGGTTCTCACCTCACCTGCGGGGATGTTCTCGAATCCCTGTTTCAAAATCTTGATAATCTCAAAGGTTTCCAGGACTCTCTGTACAACTCTGGTCTTCACATCGCCGTCATCCAGGACGATGACGTCCCAGTCAAAGTGCTTGTAATCTGGTATGTCTGTCCTCCAGTCTTTTGCCACGCCTGACGAGCGAGCTGTGGGTCCCACAACATGGTATTTGATGGCTTCCTCTTTTGTCAGAACCCCAACACCTTCTATCCTCGACATGATCATGGCGTCCTGCAGGATACGGTCTGCGTAGTCTTTCACGTAGTCAGCTGCAGGTCCGAGCTGGGCCAGAGCTTTCTTGCACATGTCGTCTGTGGGGTTGCACCGAGGCCTGATCCCTCCTATCACCGGGCAGGCATAGTGAACCCTGTTACCGGACAGTTCACCCAGGAGAATCATGAAGGGCTCTCGGGCAATGAACGCCCTCATGGCCAGCGTTTCATGACCAATGATCTCCAGCGCATGTCCAAAGAAGATCAGGTGCGAGGTCAGTCGTTCCAGTTCGTTAATGATCACCCGCATGTACTGGGCCCGTTCGGGTATGGTGATATTGAGTCCCTTTTCCACCACCCGGACTGAGTTCCACAGGTGGACGCAGGAGCAGATGCCACAGATTCTCTCCGTGATGATGTTGCACTTGTCCACCGGGATTCCTTCCATCATCCGTTCAATGCCCCGGTGCTGGGCGTCCAGTGTGATCTCACAGTCTGTTACCACTTCGTCCTGCAGGAAAAAGCGGGGCCTGTAAGGCTCCAGCAGAGCAGGGTGGACCAATCCTACGGGGATCTCCACATCAGCTTCTCCTCTGTCTTTTTCCATGGGTTACACCTCCATCTCTGCCAGTATGGGAATGGCAGAGGCTGCAGCTGAAATGATGTCTTCGGGTCGGGGCGGACACCCCGGGATCTTTGCTGCCACCGGGAGCACCTTGTCCAGGGGGCCTGCAATTTCCTCTGACGGTCCAAGGTCTCCTCCAAGGTTGGAGAACACATTGCCATTGATAGCACATGAACCCACTGCTGCCACCAGTTTGGGATCTGGAATTGCATCATAGATCTTCTTGAGTGCGGGCTCGATTCGCTTCAGCACAGGGCCAGTCACCAGCAAGATATCTGCTTCCCGCGGATTCCAGGTGAGCATGACCTTGTACTGCTCAATGTCGTAGTAGGGGGAGAGGACACAGTTGACCACTTCAATGTCACACCCATTGCATCCGCCTGCGTAGACCAGCATGACATGCACAGCATTCCGTCTCGAGATTGCCTTGAACATCTTAGCCACCTCCTAGTATCTTTGAAACATCCTCGTAGTAGGTACCCACCTCCCGGGGATGTATGGCCGAAGGCCTGTTGTATCGCCTGAAAATGGGACACGTATCATGGCATCTGAAGCAGAAACAGCACTTCACCAGGTCAAGTTCGGGGCGCTGCTTCTTGGTGTACTTCTCAGTGAGATGAAGCGGTTCTGGAAGATCGATCATGGTAATGGCGTCTGTGGGGCAGATCCTGGCACAGGCACCACATCCAATGCACATGGGGTCATTCACGGTCTGAGGTGGTGTTACCCCCCCTGAGAGGATCCTGTAGCGCATGTCCATGGAGGTCACCCGCTCAGAATGGAACAGGATGCGCTTCAGGTTCTTCCAGGAACCCCTGATTGCTATGGAGATGAGTCCTCTCATTCAGAACCACCTCCACCACCAGGCAGCACTGATCCCACCACAATACCAAGGTACGATGTGATGAGCACCGAGTTTATTGGCAGGATGTCCCTTCCAACCTGGAAGGTGTAGAATGGATAGTCACCCACAAAGTAGGACAGCACCAGGATCACCAGGAACAAAACGATGTAGATCATGGCGGGGAGTCTTTGAATTCTCAGGCCAATGATAAACCCCAGAACGAAAGACGCCACCACTGCACCAATGAAGTCAATCATGTTTTCTCGCCTCCGCAAGAAAGACTGCTGCAACGCTCAAAGATCCAAACACCTCGAGTCCAACAGCCACATTCAGATAGGGCAGTATGCCAGCATTGGTGGGGTCCATGTACTGGAGGAACCCAACGAGGCCATATCCCCAGATGTTGGAACCAACATTGTACAGGTAGTACCCGGAGACTGCCACGCCTGCTAACCCCATGAGCAAAAAGATCAGAGCACCCAGTGTCTCCATGCCGATGAGGAAGTCATGTCCATAGTGGAACGGATTCTTCCTGACACCGTAGATCACCACCGAGATGAAGAATGCAGTGGCGAGCACTGAGCCACCCTGGAACCCTCCTCCTGGAGTGAGATGTCCTCCGAAAATGAGGAGAAGTCCAAAGCACATAAGTACCAGGATCACCGGTGTCCCAAAGACTGCCTGGATGGGGGTGGGGACCACGTGCTTGAGTTCTGCCTTTTCTTCCTCAATGAAGGCTCCGCGTCCAAAGACCACACTCACGGTAATCACTGACGTGATGAGAATCAGAGTTTCTCCCAGTGTATCGTACCCTCGAAAGTCGAAGACAATTGTTGTAACGGCATTTGGGGCTATATTGGGCGCAATCAGACTGTAGAGGTAAGAAATACCTGGTATGACCTCCAGACTGTAGAATGTGTGCAGGATAACTCCTGAGAAGATGAGAAACGCTGCCAGCGCCGCAAGGTTTCTGTATTGGTTGGCTTCTTCGAACTTCATCTAGATCCCTCCTAATAAGAGAATCACCAGGCCTAGAGCCAGGGCAAAGTAGAACAGCATGCTGTCAAAGGTGTCAGAATGTTCTTTTGATACTCTGAACACCAGTGGAAGTGCGCGTATGACCAGCAGCAGCGCAATGAACGATGCCACAATGGCCAGCCGCACCGTGGTGAACAGCCGGAAGAACAGGAGGACACCCAGAGATATCAAGAGGACCATCTGGAAGTCTGCGGTGAAAGCACCTGCAATGTCTTCTCCCTGCTTCAGTTTCTCAAAGAACTTCTCGTACACTAGATCACCCCCAGCATGGTGACAAAGTCCTGGATATACATGAGAACATTCTGCGGAGTGAACCCTATGGCAATACACATTCCCACAAGAACTGCCATGAAGGCCTCCGTTCGCCAGTGATATCTGGAAGGTGTCAGTTCCTTGTCTGTGAGATAGTCCTGACCTTCCTTGAGGTACATGGCGTAGAACCCTTTTATCAGGGCCACCAGGGTCGCAATACTGGTGAGAATGATCAGCACTGAAAGCTCGGGATATCCTGCGGTGGAGGCTGCAATGATGATTCGGTATTCACTCTGGTAGGTGTTGAAAGGCGGCATGCCGCTGACTGCAAAGATGCCCAGGAGGCATAAGAGAGGCACATATCCTGTCCTCCACAGAAGCCCTCCCATCTTGTGCATATCCACCGTCTTGGTAATGTGGAGGACCACTGACACAGAGAGGAACAGGATGGACATGGCGAGAGCATCGTTAACAGCGTGGAATATGGACGCTGTCACTGCCGTCCTGGTTCCAATTCCCAGGCCAATTCCCACCAGTCCTGCCTGAGCAACAGCCACATAGGCCAGCAGGCGGGTGATCTCAGTCTGTTTCAAGGCCATTATCACACCAAACACCATGGACAGGATGGCAACACCCAGAATCAGTGCATTGAGAGTGGATACACCATAGAACAGCCGGAGAATGACCACCCACAGTGCTACCAGGACGAACTTGGTCTGGGTCTGCATGAAGGCTGCCACAGAAGGGCGTGCTTTGCTGTAGACGTCTGACTTGATGATGTGGAACGGGACCATACCGGACTCAAAGAGCCAGCCCACGAAAATGAGGGCACATGCCACAATCAGGGTGTGGGGTATGCCTGCTTCAATATCCAGGGTGATGACCTTGTTGAGGTCACTGATATTCAGCATCCCGTAGGTATTCAGGAGAATGGCGATTCCCAGGAGTATTGAAGACCCTGCTATTCCTCCGAAGATCAGGTACTTTACAGCAGTCTTGTAGGCCTGGATATTCCCAATAGCAATGACCAGTGCTGCCTGAGATATGGTTAAGATTTCCAAGAAGACGAAGATATTGAAAATGTCATCTGCCATGATGACAGCAGATGTCGACGCTATCCCCAGCATGATCATGGCTATATACACACCAGACAGGCGTTCTGTAAAGTGAATCAGCACAGCAGCTGTCGCCAGGATGGCCAGAATCCCAATGAAGAGCTTCTGCACAGCAGCGTACTTATAGACAATAGCCAGGTTGAGCTTGGACAGGACAATATTTGTCCCTCCCGTGACGTTCTCCACCTGGGGATGCCCTCCAAACCAGTACACGGCTGCATTCGTTATCCAGGGGAGTACCAGGACCACCAGAACGGATATGATGGCAACTGCCTTCACTGCTCTGTCTTTCCCGTGCAGGAAATTGAGACAGATGGCTGCAATCAATGGGAAGGCTACCAGGAGAGCAGGGACAAAGATGGTGTCGAGGTTCATTGGTCCACCTCCTTGAAGATGACAGAACAGCTCATTGAATTGTAGTGGTTGTAGAGTTTAATAGCAATGGCCAGCATGATGGCAAAGATAGACACTGAAATAACAATACTGGTGAGCACCAGGGCAGACGGCAGAGGATACGCTGCCTGCGCCGCAAACTCTGGATATTCCTTGAGACCTTCGTATATGGCGCTACTCACTCCTTTCTCAGCCAGTTCAGGTGAGATGATGGCCACAATCTTATTGAACCCTCCCGTAATCAGCACAAGGTTGACACCGTCTGAAATCAGGGTTACCCCAATAATCTTTTTCAACAGGTTGTCCATGAAGATCACGGCGTACAGTCCCACCACCACCAGTCCGGCAGCAGTGAAAAAGCACATGGGTTGAAACAGCGTTTCCAGGCTCATTCTTCCTCCCTCCTTGTCTTGTAGACTGTTATGGCAAAAATACCGGGAAGCAGCGCTGCTCCGAGAATTGCCTGAGTAATCCCCACATCAGGAGCTCTCAATGTCTGGTAGAGGAATGCTACTGCGAGACCTTCCAGTCCAATCAGGATCACTGATTTCATCAAATCCCGCTGAATCAGGGCCAGTATCGAACCGAACAGTGCAGTAAACATGAAAATGTATCCCATGAGCATATATCCTGGAATCATGGCTTCACCTCCTTGTCATACAGGGCATTAGCAATGGAATGGAACGCTACGGGAGTCAGTATGAAGTACACCAGGGCCACCAGGGCTGTGAACGGCTGCCACAGAACCAGCATGGTGAGAATGCAGGCGTGGTCAATGATACCAGCAATATGTATTCTCGCATAGACAACGTTCTTGCGTGGTCCATATCGCCATAACCCCAGGCTGGCAGCAAGGATGAAGATTCCTGCAATGACAAACAGGACTGCCTGTACAAGTTCCCAGTCCATCAGATCCCCTCCCCTTTGATGATCTTGCTGATGAGGAGAGCACCCATGGTGGCCAGTGCCAGAAGGTACAGCGCAATGTCCTTGGAGAATTGAATGTCATAGATTTTCCCTATGATTGTCAGGGCTGTGGCAAGAGCAATGATGACAATACTCACTCCCACCAGGGAGTTGTACAGCCCCTGACGGGCAGCAACTCGTATACCAGTCACGATAGAAACACCCAGCGAGAACAGCAGAAAATAGAGAGCAAATTCGTACATTTTATCCCTCCAGCATCCCTTTGATGAAGGGTTCAAAGGGTATGACGGCTTTTGGATCACGTGGAGATAACACAGCTACAATCAGGACCTGCTTCTCGTGGTCAATGTCTATGGTCAGGGTCCCCGGGGTCAGCGTAATGGAGTTTCCCAGAATAACCTGGGAGATTTCCCGCTTCAGTTCGGTGGGCACTTCCATGACCACCGGGTCGATGTTCCCTGTCACGCACTGAATGGAAACTGCAATCACTGATTTTATAATATTGTACACCAGGTCTATCACGTATGCTATCGCATAGATCGGGTTGAACATGGTTTTTCCCTTCCTATGAGTCGTTTTCTGTTTAAAGGTCAAAGAAACAATATATAAACCTTTCGGAATAGATATTTACATATGACAATAAGAACTTTTTAGAAATCTTCACACTGGCCAAAAAAGATCAGGAATGGGCAATTTTCACCTGACAGGAGGAAGACGCGCACGAATGAGGGCAATAGAGGCTGGAATTCTGAGTATAAGGACGATTTGAGTCCACAGAAAGAATTCTTTCACCTGGTTCAAAGCCTCTGGGCACGGCTGTGCGTGGGGCCAAGAAAGACTTCCGCCTGCGTGAATACAGGGCACATTTCTCTCCTGTACAGACACATATCTTTTTATGGATCATATCCTATCTATCACTGATGGAATGCAGGGACCTGATATGAAACAAGGGAGAAGATACCATGATATTCGAAACTGAAGTGAGAGAGATACTGACACGTGCCCCGGATGTCAGGAGCTTCAGATTCTCGAAGCCTGCCCAGTTCACCTACAAAGCAGGACAGTTCATGTTCATCACCATCCGGAAAGGGGAAGAAGAACTGCGGAAGCACTTCACCATATCCAGCAGTCCTACCGAAGACTTCCTGGAGTTCACCAAGAAGCTCACTGACAGCGAGTTTTCCACAGCATTGCGGGCCAGTTCTCCTGGAGACTGGACGAGAATCGAGGGGCCTTTTGGGAAATTCACCTTTGAGAAAGAGTATGAAAAGAGTGCACTGCTCGCGGGAGGAATCGGAATCACTCCCATGAGGAGTATGGTGACGTACTGGTATGACACTGGCATGACATCAGACATCGTGCTGGTGCATGGGTGTCGCACAGAAGCAGATATCGTGTTCAGAGAGGATTTTGAGAATATTCAGAGACACACTGAGAACCTGAGGGTTGTCTACTGCCTCACTGAACCCATGCCGGGCTGGAAGGGATATTCCGGCAGAATTGATGCCCCTCTCATCAGGAAAGAGATTCCTGACTATCAAAAGCGAAGAATGTATCTGTGTGGTCCTCCAGCCATGGTGGAAACTATGGAACAGTTGCTCCGGGACATGAAGGTGCCTGTGCTGAACATCAAGAGGGAACAGTTCATGGGGTACTGACGCAACCTTCTCCGTTACAGAAGACTCGTTTCTTCCTCTAATGCCTTCTTTATCGGTATAAATAGAAATGAATTGGATTGATCGTCCTGATCTGTCCTCCATGCCATTGAATGAAAACCGAAAGATTTATAAATAAGTTACCCTAACGTCAAGTAAAGGTAATTGATTTTGCGAGATTCTAGAGGTGATAAAAAATGGCTGATATTCGACAAGGCGAAATAATGAAAGAAGGCACACAACGCATTGTGGCCAGAGACGCACAGAGAATAAACATTCTGGCTGGCAGAATAGTGGCAGAAACGGTGCGAACCACACTGGGACCCAAGGGAATGGATAAAATGCTTGTAGATTCATTGGGAGATGTGGTTATCACCAATGACGGAGCCACCATTCTTGATGAGATGGATATTGCTCATCCTGCAGCCAAAATGATTGTGGAAGTAGCAAAGACAGTAGATAACGAGGTTGGCGATGGAACGACCAGTGCTGCTATCCTGGCTGGCGAACTGCTCAAGAAAGCAGAGGAACTGCTGGACCAGAAGATTCATGCCACAGTCATAGCCAAGGGGTACCGGCTGGCTGCCGACAAAGCAGAGAAAATCCTGGATGAGATTTCCATTAAAGCCAACGATGAAGACTTCAAGAAAGTCGCTGTTACCACTCTCACGGGAAAGGGCGCTGAAGTAGGAAGAGACTATCTGGCTGATATGTCGGTGAAAGCTGTGAAAGCAGTAGAGCAGGACGGGAAGGTGGACCTTGACGACATCAAACTGGAGAAAAAAGAAGGCGGAAGCCTTGAGGATTCTGAAATTATAGAAGGAATCACCATCGACAAGGAAGTCGTCCACGCGGGCATGCCCAAGAAGGTCCAAGACGCAAAGATTGCCCTGATCAATGCAGCAATTGAAGTGGAAAAGACAGAGACAGACGCCAAGATAAATATATCAAGCCCTGACCAGCTGCAGATGTTCCTGGACCAGGAAGAGAAAATACTCAAAGACATGGCAGACAAGATTGCAGCATCAGGAGCCACGGCGGTGTTCTGCCAGAAGGGAATTGATGATCTGGCTCAGCACTATCTGGCCAAGCATGGCATTCTGGCAGCACGTAGAGTGAAGAAAAGTGACATGGAGAAACTGGCAAAAGCAACAGGAGGCAGGGTTGTCACCAATGTCAATGAATTGACCGAGAAAGACCTGGGCAAAGCAGGACTGGTTGAGGAACGGAAGATTGCAAAGGATGAACTCATCTTTGTGGAAAAATGTGTCAATCCCAAGGCAATCACAGTCCTTCTGCGCGGAGGCACGAAACACGTGGTAGAAGATCTGGAACGATCCATGCACGATGCAGTCAGTGTAGTGGCTGCCGTTGCCAGGGACCCGCGGGTCATGGCCGGTGGCGGAGCAGCTGAAATGGAACTGGAAAAGAGATTGTCAGAATATGCTGGTTCAGTGGGTGGCAGAGAACAGCTGGCCATCAAAGCCTTTGCTGAGGCAATGGAAATTATTCCACGGAGTCTGGCTGAAAACGCAGGACTGGATCCTGTGGACATGATCGTCAAGCTGAGATCACAGCATGGCAAGAAAGGAGGAGAAACCTTCGGTCTGGATGTGTTCAAGGGAGACGTTGCCAACATGTACAGCCAGGGAGTGCTGGAGCCTCGAAAGGTCAAAGAGCAGGCCATAAAATCAGCCTCCGAAGCTGCAGTCATGATCCTCAGGATTGATGACATTATTGCTGCTTCAGAACTGAAGAGCAGCAGAGGGCCTCCAGGTGGAGGCGAATCTGAAGACTTTGACTAGACATTCTTTTCACTTTTTTCTTTCTCGTTTTCTCTTTCTCAGGTTTTTCAGGCAAACATCTCTCTTCTCTCTTCCAGGTCTCGTGTCCTAATAACCAGGTATCCATCCTCCACGTAGCTTGGGAGATATCCCGGCCAGCATCCTCCAGGATTCACGTTCTTGGTTCCGAGGCCAGAAATCTCATATCTATTTCCACAGTTATTGCAGATCATGAATGATCCAGTCTGGGAATATCCCTTGCTCGACCTGTAGCAGACATCACACGCGTCAAGCCCTGTCCTGATGCTCCCGTCGTTAGCTCTCACCGCGAAATACTTCACCAGAACTCCTCCCGCATTGTATTCATACCACTGAGCAATTTCCGATACCTCGGAAAGTGGAATTCTCACTGATTCCTCTGTGGGAGGTGAAACGTCTGAATCAAAAGGTTGCGCATATACCAGGACTAGTGCTGTACCTGCACAGATGACGATTCCCAGAAGGTACATGAAAGCCCTGCTGGTACTTGATCTGTCCTTCTTCTTTTCTCGTGCCGGTTCCATTTCATCACCTCACAATGGCTCTCTCGTGAGCCCGCGTTGTCCCACCATGATATCACTCCTCATCAGGGTTCTGTATGTTCTCATGGGGTTCCCTCATCCATCACCGTGGTTTCGTAGACCTGGAACACCTCCAGAGAAAGCATTTCCTGGAGACTCGTCTCAGAGCTGTCATACCCAATGTTAAAATAATGGGGAAATCCGAACTGTATGGTAGCCACCCCGGGCAGTGACCTCAGCTCCTCAGATATGAGGGGAGCATGGCCCGGGCATGGGATGTCAACACTCATGCGCACAAAGGAGAGAGCGTGAATGTCGCTGGCTGGTCCAATCCCCTGTACAGAAGCGATAGAAGCATTTGCCAGGAGCGGAAACACCACCATGAAGAAGAGGATGTTAACGCCAGCTGTGGAAGAGTACATGAGTGAGAGGTATTTCCACTTTCTCCTGATTCCTGAAGGAGAGAGAATACCATTGGTTCTCAGATATATAACTGAGGACAGGGTGGCAAATCCCAGTGACATTGCTACAAGGATGTGAAAGAAGTATGGGTTCATGAGAAGTGGCCTGAAAAGGTTCATGGCCGCTGTTGCTCCCGTCACAGACGCTGCAATGAAGGCTATACACCCCGTGTGAGGAAGCAACCCATATACAATTCCTTTGGCGAATCCGGTTCTTGTGCTGCTGTCTGTATCATCAACAGTATATCCCAGAGAAGAGATTTCAGATGTGATCTCCTCCGGAGTAATCTCGTCGGGATCAAATGTGATGACTGCGTTGTTCTCAGAGAGACGCACCTTGACGCTTTTCACTCCTGTGCAGAGGCCTATCTTTGATTCGATCAGTCTCTGGCAGCTAGCGCAGTGCATACCCTTGATGACAAAAACCTGCGAGACTGGTGGTCTATCATGGTTCATGGAGGTGGTACTGCTGAAACAGCTCTTGAGTTCTTGTGTGAAACTAGTTTCATACTCGCTTTCAGGAATGCACAGTACAGGGAGAGGGTTCCAGCCACGGGGCTATGAATGCGAACAATCTCAGATACGACACGCGTGTCGGGCCATCACTGTCTCAGGATAATCATGTTACTCATTCCACGTCTTCTCCTCTCAATGAGATGTCTCCCTTCCAGCTTGTCAAGAACTCGACTGACCTTTGCCTTGTTGAATTGCGCTCTATCCACCAAATCTGATTGGAATATTACCCCCTGGGCTTCAATGATGTTCTGGAGCAGAGTCCTCTCGTCGGGGCTGAGCATGTTCATAACCTGAGTGTAGTCTTTTGGTGCTGTTGTCTCAAGGAGGTTTAAGGAACGTGGATTCGCCTCCTTTCCTGTGAACGTTAGATACAACCCTATTACTGCCACGAACCCCATGATTCCAGTACTGATATTGGTCTGGAAATCAATCGTGTCCCACATGGGACAATCAGGTCCATGAGTGCACACACTGTTGACAATAGCTGCCATGGCTCCGTTAAATGAGAAGATTATGAAGCCCATCAATGCAGCAATTCCAATTATCAGGATTCCGGCTGATTTGTTGTTCATACGTTGATACCTAAGATACTATTATTTAAATGCTTCGGTAAACCCTATCAAATCATATATGTGCCTAAGTCCACAGATTAGAAGCTATAGCATATAATCTATTGGAGAGTATTATTATCATCAGTGAGGAGGCAGGTGGAATCGACTTCGTAGGGACTGAGTTGCCCTGCCGGAGAATGGGTGGACGGGGATAAGGCTGCAAGAAGACGGTTCTGTACCGATGATACAAACCTTTATCTCCTGTATTCTGAAGTCTCCCCATGGATCTTGTACTTCACAATGGGACTATTTTAACCATGACAGAAAAGAGTGCCAATGCAGTTGCTGTGTGCAATGGAAGAATCAGAAAATTTGAACGAGTGCCGGCCCAGGAAGAAATCGACCTGGAAGGAAAAACGCTCATCCCTGGATTCATTGACTGCCACACTCATTTCGTGTCCATGGGGATGAGACTGTCAAATGTTGACCTGTCGGACACCAGGAACCTGCAGGAAGCAGTCTCACGACTGGAAAAGAGGGCCAGTGAGACTGAACGTGACAGGTGGGTCCTGGGATTTAGCTGGGACGAGAGCATGTGGCCGGAGAGGAGATGGTTGTCCCCGGAAGATCTGGCAGGAATCGAAAATCCTGTGTGTGCCATGCGCATTGACGGTCACATGGCTGTGCTCAATCCAGCAGGAAAGAAAGCACTCCATAGAGAGGAGGGATATCTCTTTGAGGAGGACCTCTTTTATGTCAGTGAAATAAAGGCTGATCAGGATTTGGAGCAGGCCTTTGAGGCAGCCCTCTCTCTGGCCCACAGAGAAGGAGTCACTTCAATTCACGACAACCCCATGGACATTAAGACGTTTCTGCTCTATCAGAAAATGAAGAGTAGAGACCTGCGCATTTACATAAATCTGCCTGCCTCAGTCCTGGATGCCATGAACCAGCTCAACCTGAGGACCGGATTTGGTGACGAATGGCTGCGGATAGGAGGAATCAAGATTTTCACTGATGGATCCATTGGGGCGAAAACTGCAGCACTGTCCTTTCCTTACAGAAATGAAGAAACCAAGGGACTCCTGGTCTATTCCGATCAGGAAATGACTTCCATTCTGGAAAAGGCACATCCCAATCAGACTGCCGTCCATGCAATTGGAGACAGAGCGATCGAACAGGTCATTACCTGTTCAGTGCCTGGAAAGGAAAGCAGGAACCGTATTGAACACGCAGAGCTGGTACGAGACCATCACATACCCACGATCAAGGAACTGGGGTTGCTCCTCTCCATGCAGCCTAACTTCTTCCAGTGGTCTCATCCTGGCGGGTTGTATGATGATCGGTTTGGCACAGGGCTGGATAACAGAATGAGAACCCTCACGGAAGCTGGGATACCTATTGTATTCGGGTCAGATTGTATGCCTTTCTCTCCTCTTTACGGCATCGAACAGGCTACAAAGGCGCCATTTGAGGAGCAGAGGCTGACAGCAATGGAAGCTCTGGCCATGTACACAAGAGAGGCAGCCTACGCTTCTTTCGAAGAGGACATAAAAGGAACCATAGAGAAGGGAAAAGTTGCTGACTTCGTAGTGCTGTCAGATGACCCCAGAGAGGTAGATATCTCTTCCATAAAGGTGGAAATGACCATTGTGGGTGGAAAGGTGGTGTACCGGCAGTAGATTGCATCATTCTTCCTTTTTCCTGGAGATCTGCAGAGATCTGCTTTCGGGAACAGGTGAGTACAGTGGTTGATCACTACCGAGACGTGGAATGGTCATTGGGAACGGGGAAATCCCGATTCTTTATTTATCCACCGTAAACTGAATGCCCCGAGGAGTACATGCAGCACATTCTTCAGGCAGGAGAGTGACGTCAATCACGAATCCCGTCTGCAGAAAGAAAAAAGACGGGAAAAAGAAAAGATTAATAAAGTGTCGAAAAAAAAAGATCACTAGAGATTGTTCTCGCAGCAGGGATCACCCTACTGCAGCTTGAAAAAGAGGTGTCATGAAATGGCTCTACAAGACCCAGACAGCATGGAGGAATTGGTGTACTTCACCAACAGGGACCTTGAAGAGGGAGGACAGGTGACGTGCTGGGTACGGAGAAGAGAATGCCCCAAATGCGGTCAGGGACTGATGGGGAAGCCCCGGAATGAAAAAACAGGTGAAATCAAAGTGCGGGCGCGGAAGTATGTGTGTCCAGACTGTGGGCTTACCATGGACAAGAAGCAGTATGAGGAAACGCTCACTGCAGAGATCAGATATACGTGCCCCCACTGTGGAACCCAGGGGGAAACCACTGCTCCCTTCAAGAGAAAGAAGATCAAAGGGGTTGAAACTCTGCGCATCGCCTGTGAGACGTGTGGTGGGACTATCGATATTACCAAGAAACTGGCCTGATCTTTCCAGCAGCACAGAAATCAGCCCTTCGTGGAAGTGGGGATCGGTCACGCGATGTCTGAAAGCCCACCCACACAGTGGGCCATACCAGGAAGAGATAAATTAGAACTTTTCCAGGATGTAGATTTTCTTGACCTTCTTGCCTTCAAATTCCACTCCTTCTTTCTCCAGAATCGTTCTCTTGAGATCAACCCCGCCACCGAATCCAGTCAAACTCCTGTCTGAACCGATGACACGATGACAGGGTACCAGAAAAGGGACAGGATTGGAATGCAGGGCCTGTCCGACAGCTCTGAAGGCTCTGCTCCCTATCTTCTCTGCCACTCCCTTGTAGGTAGTGACTCTGCCCTTGGGTATTTTCTGAACTGCTTCATAGATAGCTCTCTGGAAAGGAGTCCCTGAAATCTCGAAAGGGTAAGAGAAGACCTCTCCCTGCTCCACCCAGGCTCTAACCTTCTCGGCAAGAACCTGCGCTTTCTGTGAGGGATCCAGTGGATGACCAGTGGGGGGTGTACCAATGAGAATCTTGTGGATTTTTTCGTTCATGACAACAGAAAAGGTTGTGCCATCCACCGTAACAGTACCGACATTCATGAGAGTTCTCGGTAACAGTCTTTTTAAACTTTGAGATTTTTCATGCCTGTCTGAATGCACCGGACGCCAACACAGGTGCCGACACTGAACGGTGAAGTTTCTCCCGGGGCCAATGGCTTCCTGATGCAGTCATATCCAGAATCTTTATATATACTCAAAATTGGGTATCATCATGTTGGAAATCCTCATGGAGCTGGCAAAGCTCAATGGACCAAAAGGAATCACGATTACCACTCATCAGATAGGGCAGATGCTGGGCTGCTCTCAGCAGACAGCCTCACGAAAGCTCATTGACCTGGAAGAGAAAGGACTCATCAAGAGGCGGAGAACTATCAAGGGACAGAAGATCAGATTGACCGGAAAAGGAACAAGTCTCCTCAGAGAGTACTATATCCAGCTCCGCAGCATCTTCGAGGAGCGTGAAGCTGTAACTGTCAAAGGGCAACTGGTGTCAGGAATGGGTGAGGGTCACTACTACATCTCTCGAAAAGGCTACACAGACCAATTTGAGGAAAAACTGGGATTCCGCCCCTTCCCCGGAACACTGAACCTTCTCCTTGAACGTGAACATGATCTGGTGGTCAGAGAAATGCTGGACAACTGCCCGTATGTCAAGATCGAGGGATTCGAAGACGAGGGAAGAACCTTTGGGGCTGTCAAGTGCTATCCCGTGTCCATCGGCAGGGTGCAAGGTGCAATTCTCTCTCCCTTGAGAACCCATCATCCCAAGAACGTCGTTGAGATAATTGCTCCCGTGTGTCTGAGAAAGGAACTGGGCCTCCGTGATGGGGAGGACGTCATCGTCAAAGTGTTCGTGTAGGTGGAAGTGTCTGACAGGAAATGCTGCCTGTCTTAGATGTCAGAAGGAAGATTTCTCCTCTCATTACTCTCCTGCAATAGAATCAGAATTTCCTGCACCTCCATCCTTCGAAACCTTTATATTTCTGGATTCCATGCATATGACATGGAAATCCAATCTGTCATTGACACTATTGTTGACGCTCTGACTGGGTTCTATGAGTTCATTGTAGCTCACCCCCTGTACATCGCTATCATTGTGATTGCAGTCATTGTGTATGCTGCTGTCAGTCATCTCTTCTTCAGAATGAAAGGCTACCAGCCCAGAGAGAAGACCCTGTGTACTCTTTCCATTGCCGGAAAGGAACGATCACTGGAATACCTGAGAGATTTCACCCACATGTCACCTCAGCAAATTGAAGCAATAGAACACTTGCGGGAACATGAACCGGTGCCAATAGCAGCTATGGCTAAACGATTTGGAAAGGACAGTATTGAGGAGCTTGTCCGGAGAGAGTATATCATTCTCAAATGATCTTGTCCATCTCTCTCTTTATGAAGCTCTGCTCTCTCTTTGGATATCTACCAAGATCAAGAGTGGTCAGCAACATGCTCTGACTGAGGGCGACCTGATCCCTCAGTGAGTGGAGGAATTTCACCGCCTCTTCAAAATCATTCTCGCTAATGAAATAGTCAAGGCAGTCCAGAAGCACCACCCTGTTTCCAGGTTTGATGAATTCATTTATGAAATGAAGTAATTTCTCCAAATCACGTGACGATATGCCATTTTCATCCAGAATGAGGGTATTCTCGAATTCCTTCCCACTGGGAAGAGCCCGACACACACACAGTCCCTCATGCCCGGAAAGCAGTCTTTCAAAGGCATCATACGCTGCCTTTTTCTTTCTAAGGAGATATGCGCATCTCATCCGGAATGTGGATCCGTTTTCTCTATAGAGTACTTTCACACCCAGTGCACACGCAACAACTCCTCCAATGAGAAATGCGTGCAACATTGTCCTCTATCTGGTAGAGAGCATTTATAAACCTTTCGTCCCTGTAACCGGTTAAAGGTGATACAAGACCTCCAAAATCCGGCCGAAATCTGGAAGCCTTCCAGAAAGAGCTACAAGAGGACAAGAGAGAGGAGTACACAGTGGAACAGCGGGTTCCTGCGTGTTATCACGGTCCCTTTTTGTGAGGAGATTAGAATTCTGCACCCCGTATTCTCTTCAGCCAGCGCTCTATGTGCAGACTCGTGTTGATTCAAGGCAACTTATTCGGTTATACCTATGGAGTATGGGACAAATGTTTATAAACGGGAAAACATCTGCCAGGGAGGTGAACAATATGGTTACACAAGAAGACGTCATGGATGCTCTCAAGCAGTGTTATGATCCTGAAATCCCCGTCAACGTTGTCGACCTGGGATTGATCTATGATGTTGATATTCAGGACAAGATCGTGAACGTGAACATGACATTGACAGCTCGCGGATGCCCGATGCATTCTTTGATTGCCCGGGATGTTAAGCAGAAGCTGCAGTCTCTCCCTGGAGTGGAGACAGCCAATGTCACGGTCGTGTGGGATCCTCCATGGACCCCGGACAGAATGTCAGAAGAAGCAAAGAAGAAACTGGGATTCACCTAGCTTCACCCACACTGACCGACTGCAGCAGAAGAGACATTTCTTTTTCTATTTCTATCAATTCCCTCAGGTACCCCTCTTTGACCGTGATATACTCTTTTTCAGTGATTTGATTGTCTTTGTGCAGCCTGTTGATCTCTTCTATGGATTCATATAGGGTATTCAGTCTGGTTTCCAGAATCTTGAGCTGTTCTCTCCTGTCCTGAGGGGTTTTTTTCTCTCTGAGGAATTTTTCAACCAACGTCCGTGCTTTTTCATAGAATTCTCTGGCCTCGCCACTGAGTTCGTACTTGACCTTTGCCCTTCCTGTCTCAATGAAACTGATCTTTTCCACCAGCCCACAATCCACCAGCTGCTTGAGGTGTCGTTCCAATCCTCCTCTGGTCATTTCCAGTTCGTTTTCAAGTTCATCCGGCCTCCGCTCTTTCTCATACAACAGTTCCACAATCTGCAGCCTGTAGGGGTTTGATAGGGCCTTGAAAATCTCCAGCATGTTCAGTCTTCCTCATTCACCTATATATGGTTTTGTATCTTCGTTGCTGGCAGAGAATATGAACCACGTTACAGATAAGAGCTGGTATGCAGAATCGCGAAACCGCAAAAAAGCTAAAATGCGAATCTTTGCTCATTTTCAAAGGAATATTTTCGTTTTTCTTTCAAATAAGTTTATATATGTCTTTTTTCTAACAGGAATCAGAGAACCGAGAGGTGATCCTGATGAGAATCAAGAGAAAACTGGATATGGACCGCTATGAAACGATGCTTCGAGATTTGGAGCAGATGAAAGATCGGCAAGAAATTTCTCAAGAAACGTACGAGGAGATGAAACAGAAGTATGAGGAACGATTGAAGGAATTGGAGGAACAGTACTTCGAGGACGGGAAGGAGTTTGAGCTGGAACTGGAGGAGTTTTCTGACTTGGGTGAAAGGATTACTGCCCAGGTGGAATCAGCTGTATCCAAGGCAATGGACAAGGTCCAGCGCATTACCATGCAGTTTCCTGACTCCTTTGACTCAGGGACCTACCACTCTGCAGAAGAAGTGTTTGAAGGCAAATTCGAATCAGATGCGGTGGATATAGACTTCTCCACTGAAAATGGCCACATCGACCTGAGAAAATGGGATAATGACACCTACAAGGTCGTTGTCACGAAGAAAGTGCGTGCCTATTCAGAGGAGCGAGCGGAAGAGAAATTGAAAGAAGTGGAGCTGGGGTTTGAACACCTCAAGAACGGGAAAGATGTCTTGAGACTGCACCCGTGTAAGACCAATACCGTGGTGTCAATCTCTGCCTACCTGCCTGCTGGTGCCAAGGGAGGAATGCTCTCCAGGGCACACCCTGTGACATACAACCTGACGCTGAGCAGTGAGAATGGACATTCTACCGTGACAGGACTGACTGTGGGGACTGCCACCATACAGACTGAGAATGGACGAATTGGATTCGAGGATGTCAACGCCACCCGCCTTGAAGCAGAAACAGAAAATGGAAGGATCCAGGTGGAAGACAGTGAGGTCGAGACAGGGACGCTGTCAACTGAGAACGGGAGAATCGAATTGCTCAATGCCAAGGGAACTGCGATTAAAGTCTCAACAGAAAATGGATCTGTCAGAGGAAAGATGACGTTTGAGAAGGCAACACTGAAAACAGAAAATGGATCTATCCACATCTCGCCCAGAGGTAAGGGAACATATAGAGCCAGCAGCGAAATGGGAAGCGTCAGCATTGACGTAGACAGGAAGACTCCCTACGAGATTCTGGCCGAAACCCAGATGGGTAGTATTGCAGCTGCCCCCGACCTGAACCTCTCGTCTGAGGGAAGGCACCACGCTGTTGTCAAGAGTCCCGATGTTGAAGGGGCGACAGAAAAATTCTCAGCAGAAATCAGCACCAAAATGGGAAGTGTCAGAATTCAATAGGCTCTCATTTTTCTCTTCGTTTCCCTGTGGACCTTCTTTCTGATTCCTCTCACAGTCCCTGGTGATGGTGGCAAGCTAGGGGCTCTCATGGCTCACTGCCTGCTTCTCTCACAAATGAAATGTAGCAATAATCAGCTATTTCTCATCTATACAAAAGAGCAAAACTTTATATAGATAAACCACCTTTTTTCTACTAGTGTTGAAAAGCCAGACTTTCACATTCATCATTCATCCATGCAAGAGACTAGTTCTGGCTTATTTGGTGATCCTATGAAGAGACAAAAAGCTGTAATTGGAGAGATTATTCGGAAGAAGGCAGGGGGTGCACGAATCAGAACAGATATTGGAACCACAAAGTACCTGATTTTTGCACAGATTGATGCAAATGGTGTTGTCGAACGTCCAGACGTGGTGGGTGCCATTTTTGGACAGACTGAAGGATTGCTGGGAGATGATCTGGATTTGCGTGAATTGCAGAGAACAGGAAGGATTGGAAGAATCAGCGTTTCAGTGAATTCCAGGAATGGTCGTTCTCGAGGTTCCATAACGATTCCGTCCAGTCTTGATAAGATCGAAACTGCTGTTCTGGGGGCTTCACTGGAGACTATTGACAGAGTGGGTCCCTGCGAAGCAAAGATCACTGTCACCAAAATTGAGGACGTCCGGACCCTCAAGAGAAACTACGTGATTGATAGAGCCAAACAGCTTGTCAAGTCCATGTTTACAGATGTCCTGCCTGAATCCCAGGAGATTACTGAAGAGGTCAAAGAATCCATCCGTATAAAGGAGATTACCAAATACGGCAAAGATAGTTTGCCTGCAGGACCCAACATTGATGATTCTGATGCCATTATTGTGGTAGAAGGAAGAGCAGACGTTTTGAATATGTTGAGGTATGGTATTAGAAATGCTGTGGCAGTGGAAGGCACCAGCATTCCCAAAACCATCGTTGACCTGTCAAAGGAGAAGACGGTCACGTGTTTTGTTGATGGGGATCGAGGTGGAGAATTAATTTTCAAAGAGCTGATGCAGGTGGCCGAGGTGGACTACGTGGCCAGAGCCCCACCCGGTAAGGAAGTGGAAGACCTGACCAAGAAAGAGACCATCAAAGCACTGCGAAACAAGATCCCTGTGGAACAGGCCATGACAGAACTGTTTGAAAAACAGCTGAAAGAAGAATCGCAGAAAGAAGAAGTGAAAGAGGAAGTACCCGTTTGCCAGCAGGAAGGCCTCGAAGGGCTTAAGGAGTTTATCGACAAACTTCCCGGCACTCTGGATGCCTATCTCCTAGACGGGAAATACGTGCCCAAGATCAAAGTGTCTGTGAGAGATCTGGTCGATGCCATTTCACTGACCGATGATGTCAGGGTGGTGGTGTTTGATGGAGTGGTTACCCAGAGGCTGGTGGATGTTGCGGCAGAACGGGGGATTGAACGCCTGGTGGGAATAAAGATAGGCAACATCGCCAAGAAGCCTGTTGATTTAAAGATTCTGTCCTTTGGAGACATGATAGAAGAGCAGGATGAGATGTATTGATTTTCCCCTGCTCAAACCTTTTTTTCTGGGACTCCTGAGTTATGTACAAGATGGGTCTGTGGCTGGAGGAGAATGAGTAGAGTTAAAAAGACTCATGTCCTCCGGGCAGTATGAGAACCAGTGTAATACTTGTGCTCTTGGTGTGCTCTTGTATTGGAAGTCCTGAGAATTCCTCCACACACGGCTGTGAAAAACCAATACTGGATGTTACTCTTGAGGAGATTACCCTTTCTGGAGGACCCGGCTTGCTGGTTAATGGGGTCACGTACTCTTTTGCAGGAGAATGTGGCCAGGACACAGCCCTTGAACTTCTGGAGTTTCCGATTCCCGACTTCCCGTGGACAGTGTACAGTGAAACGGAATCTCGAAACCCTCCGTGCCTGTACATAGAAAAAGACGAGAAGCTGGAAAAGTATACCAAAAACAACGGGGGGGAGGTACTCTTTCTTGAAATCAGAAAAAAGAGAGAGGCAACCCAGATTAGCGGCGGGAAAAGAGGAGGGCACGAAGGAAGTCCTGTGACATATGTGTTTGATCCTGAAGACAGGACACTGAAAGGACGCATGGATTTCCCCCTGGACGAAACGCTTGTCATGGTGTGTGGGTTCCACCAGGAGAAAACTGGAGATCAGGAGACAGGACAGGTATGGTACCTGTACGGGACAACAGATTTCCCCCAGAACGTTTCTGATGTGGAGATCCTTGGAGTGGAAAGAGATGGTACCGTACACCTCTTCGTTTTCTGTGAGTATCTGACCATTCCTCCAGGGGAAACCCGGCAGGTGAACAGGTCGTTCCAGGAACGTATCGTTGATTCTTCCTACGTTGTTGTAATTACAGTTACGGTAGAGAACTACGGGTTCCTGAATATGGCGAATATCATTGCAGAATAGCCAGTGATGGATTTGAGGTGGAAATTTAGCCTGAAAATTCCTGCCTGATGAAGAGGACACTCCTTGCTGCCCTGTACGTGCCCTTTTAAAGATATTGCATCTTTTTTTTCGTGCATTGTTCTAATCGCAAGGTTTAAAAGTTCACGTTTCGACATTTCCTTATGAAAGTGGCAGCCGTGCTGTTGTGTATCGTGGTAGCGTTCTGCATTGGATCACTGGCGTCCATACTCGAATCTGAGCGACATGGCACCACACCACCTGCTGCAGAAGAAGGATCATCATACCGAATTCAGCTCACCAATGTATTGCTGCCGCTCATTCTCACCACGTGGGTTGTGGTCATCCTCGTCTCTCTCAGCAGAAGATCTGGACTGAAAAAGCAGCGACTTGTGGATGACAGCGTGTCGTGGCTGTCGACAATCGGGCTTGCCCTGGGATTGGGTCTCCTGTTGTTCTTCATGTACTATACCTTCCGGGATCCCAGGAGGCTTGAGTCTATCATTCCACTGAGAAGTCCCCTGAATATCAATGCACTCTTTGACAAGCCAATGCTCATCAGGCCGCCCACCACCATGGAGAGGGGCATCTACTACGTGGGCATTCTGATTTTACTGTTGTTGATTGCCCTCTTCTTCGTGAGTTTCATTGCCTTCTCCAGGAAGAAAAAGTATGCGAGAACATCTATCCTTGAAAAGATTGAGAGTGAAAGAAGGAAATCGTTTTCCTTTGAGGGGTCTCATAGAGACATTGTAATCAATGCATATGGTGCTTCCTGTGATCATCTGGAGACCAAGGGATTCTTATTCGATAGGGCAAAGACTCCCTCTGAGGTCAAAGACAATGTGAGAAATTCTGATCTTGAGCAGCTGACCGACCTATTCGAGAAGGCCCGCTACTCACACCATATGGTTTCCAAACAGGATTCTGACAAGGCCCTGACCCACTATGAGAGGTTGAAACATGAAGATTGAAACAATATTTGACGTGCTGGGGAAAGCCCTCCTGTGGACTGTTATCCTATTTGTAATTCTCCTGGTTTTGTACTTCTTCATGAAGGTCTTTTCAGCAGGAATTGTCGTGTCTCTGGCACTCCTGGCCGTGACTGTGTTCCTTGTGTGGTTTTACTGGAAGGACGTCTCTCCTGCAGCATCTCTCAGGCCAGGAAGGACCCCTGCTCAGGAGGGAAAGATTAAGGCTCTGACCAGAGTGATTGAGAGAGCGTCCAAGGGGTACGATGTGTCTCGTGAGCAGGTGGATCTGTTGGTTCAGTATGTTACAGGCGAAGAGACACATATTGAAGGAAAAGGAGAACAGTACGTTAGAACCTTGGAAGAGGTGGTAGCACGACCGTGAAAGAAGACTGTACCAAAATTATGGATGAAATCAGTACTGTAATTGTGGGAAAGCGAGACGTCATGGAACTCATCCTGTGTGCCATACTGAGTCACGGGCACATTCTCTTTGAAGACTATCCAGGACTTGCCAAGACACTCATGGCATACTGCTTTTCACAGACGCTGGGATGCACGTTCAAGAGAGTCCAGTTCACCCCTGACCTTCTTCCCGCAGACATTACGGGGACGTACATATATAACCAGAAGGACATGACCTTTGACCTCAGGAAAGGCCCCATTTTCACCAACGTTCTGCTGGCTGACGAGATCAACAGGGCCCCACCCAAGACCCAGTCAGCCCTCCTGGAAGCCATGCAGGAACGGCAGGTTACCCTCGAGGGTGATACGCATAAGATGGCAGAACCCTTTATCGTCATGGCCACGCAAAATCCCATTGAATACGAAGGGACGTATCCCCTCCCCGAGGCTCAGCTTGATCGGTTTCTCATAAAAATGTCTGTGGGGTATCCTTCCAGAGAACAGGAAATCGCAATCATTGAGCGAAGGAAAGAACGGAAAGAGGACGATGTTCATGTAGAGAGGGTTGTTGACTCTCGAAAGATCATGAAAATGCAGAAAGCATGTGAGGAGGTGTTCATACATCACGATATACAGCAGTACATTGTTGACATGGTTCAGGCGACCAGAGACCATCCCAGTGTGGAAGTTGGTGCATCTCCACGGGGATCTCTGGCCCTGTTCAAGCTGGCCCGTGCCCGGGCAGCACTCCGTGGAAGAGACTTCGTCCTGCCTGATGATGTGAAAGATGTTGCCATGCCGGCACTGCGACACAGAATTATTCTGAAACCAGAAATCTGGTACACCAGAGTAAGTGAAGACACAGTTCTGGCCCAGATACTAGATAAGATACCGGTGCCAAAGGTGGAGTGATTCCGGCATGTACTCCTCCAAGTTTTTTTCTGTCCTGGGAATTGCTTTGGGATTCTTTGTACTGGGAATCCTGCTCAAACTGCCCCCCATCCTCTTTATTTCTCTACCTTTGATGATGTATCTCATACTCTCATCACGGGGGTGCCCCAGAACGGAATTCAGTGTGGAGAGGGGCGAGCTTCCTGCCAGGATGCTTGCTGGCGACTCTACGAAGATTACGCTCCGGGTGAGACTGTCAGGGGGAAATCCTCACTGTGTAGATATAAGGGAGACTGTCAGTACGGGCCAGGACGCATACTTCATGGTACGGGGAGAACCATGTCTTTCTCTTCACTATGAGAGAGGTGTAAAGAGAGGATTTCTTGAAGTCGGTCCCACCGCCATCTGTGCGCACAACTTCTCTCGCACGGTTTTTTTCACCGCCGAGTGTACTGACACAGCCAGTGTAACTGTTCTTCCCAGAGTTTGTCCAGTGAGGATAGGGCTTTCTCCTCGATTCACCACCTCGTTTCACGGGCCCATTCCATCCCGCCGGGCGGGAATTGGCGAAGAGTTTTACGCTCTGAGAGCATATCTCCCTGGAGATGAGTTCAGAATGGTAAACTGGAAAGCTACAGCCAGGGAAGGAGTTCTCATAACGAATGAATTTGAAGCAGAAAGAGTTTCTGAGGCCGTAATCGTAATAGACGCCAGCAAACGAACAGAAATCGGGATGAAAAAGAGCCTGCTGGATTATGAACTGGACGCTGCCGCTTCCATAGCACGGTTTCTCCTGGCCCAGGGACACAGGGTTGGGGCCTTCATATACAGTGATTACTTCCACTGGATGTCTCCTGGAACCACGCACCGGCACTTTGTCAAGATGCTGGATGTCTTTGCTGCCATTTCCCCCGCCGGATTTCACAGAACACAGTATGCAGCAGCCTATGTGTCAGCCTATGCACGCAGCGGCTCTCAAATTATCATCATATCCTCAATGGAAGACCCCAGAGCGCTGGATGCTGTCCTGGATCTCCGCAGAGCAGGACTTCAGGTCATCGTGCTTTCTCCATCTCCCGAGAGTATTGAGTGGCAGGAAATTGACCACACTCGCTACTCTGAGGCGGCTCTGGCCCTTTTGCAGAAGGAACGGAGGTTGACGTTTTCGCAGCTGAATGCTGTGTGCACGGCAGTGGACTGGGATGTTTCCTATCCTCTGGAAGATATCTTGAAGAAGGTGGAACCATGGATTCGAACCAGAAAGCGGTAAAAACCTTCCTCTCTGTCACCGCTCTCGGCCTGAGCATACCTCTCTGTATCCAGAGTTCACTCTATGGAGCAGAGATTCTTGTGGCAGCACTCCTCGCTGTTGTGGTGTGGGTCCATCTCTCACTGTCCAGGGTTCTCCTTATCATCTGGGGGGCACTGCTGCTGACCGATCTCCTGCTTCTGAGGGTAAGCAATTATACGCTCATTTTTGTGGTAGCCTTTCTCATCGTGCTGTACGAACTCTGTGATTTTGCTGGCCTCCACTCCGGTGAGACAGACATGCAGGAAAGCCATAATGCAGTCAAGAAAGCGCACCTCAAATATATTGCAGGGTTGTTCCTGGGTTGCAGTATTGTCCCGGCCTTGGTTGCATTCCTGGCTCAGGTCATTAGACTGCAGATTGGACAGGAAGCTGCACTGAACATCCTGCTCTTTGCGGGAATAATCTTCATGGTATTCATCCTCATCAAAGTCGCACCTACGTGATTCTCATTGCCAGGAATTGCTTCGCCACGACCAGTGCAACCACAATGAGAATCCCCATCAGCACCAGGAAAATCACCAGGTTGCCCGACTTATCCAGAGGACTCCTGGGCTTCCCCCAGATGGTGACCAGAGACTCTGATGAAGAATCATGGATCTGGACCAGCAATATATCTCTGGGTTTGAGATCTCTGTATCCTGCTCGATCCCAGGGAGAAATAAAATCACTGTAGAGAAAGGGGGTATCGTACTCCCCTGGATTGTTCTTGACTTCTTCCAGGATGAACGATCCAGGTATATAAGCTGGGTACAGATGAGCACTCTCACCTGAAAACCAGTACATCATGGTAGCGGGGATTCCCACAGACTTCAAATCCATCATGCTCTGATACGTGTGACAGATGCATGCCTCCTCCGTTGGTGACTCCCAGTTCCTGGCACTGATAAAAATGAAGAGTCGATCGCGGTCATCACCCTTCTGAACAATGGCATCCACCAGAGCGAACTCTTTCTTCATATACTTTTCACGCAGCCCGGGATTTTCCCATTCAGTCAATAAGGAGGCCTTCCTTCTGCTTAGGGTGAAAACATTGTGGGCTATTGCGAAAATTGCTGCATTCCCTCGCATGAGAGGAGAAGAAGTGGATTCTGTCGCCGTAATGGTACCGTCAAGATTCACCAGGTACTGATAGGGAATATCCAGGAGGTAGGAGAGCTCATGTTCACTCATTTCAGTCACATCGGTCATCAAATCCTCCTTCATGAAATACTCGATGAGACTGATATATGTTGAAAACTCCAAATCGTTCAGGAATTCATCTCCGGACAAGACAGTGAGATCGCTCTCGAAGCGGTTCCAGTCATAGAACCGCTCTCCGTAAATGTCAAGAGACACCTTCACCAGCACCCTATAGGGAGTGAGCACCTCACAGGGGAGAACCCGGGTGGTCTGCCACAGCAGATGATACCGGTATTTTTCAAATCGATCTTCATATACCAGACCCTCACTTGCAAAGCGAGCAGCTTGTATTACAGACGGATAGTCATCAACAGGTGCAAAGTCTGAGAGCACTGCAAGAAATCGGATGAACAATCCATTCTTCTCTGTGAAATCATAAAGATATCCCTCTTCCTCCAAGTAGTGGGCAAGCGAGCTGTCGGCCGAAAACAGATATGTCAGATTCTCCACCAGGTACGCGTGACTGTTCTCCACAGGAGAGGGAAGCCTCTCGAGAAGGGTTAGAGCAGTCTGACGATCCTCATATCCAATAGCACTGAGTGAAGACCATATACGCCAGGACTCAGTTGTCAAAGGATTGATTCGAAGACGTTCAAACAGGTGCTGATCTTTTTCTATGAGTCTAGTGACTCGCTCAAGCTGGGTTACATTGCTCCTATCAATAGCCTGAAACGACTCCAGATCTACAACCTCGAAGGTCAACTGGGGAGAATACTGGTACAGAGACTTCAATCCTTGCAACACCAGCACTTCTTCATGCGTGAGAAAATCAGTGAACCACGTTCTGCTGGACACATTCAAAGAAAGGTCAGCTGGGACATCAGCTAGAATCTCCAGCACAATGATTTCCTCAGCAGTGACGAATGTTCTGAACCACTCACTGGACGCAACTTGCGTGGCCAGCCCACTATTTTTCAATGCGATCTGATACATGAGGCCAACTGCTCTGATCTCCCTGTCACTGAGCGTATCACTTGTCCACCAGCAACCCACAACGCTCTCTGCCAGAGAAGGATCCTTTTCAGAAATGTCCACGATAAGCTTCAGGAACTCCGCTTCATTTTCAGAAACAAAATCACTGATCCACATGGTATGGGCAATCAGGTAGGCAGCAACCGGACTCCTGTCTGCAATGCGGCACATGTGTTCCACGTAGGTCACTTCTGGCATGGTCCCTCTGCGGGCAGCCCACTTTACCCACGGATACTCTTTGATAGCCTGGTATATCTCAGGGTGCTCTGTACAGAGAAGAGAGTCGTCTGCTTCTTGGTGCTGCTGAATGCATCCTGCACAAAGAAGAACCAAAACAGCATACACTGCAGCGCGTCTGAGGTGAGGGTTCTTTGTCCGCATTGTACTCGTTTCTCATTTGGTTGAGTGCAATATAAACCCTATGACCAATCCGAAAAAGAGAACCATCAAAAGCAGGATGGAATATATCATTGACCAGCCCAGTGCACTGAACAGCACAGGCTCCAGGTCAGGATTGATCCCCAGGAATGAAGGAATGCTGTAAAACAGAGATGTGAGGACAAAGGTCACGATAACAATGACCAGACAGACAAGAAAGGACTTTCTGATATCCTTTACTACAAGCACTGTCAGATAACCCAGAATGAGGCCTGAACCAAAAAGAAATGACATATTATAGTGTGGAAACGTAGTTATACGCTCAAGCATCAAGAAGATGGTAAATGCGGAAAGAATGAAAGCTGCAAGAAAGACGAATGCAATGTTTCGCAAAAGTCTCGATCTGTCTTCCACAGAAAAGAACATCATTCCATCACCCAGTATTCAACTGCACCGGTATTTAGACGGAGTCCTCTGAAAGGAAGTTCCAGCACCAGTTCAAGCTCAATCATCCATATCATCTTACCATATTCTCTGGCCTCGTTGACGTATTCCATGGGATAACGGTGGATTTCTCCTGAAAACTGGATAATAGTCTCGCCAGGAGGCAGCGTCTGGGTAAGATACAAAGCGTCAGATTTTATAAAACGTCCATTCACATACAGAAGGTAACGAACCTGGAACGTTCTCAGGACAATAGAAGAGGGATTGATGCACTTCACCCTCACAGTCAATTCTCCCTGATCCCCTTTTTCTTTGAGCTGCAAATCTACCAGTTCATACTCCATGCCGTGGGAAGCTTCAGCGGCCTGAACATAGTGCACAAGTGTCGTATAGAGAAATCCTCCACTGAGAAGCGCCCAAAAAAGTAAAATAAGGAGGATAGTGTTCTCCTTTTTCATACTACCCCCTCTGAAAACATGCAATCCAGTGACCGCTTTCCACCTCTGTCAGGACAGGATCCTGTTGAGCACAAATATCCTTTGCATATTCACATCGCGGGGCAAATCGACACCCGGGAGCCGGGTTGATGGGAGTGGGAACTCGTCCTCTCAACTCTATCCGCTCTCGTTTCTCCTTGGGATCAGGCACAGGCACGGCAGACAGAAGTGCCTTGGTATAGGGGTGATAGGGATTCCCAATGAGCTCTTCTGTTTCTGCCAGTTCTACCATTTTTCCAACATACATGATGGCAACTCTGTTGCACATGTACCTCGCCACCGCAAGATCATGCGTGACAAAGACCAGCGTGAGGTTGAATCGTTCCTTCAACTCCAGAAGCAGGTTCATGACGCCTGCTCTGATAGACACATCCAGCATAGACATGGGCTCGTCTGCCACAATGAACTCAGGGTTGATCACCAGTGCTCGCGCCACTGCTATCCTCTGCCTCTGACCTCCGCTGAGTTCATGAGGAAATCGGAATATGAAATCCTCAGGTGGATTCAGGTCCACGGTTTTCAAGGCATTGGCCACCAGTTCCTCCCGTTCTTCGGGAGTTCCGATGTCCTGGATGATCAGAGGTTCTGCTATGGTGTCCATGATGGAGAACCGAGGGTTCAGAGATTCATATGGGTCCTGGAATATCATCTGTACATTTTTCCTGAATTCCTTCAGGGCAGACCCTTTCAGATACGCTATGTCCTCCCCTTTGAAGTAAATGTGTCCTTCAGTAGGGTCAATCAGTCGAACCAGGAGCTTTCCACATGTGGTCTTTCCACATCCGGATTCCCCTGCCAGACCAAAGCTTTCTCCTTTTTCTATCTGAAAAGAAACATCTTCCACAGCATGAACATAGTTCGTCTGTTTCTGGAAGAGACCTCCCTTGAGGGCGAATAATTTTGTCAGGTCTTGAACGTCTAGTAGCGGCATTGGATCACCTCAATGATAATTCTCCTGCAAAGTGGCACGCTGCGTAGTGCCTCTCCTGGAATTCCCTGAACTCGGGCACTTGTTCTTTGCACAGTCTCTGGGCAAACGGACAGCGGGTATGGAACCGGCACCCTGTGGGTGGGTTGAGCAGATTGGGTGGTTCTCCTGGAATGGGATTCAGCTTCTTCAGAGGTCCCTTAATGCTGGGGAATGAAGACAGCAATCCGTTTGTATACGGATGAAGGGGCGACGCAAAGAGGGTAACAGAATCTGAATATTCCACGACATTGCCTGCATACATGACGGCTATTCGTTCACACGTTTCAGCAATCACCGAGATGTCGTGAGAAATATAGAGCATGGTCATATCAAGTTTGGCCTGGATCTTCTTGATTTCCTTTATGATGCTGTCCTGGACTATCACATCCAACGCAGTGGTGGGTTCATCCGCGATAATCATGTCTGGGTCACATGCGAGAGCCATAGCGATGATAGCCCTCTGCTTCATCCCTCCACTGTACTCGTGAGGATAGTTCTCTGCTCTTTCCGGGGACATGCCCACCAACTCATAGAGCTGTGCAACCCGTTCATATGCTTCTTCCTTGGAAACCTCTTCGTGGAGCATGATTGCCTCCACAATCTGATCTCCTACCTTGTATACTGGATTGAGAGCGTTCATGGCAGCTTGAAAAATCATGGATATACCATTCCATCTGACAGATCTCATCTCATCCTCAGGCTTGGGAACCAGATCGTCACCTTTGAACAAGATTTCTCCTTCCAGTATGCGTCCATTGTCAGGGAGGAGCTTCAGGATGGATATCCCAATGGACGTCTTTCCACAGCCGGATTCGCCCACCAGTCCCACTGATTCTCCCTTCCCGATTTCAAGAGAAACTCCCTCTACAGCCTTCACGTCTCCTTTCTTTGTAGAGAAATACATTCTTAGATTATTCACTTCGAGAATCTTCACCGGATCACCTTTTTCTCAGTCTCGGATTGACGATTTCATCTACCGCTCTTCCAATGAGGTAGAACGAAAGCGTCATCAGTGTGATGCACAATCCAGGAGGAAGCATCCAATACCAGGTGAACGTGCTGCCTGTTGTCCTGCACCACTGGAGCATGATTCCCCAGCTCACTCGCGTGGGATCTCCCAGTCCCAGATAGGAAACACCTGCTTCAGTCAGGATTGCACCCAGAACCAGGAAGCTCATGTACAGGAAACTCAGGGGAAGTACATTTGGACCTATGTGTCGGAAAATGATTCGTGCATCAGTGGCTCCCGCCACCCGGGCCGCTTCCACAAACGGCCTCTGCTTCAGAGACAATGTTTGAGATCGAATAACCCTTGAAATACCGCCCCATGAGAGCAGAGCAATGATGAGTACCAGAACCCAGATACTCTGCTTGCCCACGGCTGCAGACACCACAATGATGAGGGGCAAGAAAGGCAGGGTCAGTACAATGTCCACTGTCCTCATCAGCAGCGTATCCGTCGTCCCTCCATAGTACCCAGAAACCAACCCTACGGTTGTCCCAATGGCAACTGCCACCACAGCTGCAGTCAGACCAATGAGAAATGCGATCTGTGCACCTGACATGAGCTGAGACATAATGTCCCTGCCCCAGAAATCAGTTCCCAGAAGATGGGTTATAGACGGGGGAGATTTGGAAACAATGAAAGGATCAAATCCAGTCATGGGGTGATAAATAGGATCTATGTGGGGCATTACAAACCCCAAGACGGCAAACACGAAGAAGAAAACAAGGAGTCCAATTCCCACCAGTCCAATCTTGTTCTCCTTGTACATTTCCCAGCTCTTCTTCCACTGCTGGATTCGCGCTTCCCACTTGGTTCTCGGTTTCTGTTCTTCCATTTCTCATCACCTAGTACACAATTCGTGGATCCAGATAGGCGTACAAAATATCCGCCACCAGGTTGGCCACCAGAACCAGTAAGGCGATAAACAGAAACGAAGCCTGGGCCAGCGGATAGTCAAAAGTCAGGGTTGCATCGACGATCATCTTTCCCAACCCCGGGTACGAGAAGGTGGTTTCCGTCAGAACACCCCCTCCCACAGATCCAGCAACCGCAATGGCGAACGTCGTTACCACCGGTAACATGGCATTGCGTGCAGCATGCCTATCTCTGATTGTCTTTTCCGGCAATCCCTTTGCTCTGGCTGTCATGATATAGTCTTCCCGGAGCGTCTCAAGCATACTGGTACGCATGACCAGCATACTCCCTGCAAAGAATGCCAGCGTCAAAACTGATAGAGGCAGAGTGACATGTTTCAGAACGTCATACGCCTTAAGCAGCATACCAGAAGAAGGATCAGACCAAACATCGGGGCCTTTCAGCCCTCCCAGAGGAAAAAACCCGAACTTGTAGGAAAATATCCACAGTGCAATGAGTCCCACCCAGAAAATCGGCATACAATAGAAGAACAGCCCAAACAGGGTAGACCCAAACTCAAGCTTTCCTCCCCTCCTCCATGCAATTATCTTCCCAAGTGTTATTCCCAAACTATACGAAATGATATACGCACCTGTCCACAGGAGAATGGTTGCAGGGAGTTTCTCCTTCACCAAATCGTAAACAGGTCTCGCATAGTAAAACGAACGCCCAAAATTCCCTCTGAAAAAGTTCCTCAGATAAAAGAGATACTGATACCATATTGGCTTATCAAGACCAAACTGAGCACGAATTATAGCTTTATGCTCAGGCGTCATTCTGGTATCCAGCATAAAAGCAGTGGGATCGCCAGGCATCATTCTAAAGAGAATGAACATAATGGTCATAATGATTATCAAGGTTAAGAATATCTGGAATATCCTTTTTACAATGTACTTTTGCATGCTCACGTTATCAACCTCCTCCTTTCAGCTTTCCTACTCTCGACTGGTTTCTAAAAAAAAATAAAAAAAAAGGGTTAGTTTCTCCTCTTGAGATAGACAGTACTACCTCCAATCACTGCAAGCACCACAAAGAGCGTTCCGAGACAGGGCCCGTCGCCTTCTGCTTCTTTCTCTTCGGCTGCTGGCGCTGGTGTCTCTTCTGGAGTTACGACAGGTTTGATGTACACGATGGAGTCTGAGATTCCGTCAAGTTCGTCAAACCAGCCAGAAAAGTGGTCATTCCTGTAGGCTTCCACAGCTGCGGGAGCAAACAGCGGAATGTAGGGCAGTTCGTTTGCCAGGTACTCCTGCAATCTGAAAGCTGCCTGGATCTTCTCACCACGAGGTCCACAGGTGACCAGATCATCAGCCAGTCTGTCAAACTCAGGGTTAGAATACTGAGGAATGTTGTACCCGTACTCCATGATCTGCGAAGAGTGGAAGAAGTCTCTCAGGTAGTCAGGATAGATTGTCAGAGACCACCCCAGAACGAACATGTCATAGTCACGCTCACCCATTGCCTTCTGGACAATTGTACCAAATGCAGTCGGTTGCGCTGTAACTGGCAGGCCAATCTGTTTCAACCACTCCTGAATCAGCATACCAGACATAGCACGCAGTGGGTCGTAATCAGCAGGCGGTGTCAAGATGACGAATGGTTTGATGTACTCTCCTTTGTACTTCATACCTTCTCCAGGAACAACGACTCCTTCTTCAACAGTGGGCTCCACATCCCAAGAGTAGTTGCCAGTTTGCTTGAGAATATTCACAGCTTCAGGGACCCTTTCTGTCATGGGCTGACCGTACCCCCACTTCTTGACCTCAGTGTTGTACCACTGACGGTTGCCTGGAGGCACGACAGAGTAGAGAGCTTCACCATAGTTCTGCAACACTCTCTCCTGGATGAAATCTCTGTCCACAAGAGTCGCTACAGCCTGCCTGAAAGCCACATCACTGAAGGGCTCTCGTGCACAGTTAAATGCCATGTAACGCATTCCGTTCTCAGGGTTGTTGGTTACCGTGACATTGGGATCTGCCAGAAGGTCTGACACATATCCGGGCTGAATTGCCCACCATATGTAGTCAATCTCACCCTTTTTCAATCCCAAAATAGCAGCGTCTGTAGTGTCATAAATCCTATACACAATATAGTCAAAGTAAGGACCGAGAACCAACTGGGTCCCATCGTCATATACATGGGTGCGACCGGTGTCAAAGTAGTTAGGATTCTTCTTGCTCTTGACATAGGAACCTCTCTGCCATTCCATGAAGATAAGAGGCCCACAGCTCAGAATCTCATCAGGTTCTACAGGTTGGTACTCCTGCACAGCCTTGGTGGGATTCTCTGCAGCCCTAAACTCAGCGAGCTTGGGTTCCCAGATGTGACTGGGGATTGGCAAGCTCATGAGAGTCCCTTCAATGAAGGTTACTCTACATTCTGAGAGCACGAAGTGCAAGGTATAGTCATCGAGAGCTTCCACCGTCTCCACAAATTCCCAGCTAGACAGGTAACGGCCAATCTGGAATTCCTTGACCATGTTTCCAAACAGTGCATAGTCATGAGCAGTCAGTGGTTTACCATCAGACCAGTAGACGTCATCTCTGAGCTTGACTGTGTAATCAAGTATGTCAGAGGAAACCTCTGGAACTTCAAGAGCCACATTGGGGACGATCTTGAAGTCAATTGGTCTGTAAGTCACTAGTCCTTCATAGAAATAGGTCAAAACGTGCCAGTCCCATACATCCTGCGCTTGGAAAGGATTCATGGTCTTGGGCTCATCTTGCATTCCGACATTGAAAGTCACTCCACCCTGCGAATGTACCGGTACCATGCTTGCTACCAAAATAGCCACAACAGCGACTATAAAAAGTCTTTTCATACACGAACCTCCTTTTCTCTTTTGCCGACTCAGCCGGCTATTACTCCTTATAGCAACCCACTTATAAAGTTTTCTGTCAAGGGTCAACAAGGTCTATACGGTAGCTAAGCGAACTTAAAGGATACTCTGTCCTTTTCTTGTCATGGGAAATCAGTATTCAACTGGAGCATTCTTTTCTGAGCGCAATTGTACGTATATCTACATCTTCCAATGATACCTACAACCACGTAAGTCTCCGTCCATCATTCGTCGCAGAACGAGAAAAAGGGCTCGGGTATCCTACCTCTTTTTCTGCTGTGTCTACCTTCTCTTGAGGTTGCCTGTCCCCCTTCCATGGGGCTGCTCTGTGCAGCAGAAGAGGCTCTAAACCAGAAGCGAGAATATCACAGCCAACACAAACAGAAAGACCAATACCAGAACGTACGGGAGAAAAATCTGCCAAAGAGCAATAGTAAAGGCCAGGACATCTTTCTTATCGGCCTTGAATTCCAGGTTGTTTTCCATGTCTTCCATTCCATACACCTATTCTCCGTGTGAGTAAAGAGATAAAAAGGTTTCTTCTGCTGATTGTGAAAGGCGAGAAAAGTCTTTCGCAATTTCAGGAGATACCATACTACATAGCTTCAAGACCAGGACCAGCACAATGAATCCTCCAACATAGAAGAACACATCATGTGAGAAGACAGTGGGCACATTTCCCCTGAGCAGAATGACCAATATAATCAGTCTCAATATGTTCCAGGCTGAGATCAATCCAAATCCCACGAAAGAGAGCAATACCTTCTTCTTAAGGGATATGGTGGTTGCAAAAACCACACCCAGAAAAACCGCTATGAAGAAGAGAGAAAGACAGGATTTCTCTATGGAACAGCCCTCCAGAAAGACGAAGTCACTCCCTGCAACGTACGCGGTATAAAACCCAAACAGATCAAGAATCGCTTTTGTGACCAGAGCAACTGCCTTCCTGAACAGAAAATAGTCTGAAATATAGTAGATGATCACAGAGATAATGGTGGCTTTGACGAGAAATGCACTGAGCTCACTGGAGATGAAGAACGAATACAATTTCTCCAGCACGTTCTCCTTCCGGGGGTATTCCCGGGTCATCAGTTCGTCCAGGAATATGGGGAGCAGGAGGATGAGAACCATAATGATTGACCAGAAGGGGATGATCACGTTACTGGGTTCACGAATATCACTGTACTGTGCCCTCTTGTCCAGGTTCACCTGAAATATCTCCCTCGTGGCCATACCAGTGATGAAGTAGGTGTTCTCTTCTCCAGCGGCAATCGCGCGGGGAAGACTGTCAGGAGCGTAGTACCATGAGGACGTCGTTTTACCCCTGGCATTAATGTGGAACACCTTCCTTGAGGTTACTCCAGTCACAATAATTTCACCATTCTTGTATTCAATGTCTCCTGCAAAAGGAGCGGGTGACTCAAGAAAGTCCAGGATTTCTCCTGAATCGGGATTATACCGATAAATGATGGAATTAGGGTATATGTTGGCAAAGAGATCCGGGTACTCTTCAAGCCCAAACACGTCCAGGATCCACAGGGCCTCTCCGTCCCAGGCCAGTCCGTATGGAGTGCTGTAAGGAGTCACATATGATCCTTTGACAGTTCCATCGATCGAAACCTTGTAGATGGTCCTTCTTGCATAATCAGCTACCCAGAAGTTCTCCCCATCAAAGGTGAGTCCAGCTGTCTCAAAACAGGGCACACTGATGGTCCGAATGACCTGGCTGGTTTTCAGATCAAACTCCAGGATTGCCTTGTCAAGACCAGACGATATCCAGAGGGAGCCATCCATGAAGTAAAGCCCATTGGTAGTGTAGGTGGGGCGCTGGTAGATTTCATCATTCTTGTATCTGTTGGGGATGTATTTTTCTCCTTTCCACTCCTGGTACTCACTATTGACGTAGAGAACAAATAAGAAAAAGAAGAAAACAACCGCAACCAATTTCTTGTTGTCGCTTTTCATTCTACATCAGAGGGTAGTGGCATGCCACGAAATGGCCATCTCCCATATCACGCAGCTGAGGGATTTCTGTGGCGCAGTTTTCTTTTGCATATCGACATCGGGGATGGAACCGGCATCCCTGAGGAGGATTGGCTGGTGTCGGCACATCACCCGTGAGAATGATCCTCTTCCTCTTCTTTCGGGGATCGGCTATGGGTGCTGCCGAAAGGAGTGCCTCAGTATAGGGATGGTACATCTTCTCGAAGATCTGTTCTTCTGTACCCATCTCGACAATGACACCCACGTACATCACAGCCACTCTATCACTGATGTGTCTGACGATGCTCAGATCGTGAGTAATGAACATCATAGTTAGCCCTTCCTCTTTCTGGATGTCAGACAGCAGATTCAAGATCTTTGACTGAACAGACACATCCAGGGCAGATGTTGGTTCGTCTGCCACGATCAGCCTTGGCTTGAGCGCAATGGCTCGGGCTATGCCAATTCGCTGCCTCTGTCCTCCAGAAAATTCATGAGGGTAACGGTATATGTGAAAGGGCGCCAACCCAACTTCATTCATGAGCCGCAGAACAACTTTCTTCTTCTCTCCTGATTTCAATTCCCCATGGATTTCGAAGGGCTCTCCAATAATGTCATAGACAGTCATCCTGGGATCCAGTGATGAGTAGGGATCTTGGTATATCATCTGAGCTTCTTTCTTGAATTCCTTCAGTTCCCGGGATCCCAACTTACTAACATCTCTTCCTTCAAAGAGGATTTCTCCTGCTGTTGGTTCGATGAGCCTCAGGACAGTCTTTCCCAGCGTGGTCTTTCCACATCCAGACTCACCCACAATGCCCAGGATTTCCTTGGGGAAGACATCAAAACTCACATTATCCACTGCTCTGATATCTCCCACCTTTCGCCCAAAGAATCCCGCAGTTATGGGAAAGTACTTCTCCAGATTCCTAACCTGCATTAGCGGCTTCATAACTTGGTCCCCTCCCTTTTGTGCCAGCACTCAACATAGTGATCGCCAATCCACTCTCCGTTTGGCTGTTCCTTTTCACAAACCTCTGTTGCAAAGTCACACCGAGGATGGAACCGGCATCCAGATGGAGGATAGATTAGATTGGGGACAACACCCTTGATAACACCCAATTTCTGTTTCTTCTCTGTCACCTTGGGTATCGCCTCATGAAGTGCGATAGTATAGGGGTGAAGTGGGGCATGAAAGACAATGTCAACTTCTCCATACTCAACCAGCCGCCCAGCGTACATCACTCCCACATGATCAGACATCTCGGCAATGACACCAAGGTTATGCGTGATGAGCAAGACTGTTGTGCCTAGCTCTCTCTTGAGGTTGTTTATCATGTCCAAAACCTGTGCCTGAACTGTCACGTCGAGATTTGTCGTGGGCTCGTCTGCTACCAGCATTTTGGGATTACATGAGAGAGCCATTGCAATCATGACCCGCTGCTTCATTCCTCCACTAAACTGATGTGGAAAGTCATCAACACGGGCATCAGGGTCGGGGATACCCACGAGATCTAACATTTCAATTGCTTTCTGTCTAGCTTCTTTTTTCCCAAGACCCTGGTGAAGTTCAATCACTTCTCTCAATTGATTGTCCACCGTATATACGGGGTTAAGTGCACTCTGAGGATCCTGGAATATCATTGAAATGTCATTCCCTCTGATTTGCCTCATGTCGCTCTCAGAAAGAGCCAGGAGGTTCACACCTTCAAAGAGAATCTCTCCATCAATAATCTTCCCCGGAGGATCGGGAACAAGTCTGAGGACAGACAGGGCAGTGACAGTCTTTCCACAACCAGATTCACCGACCAGCCCTAAGGTCTCTCCCTGCTCAATGTGAATATCGATTCCTTCCAACGCTCTTACGATGCCATCCTCTGTATAAAAGTACGTTCTCAGTCCTTTAATTTCCAGTAGATTATCAGCCAAAATATCACCTTTTCAGTCGAGGATCGAGTGAATCTCTGAGTCCATCACCCAGCAAATTGAATCCCAAAACAGCAATGAAAATCATGATACCGGGCAGTACGGTAATCCACCAGGCTGACCTCATGACATCTCGTCCTTCAGCGCAAATTCGTCCCCATGAGGGAATCACAGGGTTCCCGAACCCCAGGAATGCAACACCTGCCTCTGTCAGAATTGCTGCAGCCATTCCAAACGTTGCTGCCACGATCACAGGTGCAATTGCATTGGGGAGCATGTGCCTCCAGATGATACGAAAGTTGGATGCCCCGAGTCCCCGTGCTGCTTCTGTGAACTGCCTCTCCCTGAGAGACAAGATTTCGCTCCGGATTAATCGGGCATATCCTGTCCAGTTGATGAAAGCAATGGCCAACCCGATCATGATCAGACCGCCTTCAGGATACAAAGTCACGAGGATGACGACTATTGGGATAAAGGGCAGTGCCAGGAAAACATCAACAATTCTCATCAGAAGAATGTCCAGTACTCCTCCATAGTACGCAGAGATGGCTCCATACAATGTACCGACTATTCCACCGATGCCAACAGCAACAATCCCCACCAGAAGGGATCTTTCTGCACCATACAGCAGGCGAGAGTACAGACACCTTCCAAGAGCGTCAGTGCCAAGTGGAAATTCAGGGTTTTCACCCGGTGCCAGGTAACTGTTCATCAGCGAAACAGTATTAGGGTCATTTGGTGCTATTTCTGGAGCAAAAATCGCCATTAATACAACTACCAGGAATACGCCAAATCCTACAATACCAGCTTTGTTTCTGATGAAGCGCCGGAGGGTTGTCATGAGCATTCCTGCACTTCGTTCTGCCTCACGCAACTGCTGCTCCAGCTCCTTGTCCATTTCAGGTATCTCAGTCGTTTTCTTCTTTTCTGCCATGAAATCACCTTTAGACTAAAACTCCACTCTTGGATCAAGCCATTTGTAGGAAATGTCAATCAAGACATTAGCCACTAGAATAAGAGTTCCAAGTACCACGGTAATCCCTACAATGACGAAATAGTCCCTGTGCTGAATTGCATACACAAAGTACTTCCCCAGGCCGGGCCATGAAAACACTGTCTCAGTAATAGGTGCTCCTCCCAGGGTAAGTGCAATCTGCATCCCTGTCACAGTTATCACTGGAAGCATTGCGTTTCTCAGTGCATGCTTGTAAATCACTATTCGTTCCTTGAGCCCCTTGGCCCTTGCTGTCATGATATAGTCTTCCCGCAGGACATTGAGCATTGAGGATCGGACCAACCGCGCATTGTATGCAGTCGATGCCAGACCCAGAGTCAATGTGGGCAGAGCCAGATGTTTCAGGTAATCAAAGTAGTACGAAAAGTCATGGGGAATATCTTTTCCCAGAAACACCGTAGAATGGGCACCCCCACTGGGAAGCCATCCCAGTATCAGGGCAAATATGAAAATGTTCATCAACCCCAGGAAGAATATGGGGAACGAAACGCCCAGTAACGCCGCTGTCATGACCAGATTATCCGTCTTTGAATATTGTCTGACTGCAGATACAATTCCTGCTGGGATAGCAACACCTATCGAAAAGACAACGGCAAGCAGCTGGTATGATAGGGTGTTTACCACTCTGGCCCCGATTTCTTCGGAGACATCTCTTCCAGATAGAAATGAAGATCCAAGATTAAAGGTTGCAAACTGTTTGAGCCAGTAAAAGTACTGGATATACCAAGGTTTATCCAGGCCGTAAATCGATTTTATGTGTGCCACGTATGCAGGATCAGTGTCGGGCTGTAGTGCCAACATGAGATCAACAGCATCCCCTGGCATCAAGTACATTAGCATGAACACTATGAAAGAGATTCCCATGAGCATGGGAATAATCAGGATCACTCTTTTCAGGATATATTCTCTCATTCCCATATCGCACATCCTCCTTTGTTTTGTTTAGAGCAAGTCTCCTCATGTCGGGGCTGTTCTTTCTTGTCCTCAGTCATTTCAACTCTCCCTCTTCAAAAAAGGGAAAAAGAGGGAAAAAATTTTGTTCTTCTAGTCTTTCTTCTTTACCATGTACCCAATGGCAAGTCCGACTATCAGGGCAACTATTCCAATTACAATCAGTGTCGTGGTGGACGTACCACCAGCTCCAGCTTCTCCGCCTTCTACCGTTACCTGTTTCTCAATGATGTAGTAGCGGTATCCTGCCGTGTCCATCAATTCTCGTGCCTTGGCCAGGTCATACGGGTCTGGTGCAATGTTGGTGTTGAAGGCCCATGAGGGAACAGCAACAGGGTTCCGTCCGGGTACACCGTAGCCACCCAACAGGTTGTCCACAATTCCCTGTCTGTCAATACAGGAGGAAATGGCCTGTCTCACGTACTTGTTGGCCAGGTATGGGTTGCGGCAGTTGAAGTGCAGGTGCTGGTAGCCGAACTGCTCTGAAGTCCACAACTTGATGCCGGGAGTAGCTTCGAGATCCTCACCAATGGCTGTCAAGTTGTAGTAGGTGTCCATCATGTCGATTTCGCCAGTTTCCAGGGCAACACGGGCTGCCTCTCTCTCGGGTATCAATTTCAGCACAAAGAAGTCGCATCCTGCTTCTGGGAGACCATACTTTGAACCCCAGTAGTTGGGATTCTTCTTCAACTTCCAGTACTGGTCAGCTTCCCACGAGTCAAAGATGAAGGGTCCAGAACCAATGACGGTTTCTCCCCTGTTGACGTCAGACTCCATCCACTTGGTAGCAGCTTCTGCTCCTGTTATAGGAATATCACCATAGAGGTGCTTGGGCAGAATGTTGGTGTCACAGTATCTGAGCCAGGCAGCGTGGGGCATTCCGACATACACTCTCAGTGTGTACTTGTCAACGATTTCTGATCCACCATAGACATCTCTGAATGTTCCATATCCCTGGAAGGCAGTATCTGGGCTGACACAGGCATCAAAGGACCACTTGATATCTTCGCTTGTCATTTCCACACCATCGTGGAACATGATGCCTTCTCTGATCTTAATGTCGAAGTATTCTGGGAAGACTACAGGTTCAGCGAGCTTGGAACTGACATTACACTTGTTGACATCAGGGGCCATAGCCTCAATTGAAGCATCGTCCAGCATGCTGGGGGCAAACACAATAGTAGGTCCTTCTGTTGTAGAATCTGCCAGCAAGGGTGACATGTTCAGGTTATCGTCGTTCTGCCACAGTGTCTGGAAAATCTGCTGGTTGCAGTAGTATCCATACACTGAGTTCCATCTCCAGACCAGCATTCCCTCAACAGCTGCAGGTGTACCATAGACAATGGTGTCTTTTCCAGGAATTGACCAGGACGCAGCATCATAGTTCTGTGTCCACAGCAATCCACTGAATCCTTCAAAGGTGTCTATTGAGGCCCACATGTTGAGTGGGATGTACACCACACAGTACGGCTGTTCATCTGCAACAATCTCCTGGAATCTCCACAGGTATTCCTTTCTCTTTGCCTGATCAATTTCGACTCGTGCTTTAGCCAGCATCTCGTCAGCTTCCGGGCAGTACCAGAATGTCACGTTGTTACCTATGGGGGTCATTGCAGAAGAGTGGAATATGTCAAAGGGATCAGGGTCTACGCCCACTGACCAGCCGAACGAAGAAATGTCGAATCCATCTTCAGAATAGGATTTTCCGTAGTAGTTGTTGAACTCCCTGTTGATCAGGTCTCCGAACTCCAGCAACTTGAAGTCAGCCTGAATGCCGATCTTGGGCATCTCAAGGTTGACAGCCTGGGTGTACTGCTCTCTGACCTTGTTCCCGATAGGAGCAATCTGCGTAATCGAAAAGAACGGTGGGTACTTGGAATAATCCTCAGTAAAGGGAACCTTCGTGATCTCCTGTTCCTGAGCAATCGCAGTAGTTCCGAATAAAGAAAGTACCAAAGAAGTCAAGAGAACAATCGACAGCACCATTGAGACTTTTCTTGTTTTTACATTCATATCTTTTCTACCTCCTTTGATCGGTATTGTATCCACGTACAGGGAAAGGCTTATAAACCTTTCGGTTTCAGTAGTATATACTATCTTAAGTCGTAGCTAAAGCCAATAGTAGCATGCTACATTATATAATAGCTATTACCTTAAATAGTAAATTGAAGATTCTGGATTGGCTGCTTTTTACCTGGGCGGGCCGAACTCGGGCTTTTGCAGATAATCAAAAAAGAAACGCCGAAAAAATGAGAAACAAAGTCAGAATACGATGACAACTCCCATTTTCTCCAACAAGAAATATATACAGATCAGAAAGATAACAATCAGCCCCAAAATGAACAGCAGGGTGACTTTCTCTTTCGAATTCTTGTAATCTCTAGCGAAAATACCAATCAGTAGCACATCGCACACAATCGCTACCAGGAGTAGCAAAGCCTGTACATTCATCTAATTCCTCCTTTTCTAATCAGCATTTCGTAAGTTTTCAGATGTGGTGGTGTGTCCTCGTCACGTCGACATAAATACTTTTGGATAGGGTTCCTGTGTTACATAATCAAATCGTACTAATACATCATTTACAGCATAGTAGGAATTTTCTTACTATGCTGCAACTTCTATCTTGAAGAAATGATTATCATAAGAGGATTTCGTATGCTTTTCTTTCACTGCACTGCGTGTGCAATCATCCATTGTCAAGCATAATTCTCCCTTTCTTACCAGCATCTTGTTATGTTCTTTCCAATTTCTGGTCATAAAACCATCTGGTTTTCTACAGTGACAATTCCTGGATGGACCATCTCACAGAACAGGAAGAAGACTTTCCATTTGCGAGGAATTCAAGAAATTCTCTGGAAAAGCAAATCTTACTCTCCCTGTAGGACATCTCTCAGAGTCAGTACTGCCTTTCCAGTCTCATTATCTGTACAAAGTGCACGGCTACTAAAGTCAGTAGAGAAAGAACAAACACGATGAAAGTGTCAGAAATGATGTCATGTATGTGGACAAAATTTGTGTCAATGCCTGTGTAGAGAATTTCGCCCGAGAAACTCGCTCTATCCAGTACGTGGAGGGTATCATTGAGGGCATACACGACTTCAGCGTCCATGATTGCTCCTGCAAAATCCTTCTGACTCTTGCGCACCTGGTAGTTATGATACGCTGTCTCCGCCATGAATATGTAGGACTCCGACAGGACTTCACTATACGTATTTCTCAATGCGGCTTTCTCTGCATGATCTATAGTATTCTGGTAGCACTTGTCAAGAGGCAGTTCCTCCATAGTTTCAATAGAGGAGAACAATTCATTCAAGAATGCTTCATAGTGATCTGATTTCACAAAGTCGTCCCAGGAACTGGAATTTTCGCCACCATAATATTTCTGCAGTATTCTGCAGTATTCTCCAGCATGACCTGAAATTCCTATTGCGTCAGGACCACAGGCCCACTTGTCACACACACGAAAATAGGCACCCAGAATCTTTGACTTGACCTCCAATAGTGTACACTCACGAGCCTGCGTTCGGATTGTTCCACTGAAGAGTTTTTCTTCACTTTGAAGGTATTCGTGAAAATCCAGAAGATAGATGGAGTAGAGGGCACTTGTCTCTTTCTGGAAGTAATCAGAGAGCTCTTCTGGGTCATTTTTGTCAAGGGCTTCCCAATCTCTCTCTAGAATGTCTGAATTTTCTCTGACTATCTCTTTCAGGTCAGATATGTTTTCTTCAATCTGTCCTTCGAATTGTTTCTGTCTATAGTAAGAGGTAGCCACCAGCCCTACAAGAAAAAGAACAATCCAAAGATAAATCAGCTCTTTTCGATTTTCTTTCATATTAGAACGTCTTCCTCCATGCATCTTTAAATATGCCACGTATCAACGACTCTATGACTTCAGTACACATGTCTTTCCATGCATCATTTCTGATGAAACTTTTGGTAATAGTCAAATAAGTCCGGTTCTCTTTTTGTGAAAGATAATCGCTTAGAGCATATCCCATAAGATATCCATTCCCCCAGTCTTTGGCCTCATCATCAGACATTTCAAGACTCCGTGTGAAGTTATAAGCCTCCTTATAGTCACGTAGTCGCGGTGTTTGCGAACCAAATGCTCCTAAAGTAACTGATGCTGGTTGGCTAAAATCAAAAAGAAATCCTACAGCAGAGACAGTCTGCTGAGGTAAGTCCCTCTGTATACTGCGACAACTTTCTCAAAGTGCCTTTAACTGTCTATAGGACACGCTGAACACTGTCTTCGTCAGGGCAGTATATGCTATGAATTGAGGAAATGCAAAAGGGCTACCTCGCTTGTTCACATTCATCTGCTGAAGTTCTTCATTCCAATATTCAATGAAATCCATTGTCAAGCATAATTCTCCCCTTCTTACCAGCATCTTGTTATATTCTTTCCAATTTCTGGCCATAAAACCATCTGGTTTCCCTATAGTATCCTTCTATTGGTTTATGCGTCAAACAAGGTATTTGAAGGCTAAATTGTACAACACAGCAGATAGGGTTGAACAGCTAGAGTATGACCATCAGATTGGGGTAATCTTTATAAGGTATTGATAACCAACTCCCATGGTGATCTCATAAAACAGATTATGGCTCTACTGTGTTGCTTTCTGGTACTCGGCTGTACCATTGGTGTGAACCTTGATACACCTGAAAACACAGTGAACACATGGGTTCGATCGTACAACGATCGGGATGTTGAGGGTATATATATAACACTGTCAAGAGCATACATCATGGCCAATGGCGGCGAGGAACGAGTGAAATCGATCATCGGGACCATGCTGGAAGAGGCTGAGGAATCAGAAATTTCGTTTACTGTGAAGGGGATTGGATTGCTTGCTTTGTCGACGGAACAGCCGGGATTGTCATCAGGCAGAACCATATATCTCGCGAGAATGGACAGGAAGTTTACAGAGGAAGGGGAGAAAAGAGTCGAAGAAGTCTTCTGGAATTTCGCTGTAGTAAAAGAAGACGACAAGTACAAGATCGAAGATTTCTGGGACTGAAAAGAGACGGATTTCTTATTCTTTTTGCACTTTCTTTCGCTGCCGTTATACGTCTCTACGCTTTCCACACATGGCCCATATAGCATTTTAGGCAAGGCTGGTGCAGGAATGGTAAGCACGCATTAGGATTGCTATGCAGGTTCTGGAACAGGAGGTGCCTCGTGGTGTTCACAGACAGAACGCACTCCTTGTGCTTCTAACAAGACTACCAGAATCCACAGAGAGTCATATTTCGCGTGAAGGAATGAAAATGTGAATTTGAACCCTCAGTTACCAGTACTCTCTTTCTCAGGTTCTCTAACCTCATTGTTGAGTCAAATTCCCTAACAGCTTGCTTCTCCCGTTTGACGTCCTCTCACCACGGTGCCTTTCAGATTTCTGGTCACACTAGTCTGGGTTCTCCGTGTCTAATTTCCCGACCATTTTATGCTTCAAATAAGGTATTTGAATGAAAAATCGCGTAGTACACCACCAGAGCACAAACCTTTAAAAGCTTACGACAACAGGTAGTAGTAATGAATATCAAAAGACTTGGTCCTCTAGAACGAACAATAATGGAAGTCTTCTGGGAGAAGAAAAAAGCTGATGCACGGGAGGTCTATTCAGAACTCAACAGAGAAAAACAAATCGCCTACACCACCATCAATACTACTCTCACCCGTCTTCACAAGAAGAAATTGCTCAACAGAAAGCTGGTGAAGGGAAGAGGAGGATACCGTTATGTGTACACCATTGCCAAGTCAAAACCAAAATACATTGATCAGGTCATACGCTCTACCATAGATGATCTCCTGATGCGGTTCGGAAATCGAACCATAAGTTACTTCTCAGAAAGTCTCAACCTGAATGAAGAGGATGTGGAGAAGCTAAGAGTTCGTCTGAAGGAGTTGTCTCATGAATGAGTGGCAGAATTTTGCGCTTGCGATTGTATTGATTGTGGTGGTACAATTCACCAACGAGGGCATCATTGCGCTACTGAAAGTGAGGAATGCCACCACTCGATTCCGTATTAGGCTCATTTCTCTTGTCTCCTGTTTTTTCGTGTTTTTGATTGTTCCGTTCAAGATCGTGGAACTCACCATCCTGTCGGGAGAGATTTTTGTCGGCAGCAGTGAATCTTCCCAGATTGATGGCTGGGTGGCCAGATCTGCCACAATGACGTCGACCTATTCTGGGTTTGCACGGGCCAGCGTTGTTCTCCTCTTGATAGCTGTGTGCTGCTTTGTTGTCATGGTTCTGTTCGGCAAGCACATAACTGGTAGAGTATTTGGATGTGAGCCAGCAACAGATTCGAGGCTTCTGACCATTGTGAATCAAGTCTCCTCTGAACTGGGACTGTCCATCAAGCAGGTGATGGTGTGCAGAAAGAAATGTGACGCCTTTGTATATGGATACCCTCCTTTCCTAGCAGTGGGAAGAGACCTCCTCACTATGCTGGATGACAGTGAGCTCCGGATAGTCATCAGGCATGAATTGTACCATGTCAAAGGTAAGGACACACTCCTGAAGCCATTTCTTGCCGCTCTGTGCATTGTCTTCTTATACAACCCCATGAGCTGGTTCCTGTATAGAAAAGTGTTTAATGACAGGGAGTGCTGCGCTGATCAGGCTTCTATCACCTGTTCTCAGGACACCAGGACATTTCTTTCCCTGCTGCTGAAATTCCACAGCCTTGCAAGTGGCATGCCGCACACGTTTGCTGTTCACTGGACGGGAGCCACTAACAGAATTGACTCACTCCTCTTTGCAGAAAAGACCCGGAAGATCCCTGTCTTCTTGTGTTTGTTCTTTACGGTCTCATCGCTTTTTGTGGGAGGTACTCAGCTCTTTGAGAACCAATTTGTGGAAATCAACAGCTCTATTCCGTTTGATTCAGAAACATATGGTCCGGAAGCTGATTTCTCAGACTATTTCTATGATATTCCTGTAGCAGAATGGTACAACAGAAAACGATCGGAAAATGAAGTGAGTATCCCACTACAGGAAAGAGACCTCAGAAAACTCCTGTCTGCAGACGAACTTGCCAAGGGAGAAATCACCATAAGAATGGCCACGCTTCCCTTGGGAAGGAGACCTCAGTTGTTTGGCAGAAACGATATTGTGGATGGCAACTGTAACCTCATCATTGAAATAGAAGAGGGCAAACTATTCGTTTCCATAAGACAGAACAATGGACCTGGAACGTCCCAGAAGGAAGCCGTTCTCAGTGGAGGACCTGCCACAGCAATGTAGGACTGTACTGAACGTGCAGGGAGAGTCACGGTATTCTAAAGGTATCCAGGGGTGTCTCGCACGCTCATGTGGCAATCCAGCACCTGGAATTTTCCTTGAATATATTGTTATATGTGTCCTCAGTCAGTCCCTGTGTGCCTAAGACCTGACGGTGGGACCTTCTCAATCAAAAAGCATTTATGTGGAATTATGTGAGAGACCACAATGATCAGTGTTGAAGATCTCTCCTTTCAATACAGCACGGGTGAATCTCCGGTGCTAAGTAAAGTCACCCTGGTTGTTCCTCAGGGCGGCTACCTCGCGCTGGTTGGCCCTTCAGGTTCAGGAAAGAGTACTCTCTGTTTCACCATGAATGGGATCATCCCCCATTCCATTACGGGTATTCTGTCGGGAAATGTTGTTGTTGACAGGTTGAATACGCGAGAACACCATGTGCACGAGCTTGCTGAAAAAGTGGGCATTGTTCTTCAGAATCCTGAATCCCAGCTCTTTGCCATGAGTGTGGAGGAAGAACTGGCTTTTGGTCCCGAGAATCTGGGTCTGCCCCGAGAAGAAATACTGGCCCGCATTGAGGACGTCCTAACCATTATTGGAATTGCAGACAGGGGGCGGTTTCCTTTCTCTCTATCGGGAGGAGAGAAACAGAAGCTTGCAATTGCTTCTATTCTGACCATGAACCCCTCTCACCTTGTGTTAGACGAACCAACCTCTCAACTGGATCCCCGGGGAAGAAAGAGTGTGTATGATGTCCTGGACAAGCTTCACGCTGGCGGAATGTCCATCATACTCATTGAACATAATACAGAGCACATTGCAGAGCGTGCCCAGCAGGTGCTGGTGATAAAAGATGGCTCTGTCGTTGCCTCGGGATCGCCAAGAGATGTATTTTCTCAGGTGGAGACCATGAAAGCTCTGGGCATACAGGTTCCTGGGGTTGCTGAAGTCACCTATGAGCTTCACAGGAGAGGCATCATACAAAGAATAGCTGTGACCCTCGAAGATGCGGTGTCACTGCTTGAAAATCTCAGACCCAAGGAATTCACTTCTCAGAGCCTGAAGACAGAATCAACCCTCACGAGAGTGGGGAGTTCTTCACCATCTTCACGTACGGAACCTGCTGTTGAGGTGAAGAATCTGTCCTTTCAGTACGGCGATGTCCCCGTCCTCAATAATGTTTCTCTCACTATTGGACACGGAGAGATTGTAGCAATCATTGGACAAAATGGATCTGGAAAGACAACGCTGGTCAAGCATTTCAATGGATTGCTGCGTCCGAAGGAAGGAGACATTTTCATCTTTGGAGAATCTGTTAAGGACAAGAGTGTTGCTCAATTAGCCCGGAAGGTAGGATATGTTTTTCAGAACCCAGATCATCAGATCTTTGCAGATAGTGTGTTCGAAGAAGTGGAATTCGGCCTCAAGAACCTTAGTGTCCCTCTGGAAGAGAGAGCAGAACGCGTGGCTGCGGTTCTGAAGCAGACTGACCTTTTCAGATATAAGGATACACACCCTACCAGCCTGTCGGGTGGGGAAAAACAGCGGCTGGTCATCGCGTCTGTCCTGGTAATGAACCCCCAGATTCTCGTCCTGGATGAACCAACGACTGGCCTGGATCTCAAGAGCTCTCGCTCAATAATCGACCTGGTCAGAGCCCTTCACCAGCAGCATCGCACTGTAATCCTGGTGACTCATGACATGAACCTGGTGGCAGAGATGGCACACCGTATACTCATTCTCAAAGACGGGACCCTGGCTGCTGAAGGAAGCCCGCATCAGATCTTTTCAGATGAAGGCCTGCTCAGTGATAACTTCCTGGAAGCACCGCAGATCGCCAGACTCAGCAGTCGTCTGGGATATGGAACGTGTCTGAACATAGAAGAGTTTCTCCACAAACTGGAGGGTACCCTATGATTCAGCAGACCATGTTTATTCGAAAAGAATCCTTTCTTCACTCTTTGGATCCCAGAACAAAGCTATTCTTATCCATTGGCCTGTTTCTCGTGGGTGTCCTGTTCACTGATTACAGAGTGCTGATGGCCCTCTTTGCAGGCGAGGTTATCATTCTCAGAGTGGCAGCCAGAATTCCTTTTTCGAAGTTATTCCCGTACCTGAAACTGATTCTTCCTCTTGTGGTTATGGCACTGCTGATATGGCCCCTCTTCCAGAGAACGGGGACAGTTCTGGTATCCTACTGGAAGGTTATCATCACGAAGGAGGGAATCCAGATGGGAATTGCCATGTCCTTGAGACTGCTGTCTTTGATCGTGGCTACGTATTTGCTCCTCATGACCACCGAGCAGAGAGATCTGGTTCTTGCTCTCGTTAAATCCGGATTGCGGTATGATTTCGGGTTAATGTTGGCCATTGCTCTGAGCAAGGTTCCTGCTCTGGCAGGGATTGCCTTGACCATCATGGATGCGCAGAAGGCACGAGGGCTCGAACTCGAAAAGGGAAATATCGTTGAAAAAGTGAGAAAGTACATACCTATTCTGATTCCATTGATTATTTCAGCTATAAGGCTGGCTGAAGCGTTGTCCATTGCAATTGATTCTCGAGCATTTGGGAGAGGGAGGCGCACCTACCTGAGAGAGCTTCACTTCACGATGAAAGATGCGCTGGTCACTGGTATGGCTGTGGTGGTGATTTCAGTATGTATGGGAATGCGTGCTGCAGGATATGGTGTTATGGAATTGCCGTGATGGCTGTCGGAACCGTATTGATGTCGGCTGCACTGGAAAACCCGGTGGAGGGGTGGGCTGTCCTCATGGAAACCAATGATTTCCCTGGAGGGTACACTGATCTCCCTCTGGGCTTCGTGGATGTTGAACGAATGGAGACCCTGCTCCAGTACCACGGGTGGCAGAAATCACACATGCTACTAAGAAGAGATACTATTACGACGCAAGCAGTGAAGGAGGGTATTGCATACCTGCAGAAAGCAGATCAGAATGACATTGCTTTGTTCTACATTTGCTCTCACGGAGGATATCTGAGGCATGATCTCCAATGGAACAGTCTCATGCCTCCGCTCTGGGAGCGTGTTACCAGTGAAAAGAGAGTATTGATTATAGATTCCTGCTATGCAGGTTCCTTTCTGCCGGAAAGCGAGAGACCATACATCGGGATTGGCTCAGTTTCGGCTGACGAGCTTGGGTGGGCAGGCCTGCCAGAAGAGAACCTGCCTATTACCGGGTTCGTGTTCACCTACTACTTCTGCCAGTCCACCCTGGGAGTATCAGTTGAAGAGGGATTTGGAAGGGCCAGTCCCCAGGTACAGCAGTACATGCAGGATGTGGTCTATCCGGCTTTCAAGGAAGTCTATCCTCCCGAGCACTACAATGTCTATGATCCTCATCCTGTGTTGAAGGATTCGTATCCAGGTGAGCTCTCCCTGTGGGTTGATGAGGGTGGAGTTTCTCTCTCTCAGGTTCTGGCTGTCCTGATGCTTCTCCTCCTGGGAATCATCCTTGCCCTGGATAGAAAAGGAATCTGTTCATGTGACTAGGAAATGTGTAATGAAAGGGACGCTATACGGGGAAGTGAAGGTTTTCATCCTTTGTTCCTCTGCGTGCCGGCCAAAAGCTTTATATTTCAACAGAAGCAATCTCTCCTGTGGAATCGACAACTGATATTCTGGAGAAACTCATAGAAGAAGAACAGAGAATAAGGCAGAAAGCAGAAGAACTGGGACTCCATGTCGGAAAAGAGTCACTAGAAGAGGCTAAGAAGCCCTTCAGGGCCAAAGAAGGAATTCCCAGGACAGAACTCACTGAACGAGAGATGTCTCGGCTGCTGGCCGAAACGAGGGATATTCTTGACATCTACAGCTTGGATTATGTTTCTGAGCATTTTGATGAGGCTAAGAATCTGTATTACGCGCTGAAGGACAAACCCTTCTCGCCTGATTCTCTCATTGGATCACGAATCGTGCAGAATATCCAGGAGTTGAAGGAACGAATCGATGCAGTGGAAGAACAGGAATCTCCAACAAAACCACTGGAAGAACTGCTTTCTGATTCGAAGAGGCTTCTTGATTCTCTGGATTCACTTGACGCAGTTCAGGCGAAACGGCGCTATGCTGATCTGCTGAAGAGACAGCAGGATGCGCCCAAGAATGTGGATCAGCCACTTGAAGTAGAAATCGACGAGTACCTGCTGGAAATTGGGAAACGAATTCAGCGAACAGAAAAAAAGACATCTGAAGAAATTGGAGAAGAGCTTCTGGAAGAAATCAGCACGTTGATTGGATCCAAGAGTTTTGATCCTGAAGGATACAACAGGATTGCCAGAAAATTCCAGGAAATAGCAGATGATCTTCCTGAAGATCTCAAAGTGAAAATAAGAGACCGCATACGCGAGTCCTTTGCCAAGATGAAGGATCTCGAACAAAAGGAACACGTTGAAGAACGAATACGGGAAGAACGTGCCAAGAAGTTCTACTGGGATTCATTCGCTCAGGAGGTGGAACAACTGAAGGCCGATCTGGAGCGAGCAACACCTGGAGAGTTTTTCAGGCTCTACGATATCTACAATCAATTGCTGGACTCACTGGAACACGCAGATCTATCAGATGTTCATGCTGCCCAGATTGAGCGGGTAAAATCAATGATAGATCAGTGTTACTACATGCTGGAAGAACTCAGATCACGAGCATGATACCCTATTTGGGGAGTCGTCCCAGTTCCACCACTCCTTTGGAAACAATGCGCTGTACCGTTGTTCTGGATCCGATCTTCAGGCTGCCATCACACATGACTTTCTGAAGAACGCTGTCAGATCCCACGTAGATATCTCCTTTACAGTATACATCTTCTTTTACTTCACAGAAATTCCCTATTTCCAGCTGGACTTCTATGTTCACCGGCGAATTCATAATATTTCTGTCTCCAAGAGATGCATCCTTACCTTTTATAGAACCCTTGAACTCACACTCGGCTTTGCTCTTCACCGTTGAAGCCACCACATCCCCATACACCATATTTTTGCTACCAAGGTGGACTTCTTCTCCTGCTTCAATATTCCCTTTTATAATGACTCCATCTCCGAGGTGGATGCTGCGGCTGGTTTTCAGCCCTCCTGTAAGAACCAGATCATCAGAGAGGCTAATGTCTGAGTCTCTGGCCACAATGGCAAAGGTTTTCAGGGAAATCTCATCCTTTTTCTGCTGTATTACCTGTTGAAGTTCGGATATTTCAAGATTCTTTTCTTCAATAATCTGTTTCAGCTGGCGTTCAGTTTCTGCAAAATTTTCCACCTTGTCCAGGAGAGCCTGGTTATCCTCAGTCAGCCTTTCGGCTACCTCTCGTAACTTGGACACTCCGCCGTATTCCTTCCTGTAGGTTTCCAACTCCCTGGTGATACGGGAGTTTTCGTCCCGCAATTCGGTGGCCATCCGTCTTAGAGATTCTATAACCTCATCTTTTCCTTTGTCAAAGAGCCCCATGCTGTTCAACCTCCATTCTTTTTTTCTACAGCATATATATAGCTTTTTCCATTGCCATTGCCGGACTGGTGAAGACCACATCCATTGTCAAGTCAGGCTCTGTTCTTCATACGTGGCTGAGCAGAAAAGTCGTTTTCTTTCGCCAATGCGAAAATAAAGTTCACATTGAGGATTTTCTCTCAGTCAGCTCGAACAAGCAGTAGCTATCTCCGGCAGCCTGACAGGAGGTCTCCCTGTACATGATGTCTTCTTTACTGTAATATCTGGAAACCAGCCCCTCGAAAAACCCAGCCAGAAAATGACACACGGGGTCATTACTTTCCGCATAGCCAGAAGCAATCGGAGAATCAGTAACCTGGAACTGAAATTCTTCAGGATGAAAGGTAGCCCTCACAAAGCCAGTGGCTTCCAGCTCGGCCAAAAGATCCTGGATGGTGGCGCCTTCATCTTCTGATTGCATGATTTCCATGTACTTGTCGCCAAATTCCTTTCCTGCAGAGTAGAGAACTTTGGCCGCAGAGGGCCCAATGGAATCCTCCAGCGTTTTCTGGATTTTCATGAAAATGCTGTTAAGCACCACTAGCTTCCTCTTTTTTTCCACCGGCAGCAATTCTTTCATCATATATCCTTTCAATCAGGACTTTATAAAGGTATAGGAGGCGAGCAAAGAGGTAGTAGACCTGCCTTCTTGCTGACATTTCAAGATCTGCTGCTCCGGTGTCTGCCATCACGCTGAGGAGCCACACTACGAGCCAAACCAGGCATCTAGCCTCCTCTGCCCAGGCTGGGCCTTCCTGTACGGGATGTTCAGAAGGTCCTTCAACATTCGTGCGTTGCTGATTGCCTGCCCTCGGGGGTGATTATTGAACTGGAGATACAAAGTCTCGGTTGAGAGACGTATTTCTTGCACTTTGGGTACCCACTCCTTCAATTCTTCTTCTGAGTATTGATAGTCATACCAATGCGATGGGTTCCTTCCATGCCATCTAACATATCCAAGATCTGATGTGATTCGTACGAGAGGTTCCATTTTCACAGAATCTGTCACAACAAAGGCGGCGTGGTCATCTCTGAGAAAGGAAACGTCAATTCTCGAGTCCCAGGAGGTGTGGCGGAACTCTACCGCAAACCGCACATTGTCAGGTAGAAAGTCCAAGAACTCCTTCAGGTTATCTTCATACTCTGTAGAGAACTTTGGAGGCAATTGAATGAGGAAACAGCCCAGCTTTCCTGAATCTATGAGAGGAAACATCAAAGAATAGAATTCCTTGAACACCGGTTCTGAATTCTTGAGAAATCTCTTGTGAGTAATCTCTTTGGGGATCTTTGCGGTGAAGACAAAATCATCAGGTACCTTCTTGTTCCAGGAAATGACCGCGTACTTATTGGGTAGGGCATAGAAAGTGGAGTTAATCTCTACCAGATTGAATTCCCTTGCATAAAACTCTAACATCTTTCCCTTCTCAATGCCTTCAGGGTAAAACGGGCCAATCCAATCATCATAGCTCCAGCCACTCGTTCCTATGTATAAGGTTCCCATAGTAGGAGTTCTTCTGATACCAAAAAAATGTTACGGTTCCTGTGCTGTAATGAGCCCCTGTGATACTTCTGCTCCTGTTCTGCTGAGCCCCCATATCGATGCAAGGCCTCACATCACACATCTTTTGTTCCCACATCGAAGGGACGTACTTCCAGCATCCGAGCTCAATCATCCACGTGTCAACCGAAAGTCTTATAAGTAGTAGTTATTATAATAACAAGTAGCTACTACTAAAAGTAGTATCTACTACGGAAAATCGGAACTCCAATACCGTCTGCTGGTTGAAGATGTCGGCCTCCTTGGATCGGTATTGCAGACACTGAACCCGATCAACATCACCTCCAGCAGATGGTATACAGAATGGAGACCAAAGGAGGAAGAAAAATGAACACAAGAAAGATCTCAGTCGTATTGTCTGCCGTGTTACTTGCTTCTTTAACTCTATCCCTATTCGGAACCAGTACTGTTGCACAAGAACAGCAGTGGAAAAAAGTGCCAACTACTGAAGACTATTCCAATTACCCCGCATTCTTTTCGATCACGCAGATTGCCCCCATTGGGAACAAGGTTAGGGAACAGTATACACAGGCAGCCAACCTCGAAATGAGAAAAATCGGCATAGGGGCTGACTTCAGAATGCTGGAGTTCGGAGACCTGATCAACAGGGAATTCAACAACTACTATGGCAGCACATTTGCTGAAGATGGATTCGACATTTCTTCATTCGGCTGGTCAGTGGGAGTAGACCCCGATCCCTTTGACAGTTTCCACTCTTCTGCAATGACCCCCATAGGTAACAACATTACATTCTGGTACTGCCCGGAAGCTGATGAGATGCTCTCTCTCGCACGAGTTGAACTTGACCAGCAAGCCAGAAAGGAATACCTGTGGAGATTCCAGGAGATTGTTGCGGATGAAAAGCCCTACTGTGTGGTGTATGTGCCACTGCTCATCTGGGCCTCCACAGATCAACTGGAAGGCTTTAATTCACTGATGTGGCAGCAGAACTTTGATGCTGTAACCTGGTCAATTCCAGGAAAAGACACCGTTGTCTATGGTACACCCGCAGCTGTCGAGGGTATGCTGCCCTGGAGATGGAACTCAGTGTATGGACACTATCTTCACAACCAGATATTTGAGACATTGTGGACCGTTGCTCCAGACCTCACCATTGAATCAAGAATTGCTGACTCTGCAACAGAAGGACCTTCAATCGTATTTGCCCCTAGCACTCTTGATGATGCTTCAATTGAGGCTCTCGGACCTGATGTCAAGAAGTGTGTGGTGAACACCAAACTCGCAGGTCCTGTTGTGTTCCCCGAATACTACGACATCAAAATCAAAGAAGGCATCATGTTCCACGATGGCGTGGAGATGACCAGTGAAGATGTCAAGTGGTCAATGGATGCCTGTGTCAGCGCAGACACCGCCTTCCAGGGATGGGGTACCTTCAGAGATGTATATTCCAGCTCAGAAATCCTTGACAAGTACACACTGAGAGTGTATGTCGGGATGCCCCACGCAGCATGGGTACAGTATTGTAATCCATATGTATTGCCCAAGCATATCTATGGTGGCATTCCTATAACAGGAGCAGAAGCTGCCACCAGCTGGATGGAATCTGACATCAACAGAGGAGACACTGTCATTGGTTCAGGACCCTTCATGTTTGATTCCTGGGAAGCTGACCAGTTCTGGAAGATGAAGAAGACACCTGACTACTGGGGTTCTGCATATGGATATCTTGAAGCAGGATGCGACTTCCTGATACTGAAATTGATACCCGAGAGAGAGGCAGCCCGTGTTGCCCTGGAAACTGGAGAAATTGACATCATGTGCTGCTACTACCAGCTCGGAGCAATTGCTCAGGACCTGGAAGCTACCCCCGGCCTAGTGTTGTGGACCACAGAAGACTTCGGCTACCAGCACCTGCACTTCAACTGCCGCAACCCGTACCTTGCCAACAAGTACGTGAGACAGGCCATTTCCTCCTGTATTGACAGACAGGGAATTGTGGACAAGTTGCTGGGTGGTTATGGTGTGCCTGGTGCCAACCCTGTTGCCGTTCCCTCGTGGGCCTTCAACACCAACATTGCACCAGACCCATACGATCTGGACAAGGCACGAGAGTTGATGGACACGGCAGGATATCGCTACTACGTCCTAGAAAAGACGGTGAGCACAGGCGGAGAAGAGGAAGCTGGAGGCGGATTCTGTCTGGGAACCCTGTTTATAGCCCTTATGAAGACTAATCATCTATTCAGGAGAGAGTGACACTATTTGAAATCTCCTGATTGAGCCAAAAATCCCATAAAGATTTTATCCTTCAACCTAAGAACTCAACCTGTCAACATTTCTTATCCAGTATTACCAATAGTGTCATGACATATGCACCTTTCATCCCACTACCATAGCAGCAAGTAGCTCCGGGAGAAAGAACATTAATTCCAAGCGAAAGTTTTATAAAGCACAGTAACTACTAAATTCAAGTAGTTACTATTTTAAATAGTATCTACAACTGAGACAATCCCGGACCGTTCACTGGATGAAGATGTCACCTCCTTTGATCGGTACTCTACATTCGATCCGACATCTCATCTGGTGGATGGTGCGGGAAATGGAGACTAAAGGAGGATAAAAAATGAATACGAAAAAGATTTCGGCAATCCTGTCAGTTGTGCTCGTTGCTTCTCTTGTGATATCCCTTTTCGGGACAACTACTGTCGCTCAAGAGGAAACCATGACACAAGTACCGTTCACCGAGGACTATTCCAAGTACCAGCCATTCTTTTCGATTACGCAGATTGCTCCCATCGGGAACAAGGTCAGAGAACAGTACACCCAGGCCGTCAACCTTGATATGCCAAAGATCGGCATTAAGGCTGACTTCAAGCTGCTGGAGTTTGGAGACCTGATCAACAGGGAGTTCAACAACTACTATGGTAGTACATTCGCTGAAGACGGATTCGACATCTCTTCATTCGGCTGGTCGGTGGGTGTAGACCCCGATCCCTTTGACATATTCCACTCTTCTGCAATGACCCCCATAGGTAACAATGTGACGTTCTGGTACTGCCCTGAGTCTGACGAGATGCTGGCCAAGGCACGAGTCGAATCAAATCAGGAAACCAGAAAGGAATACCTGTGGAGATGGCAGGAAATTATTGCAGATGAACAGCCCTACTGTGTGGTGTATGTGCCACTGCTCATCTGGGGCTCAACAGATCAGCTGGAAGGCTTTGACCCACTGTTGTGGCTGCAGAACTATTCTCTGGAAACATGGGAAATTCCAGGAAAGGATACCATTGTCTATGGATCACCTGCGGCTGTCGAGGGTATGCTGCCCTGGAGATGGAACTCAGTGTATGGTCGTTATCTGCATTCACAGATCTTTGAGAGTCTGTGGCTTGTGGATAACAACCTGGTGATTTCACCCCGACTTGCAGAATCAGCAACAGCAGGGCCTACCATTGTGTTCGCCCCCAGCGCTATTGATGATGCTTCAATTGAGGCTCTGGCCCCTGATGTCAAAAAGTGCAAGGTGAATGACAAGCTCGCAGAGCCTGTCGTATTCCCCGAGTACTATGACCTCAAGATCAGGCAGGGCATCATGTTCCACGATGGCGTGGAGATGACCAGTGAAGATGTCAAGTGGTCAATGGATGCTGTCATCAGTGCAGACACTGCCTTCCAGGGATGGGGTACCTTCAGAGACATATATGACAGCTCTGAGATTATTGACAAGTACACGGTAAGAGTATATGTCGGAATGCCCCACGCAGCATGGGTTCTGTACTGCAACCCAACTGTACTGCCCAAGCATGTCTATGGTACTATCCCCATAACAGGAGCAGAAGCTGCCACTAGCTGGATGGAGTCTGACATCAACAGGGGAGAGAACGTCATTGGTTCTGGACCCTTCATGTTTGATTCCTGGGAAGCTGACCAGTTCTGGAAGATGAAGAAGACACCCAACTACTGGGGTGTCAAGTATGGTGTTCCCGACCCACAATTCGAATACTTCCTCATCAAGCTGATACCCGAGAGAGAAGCTGCACGTGTCGCTCTGGAAACTGGAGAAATTGACATCATGGACACGTACTACCAGCTCGGAGCAATTGCTCAGGATCTGGAAGCTACTCCTGGGTTGAAGCTGTGGACCACAGAAGACTTCGGCTACCAGCACCTGCACTTCAACTGCCGCAACCCGTACCTGGCCAACAAGTACGTGAGACAGGCCATTTCCCACTGTATTGACAGACAGGGAATTGTGGACAACCTGTTGGGTGGCTACGGTGTACCCGGTGCTAACCCTGTTGCCGTCCCGTCATGGGCCTTCAACACCAACATTGCACCAGATGCATATGACCTGGTCAAGGCTCGGGAAATGATGGACAAGGCAGGATACCGCTACTTCATCGTTGAGAAAGCAGGCGCAGCTGGTGGAGAAGAGGAAGCCGGAGGCGGACTCTGTCTAGGAACCATGTTCATAGCCCTTATGGTCTTGGGCGGAAATCTGCTCTATCTCAAGAAGAAAGAGTAATCCTTTTTTCCTTTTTTTCTTTGCATTTTCTCTTTTTATTTGGAATTAAACCACTGAATCAGAAATCATTTTCTCACACACTCCACCCAATACCTGAGGAATCCTTTGCCTTGCTTTCCTTCTTGTCTCACTCAGGAATTTCTGTGTCCAGAAATCACTCACCAGACTACGTCCCGTCCACTATGTGTATCACTCTCTGAGGAAAGGGTATGTGTATGCCTGCTTTTTCCAGCTCTACTTTCATTTTCCATAGCAACTCCATCTGTACTGTATACCACACCTGTGAAGGGGCCCATACCCGTATGCTCAGGCGGACACTGCTGTCCCCCAGGTCGTCCACATAAACAGCTGGTCTAGGATTGACCAGTACAAAAGGGTGTTCTTCCAGCACCTTCTTTATGACCTGTATAGCCTCCTCCGCATCATCCTCGTATCCAATTCCTATGGAATACTCAAACCGTCTGGCAGGGTATTTCACATAGTTCGTAATGTTTGACGAAAACACCTTCTCGTTCGGTATCCTCATATACGTGCCATCAAATGTCCTCACTACTGTAGAAAGTACCCGTATATCCTCTACAACACCTGAAATATCTCCTATCTGAATCTGATCTCCGATCCTGATTGGTCTTTCAACAATCAAGAAGAGTCCTGAGATCAAATTCGAGACAACACTCTGGCTGGCAAACCCCAGCACAACACCCGCGAATCCTCCAGCAACCAAGAGTCCAGTGAGATGAAGACCAAGTTGAGGGAGGGCAATGACAACTCCCACAGCAATTATGCCATAGTATATGAGTCTCTCCGCGATGCTGAGGACATGTTCAGCAACCCGTTCTTTCAGGGCTGTTCTCACATTTGTCCTCACTAATCTGGCAACGATCACAGAGATGACAACAGTTAAAAGAAACACCGCAATGTCGCGCAGAGTAACGTCGCCAAATACTGAAAGAGATTGATCCATCATAACCCCCGCTCCATCAAAAATGATTCCTTCTCCATTACCGCCCCCTTACTTGAATTGAAAAGTGTAGCCGCCTTCTTCATACCCACTAGGGGAGGTTCTTCCAGAAATGAGGTTTCAGCGCTGCCAGTACTGTTGACTTTCATGACAGCATTTGCCATGGCCAGCCCATCATAGAATATTCTCATGTAGCGCACGTCGAACACAAGGTTAGTTATTTCTTTGCGCTGAGGAGCAAGGTTCTCGATTTCCACGTTCGCAATACCCTCAGAAAGTGGGTCGACTTGAGGAACTTGAGTATAAACATCACTTCTCCACATCTTACAAATGACGCCATTGTCAGGATCTCCGTACAGTGTGTATTTCGGGCTCGTTACAGTAAAAAGATCTATGGGTTCTTCTTCCTTTCGTGTACTGCTGAAGAACCCCATATTCAAAGACTCTTCTGTTTCGGGGAAAACACCAATCTCAATGGGAAAGGTCACAACCACAGTAATCTTACTCCTGGAGGGCACCAACACGGGGAAGGCCGTTCTGATCAGCAGATAATGGGTTATCATTTCCGGCTGAGTAACTGGTTCCACAGGGGTCACCAGCAAATTGAAAGGAGATGGCATAATTTTTTTGAGTTCGCTATCAGATTTCCGATGGTAGACATATAGTCCTTTTTCCTGATATGTTTCTATCGTAGAGGAACCGAGGCTGACTGGTTTCCCGAATTGATAGGAACCGAACATGTCCCCTTTTCTTTCTCGAGATTTATAAAGGTTGCAGTGTGGTTACAGGCCAGGATGGGGCCAATTCAGGTGCCCTGACATGTCTGTCCTGCAGTCTTTCCAGTGCTGCTGTATCGCTCCCCGAAGAAAAAGAAAAGTTTAAGTAGACTCTTGTCGATCAACATCTATGGAGGAACAATCATGATTGGAACATTACCTGACTTGCTCTTGCATGCACTTCTGGAAACAATTCCCATAGAGTTCTCAGTGCTGGACACAGATGATAGAGTGCTGGCCTGGAACAAACATGACACACGAATCTTCAGAAGGCCTTCGGGAGAGGTGGGAAGGAATGTCCGTGACTGTCACCCAAAGAAGAGCCTGCATAAGGTTGAGCAGATTCTGAAGGAAATGAAGGAAGGAAAAAGAGATAAAGCCACGTTCTGGATTGACCTGGAGAGGAATGGAAAAATCTCAAAAATCCTCATCGAATATTACGCTCTACGGGACGAGGAAGGGACCTACCTGGGCTGTCTGGAAGCCAGTCAAGACATCACGGACATGAGAGAGCTGGAAGGCGAAAGACGGTTGCTTGAATAAGGATTGACACAGTGGTTCCCCTTTTTTATGTCTCTCTCATGCCGGTATTCTAGACGTTCTCTGTGAGGTGGGTTTACAGGTCAATGTTGAAGAACATCCTCATAAAAATTCCTATCACAAAGGTTATTCCTGCAATACCCAGGCTGATAAGAGCCATCTCCAAGAATCGTTTCCTGAAGGACACATCCTGCACCACGGAAATGTAGAACGTGAACACCATAATCACTGTGACTGCAATGAGCAGGGCAGCCCCCAGGCAGACAAAATATGAATCAAAAAGCACGTATGGAAAAATCAACAACAGGACTGTTCCCACATATGTGATACCCGTGTAAACAGATGCTTTCACTGCATTCTGATCGATCCTCTGGGACTTGGTGGACAAGTACTCTGAAGCTGCCATGGACAGAGAAGCAGCAATCCCTGTTATCAACCCCACCATGGCGATAAGGTCAGTTCGTTGTAGTGTCAGGGTAAACCCCGCAAGAGCCCCCAATAACTCCACCAGCGCATCATTCAACCCAAGGACAATTGAACCCACGTATCGGAGCTTTTCCTCGTCCAGCAGTGCTATGAGCTCGTGCTCATGAACATCCTCATCTTTCTGAATTTCATTGGCCTCGGGAATGGATTCAGAGACTTTCTCGTATACGTGCTGTGCCTTCTCTTCTCCTCTTTCCATCAGCTTGATTCCGAAGGTCAATCCCAGCACTTTCGAGACTGCGCAGTAATAGCCGATTTTCAGTCGGGAGGGCTTCACCTCTTCCCTGGTAAACTTTTTCCAGAAATCATAGTGAGTTAATTCATCCTGGGAGATACGCTGCAGTATCTCTTTGTTGTGAGGATTCTTCACCCACCGGGCGAGATTGCTGTATATGTGGTGCTCTGTTATTTCAGTCCTCTGCACGTTCAACAAGATATTTCTGATCCTTTTGCCGAGGGGTTCGTGCACCATGAGGAAGAATGGTTTTTTTCATATATAAGGGTTTGTAACTCCCGAATTACCACAGAATCTGTTCTTACTGCTTTGGAACCTGGTTTTCCGCAAGATTTAAAAGGTTGCACCCTCATAGAAGTAGATCAATGGAGAAGACGTCATGATGAAAAAGAAAGCACTCGGTTGCCTTGTCATCTTCATGGTCATGAGTGTGTTTATCCCCCCCGCCAGCTGTCAGTCCAGCTGGACGGTCATGGTCTACATGGACGGGGACAACAACCTGGAAGCTGCTGCCATTGATGACCTGAATGAACTGGAAGCTATTGGATCATCAACTGAGGTGAATATTCTGGTGCAGCTCGATCGAATCGAGGGCTGGGACAGTTCAAATGGCGACTGGACGAGCACCCGAAGGTACTTTGTCCCTCAGGATCTTAATGGATATGATAGCCTCATTGTTTCTACACTGATTGCGGACCTCGGTGAGTTGAATATGGGTGACCCCACCACCCTGACGAATTTTGTCGATTGGGCACGTACGAATTATCCTGCAGATAACTATCTTCTTGTGTTGTGGGATCATGGTGATGGCTGGAAAACACGGCTAACCCAGATTACCACGAAAGGAAAAATCACCAGTATACAGAAAAAAGAGCCTCTAAAAGGCGTGTGTCTTGATGATACCAGTGGTGATTATTTGACCATGCCTGATCTGAGGACCGCACTCAATGCTGCTACAAGCGGAGGAACGGATCCTCTTGATATCATTGGATTTGATGCGTGTCTCATGGCCATGCTGGAGGTGGAATATGAAGTCATGCCCTACTGTTCATACATGGTGGGGTCAGAGGAATCTGTACCCTTTGACGGGTGGGATTATCTCACCACCACCAACTGGCTGGTCACAAACTTTGCCTGCACGCCTGATCAGCTTGCTTCCCGGATTGTCACAGACTATATGAACTTCTATGGATTCCTGGGATTTGAAACCCATTCTGCAGTAGATTTGTCGCTCACCTCTGCTCTGGCAACTGCAGTCAGTACCATGGCAACTGATCTGGCCAATGGACTCCCCGGGTACTTTTCGGGAATTCAAGCTGCCCGGGACCAGGTAGAAGTCTATATGGATTATGATTTCATCGATTTATACCATTTTGCTCAGTTGCTTCAGGCTGAGATACCTGATGCTCAGATCCAGATTGATACCCAGAACGTGATGAATGCTGTCACCGCTGCAGTAATCCAGGAAGGACATGGTGTATCCAACTCCGATTCCCACGGCGTCTCCATTTACTTTCCCTATGGATTTTGTAGCTACCTCTCCTCATACTCTCTGGAAACGAGCTTTGCTGCTTCAACAGCATGGGATGAGTTCCTGATATCGTACTATACCACTGTTCCTCCGCCCACCCACTCTGTGGCTGTCATTGATGATGATAACGGAGGATGCGGAACCCTGACTAACGTTGAATCCTTCTACACCACCGTCCTGGATGCCTTGAGTATCCCCTATGATTACTATAACGCTGCCATCCATGGCACTCCGAGCCTGAGTTACCTGCAGTCTCATGCGTTTGTAATCTGGTTCACAGGGTCAGATTTTTCTACGACCCTGTCGCCTGCAGACGAGAATGTACTCATCCAGTACCTGATAGGAGGAGGGAAGCTCTTCTTTTCCAGCCAGGACTATGTATGGGACATAAAAAATGACGGCCGGTATCCCACCACGTTTCTGAGAACCTATCTGCACACAGAAACTGAAGGTGAAGACACGGGAGTGAACTACCTCACGGGAGAAGGAGGTAACGAAGTGGGGGATGGGTTCGCTTCTCTCCCCATGTGCTGGACCCCTCCTGCTTCCTGTGGATTCATGGACTATGCCGACAGAATAGATAAAGATGCTGCGTCAGAGTATGCTTTCCGTAATGAGGCAGGGGAATATGTGGCCCTGACCTTTTCGGGAACCTACGAAGTGGTGTTTTTTGCATTCAGGTTCGAAGGCATCAGTTACGCAGATAGAGTCCTTATCATGCAGCGAATCTTTGATTTCCTTGGTCCTCTTCCCACCCTGGGCTCCCTCGCTGAACTGTTCAGCACGAATACGTTCCTGGTCTCAGGAGACACAGCCTACGCCACTGATGTTCTGGGAGCCAGTAATATTGCTTTTGCCCTGGGACTTGCAGGTGCCTTGGAAAATCCAGAAGGAAGGACTGATCTCACCCTAACTACATGGGAGCACGACAACGGCAATTTGATTCCTGTCGGGGGACCTGCTGTTAACCCCATAGCCACTGAATTTAGTCTCTACTTCAACGTTACATACAACTACGTGCCGGGAGTGAGCTTTGAGATCTTTGCAGATGCCCAGTCAGCCTACCTGGATTTGACTCAGTATCCTCTGGAGGATATCGCAATGATCTATGTGGGTGAACAGAATAACCGGTACATTCTGCTGGTTTGGGGGTATGGGTGGCAGGGCACCTATGCGGCATCAGTATTCCTTGAAGATATTACCAACTGGAACCTGTATCAGGGAGCGCATATGATCATAGTGAGGTGGAATGATTTGAATATTGATGGGTTGGTGCAGGCTGGTGAAATTGTGGTGGAAGCATATGCATAAGATGCATGTGATGAAGGTAGCCATTCTTGGGCTCCTGATGGCTGGAATGATCTTCCCGGCATCCTGCTGCCTGTCAGATCCCACTGTGACGGTAATCTACAACCTGGATGTGAACATGGAATTGCTGAAACTCTTGAGTAAAGAAGGGTTTTCATTTCAACTGGTGGAGGACATTGTTCCTTCTTTTGGTGCTCCGGGCAGACGAGAATTCGCTGTGTACAGGGCGCATTACGGATTGGCCACGGCCATGGTCGCCTCTGACATGGTGGCCCTGAAGGCTCATGAAGAAAAGTACGACTGGGAAACCGGAGTAAAGACAGAACTGCTCTTTCTTCAGACAATTGGAGTCATTGGATACATCGATGTGGGAACAATCGCTCAGGTAGCTTCCTGGGACACTGCCTCTGGTAGGAATCTGTTTCTGGTTCCCGAAGGTGTGGACACCGTTGTGTTGGGGGATGACCAGTATCCTGCAGGACAATCAGTGACAACTGACTACCTGTGCATCAAGAATGAGTGGCTTGCTGTTCCTGGAAATGCAACTGTCTCTGCACAGGGAAATGTTCTCACGGTGACCCTGTTGCGGTGCGGAGGAGAGATTATAGCAGACACGAGCAAACTGTCGCTATTTGGTCCCTTCAGAGAGGTAATTCTGGTGTGCAACTCAATAGACTATGAGATGACTGGCAAAGAGCTGAGAACTATCCTCACTGAAAAAGGATACAGGGTAAGAAGGTTATCTCCCGATGAATTCAACGTATATCGGTGGTTTTCACCGAGAGTCGTCCTCCTGGGCGGTCATGAGGCGCCAGAAGGCATGGGAGATATTGTCGCGGCTCTCCTCAGTCAATCCGAAAAACAGATGATCGAAAAAACGGGTCCGTATCTCTTTGCCGTAGACGGCAGAGATTTCAGGAAGCAGTCCATGATTATTCTTGCTGGAAAAGATAGGGAGGGCACTCATGAAATTACACTGAGCAGAATCGATGATATTGTTATGTGGATTGAAGCATATTAGGAATGGACTTCATTCGCGGCCCGACTGGAAATCATCTTTCGAACTATTCCTGAAAATAAATGTAATCTGAAATATACAGTGCAAAAAAGCCCCCCACCTGTGAAGTGAGGAATTGACTGATATTCAGAATATCGCTGGACCCGTGTACAGAAATGAGGCAAAAACCAATATTCTCCTGTAACCTGCTACTCTTTTTTAGAATATTCGCAATTCATACACTTCATATTGTGTTTTTTACAATTTCCTGCCCATATTACTCAAAAAGCTTATAAGTCCAAATGGCAAAAAAGGGCAAAGAGGGAGACTTCCCATGAAGAACCTTCATAGCCTAGTCCATAGCGTAGCAAAAGCCAAATACAGGCATCAACCATACAAGATGACGTATGCGGTAACCTACCAGTGTAACGCACGGTGTAGAATCTGTAATATCTGGAAAGAATACGTGCAATTCCCCCAGAAGATAGCAGAAGAATTGACTCTGCGGGAAATCAATGCCATTTTCTCGCAGTTCGATCTTTCATGGATTTCTCTGACCGGCGGGGAACCGTTTCTTCGGAATGATCTTCTTGACGTTGTAACTACAATAGACGACTGCAGCCCCCGGTTGACCCTGCTGACTGTTCCCACCAATGGATCACTCCCTGAGACTACCCTTACCACGGTAGAGTCGATTCTGGAAGAGACTCACATTCCCAACGTTATTATCACCGTGAGTTTAGATGGGGATACGCTCCTCCATGACAGGCTGAGAGATGTACCCGGATTGTGGAAAAAAGCCCGCACCACGTACGAACTTCTTTCAGCCATAGAAAATGACAGATTCAGTGTTTTGCTGGAGTTTACCGTCTCCAAGCACAACGCCGGCCATCTTGACAGAGCCATTAAATCCTTTGGCGCAGACTACTCAAAAGTGGTGATCACTGCTGCCCATTCGTCTTACTTCTACCGAACAGAACCTCACAGTCTCCATAATTCAGGTTCGGCCCTGCAGGTAGGCCAGTTCAATACTTCATGTCCAAAATATGATCCACAAAGTATTCTTTCTCTTCTTTATACCAAGATACTGGAAAAATATCTGATGGGAACTCCTATTTCTTTCCGCTGTGTTTCAGGTCGTTCATCCTTCTTTTTGGATCCTTATGGGGTCTTGTACCCGTGTATTACCATGGATGCACCTTTTGGCAGCCTGCGTGAGGATTCGGTACAGGACATACTGGGCGGAGAACATGCTTCATCTATTGTCCATCGCATTAGAGAGGGTAAATGCCCAGGATGCTGGACTCCCTGCGAAGCATACCAGACAATAGTTGAGAACCTCCCGCAAGCAGTCATTGCAGCCTACATGAAGTGACACGCAGTTCTGGTACAGCTTGTCCGTGACGAGGGAACATATTTAAGTTGTGGAATTCTGCTTGTCAAATGCTGAAAGGAATGCTTATCCAGTTCGTCAAATTCTGCCTGGTAGGGAGCACCGGAGCTTTGATCAACCTGGGACTGCTCTACCTCCTTACTGAATTCTGTCACATGTGGTATATCCTTTCTGCTGCTGTGGGGTTCACGGTGGCTGTTCTAAACAACTTTGTGTGGAACAGATCGTGGACCTTCAAGAACAAAAGTCCCCGCATTCCCAGACAACTCCTCCTCTTCTTCATCATTAATGTCATTTCTCTGTGTATCAACCTGTCTGTATTGTACATGCTCACTGAATACGCGGGGATGTGGTATATGAAAGCCCAGATTGTGGCTATTCTTGTGGCAGTCAGCAACAACTTCCTTGGAAACAGAAGGTTCACCTTCTCCCTTCTCGTCCTTAACTTTTGATGGTCTTCAATTCCGGACATACCCTCCCTGTCTGATATGGTTCCTGCCACATTCAGAGCCCGCTTACCAACCCTTAAAAGGAGTACATGGCTAGTACATCTGGTGATTTGTTGAACGCTCCATGCTTCAAAATCGAGGACATTGAGCTGCCCACCATGATATGTGGATCAGCTCCTTTCATAGGACTTGGATACTTCGGATTCTCGGCTTTTAACTACAGAGTGAAATTCTACAATCATCCAGATAGTATGGCAGATATATTCGCCCATTTTGTCAGGCAGGGATGCAAGGGTGCACATGTCCTCTGCTATGACAATATTATCAAGGCGATAGAGATTGCATATGAGGTAGAAAAATTCCCCATCATGGCGTCTCTGATTTCTGCAAAACCTGTAGCTTCTCAGCTCAAAGCCCTTTCTCGTCTGAAGACTGTCCTGGTCTTTGTGGATCCTTTACAGAGCGATGCCCTCGACGCGTCTGCGCTTCAGAATTCTGTCAAGTCCATACGAGATGCAGGAATGATTCCGGGTTTGGCAACGTATACACCTGGTCACACAATCCCTGCAACTGAGAAAATGGGGCTGGATATTGCAGCATACCTCGTTCCGGTTAATAAAGAGGGGAGATACATGCACCCCACAAAAGAAAAGACGCTGGCTGCCATAGTCAGCACAGACAGGAAAATCGTCGCCATGAAGCCCCTGGCCATAGGGAAGATATCCCCTCGAGAAGGGTTCCCCTTCGTTCTGGATTACTGTGATGGATTCTGCGTGGGGTTCACCAGCAAGGAACAAGTTGACGAGGCGTATCAGGTTCTCAAAGAGATTACCCGCTAGTCTTGGATTCCTGGATTGGCAATCGAACCTTGCTGTTGGCTAGGTCTGAGATCTGAGAACCTCATCAATGAGTGGTGTGCAGTCCAGTGCCAGCTCAGGGTACTCTTCAATAAATGTCTTTGAGGGAACAGTATTGGTCACCAGTAAGTCCTCTCCCAGAATCCCTACGAGTCTTCTCAGATTGTCTTCTCCAGTCATTAGCGGGAGAGCATGTGTCGCAGCAAAGGCAAACCGGCTGGCACCCTTTTTCAATGTGTGTTCTCTGGTCTTCAAGAGCGTCCCTCCTGTAAGAATAAGATCATCCACAAAGGCCAGGGCTTTCCCTTCTACAGGAACGTCTCCCAGTAGTGTACTCTCAACTGAACTCGTCCTCTTCTTCCCAAATCCATCCAGTCCCAGACGGACCTGCGCCCCCTCATCAGGAGCCACGAGTTCAGACCCGGGAAATCTCCTCCCGATCTCTTCAAGGAGGCGAGGCACCATTGACAGATCAATGACCTTCCCCGTGGCTTTCAGCGTGTTGAACCACTCCACGTTCCAGGGGTGGGGATCTATGATGCCCACTCGAGGACAGTAGTTCAGGAACAGGTCAAGGGCATTCCGTGCTGAATTACACTCACCTGTTCTCACTGCATGATCCTGCTTTCCTGAAGGCATGCAGGTAAGAAGCAGAAAGACGTCCCTGGGATTCTCAAGGGGAGTATTCACATACCGCTTGTGACCCACTTCTTCTACTGAATGTGGATCGTTCAGCAGATGCAGGATCTGGAGGACTTCGAAGATTCGATCCTGAGTCGTGAATTTCTCCTGCTCCAATTCACCTGAATAGCTCCCTGACTGGATGACACACACGTTCTCGCCCTGAAGCTTTTCAATTTCCTCTATGCGTGTGTACAGATCACCATTGTAAAAGAATCGTTTTCCATCATAGTTCAGCCCTGAAGTGAACACCTGATACCCCTTCTTTTCGAGGGGCGCTTTCAGATGCTCAGCCCCTGAAGCCAGAATGAGCTTCCACATTTTCTCACCTTTTGAGCTCCAGGAGGCCATGCTCTTCCAGGAAGCTAAAATACCATTTCAGGAATTCCAGGGAGTTCTGCCCTGTTTCAAAGATGAGCAGCTCATTTATTTCTGAAAGTGTCCTCCTGCCATCGCTCCAGTAGACAGCCAGCGTTTCCAGAAGCCGGGATGTTTCAATTTCCCCCTGTTTTTTCTCGAACGCCTTTCGTTCTTCTAAGGACATGTCCAGGAGAACTCTGCGGGTGGAGATTGGCCCAGGGTATGTCCTCACAGGAACCCAGGTGCATTCTTCTTGTTTCTTTTTCTCAGGAACCGTCTTATATGCTAACAATTTCTCTTTTTCAGAAGACACTACCTGATTCAGCTCCTTTTCAAGGGGCTCTGTAGAAAGTGTTGTAAGGGCCTTCACAGAACGTATGGCATGAATCTCCCTATCCAGGAGATAATCCATCTGTCCCAAGAAGTTCTGGGTCCCGTGGGGTTCTTTTTCCTTGTCTCCTTCTTTTCCCTTTTCCTTATCCTTTCCCCTTTTCCCGAGTTCATTTTCAGCCAGTATGGTAACAGCTTTCTGCACTCTATTGATGACCCGTTCCTTGGCCTTTTCCAGGACAGTAAATGCCATCCACTGTGCTTCCTCTTCTCCTGCTGTAGCTATGAAATACGCATAGGTGGCTGTGAGAACGCCAACTCGTTTCATTGCGTCAGGATCGATCTTGTCCACTGTGTCCAGCGAAGAATGGTAAAACATGTCGGGCCATTGAATTATCATGGGGCAGGGAATCCCAACAGAAGGATCTGATAGGACAAAGTGGTCACTTCCCCCAGAAAAAGGAGTTATCGCATGCCTGAATGTTGCGTACTTTGTGCTGTCAGAGAAATTGCCGACCTCCTGGGTGAGCTCTCCGAATATCACCTCGGCCAGATCATTTGTGAAGGAAGGCATAGCATGAGGAGTTCTCTCCAGGAGCAGAGAAGACTTGCACAGGTCCTGGTTTTCCCCTACCATGTCCAGGTTAAGTGCTGCCACCATCCTGGGCAAGTCTTTCTCACGAGATGCAAGATACGCTACTGTACCATGGATTTCAGGCACCAGGAGAAATCGGATGCCTCTCCTTGGTTTTTTCAGCTTTCCGTCATTAATGAGATGGTTCAAACCCCTGGCCACCTCCATGAGTACACCATCTCCAGACGCATTGTCATTGGCGCTGGGCTGGGGATGGCAGAGGTGTGCTACCACTAAGACTTCCTCATCAGTCTCGCCAGGGATGAATGCATTCACGACTTCCATGTGCCCGGGGTATAATGATGACTTGATAGTTATTCTTCCTTTCACCTTCCTGTCTTGTGCCAGCAATTTCTTCAGATTCTCTCCTTGCCGGGGAGAGAGCACAAACCCAGATCCTCTCTCACCCCAGAATGAGAAGTAGTGAACAGCATCAGGAACATCAATCCGGGTTCTTCCACTGATTTCCCTGATTCCAGATGTCAGTATGGCTGCAGCCCCATAATGCAGGGCCAGATCTTTGATCTTTTCCAGAGGCAATGGTGAATGAACAATCTTCCCTTCGATATTCTGAAAATCCTTTTCATCGTCACCCTCAATATGGACGATTTCTGCTTCAACGCTCGCAGGATGACTTCTCTGTATCACTGAGGTTTTCTCATCTCTAAAATCTGCCCAGATTTTCCCATCAATTTCCAGGACAGCTGATTCAACTTTCCACTCATCGGGAAGCTGATACGACCAGTACATTGTCGTACCGTCTGCAGGAAACTCGTGCAGGTCACATTGAAGACCCCACTCCTTCATCCGGTTGCAGCACCACTGGGCTGCCTCCCTGAAATGTGGTGAAACCTGTATACGATGGAACCTCGCCACTTCGCTGGCCAGATTCTTTGCATTCCGGCCCGAAATCTCTTTCTCCACTGCGTGAAAGATGTAGTCAAACATAAAAAAAAATGAGGACTATGGCTTATAATCGTTGCGGTTTAAGCTGTGCAATAGCAGGAGCAGGAAATATGGTATTCCGGGAATCCCTGCCCTCAGAGATACTGTCTTTTCCTGGTAAGGAGATAGCACCATAGGCTACAGGGATGTGCTGCACGAAGGCAACTCCTTCCAGGCAGTGATACAGAAAAGAACCTGCTACTTTCCCTGCCTTGGAGAAAATAAAAGTAAAAATCGTTCCAGAATGGAACAATCGTCAGGTATCTTGTGCGAGTCTTTCGGTTCATCTCTCCTACGTGAGTGTTATCAGCCGTCCAATCCGTCCCACGCTGAGCTGGAGTACACCTCCATATGAATCCACGTACCCATTCTCGATTCGTACCCTGTCTCCAACTCCTGCCCAGCCTACCTGCTCATTCCAGAGGACGAGTACCACTCGGCCTGTATCATCCTTGAGAGCAGCATTACTGACACTGAGCGGTTCACCCCTCCGAGAACGTACAGGGCGAGGTTCTGACTTTTCCACGATCTCACCTTCAATTGTGACATTTTTCATGCCGACCCGTAGGTCCTGCACCTTTGTCATATCATACTGGTCGGATGGGTCCCTAACTAACTGATACCAGCGCCCCCTCCATCCAGGCTCTCCGAATTCCCAGCCTATCTGGGTGAACCCCTGCTTCTCATAAAAGTTGGAGGTCCTCACATTCCACTCAGGAGTTCCCAACGTCCACAATTTTACGTCAGGATGGATTTCCCAGAGAATCTCACATGCTCGCGTTCCTATACCCTGTCTGTGAACCTGGGGATCCACAAAGATGCGCTCCAGCACCCTGTGCGTTTTCCCCACAACACCCACCATGATGCCTCCCACGATAGTCTCATCCATCACGATCTTGAAGTAGTCTAGAAAACTCATGAACCGTACCTGCGCCTCCGGCGAATCGTAACCCGGAGGACCTCCCGGTTCAGGGCCTGGAGATCCCACTTCAATGTCTGTATGAAATGCTCTCTTACAGATATCTGCCAGAACAGCTGCATCTTCTTCCTGCGCCAATTCCAGCCGGACAGCCTTTTCTATCTCCATACTTCTCTCCCTCCTTGAAGGTGCTGTTAAGAGATATTGTCTCATCTGGATATCTCTTGCTGCATCCTATGTCTTCCTTCATCATCTTCTGCATGAAGAGATTCTTATAAAACTTGAGGTATTCCCTTCCGCGGCCAGTCCCTGTTCTCAGTCCCTTTTCCGCAACACAGACTCTCCTGCATGAAGGGTCCATACATTCACGAACTGTCACCAGGTGGCTGCTTGTTACTGACGAGATACAACCCTGCGAAAATCAACAATAATATAGAAGGGAAAAATGACACATCAATGCACATGACAAAAACTGCCAGGACAATCGCATAGTACGGGAGGTTGCGTTGGTCTTTGAGAGCCTTCCTGTATAGGGTATTCAGCCCGGCACCAAAGAACCCCATCACTCCCAGTTCAAGAATGCCACCATCGAAAATCAGAGGCCCCATAATGGTGGAAGTGATATTACATGGATACCCAAACAGAAAAGGACCAATCACACTGGAAGAACTGAAATTCGACCATAACCCACCATGTGCAATGCCCCACCATCCTGCTTCGTGCACAATAGAATGTACGACGCCACAGGTGAAAGCTGAACGGTACAGGAGCAATTCCAGAGCATTGAATTTCCAGTCCTGGTACATCACACCGAGATATCCCATGCCCACCACCAGCAGGAACAGGGGGACTGCTGAAACAACCATGTGACGAATCCTGATCTTGTCCAGCATATACAGAGATACAAAGACCACAAGTATCAATTCCAGAATGTAAGCTCTGTAGGTAAATAATGATAGCAGAGCCAGAGCAGCCACAAAAGATAATCCTACCCTTTTCAGATCCCACTCTCTGGTCATGAATGCCAGTCCCAGAAACACAAAAACATATCCTGCAATAAACACGATATTGACATTTGCCTGTCTCAATTCCGGGTCAAGAGCAGGGACTCCTTTCAGTACCAGCTGGGTCAAGATCAACACGATTCCAAGGGGAAAAAACCATTTCTTATCCAGACTCTGAATTGCTGCAAGAGAACCAATTGTCACAAAGGGCAAAATGAGTCCGGGGAGGTGATATTCCTGATACGCGTAGAAGGTGGCCAGTACCACTGTTATGGCATAGTACAGGGTTCTGCTGTCTGGAAGGACTATCTGGCATCCTGCTATATACCAAATGAGTCCCACGCCAACAAAGAGCACGGTCCGGGGATATAAGAAGAACCTGTCAGAAACATAGGAAAAACTCAGAACTCCAATGACCGTGTACGCCACAAATCCAACGACAAAAATGTAGGGAGACACCAGCTTGTACTGCATGCACCATCACAGGGAGTACCTTTAAAATCTTTACGGCAGGAAGTCCTTGTGCTCGATCTTCTCAGGAAGATACTCCTTTGCCACAAATTCAAGGCTCTTATTGGCCAGAGCCTGCTGCTCAATTCTCACTCCCAATTTCAAGCACAATTCCAGCTCTTTCTGCCATTTCTTATGTCTGAACCATTCGTAGGACTTCAGTTCCTTTATCCGTGACTTGTCAGTGTTTTTCAATTTCTCTGTCACTGAATGCAGCCCATACTGTTCAATGTCTCTCATGGTCATGCCCACGAATTTGGCATCCGGCACACTCAGTCGTTTGGAAAGGTATGCCAGATTCATAGACCCTTGTTTAATGGTGGAATAGATGTACCATCCATACGGGTCGCCATCAGTAAAGATGATAACAGGTAAGGTCCTCTCATAGTGTAATCGGTGTATCAGCCGTCTCACGCCCCGGGGAGCCTGACCCTGACAGGCAATGATGATTGCGCCATTATTCTGAGCGAATTTTTCCTCAATCAGTCGATCTGCCATGGCAGCAGTCTCTACCACCAGAATGTACTCTGCACTGACCTCAGGGAACTCAATATCTTCCACAGTACCAGGAACGGCCCATCCTCCCCTCCCCAGTCTGCTGGCATTGAATTCATCACCATCATCTCGTATCACAATATCACCGTACATGTACCCGCGCCTGTCAGCCGTTAGATTGAGTTGCTCTCTCAGGAGATCAAGGGAGACTTCAATGTCCTCAGCAATGGCATTGCTCTCGGTCTGATCATCAAACGTGTTCTCTCTCGATCCTGAAATACTGTGTTTCAGGGCATAGTACAGTTCACGAATGCCGGCATGCTTTCCTTCCTCCACCAGCCTCCTGCAGTAGCTGGCCACTAGCAACGTCTGCATGAACTTTCGTGTATGAGCCACATTCATGTAGTATCTCTTGGAATGCTTGTCTCCCAGGACCAGCATTCTGCTGCTCTCGTCGAAACTGACATTACCCAATCCCCGTTGGGGAATCTTCATATAGGGACTTCTTCCCTTGTCAATCTGATCGTATACTGATAGCCCGAATTGTTCAAGGCTTTCTTCAATTTTCTTCATGATAATCACTCCGCCTGTTCACCATATTTCTTGGCAATGACTGCATACAGCTTCTCTTCCACAGAAGAGTTCTTTTCCATCTTGATAAGGTTGCTCAGAGCGCGTGCAGTCTCTGGAGCATACTTACGGAGAGTATCCCGTTTCTTCTTCTTCTCGTGAGCCCGTCTCTTTCCTCTGAGAAAACTCTTCAGGGATCTGCCTGCATCCATGACTCCATTCCTGATTTCAGAGTAGATCTCCTCTTCCATGGCGACGGCCTGCTTCCCTGCAGACGTGTAGGGGATGTGTGTGGAAACCAGGTTAATAAAGAGGGTCAGAGGTGTCTTGTCCTCTTCTTTCACTCCATACCGCTTCCATTCTACAGAGTTTACTGCTTCAGTAATAGCACAGCCTCCCTGGTCAAAAATGAGAGGTGCGCTATTGGCGTAGCGAATAATGTCGATACCATTGGTGGAGTTGTGGTTTCCCCCATATGCAACGCCCACTTCTACAATAAAGGGAATTCCTCCTTTGTAGGTGACTGCAGAGCGGGTGGTGGCATACACAAACTCTGGGTCTATGGTGGATTCCAGGCCCTTCCTCACATTCTCATCTCCTATGGCGATCAGTCCTTCTGTAGGTGGTGCCATGAATTTCACCTGACTGAAGGCCTGCACCAGCTCTTCTGCTTCCTTCCAGGTCAGCTTGCCGGGATTCTTGCCCAGAGAAAAGGAAATCAACTTCTCTATATCTCTCAGGCGAGTCTTACTTATGCGAACGAAATCATTGAGGAGAAATGAGGAAACGGTTCTCTTATCCGTATGCCTGGCCATCAAGAGCATGTCATGAGGAGAAATTCCCTGCGGGTGGGGTTTGATCTCCTTGGGAGATTTAGGAATTGTGGTGATGCTGCGCTCGAAGAGGAGCTTTGAGCCATCGGGCTCGACAAACGTGATGGTAGCATGAGGGTTGGAAATGGATGTCATCCGCAAGTAATTGTACGGGCTATACCGGGATTTGTTGTACAGCACTTTCTTGGCCTCAACCAAGAGCTTTGTCCCCCTCCACTTCTCGTCATTCTTCCGTTTTTTCTTGTGGACAATTCTCCCGATGTTGTGTTCCACATCAATCTGTACTTCGCATTTTACGATATGTGAATCGCCGGTAGAAGTAATGACAACTGAGGGTTTCCCAGTGGTAACCTGAGAGTACATGACTGCGCCCGAAATGCCGATTCCCTGCTGGCCCCGGGACTGGATATTACGGTGGGCTTTACTTCCTGCCAGCATGCGTCCAAAGACCTCCGGAATATAACCCAAGGGAATGCCTGATGCATTATCCTCAATGGCAACCCTGTAGTGCTCGCTACCCAGTTCCTCAATTTCAACTCTGATATCGGGGAGAATTCGTGCATCTTCGCACGCATCCAGTGCATTGGTTACTCCTTCGTGGATCAAGGTGGTCAACGAGCGAATCTTCCCCGTGTAGCCCAGCATGGCTGCATTCTTCCTGAAGAATTCGGAAACACTCTGCACCCTGAAATCCTTGAAGATGTCATTAGCGTGACGGCTTTCCTGATTCATGAAGATACCTCATTTGTAGTAATTCCGATCTTTTCATGGTTTACGTAATATTCTACTGTTTCATCTTTTCGGGCATACCTTATAAAATTTGCGGTAGTGCAGGAGAAAAGTGAAAATCGCAGAGAGTGCACCGTCGGAAGGCGATGACAAGACGTTCTCAACCCTTCCTGGTAACCAGCACATCTTCCTTTTCTAACAAATAGTAAATCGTTCTCCTGGGAATTCTTAATCTCCTGGAGATTTCAGTTATTGGCGTACCTTCCTTCAAAAGCCTGGAAATCTCCTTGATATCCTGTTCTGTGTAGCGAGGGGGTCTTCCCACTGGAATATCTCCTTTCTGTAGGGAGACACGGGCTTTCTCCAGGTAGGCCCTGACTCGCTGAGAAGTCTGGACAAAAATGCTGGGAGGCAGGATGACGACCTTGAGGTTTTCTCCATGCTCCAGGAGGGCCAAAAGCACATCCATACCCAGAATACGTGGAACATATACCCTTCTTTCTGAGAATCCTTCCTTGATCTCAGCGATCAATGCCTCCTTATTTCTGGACTCAAAGACTTTAATTCAGGATTCCCCCTTGATTGCTCTTACTATGGGAGACAATACACGTTCAATGTTCTCTGCCTTCTCTATGATGGTGCCTGTCACCACAATATCTGCCCCTGCTTTTACCACCCGGGAGGCCTGTTCTGGGGTGCGAATTCCTCCTCCCACCACAATAGGAATATCCACCATCATCCGCACCATGGAAATCATGCTGTCAGGTACTGGCTCTGAAGCACCCGACCCTGCCTCCAGATAGATCAGGTCCATGCCCATGAACTGAGCAGCTAGGGCATAGGCAGCTGCTATCTTGGGTTTCCTCCGTGGGATAGCATCGGCCTCAGCTACCCATCCCACTGTTTCCCCGGGCTCCACCACAAGGTACCCCATGGGCAGTGGTTCCAACTGGAACATTTTCACAGAATATGCCCCCAGGGCCTGGGCCTTCGTGATGAAGTAGGGATTTCTAGAGTTCAGAATACTCATGAAGAAGATGGCATCTGCATACGAAGAAACTGCAGACCAATTACCGGGGAAAATGATCACTGGCAGGGTACAGCCCTTCTTGATGCCCTTAATGGTGAGATCATTAATCTGCCCTACTGCAGAGCTAGAACCCCCCACCATGATGGCGTCACATCCTGCCTTTTCAATGGCAGCAGCCATTTTGTCAACAGTTTCAATATCCACTCCATCGGGGTCAATCAGGGCAAAATGAAGCTTTTCCGTGGCAAGCTTCCTGGCAATGTAGTCAGAGACCTTTCCCATGACCTTCACGCCCTGCGTTCTTTTGCCTTGGGCCTGAGTTTATCATATCCACATTTTCTGCATCGCTTCGCCCGCCAGGCGTTTCTGGCATTGCACTTCATACAGATTCTCACGTTGAACAGTCTTTTCTGAGCTTCAGGTGATTTCAAATTCTCACTCTCCTAAGTATGTTTGCTGAATACTGATGACTTCCTTGCTGGATTGAGCTTGGGCATACGATTCAAGCAATTCTTGGTTCAGACGCATAAAAGTCTTTCCCCACCTGAACTTCGAGAGGATACTTAAAGCTTTCGACTTTTCCTCCAGAATGTACAGAGCAGCAGCGAGAGCTTCCGCTGTAGACAGCTTGGTGGGCTTGCCGAAGTTCACAGGGTTTGCTGCCACAAGGTAAGGGAGGGCTCTCCTGTGTCTGAACTTCTTGGTGAACTGGGGTTTCCTATTCCAGGAATAGTCCAGGGCTGTCAAAGAAGAGTACATGGCATCTTCAGGGGAGAGGGCTCTGATACTGAATGGATCCAAGACAAGGGTGGAATAGGGGATCTCCCGGAATGAATGAACAATAGTAACTAGGTTGAATTTAGCAAGCCGAAGAGCGGTGCATTTCTTTGGGTCGCAGTGTCCAGCGTGATAAACATAAATATTCACAGATTCACAAAAGAAGGAACCTTTTTAAAGTTCACCGTTCTCCATCTCGGAAGAACGTGGACTGTGAGTGTGGGATTTTGAATACCTTCACTCTGTGTACGCCGGCCAGCTGATTATCTCCATATGTTGTTTCTTCTCCCAGGTGCGAGAAGCTCTCCACAATAGTTCCTGGTGGAAGCAATGCCCAGAACGGTGCAACCCCCTGGAATGACCACAGTGCTCATGATGTGTGAGAGCCCATACCGAGGCTGCCCAGTCCAGGAATCAGCCAAAAGATATATATTACTTAAACGCAGGATGAAGAGGTAGAAAAGAACCGTCGAATTGGAGATGTACATCATGAACTGGCTCGGCAAAATTGGGGTTACGCTTTTCCTGGCAGGGTGGACGTGCTTCTTCAGTATGTTTGTTGCTGCATTCCTGGGAGGTCCGAAGTTTCTGTTCCAGATTCTCCTCATGGGATTTTCCTTGGATGCCTTTCTGGGATTTGTTCTTATGTTCATATCGGTCTTGTATGATCGGTACAGGCAGTTGAAAACCGAAGAGATTCACCCCCGGATCTAGGGATGATGCTGAAGGTGTGAGAACACGTTCTCAATGGCGCTCCTGGGTGCAGAGAGGAGAACAACCTTTTTAACATTTGACAAAACACTGTTTCATGGTATGGCGCTACCTTGAAGTCAGAGAACGTGATGTGCCCAGATGCAATGCAATCCATGCTGTTCTGGCAAAGGGCATCAATCAGGGAATAACCCCCAATACTGTCTTTCTGGAGGAATGTCCAGACTATGTTCTATCTCTGGGAAGAAACCAATGTCCTGAGGAGGAAATACACATTGAAGCATGCAGAGCCCTGAATGTGAAGATTGAGCGCAGGGACACAGGAGGAGGAGCAGGGCTCATGGTCCCCGGTTCTACCTCATGGGGAGTCTGTGTTGATATTGCAGATCCTCTGGTCTCCCATGACATGAATGAAAACATGAGAAGGTTTTCTGAAGGAGTTGTGAGAGGTCTTCAGATTTTAGGACTGAACGCCTACTTTTCCCCTGTCAATGATATTGACGTTGATGGAAAAAAAATAGGGGGAATCACTGCCCTGGTGAGAGGGAAGGCTCTCCTGATTTATGGATCAGTGATTGCAGATTTTGACGCAGAGAAGTGGACACACGTCTCAAGGGCCCCGCCCATAAAGCTAGAGAAAAAGGGCGTTTCCTCAATAAGAAAGAGAATGACCACCCTCACGCAAGAACTGGGTGGAACGACCCCCCCTTCACAGGTTCGGGAAGCTCTTGTCAAGGGATATGAAGAAAGTCTTCATGTCACCCTGGAGAAGAAAGGGCTGTCTCCCGCTGAACTGGAGATTTGGGAAAAAGAAATCAAGCGGTTTTCTTCGCCAGATTTCGTCTTGAGACCCCGACATCCATGTAGGCTGCGGCTGGGAAAATACGTACATCCTGCAGAAAAAGGGATTATCATTGTTTCTGTGTACCTGCTCGAGGGGAAGATAGCTGATCTCGGCATATCGGGAGATTTCATGCAGATTTCTGATTTCGACTTTGAAGAACTGACAGGCCACCTCTTTGGCCTCCCCGCAGAAAAGGAGTGTATTTACACGGCAGTTACAAATTTCTTCCAAAAGAAGAACGCAACTCTCCTGGGAGTCACCCCGGAAGACTTTGCACAGGCAATCACTGGTGCTGTATCATCGTTTCAAGAAGATGAGTGATCAGACGTGCAGCCTCAGGAATCGCCTTCTGGACGGGTTCTGTCGGTGACTCAGAAAAGGTCTCTGTGTCCTGAACCTCAATTCCCACCACGACGATGCGAGAAGGCATTTCCCCAGGAAAGAGGGTCTTCCCCAGGTTGATGGCTTCAGAGAACGACACATCATGGCTGGAAGACGTGTGAAGCGCCCCTGAGATCTGTGATTCATTCAGAACAGAAATAGTCCCTGGAGGGTTACCAAGCTTTACTGCATCCACTACGATCACCACGTCATATCCCAGAATGTGGTCCAGCAAGGAAAATCCACCAACAGACGCCTCCACCACATTTGCCGGGACATCCTCCAGTTCTCTCACGGTAAGAATCCCCACGGCATCATCACTCAAAATGGGATTTCCAATGCCCATAACAAGTATTTTCATTTTTTGTCCTTTTGCACAGCTTTGATTTCTGCGTCCAGCCAGTGATGTATCTCATCTCGCTCTGACATCAGGTGAGCCAGGTCATCCATAGAATCTGGTTTCACCAGAATGAGCCATCCATCACCGTACGGATCATCATGTACGGGGGAGGGAGCATCCAGGAGAGGGGCATTCGTGTCCACCACCTCTCCAGATACCGGCATGACCATTTCTCCAACCCATTTCCCCGATTCCACAGTGCCAAAGATGTCATCTCTTTCAAAGTGTGTCCCCTTTGGAGGAAGATCTACATATTCGATCTTTCCAGCCAGTTTCACTGCAAAATCGATGACACCTATCCTGAGAACATCTCCTTCACGACGTACCCATGCATACTCTCTGGAATAGAACAGGTCGTCAGGCATGTCGTAGTCTCCAACCTTCATGAAAGAAGGTACGAGACAGTCTATAAAAAGATGCTGGTACTGGGAAAGAAGGTATCTCCCGCCAGTGTGCCTGTTGGACACTCCACAAGGGCTCAGCCATCCACATGGGATAGCATGGCGCGTGAGAACCCGGGGACGTCTTCCTGGCCCCGTCCCTCTCCGGACAGCAAGCACCATTACACAGGTACCCATCAGCTACTCTCTGATCCCTTCCTGCCTCATCTTTTGTGCATGGGAAGCTGTATTTGTTGTATCATTGCGAAAGAAACCACACGGAAAGAGGAAAATCAACTTCTCGGTATTTTCAGCGGGCTCTCAGCTAAAAAGAATATCTCAAAAACACAGAACATAAGAAAGATCGAATTACGCATTTAAGAAACCCAAAGATTTATAAAGTAAATGATACCCATTGTAGATGATTGGGAGGGTAAATCCCCCAGAGGCTCAACAAACTATTGCCCCCATATTCTCCTTCTTAAACACGAGGCCTCTCAAGTGGAGAGCCCATATCCCAATCAATATTGTGAGTCCATGGTCTTACTTTTTCACCTCTCTCGCATCAGAAGGGTTCGCAGTCCCACTATATGGATTCTCCAAGCACCAGAAAGAGGCATGACAGGATCTTTGCGGGGATTCTCCTCTTGAAGTGCATCAGGTCGCATCGCATGAATTCCAGCATCAGAAGGTGAGAACCGTAATCTATAAATATTGTCATTTGGAAAGAGAGAACATGAAAAAGGTGAAAACAGGTGTTGCTGGATTGGACAAGATGCTAAACGGCGGTCTCATTGCAGAACGACCCTATCTTGTTTCAGGTGTCCCGGGTGCAGGAAAATCTATATTCGGGATGCAATTTCTCATGCAGGCTGTCCAGGAAGGCAAGAGTGGTATCTACATTACCATGGAAGAAAGGAAAAGGGGATTGAAGCAGAACTTCGAGGTCTTTGGCTGGGATATTGACAAAGTCCGCGTGGTGGAAGCTACGCCTGAGCTGGGCAACAACATGTGGGAAATCCGGGCTGAAGCATCCTTCATTAACATGACTCTTAACATGAACAATCTTACTGACACCATTCGACAGCATCTGGTTTCAGGCGTTGATCGGATTGTACTGGATTCAATCACCACGCTCAAGATGCTGTATCCGTCCCAGGTAGATGCCAGAAGGGAAATTCTCTCCATGATTCACTTTCTGACCGATACAGGCTGCACATCCTTGCTGCTGGCAGAGAAGTGGGATGATGGAAGATCAATGGAAAGCTTCCTGGCAGAGGGATCAATTGAACTACGGATCATTGAAGAAAAAGGAATAAAGAAAAGGGCTATTGAAATAAAGAAAATGCGAGGGACTGACTTCGACGAGCAGTGGAGGCCCATGAAGATCACCAGACAGGGAATCATTGTCTACGCAGATGAAGCGCTGTTCAAGCCGTGATACCATGTTTGAAGTGGCCATTTCTTTGAACAGCAAAGAGGCCAGTTCACGACTTTTGGCGTTGCTAGAAGAACAGAAATTCGATTATCAGATCATCAGAGGAATCCGTGACCCAGAAGGATACAGGGAGCTGGAAGTGAGAGTGCTCTATCCCTCGATTTTCTGGGTTACCATTACACCCTCGAAAGACAAGAAATTCAAGGTTGCATCATTATTCAGTGTACATGGGTTAGAAAGCAAATTCGAGCAACAGGGAGAAACGTACGAGCTGGGACCTCAACTGGCCCGTCAGCACATGGAAAGTCTGCTCTTCAAGTTCATTTACGCAGGGGAAAGACCTTGGAGTTTTGAGAAGGGCTCCTTCTTCTCTCGGGTGGAGCCAGAAAAAGTAGCCGCCAAGCAGAAATGGGAAAAATTTTTGGGAGAGGAACTGTAGAACCAGAACTATCCTCCCTGAGTAAAAGCCATGAGCAAGAACCAGCCGATGATTACTGCAAAAGACCCGTAGAACAGCAATTGAGTCCTTCGAGCTTTCTTTCTCCTCTCTTCGTAGATACTTTCACATCGATCCGAGCAGAACTTTTCATCTGTCGGAATTGCTTTTTCGCAAATAATGCAGTGTCTGTGTTGCTGAATTGCCATGTCATCACCTACACCGGTTTCAAGAGCACACTTATAAGGGTTTGCATGATCATTATCATCTTCAAAATGCAGAAAACCTCACCAGAAGCTGCAGGATTTGTCACAACCATCGTCACGTCTCGAGGTATCCCTCATCATCAACCTCTCCGAACAGGCTTTGCATCATTTCCTCCATGAATTCTCTTCCCTTGTTGAACAATTCCCTGCCCCTGTCAGTAATAGCGTAGTATTTCCGATTGGGTCTTCCTTCTTTGCTTTCCACCCATTCCGTAGTTACATACCCTTCCTTTTTCAGGTTGTAAAAGACCACATAGCTGGTAACAGTGGCAGCCTCCCACTCAAACCGGTTCCTTATCTGTTTTTTTATCTCATATGCATACATCGGTCGCTCCATCAGCAGGCGTAGCACGTACAGCCACATGACTTCTTTGGTCATCTTGGTTTTCAGTCGCTCCAGTGGCACTATATCACCATCATTTCTAATCATTGATTCCTTTAAAACATTTTTGCCGGTGCACTATTTTCTAACCATAAAATATATAAAGCATATGTCAGTACTAGTTCCATGGCGAAAATCAAGATCGCAATAGCAGGAGTAGGGAATTGTGCCTCCTCTCTCATACAAGGACTGGAATACTACAAGAATGCAGAACCTGAACAAGTGATCGGATTAATGCATCATGATGTGAATGGGTATGAACTCTCAGATGTTGAAGTAGTTTGTGCTTTTGATATCGATGAACGGAAAGTGGGGAAGGACGTGTCCCAGGCCATTTTTGCTCCCCCCAACTGCACGGTAGTGTTTTCGGAGGTTCCCTATCGTGGAATAGAGGTTAAGATGGGCCCCGTTCTGGATGGAGTTGCCCCTCACATGGCACAATACGATGAAGACAAGACCTTCAAACCAAAGAATTCCGAGCCCTGCGATGTAGTGGAAGAGCTCAAGAAGAGCAAGGCTGATATGCTGATCAACTATGTTCCTGTGGGATCCGAGCAGGCTGCCCAATTCTATGCTCAGGCCTGTCTGGACGCAGGATGTGGATTCGTTAACTGTATGCCCGTGTTCATTGCATCTAATCTAGCATGGGGAAAGAAATTTGAGAAAGCAGGAATACCAGTTGTGGGAGATGACATCAAATCCCAGCTGGGAGCTACTATTGTTCACAGAGTCCTTACCAAATTATTCAACGATAGAGGGATTAAACTGGATCGGACGTACCAGCTCAATACTGGAGGAAATACAGATTTCTTGAACATGCTAGCCATGGATCGATTGAAGTCCAAGAAGATCTCCAAGACTGAGGCAGTGCAGTCCCAGCTCGATACACCACTCAACCCAGACAACATCCATATTGGACCTTCCGATTATGTGCCCTGGCAGAAAGACAATAAGATCTGTTTTCTGCACATGGGGGGACGGATGTTTGGAAGTGTTCCTCTTGAATTGGAGCTCCGGTTGTCAGTAATTGATTCTCCGAATTCGGGAGGATGTGCCATTGATGCCATCAGGTGCCTTAAATTAGCTCTTGACCGAGGAATTTCAGGCCCGCTGCTGTCCATCTCATCGTATACAATGAAACATCCGCCTGTTCAGTACTCAGATTCGGAAGCCCGAATCTTCGTAGAAGAGTACATCAAAGGAACAAGAGAGCGCTAACACTGCAACACGGAATTGCGGGGATTCTCTTTTCTTCTTCTGCCCGCCTGCAATGGTACGCTGTAATTCCCTCTGCCGTCACAATCTCTTTGAGGGTCCTGTGTCACACTGCGGGAAATGCTACAGTTCCATGGGGGCCAGGTAGAAGGTCAGCCTGAGCCCTTCCACAGGAAAGCTTATTCGTAAGGGAAGGTTCTTGTTTCCCATGTTGATGCGCACTCTGTCTGAAATATAGGAAGAATGGAGAAAACTGATGAGGTAACCCAAATTAAATCTGGAACAACACTTCTCTTTAACTTCAAATTGCTTTATTGATTCACTACTCCTCTCAATGCAGATTCTTGCTCTTTCTGTGTCCCCTTCGGCAGATATGACCAGTGCTTCAGGTGTAGCCTCAAACAAGACAGAATTAGCAACTATGGCAGCGTCACCAATCCCTTCCTTGAACACAGAAACATCCATCTCTATGGAAACGGGATAATCCACATCAATGGACGGCAAAACCTCCACCTGGGGTTCCAGCAGCAGGCACTGGAACTGACGTTCGATGGAACTCTTCAGGATAAAATCCATGGTTCCCCCATTCAATTCCATGAACATGCCATCCCCCATATGAATTCTCCTGGATACTTTCCTAAGCGCATTCATGGAAAGGCCAATAGTCTGCTCGTCCGTAGAAGAATATTCATTGAAGAACGAGCTGTACAAATCTAATTCCACCTTGCACACGAGTGAAGGATCACAGGCTTCCATGCTCAGTTGGTTCTCCCTCAAAAAGAAGATGGCCTCATCTACAAGGTCAGACATTGATTCTATAATGTATTTCAAGTTCTTGGCGTCACTGAGGAAAGCCCTGAACATAGTGATTTTCTTCTTTCTAGGCTATTAAAGCTTTCGCTCAATCGGGTGTGTTCAATGAGGAAGCGATTTTTCTGTTACATACAGATGGAACCAGGTATTCCTATTTTGGAGACTATCCCGAGATTAAATGATTTTTAGAAAAATATGAGTACTCTAGTTACTATGCAAAGGAAGAATATGCTGCTTCTGAAGAATGATCACAAAATGCAGAATATCTTGCTGGAAAAGAATTGACCAGGACAATGGAGAATTGGGAGGTACCTTCCTACAAAAACCAGCAAAATAGTAAGGCTGCAATAACCTTAAATGGAAAGAAAAAGAAAAGAAAGAAGGATTATCTTCTTATTCTTACGGCAGCACCTAACAGCATAAGCAGTCCAACCAGGGTCGTTCCCAGACAGCTGCTGGCGTTGCTGACCTCGCACGTGACAGAGTCTTCAGTCTCGTACACACCATCAACGTATCCCTCGGCCTTTACAGTGTGGTCACCATCGGAGTATGCGGTGGTATCCCAGCTGTACTGGAAGGGTGCTGATGTGTCTTCTGCCTTGTACGTACCATCAATGTACCACTTGACAGAGTCGCAGTTACTGGATGCAGTACAGGTAACAGTGTCAGAGACTGTCTCTCCTGACGTTGGGTCGGTGACAGTTACGTAGTACTCCACTTCATTGTCCACCGTGACGGTGACTGAGTCACTGTCTTTCAGTGAGCCAGACACGTAGCCCTCGGCAAGTACGGTGTGGCTGCCCTCAGAGTATGAGGTAGTATCCCAGGTGTAGTCGAAGGGTGATGCTGTGTCATCCTTTACCAGTGAGCCATCGATGTAGAACTTGACTTCGTCGATTGATCCAGTAATGGATGTGGTAACGCCCACAGTTCCAGAAACGGTTGATCCGTTGGACGGGTTGGTAATAGTCACTGAGTCAGGTGGCGGAGTTGTTCCTCTCTGGGTAAGGCAGGGTGACTCGGGGTCTCCTACCAGATTTCTCTCGTAGAAGCACCATCTGTAGGTGGTGTTGCTGCTGGCGGAAGATGCTAGGTAGCTTCTTGCCTTGTTCAGCATATCACCGAGCTTCTCCTGACCATCACTCCAGCAGGCTCTGAACTCAGCAATACAGAACTCACCAGAGTATGTACATGCATTCAGAGTGGAGAACCAGCCATAGTTGTCATTGTAGATTGCTGCAATTGCACCATTGTTGGCGTCCATGACGTATGCTTCTGCTAGGCAGTCGTCAGCCTCAATCTGTCCTGTAATACAGGCAACACTGGTGGTCCAGGGCCAGAAGGTGTTGGTCATGCTGGCGACATTTGAGTTGTACCAGCTTACCGTACCGCCAACCTCGTAGTTGAGATAGTAGACGTTGGTATTTCCGTGTCCAATATGGGCCACTGCAATGGTGTCCTGAGCCCAGTGGGAGATCCACGCTGAGGTGGTAACAGTACCATCCTCTTCGAAGAGGTAGTCAATGTAGTAACCAGATGGAATGTAGTTGTCACACCCGTAGGCCAGGCATGTGGAATCGGGGCTGTTGTTAGCCTGCACTCTGGACTGGTGGAGCAAGACTCTCTCAGGCTTGGCAGCCTGTTCATAGGCGATTACCTTGTTGACAAAGTTCGAGGCCTCTGTTACACTCTGACAGGGTGCTCTTCCGACAGCAACCTCTGCACCGAAGTCGACCCCATCGCCAGTCTCACCATATGTGCTGTCACCATCTGAGTTGTGGGAACCATCCAGGTGCCCGAAGTACATGTCAGCCAGCATATCAGAATCAGTGTATCCACCAGTGGACACGTAGAATCCTCTGTAGGGGACAGCAGAAACGTCTCCACCAAGCAGGACGTACTTTGTACCATTGTTGGTGTACTTGTCAATGATGAAGTTTCTCATCTTCATCGGTGTGTCTGTACCGCTGTAGTTTGAACTGATCCAGCTCACTGTGTAGACAGTTGCTCCGTTGACAAATCCGGCCTTGTGGGTAGCCAGGGTCTGGAATGTTGACTGCATGGTATCGTTGGTGATGATGATGTACTCTTCTGTTGCCAGGGGGACTGCGCCATCTTCGTATGTTACCAGGACTTCAGGGTTGTCCACGAGAGCCGAAACATCTGCCTTGTCAGCAGCCAGTCCTCTGTACAGCTTGTTCTTCATACCCTTTCCGAACTGTACTTCTACAGTCATCTTTGGATAGAACTTCACTGTTCCAGACTTTGGCATGTACTGAACAGGGAACAGGTTCACCTTCAATATGGCAAATCCCTTGACGTAATCTACACCGACAACCTGGAATACCTCGCTGGGGTACATGTTGTTGGAGCCGTAGATTGCCTCGTTCCTGCCAATAGTCACGGGGGTGTCACTGTATGTGCAGGGCAGCTGAGCCCATGGGAGTTCGATTCCCTTCTGCACAATTGGCTGTCCGTGCTTTACCTTGACGTCCTTTAATTCTGCACCCTGTGGAAGCAGGATGCTCACTGCTCTGTAAGGTACCAAAGGCGCTCCGGGTTCCTCCCAAATCTGAGTGTCAGCTACCATGTAATCACCGCATGTTGGGCAGGCACTCATCTGGACCACTTCAAATGTGTAGTCCGCACCGAAATTGTCGTTCGTAGAAAAAGCTGCAGGCAAACTCAGACTTAGCATTATCACGAGCGCTATCGTTATAGTTTTACCTTTCATGTATCTTTCACCTCCTATGAGATGTGTGTGTACTTTATCCCCTTTGTCTTTATAAACTTTTCGGTTTTAATTACGTGTGTGAATAAATCTCTCCGATTCTGCATACCAAAATCTAAACATATACATGTAGAGATCATCTGTTGACACAAAAGTCCGAATTTTGTTACATTAGGAAACTTCATCCTAATTCGAATAAAAGGAATTCTTTCATATTCCCTCTTTTTCTAAAGATGTCTGACACTGGTTCAAAGATCAGATTTGGGCTACCGAATAGAACTTCTATTTTGAATAGAATTCCGAAATGTCTCCGTGACTCTGGAGCGAATTCTGGAAAATCCTCAAATACTCACTGTCGGACAGAGAGCAGTATGAATGTGGAGTGTCTGACTGCACGATAAGTCTACGAACTGAAGTTCTCGAGTATTTTTCCATAGATGGCCTTCTCTTTCCCCGAGCTCTTCTTGAACAATTTTTCCACAATGAGCTCCGGTGTTGACTTTCCCACCGTTCCAAACACAGGTTGTCTGTCAACCACCAATTCTAACCGTTCATCCAGCCCTGTGGCTTCAATGCCGTCGATGCGTGCTGTGGTCAATTCCGAGATCTCTTTCCCCAGGTGGGTAACCAGAGTGCACAACGCATGTTCGTTTTGAGCCAGAAATGTCAGGAAAGATGCGATGATTTTAGCCGCAGAGCCGGGTTCAGTTATCGCCTCCAGCTCATCAATGAGCACCAACTTTTTGGTTATTGACAAGGCCAGGGGAATCAAGCTTCTGATGGTGCTTTCAAAGGCGCCTGCATCCTGGCTCTTGGGCTTCCTCAGATAGATGATCTCTTCACAGATCGGGCAAAAACACTCCTCAGCAGGGACAAAGAACCCCATCTGAGCCAGGATCTGGATATACAGTATAGTCTCCAGCAACGTGGTCTTTCCTCCAGAATTGGCACCTGTCAGGACCACCGTGCGATCCGAGGTTGCAAATTCATGGGGAGTCTTCCCAATCTTGTAGGAAACAGGCTGCGCATTCTTAATGGTGATGCTTGTCCCGCCTGTGAAGCTCAATCCAGTCTCCACAAAAGAGGGAGCAGTCATCTTATATTCAGAAAAGAACCTCCCGACAGCTAGCTTGAAGTCCAGTTCGTGCATGTCCCTCTCTTTTTCTAGGAGGTATTCCCAGTTCTTGCCAACGCGGGCAGCATTTCGTGATGCTTTGAACTCCTTCAAGGCCTGACCTTTTCTGATGTCATCTTTCAGTTCCTCAATTCCATCCCTGTCAGCTTCAACAGGGTACGTCAGTTCGAGAGAGAATGGTTCTGCACGTATGCCAACCTTCTCAGTAACCTCCCTGTTGGCTTCACCTACCAGTCGACCATACAGTGAAACAACAGAATCCGGGATGGATTTCCTCAGAGCCAGCACAGGGTCTGTCCGCATCTGCTGCATCATGGACAGGATCTCTTTTCCCTTGAGCTCAATCTGCTCCTGCTGCATAGCCTCATCAAATTGCCTGTTTATTCTGTCTTCCAGTTCAGCCACCAGAGCTTCAATATCGTACTCTTTGAATGAAGTTTTCTCCTTCAATGTTTCCAGAGCGGATCGAACCTCCTTTAATCGAAGATCCTCCTGGTGAAGGATCTCACTGATTTCACACATCAAAGAGATTGTTCTCTCATTCTCAGCGAATTTTTCAACCTCAAGTTCGGGAATAACTTCTTCAAGTGCAAAGTCGTCATACAGAAACTGCACATCAGAGCATTCCAGCAAGTGTTCATACAGGGCTGATTCTGCAGTATAAACATAAAACACCAGAGGGTACTGCTCTACGGCAGAAATATCTGCAGGGTCTTCCACAAGCAGTACATCACAATATTCATTTTTCAGGTCTGCGTATACCTCAACCGAATCAACGACAATGACCCGATCCCTGTACTTCTTCTTTCTGGGTACTGTAAGAGGACTGAGGCGACGCAGGTTCTCCAGTAGCTGAGACACAGCTTCATCGGTGAGAAGCCTGACAAACTCAGCTGCCTCTTTCGAGTATTGAAGTCTCTTCTTAATGATATCTTCACTGGTAACGGGGTAGTAGACCAGGATCCTGTTTTTTCCGTTCTGCGTACAGGGGTATTCCTGCAGTCTCTCCAGAAGATCCTCATAGACGTCTGAGGCATCGCCACACAGAATGTCCTGGAATTTCTCCCCTGTCTGTACCTCGTAGGCCTGACGCAGTATGCTGAGAGCTGTCTTCCTGCCCAGCCCGGGAACCTCCATCAACTTTTCGATCTCCAGATTCTCAACAATCTGTTCAGCAGAAGAGCCGTAGTACTCTCTGATCTTTCTGGCTATTCCGGGAGTAGTTACCTTGTCCAGCATAATCATCAAACCGGTCTCAAGTCGATAATGGTGGAGTCTATCCGGGCTTTCAGCCCATGAACAATCAGGAGATTGCCTTCCACCGTGGCAAGTTCTGCAATGTCAACGCCCAGGGGATTCGGTCTTCCTGTGTATTCTGTTGCAAAGACTCCTCGCTGCTCGTAGAAGGGCTTGTTCTCAGGATTCTGAACCCAGTATATGACCATGACTTTGTGATGGCTATCCAATCCAGCGAGCTGTTCTTCATATTCTTTATCTATGAGCAATTTGAAGGTATCTCCTTCGATTTCGATGATTTTTCCAATGGATTTCAGCTGCATTCTGTCACTCTCCTAAGATCTCATGCAGTCGGTCTATGTCATCTGCTTCTTCCGGACTCTTGTCTTCTCTCATCCTGACCACCCGCGGAAATCGAAGTGCATAGCCCGATTCATAGTTGGGTGATTTTTGGACTTCTTCATACGCCACTTCCACCACCAGGTAGGGTATTAACTTAACGGTCTTCCCCTTCTGTTCTATGATGTACGGGGTGAGCTTATCGGTCAATTCCTTGAACAGTTCATCAGTGATGCCTGTACCCACCTTGCCAATTTCCATGAAGGTGCCCTGCTCATCCCTGATCCCCAGGAGGAAAGAGGCCAGCCAGTGGGCCCTCCGTCCTTCTCCCCATTCAGCTCCAATGATGGCCAGATCCAGAGTCTCCATGGTCTCTTTAATTTTCAGCCATTTCTTCCCCCGAGCACCCGGCTGGTACACAGATTCCACATCTTTAATCATCAATCCCTCATGCCCCATCTTGATTGACTGGTTGAAGAACTCCTGAGCCTCTTCAACATCCTCTGTAACCAGAACGGTAGATATCTGAGCTGATGCTCCTTCCCTGACGAGAGCCTCCAGGACTTCGCGTCTCTTTCTGAAAGGAAAATCAAGGAGGGGACCATCTTTGTACAGCACGTCAAAGACATACAGGCTCAACGGGATCTTCTCCATCATCTCCTGTATATCATATTTTCGTCTCAGTCTCCTCAGAACGTACTGGAAAGGACGGGGGTGATCATGTTCCATGGCCACAATCTCTCCTTCGACAATGGCATCTTCCACAATACTCTTTCTCACGGCTCCCACCACATCGGGGAGGGCAGAGGTGATGTCCTCCAGCCTCCGGGAAAAAATTTTTATCTTCTTTCCCTTCTTGTGAATCTGTGCCCTTGATCCATCATACTTTATCTCGCAGGATAAGAGATGCATGCGCTCTTTTGCCTCCTGGAGGGTGGCTACCTGGGCAAGCATGAACTTGATGGGCCTGAAAAATGTTATGTCCAGCTTATCCAAATCTGCCACATTCTTCCTGGCTGTCTTTGCCACCAACCCGAAATCATTGGTCAGCATGTATGCTCTCTCCACCTGAGAGGGATCGCAGCCGAACCCCCGGGCTACAGCATCCCGCACAGTCCCTTCTCCAATGCCTGTGCGCATGGTGCCCAGAACAATCCGTACCAGGTACCGAGCTTCCTTTCCTGTAGCTGAGGAAAACAGATTAGACAAATACTTGAGCTTTTTCTCCTGAGAACGTGCTCCAGAAAACTCACTGAGCTTAGTCAATATTTCATATACATATTCAACAGATAACTCTTCTGAAAATAGAATGACCTGTTTTTTCTCATTGATGGCTCTTTCACAGGCTTTCCCCATGTCCCCTTCTTCTCTGACATATTCTTCGATCATAGATTCAGGGACACCTGACACGGTGGAAACTACACGGATTACCAGTTTGGTGCCTACCCCGAGTTCTGCATCCATCCAATCAGGAAACACTTTCCCCAGGAGGAAGTAAACCACAACATCTAGGACATCTTCTGGACTCTCCTTCAAGAACTGGGAGACAATGTCTGTCATTTCCAACCTCTTTGTCGTGTCCTCCAGAGATTCATATACACTGATGAGTGTGGAAAACTTCATGGGAAACGGTAGAAAACGATTCATATAAAGGTTATGTGCATGGGGATGGGGATTGCAGGTGGAATATTCTATATCTTCTCCTGGTGTCTTCTGTCTCGGGGTGTTTCTGAACCATGACGATCCGGCCTTGCCACTGGTTCACTCATCCTGAGTAGGATTCAAGTGTTCTCCTATTCCTGAACCTGAAATAGAGAAGAAGGCACACGGTAGTATTTCCTACCAGGAGGAGGAAAAGTCTCTGTACGTCCGACGGTGCCACAAAAATAGCAAGATACACGCAAAAAACGATGACACAAAAAATGTCTACGTAGAATTCCAAAATGGCACCGAACCACAAAGGGTATCCTCCCCCGACTTTTCTCTTCCAAAAGTCATAGGAGAGTCCAAATTTCGTTCCCGTCATCATGAAAAATCCATTAATTATGCCGAAAATCGCCAAAGGAATCCCCGCAAGGAAAGGGCGGATTACTCTGCCCGTATAGAACTGAAGGTACAGAAAGATTACTAGAAGGCCAAATGAGAGACAGAGCGAGGCAAACCCAAATAACTTCCTGATTTCTGGCTCCATGAGGTAGGTTGATGAGTGAGAATAAAAGTGTTTCTATCCCCTCTTGTCTCCTTTTCTTGAAGAGACACATGGGGTGCTTGTTGGCTCAAGACGAGATATTCATCTCTCTCTGATTTGTGGTGGTAATGTGGCTCAAAGCCTTCAACTGAGTGAGTGTACTGAAATCCTGAACATTTAGATGGGCACCTGCCATAAAAGCACATTGAAATGTCAGACCTTTAGGTCAGACTATACGAGTTTACAGGTTTTCAGATTCGCCAAAATTCTTGAATGAATTCCATTCTCAATCTCAAAAGGAGAAATCTTGCAGCCCATCTCGTTCTTTTCACCGTGAGTCAATGTAGGGCCTCTCATTGTCAAACCTCAGATAAAGAAGAACACACACAATAGTATTTCCCGCCAGCAACACGAATAGTCGCTGTACGATTGAATGTGTAACAAAGACGGCAAGAAAAACACAGAAAATGATAATACTCCCTATGACAACATACGACGTAAGAAGTGGTCCCAGCCATTGAGGCCACTTCAACCGGGACCTTGGTTTTCCGAAATCGTACGAGAGGCCCGGTTTCTTTCCAGTCATCATGTGGAGTCCCCTGATCATGACTGTGACACAAAGCAGGAGCAGGGGAGCAAGAAGTCGAAGACTCCATATCCCTGTATAGGCCTGAAGTAGCAGGACTCCTATGAGGAATGCGAAGGAAAAACACACAGCAGCAAACCCTGTTATCCTGGTGACCTGGGGTTGCATGAGTCATGTTACCAAGTATTCTTAAAAGAGTTTCTATTCCTATGTTGTGAGTTTCCTCCATGAACAAAGGTATTCGTCAGTCTATCAAGAAATTCAGAATCTCTATTGTCTGAAATTCTAGAAAAGGATTTACCTCCCAACACAAGGAGTTTACTTACATGAATATAGAATCAATAGTCACTCCAGAATATATAGAATGTATAGGCAAGCCTTTTATATAGGGTATCCCTTACCACTCAGGTGACATTATGAAGGGTCCTTTAAGTATTGGAATTGGATTTAGTGACACTGGCGATGCTGAAAAAGCAGCAAAAGACGCACAAGAGATGGCAGGAACGAAAATTGGCTTTGCTATTCTGTTCTCCTCCTCTCACTATGATCCCACCAAGGTATATGAGGACACATCCTCAGTGTTCAAAGACGCAAACATCATTGGGTGTACGACAGCAGGCGAACTGTGCAACCTGGCAAAGAATACTACCACAGATTCTGTGGCTGTTCTGGGCATCGGTGGAGCTCGTATGCGAACAGCAGTGGGTGTGGGAACTGGTCTCTCACAACGAGGAGAGCAGGCAGGTGCAGAGGCTGCTACTTCAGCGTATCAATCTTTGAATTTTGATCCTTATACCATGTTTGTGGGAATGATGCATAAGACGCCTCTTGACCTGGTTAAGATGAAGATGTTCTTGAATGTCATCATACCAGACGGTCTTTCTGCAGGGGAAGAGAATTTTCTGAGAGGACTGGTAACAGTGACAGGACGAAATTCTCCCATAATTGGCGGTTCTGCTGGAGACGATCTCGACCTGAAGAAGACATACCAATTCGGCAATGGAGTGTACAGTGATGCAGGAGTCCTGGGAGTTATTACCGGGGGCATCAAGCTGGGAACTGCTATCGGAAACAGTTATGTCCCTGTCTCGGGGAAAGGAGCCGCAGTGACCAAGTCCAAAGGGAGAACAGTTCAGGAGTTTAACAACAGACCCGCAGGTGAGGTGATGAAAGAACTGCTGGGCGTTGACGAGCTGACCTTTGACCTCAATGCACAGAAACCCCTGGGATTCAAGAGTGTGGATGTCTCCAATGAGTATGTGATACGCAGCATCAGCCAGGAGAACCCTGATGGGAGTCTGAATTTCTTTTCTGAGATTCCTCAGGGTGTGTACTTCAGCGTTATGGAGACTAACAAAGAACTCCTGGAAAAGCGATTCAGTGAGACACTGAGAAAGGCTTTATCTGACGCTGGGAATCCCAAGGAAGTGGGCGCTGTGGTAGTATTCAATTGTATTTACAAGCACCTTGCCAACGTCCGGTGCGGGTGCAATGACTTTTCTGTCATACGAGAAGAACTGGGAAGGGATGTTCCAGTAATTGGGTTCAATACGTATGGTGAGCAAGGCTCAACCTCAGGAGGCGCAGTGGGACATCACAACCAGACCTCATCGCTCATGATTATTGGGAATGAGCTGGTATCACAGTGACGATTCTCTCAGATCAAGACCAGAGTTATATCCTCCTACCTTTCCTTTTTTGCAGAAAACATCTTTGTCTTCGGTGGTTTGCTGGTAGAATGGTTCTTTGCAGTTCGATTCTTTCATTACCTCATTGATGCAGACAACTTCTCACGTGGTGCCCTCCCCATAGGTCTGTCGACCTGTGTTCTGCCACTTCTCGTCACCTTGCCAGCATACGACATGGTCTGAACGTGTTTTCTGCACTTCATGCAAGTATCTCCTGTTGTGGCTCTATCCTTGCGACCTCAGAGAGCGTGGGGGTGCACGTTTTTCCTGTGACACAAATGAAGACGCCGTGAAGAAAGGTATCTTTAAAAAGAAGGACGCAAAGGAGTAAAGATGAAAGTGAAACTAGCAATACTCTTGGGCATACTTCTCCTATCCAGCTACCCAGTTGCTGGCCTTGCAGTCATACCGCCTCCTCCTCCCCCATCTGTTCCTCAGCCCCCGAATTCAAATAGCATGATGGCTCCTCTTGCTCAGAACAGGCTTTCAATCGTTCTTTCCTTACAGCAAGAAGCCTACGATCTTCTGGATCAGGCCAGTGAACAGGGACTGGACGTTGAGGATATTGCGAATTCCATTTCGGAAGCGGATGCCCTTGTGGAGAAAGCCAGACAGATTGTCCTGTCAAACCCCATTTCTGCCCTCAATATGCTGAGGGAAGCTGCTAAAATCTACGAAAAGGCAATATCAGACCTCGAGACACTCCTGAGTTAGGTTTTATTTCTATTTTCTTATTTTTGTTCATTTCCACAGCCTTTGCTCACTCATGTCTACGAGGTTATGGTTCCTCCTTCGTGGTAAAGAAGCACCCACAGGTCACTGACTTTCCCACGCCTTTTACCTCCCTCAATCTGTCAATCACCAATTCGCCGATCTTTTCCAGGGAAGAAGATCGTACCTTGATCATAATGTCCCACTCCCCTGATATGAGATGGACCTCGCACACACCCTCCAATTCAGCAATCTTCTGTGCTACTTCCCGCTGCTTGACGTCCGCTGTGGGGAGGAATGAGACCAGAATAAAGGCAGTCACCGGGATTCCAATCTTTTTGTAATCAGGGATGACAGTGAACTTCTTGATTATTCCGTCCTGGATCATTTTCTTGATTCTGTGATGAACAGTTGTCCTGGGAATTCCCATCTTCTTGGAAATCTCCTTCGTTTTCAGTCGTGAATTGCTCTTCAACATCTTGATGATTGTCTCATCCTTATCATCCAACATGATTATCATAATGACAATTACTATATATAAATGCTTGCATACATCCAACAATATGACCATTTTTTTATCCAAAAGTTTAAGAAGGGTTCCCGGACTACAATGAGAATGCTTGAAGTAGAGCCAGGGTACTACCTGGATGAATCCCAGGTGATGGTAGCCCCACAGGACCAGGATTTCATGTCACTGTTGAAAGACTACTATGTCATAACGAAAGATGGTCAGTACCTGTTTGCTTCCCAACAGACAGGAAGAAGGCCTGACAGAGTCTTCTATATGGTGCCTCCGGGGTACAGGCTGGGAAAGAACCAGAAAGCTTTTGACCCGGAGACAGGACACCAGCTCTACGCCATTGTGAAAGAGTATCTCAGAACCGTTCCTACCATCGTTCAGGATGGAATTCAGGGGGATCCGGGATATGAAACGGGGATCAGGGTGGTCATAAGCATAGAGAATCCACACAGTGCGTATCTTGGTTGGTTTGGAAAGCTGATGATTTTTCCTCCCAAAAAGTCCGTGAAGGTGAGCTGCTTCAACTACATTGTACCAGAAAGACTTCCCACACGGTACATCACGAAGATCAGGAGCGTCTGGCCTGATTACAGCCCCGGTGAGCCCATTACGCTGTATGACTTTACTGGCATTGAAACGGATGTACGACGGGTGATCAGTCTGGGAGTGGACTACTTCGGTGGTGCCTACAAGAAGCCCAACCTGACAATGGTGTGGAACAGGGGGGAGTATGACGGTCTCATATCATACCATGCTGGATGTACAAGGGACATGGTCATGAAAGGACTGAGTGGTACGGGGAAGACCACGCTCACGGTGGGACCAACCATTGAACAAGATGACGCACTGCTTGGAATTCCCGAATACACCAACGGAAGAATCGCCCGTGTCCGTATCATAGGACTGGAGGCTGCAAGCTTCGCTAAATCAGAAGAACTCACCCCGGAAAGCCCCGAGTGGGAAGGGTTGATGAAATCCAGGTCCGTGGAATCAGGAACCCGCCACATTGTCCTGGCCCTGAATATTGATTGTGAGGGTGTGTTCTTTGTCACAAGGACAAGCGGCAATCACAGAGTCAGAGTCCCCCTGAAAATACCGGGACATCCCATTGGCTCACTCCTGTGCACAGACTATACACAGAGCAGGACCACCAATGGACGATTCATCTTCCAGTTCAACGAGCTTAATAAAGAGTGGAGCAGGGAGCCCCTGTACCTGAGATGCGAAGGTCTTGCTTTCAAGAGAGCCACCATTCTTGATCCCGTATTCCGGGTCCTTGACCCTCTCATGGCTGTCGCCCTAGACAGTGCCTGCGAGACCAAGATAACCTCAGCCATTGCTGGCCAGACAATTGGAAAAAAAGTCATGTCCTATGCCGCAACTGATTTCATGGCAGGCGAGGAATCCCGTCAGGCTCTGCTGAAGCTGACAGTATATCAGGATCTGGGACTGGATTTCTCAGGGGGCCTGTTGTTCTTCATAGTGAATTCCGGATACTATGGAAGTACAGAGAGGAAAAAAGGAGAGAAGATACCAGTGAAGGACACGAAGAGACTCATCGATCTAGTCATCCATAAGAGAATTAAGAAGTGGCTGCCACATCCCATTTTCAGGTATCTGATTCCGCACCCAGAAGAACTTGAATGTGAACACTGCATAAAAAACTACGCACGACGGTTTAATCCCCTGAATTACTACAGCCCTGAGAAGGTCCTGGAGCTGGCAAGAAGGGACATAAAAGAGAGAACAGCCTTTCTGGAGGGGCTATTCGGTAATGAAGAGGGCGGAGACGAACTATATGAGGTTATCCATGTGTGGGACTCACTTGACCTTCCCACTGTCGATGAGCTGGAGGCTTTCTATGAAGCACACTATGCTGTAACCGAGGAACCCCTGACTCAGGCTCTTTACTGGTTTTGACACAAAGACAATATTTCGGTAAGGAATTGTACTTTTTTCAACATAGAGACGACATTTTTAACAAAATGTTTAATAAGGTGGGGAATATGAACACTGTATGAAATCAATCGAAGACGCTGTCAGATTCAGGTATTTGAATATACGCACTGACAGGTCACGAGCTATCCTGAAGATACAACACGTACTCATAGGCGCCCTGAGAGAGTTCCTCACAGAACATGGATTCTGCCAGATTCTGGCACCTGTGGTGGGTCCAGTTACTGATCCGGGTATCAGAGGGGCTGGCATCGTTCACTTTGATTTTTATGGAACGTCCTACGCCATTATGAGCAGTATGATTCTGTACAAGCAAATGGCTTTGGGCGCTTTTGAGAGCATTTTTTCTCTGTCACCCAATGTGCGGCTTGAGGAAGCATCCACCATTGACACCGGAAGGCATCTGGCTGAATTCTACCAGCTTGACCTTGAGTCTGCCAGGAAGAGTTGCCAGGAGATGATGGACCTGGGAGAAGGAATGATATGTCACTCTATGGACGCAATACGAGAATGCTCGGAGGAACTGGATACCCTGGGCAGACATCTTCCTTCTTTACACCCCCCCCTTCAAGAGGATAGCCCATAGAACACTTGAAGAACAGCTGTCCATACACGGTGAAATACCGTTTGAGAAAGAATATGATCTTTCCAGGGCTTCTTCAGAACCATTTTGGATCTATGATTATCCTGTGGGGTCTCGAGGGTTTTACTACCTGGAAAAAGATGGGGTTCTCAAGTCCATGGATTTGATCATGCCTGAAGGGTTTGGAGAAGTCATCTCCGGGGGAGAACGAGAGGTTAGATATGAGGAAGTGAGAAGGCTCCTCACGAAAGAGGGAATTGCTGATGAGTACTCCTGGTATCTGGATATGTTGAAGGCAGGTGTCCCGCCTTCAGCAGGATTTGGGTTGGGCATTGAACGGTTTACACGCTATGTGTGCGGGCTGGACCACATCTGGGAGAGTTCCCCCTTCCCAAAAGTTCCCGGTATTCCATAATGGTGATGGATACGTGGTGACTCAGGGTTCCAGGAGCACAGGCAGGGGAATCTGCACTTTAATCTCCTGTAATTCGTGGATAGAGAAGAGAGGAGTCTGTCCTCCTCCACCACATTCTCAGAATTCTCGAGCAACAGGCCTGTGGGCATTCCATAGTTGAGCCGGATTGAGACAGGTGAATTCCTTTGAAAGGCAGGGAGCTATCAGTGACATAACATTCCCTCCACCACTGATCCATTTTTCCCACGCCTGTTTGGCGCGGCCGTCGGAAGCGTACAATCCCATGCTCTTGAACGGTTCCAGACTCTCCTGGTCGTACAGGAAACTCCATATCGCCAATTCCATTTCAAGGTCCTGAGTTAGCTTGAAAAACCTTTCAACAAATTCGGCTTGTTCTGATTCGCTGCTCTCCCAACCTGGAGGACTGGAATCTGTGTGCTAGCCAATCTCAACAAATGCGATGGGGTTTTGTGTGTGCTGTTGAATGTCTGTGTAGTAGTCTGCGGGGATTTTTGAAGGCGTCTCATATATCAATCCCGGATAGGTGGTGAAGGCTGCAATGTCTGAAGCGAATCTATCAAGGAGGAACCAGTGAGCAGTCTCTGGATCATTTGCACCGCCATATAATCCGCCGTTCAGTCCTTTCATTTTTTCCAGTTGAAAGACAGTGAAGACCACAGTGCTTGGTGACACTTCTTTCACTGCATCATACACCTCACGGTAGAGCGTGACGAATTTCTCAAAGTCAGCAGGGGACTTTTGATAGAGAACATTCACCTCAATGCCGAAGCCGAGATATTCGGGGCTATGTGTTCGGGCAAAGGTGACTGCACTGGTCACGTAAGTCTGGGTTGTCGCTTCATTCAGGGGGCGTGCTACCCTTCCAGTAGACTGTGTGAAAAATTGAGTTAATACGAGGGGAGTATAGTGGTAGGTTGAAGCCAAGTCTGTTATGACGGCTGGACCGCCCCTGTCTGTCTCAAGCTCAATCCAATCTCCAGTCCAGGATATGATTTCTCCTGCCAGGACCGCTTTCTCAAAGAACTCTGTGAAATCATCAGCCCGGAAGCTCTTTGGAGAAAGACTGACACCTTTCAGTGGAATGGATTCCCTTCTGGTTTCTGCCAGATGACTGTCTTCCTGCCCAATGCAGGTAGTCAGTAGGGCCACAATGACAAGGATGATCATTATTCCTGCTGGGTTCTTCATGGCATCGTCTTGTTCTCACCAGTTAAGTGGTTTACCCTTGCAGGGCCAGGAGACCCAGAAGCTGAACCCAGAGATTCCAGTCCTCCCGGTGTTGCCTTCTTGTGCTGTAGCGACGGCATTCATTTCCGTGCCGGCCCCACCCTTGTGAACAAAAACCCTTTTGTAGGTCGAGGTCTGAGATAGCTCATGAGGATCGCCATTACAGGGACCCCGGGTGTGGGAAAGACTTCTGTAGCAAGAGAAATATCTGAAGCATTGGGACTAACCCTTATCGACATATCTGCAGTGGCTGAGAAAAGTGGGGCAGTAGTGGGAAAAGAAGAAGACAGTCTGGTGGTGGATGTAGAGACCGTGAAGAAATCTCTTGAATCGGTGGATAATATCGTTATCGATTCACATTTCGCAGAAATGTTCGATGTGGATTTCGTGTTTGTGCTGCGCTGTGAACCCTCGACTCTCTGTGAGAGATTGAAAGCGAGAGGATATTCACAGGAAAAGATACGGGAGAACGTTTTGGCCGAGATACTGGACTATTCTCTGCAAAATGCTCTCACATTTCACCAACCAGAGAAGATCTTTGAAATTCTTGAGAATCCTGTCCGAGAAATAGTGAGTGTCATTAACAATCCAGATACCAAGAGAAGCGCAGCCTGTGGGAGTAAAACCCAGTTCCTCACTGAAGAGAATTTAGCCTTGGTGAGAGAATGCTAACCTGTCTGCTGGAGGCAGGTTCATATGATGTGATGAAGACAGGATACTCACACCATGAACCTTTTTTAGCAATGGGAACGTAGGGTTCACAATGATCATTCGGGAGTTTGATCCCTGGAAGTCACGCCTGTGTACCTGTCCACCCAAATACTCTCTGAATCCCTACACAGGATGTGATCATCGATGTGTGTACTGTTATATTACGGGGTACATTACGAATGCTTTCCACTGCAGGCCAAAATCTGATCTGTTGACCAGTTTGAAAAGGGAATTGAAGAAGATCGACAGCCATAAAATCATCTCTATGGCAAACAGTTCAGATCCCTACCCTCAGCTGGAGAGGAAGATGGAATTGACCAGGAAGGTGGTTCTCCTGTTTGCCAGGGAGAACTTCATGTTCCACATTGTCACCAAGTCTGATCTCGTAACCCGGGACATTGATGTGTTGAAAGATGCAGCCTGCGCTGTTGCAATCACGATTACCACCATGGACGAGGTCCTTGCCAGGAGGCTGGAACCAGGGGCGCCTCCTCCTGAAAAGAGAGTTGAAGCACTGAGACGACTGAAAGAGAGCGGAATTCCAGTCTCTGTGAGAATTGATCCCATTATCCCTGGGGTTACAGCCCCTGAAGAAGTGCTTCAACAGGTCCCCTTTGTCGACCATGTGACAGCTTCCACACTGAAACTGCGACCTGATGCAATCAGGAGAATGATGGCAGCAGTTCCAGAGGTAATGGCAACTCTGAAACCCCTCTATACCGAAAGGATTGGAAATGCCCTGTACTTACCTGAAAGAGTCCGGTTTCATACGTTGAACTCACTTGAAAAAGCGTGCAGAGAGAACAACGTGTCATTTGGCACCTGCAGAGAAGGGTTGAACAGTGGAAGTAGCTGTGATGGGAGTCATCTTATACGTGACAGGTGAGAGAGTTCCCACCGGGTGTAGTGCAATCAGATAGGCTGAGAAGCCTCAATAGCCTCTCGGGCAAATTGGTCCTTCTTGCATGATATACAGTAAGATTCAATGTTGTTCCTGTCCTTATCAAGGAGTCCGACCTTTTCTATCTTCTTTCTGATCTCTTCCATGTGTCTCCTGGTAGTAATCACTTTCCCACATCCCTGACACAGGATAAGGTCATGTTCAATCTCATCATAGGACTCTGCCCTGTTTAAGGTGGCCATTTCAAACTTCTGGGTAAGGTTGATCCCCTCCCAGGGGCAGATATCCTGGCAGCTCCGGCAAAAAATGCACAACCCATGGTCGATTCTCATGGTCCTGGTCTTTTTCTCATCTACAATGGTGATGGCCTTTGGGGGGCACACCGCAGCGCAGGCGCCGCACCCAACGCACTCATCGGTGAACTCTGTCCTCCCTCTGAATCCTTCAGGGGCTGGAGAAGGCTCAAACGGATATTTTACTGTAAAAGGTTTCTTAAACAAGGAAAATAGTGCTTCAAGTTCCATTAAATCACCACCCTTACGAGATCAATGACTGCCAGAACCGCCATGTATTTCCAGAAGAAAACAAAACTCTGTTCTGTCTTCACCCTGGCTGAAATGACCTTGATAAAAATGAACAGGAGCCACAACAGCCCACCAGTAATCAAGAACATCCACCAGTTCTGCCAGAAGAACAGGATAACTACCAGAGAGATCACCGTAAACACTTTGACCTGGTTGGAAAGGGTGAAAATTGCCAACCTGTACCCGGAGTACTCCACCAGAGGTCCTCCCAGAATTTCCTGTTCGGCTTCTGGTATGTCGAAGGGTTGCAACCCGATCTTGGCGGGTACAATGCTCAAGAAGGCAATGCAGGCAAAGGGAAGCTGGTAGAACAACATGCCGTGAACTTCCTGGGCCTCAGCTATTCCTGTCAAGGAAAAACTGCCTGCCCTCACTGCCACCGCCACAATGGAAATTGCCAGGGGCAGTTCATAGGCAAAGAGCTGGGTTACTTCTCTCGATCCTCCCACAGCGCCAAAGGGGCTGGCTGAAGAAAATCCTCCAACTGCCAGCATGATTGACGACATGTTCAGCACATAAATGACCACAATCACATCGCCAGCAAAGGACAGTCCCCACACCGGGAACAGCATGGGCACCACCAGGATAGAAGCCAGAGCAATGATGGGAGCCCAGGTGAACAGAGCGCCCGCTTTCTCAGGCCTAACACTGTCTTTGGACAGTAACTTCACGAAATCATAGAAGGGCTGCAAAAATGGTGGGCCACGTCTGTTCTGCATGCGTGCTCTCACCTTTCGGTACATCCCTGCATACAGGAACGTCATCACCGAGGTGAATAACAGCCCCGGAATGATGAAAATCGAAATCAATGGATTGAGACTCATGATATCACCTATCCGTACAGCAGAAACACGGGTCAATGCTTGCCAGCGTAATAGGAACGTCACCCAGGGTGTCCCCCTCCAGCATCACCGGGACTGCCTGTACATTGGCATATGTGGGGGCACGTATTTTCACCCGCTCAGGATAAAAGGTGCCGTTGGACCTGACATAGTGGAACACTTCTCCGCGAGGAGCTTCGTATCTTCCAACTCCTTCGCCAGGTGGGATTTCTTTCACTGGAACTGCTATTTCCTTTCCCTTCAACCCCTTGAGAGCTGCTACTGCCTGTCTGATGATTTTCACTGATTCGAAAACCTCAAGGAGCCTGACTTTTGCCCTGGCCATATTATCTTCTTCATCCAGGACGATTTTCTCGAAGTCCACTCTATCATATGCAAGGTGTGGATCATCCTTCCTCACATCAACAGCATAGCCTGACGCTCGGGCCAGAGGACCTACTGTACACAGCCTCCGTGCATCGTCTCTGGGCAGTGTCCCAGTTCCTACCAGTCGTGCTCTGATGGTCCTGTTTCTCAGGAAAGAATCAATGTAGTGTTCTGTCCTGCGCTCCACAACCTCGAGAGCGGTCAGCAGACCCGGGATCTGCTTTTCAGTGATGTCCTTCCTGCATCCTCCAACAGTATTCCATGCGTAATGGTTCCTGTTACCCGTTATTGTTTCAAGCTGATCCAGAACGAATTCTCTGTCTCTCCACGTGTACATGAACAGTGTTTCAATCCCTATTATTTCAGCAGCTATTCCCGCCCACAACAAGTGGGAGTGAATCCTTTCCAGCTCAGCAATGATCATCCTCGAGTATTCAGCTCTTTCAGGCAGTGTGACACCAGCAATGTCCTCTACTGCCTGTGTGAATGCCAGAGGATGGGACATGGAACAGATGCCGCAGATTCGTTCCACCAGTAGTATGTCCTGTTCATAGGTTTTTCTTTCTGCAAGCTTCTCTACGCCTCTGTGGTTGTATCCCATGGTAATATCTACGTTGATGACTTTTTCTCCTTCTGCATACACTTTCAAGCGCTCAGGTTCTGCCAGAGCCAGGTGCTGGGGTCCAAATTGTACAACGACATCCATTTCAATACCTCCTCAAAGGATATTCTGTATAGTCATCAGGAAGGAACAGGTGCCGGGGATCGGGGTGATTGACCACAATGATACCCATCATTTCCATGGCTTCCCTCTCGTACCAGGCTGCAGATGGGTAGAAATCAGATATGGTCTCAATCCTGGGATTTCCCCGTGGAGCAGACGTCTTCAGGCTCACCTGCAGGGGGGTAATCTCGAAGTGATAGACCAGTTCCAGCTCTTCGCCCAGGTCCACAGAAGAGATCACTGAGAGGTGGCCTCCCATATCCTGAAAGAGCTTGACTGCCTGTCTGTGGGATCCATTCTGCACCTTGATAAATACTCTGTTTCTCCGCGTCGGGGTAACCTCCAGCACATTCTCCCTGAGATGAGTTCTCAACATTTCTTTCAACTCCGGAACAGTGACCATTTACTCACCCCACAGAGCATTCAGTGCCGTGACAACCCCGTGCAGAATGGCCTGAGGCCTCGGTGGACATCCCGGAATGTATGCAGCCACCGGAATTACCTTGTCCGCAGGGCCATATGATGCATAGGTCTCATTGAAGATGCCTTTGGTGATGGCACAGGAACCAATGGCTACTGCAGCCTTTGGGTCCATGGTTTGCTCATATAATCGTTTCAGTACATCCCTTGTCTTTAGTGTAATAATTCCAGTCACTACGATGATATCTGCATGACGAGGATTTGGCTTTAAGACTCCTCCAAACCGTTCCACATCAAACCGGGGGGCAAGAGCGGCCAGAACTTCGATATCGCAGTTATTGCATGACCCGCAGCTCACGTGAAGCAGCCAGGGGGATTTCTTCCTGCAGTAATTCACCATTTTATCCAGCATTAAACCACCCTCCACAAATACACGATCACCACAACAAGAGTGAATACTACCCAGAACACGTAGTTCTGCAGCAGTCCGCTGTGTTCAGATTTCAGGTACCGGTAGAATCGGCCAAGCGGAGCCATGATACCATAGTACAGGTTTGAACCACCTATATTGACATAGTAGTCTTCTTCCCCACAGATATATACGTCGTCTCTGGCATCAGGCTTCTTGTCTGATTTGTCTGATTCTGGCGCCAACGCTTTCCCTGTCCTTAGGGTCAAGAACACAAAGGCCATGAGAAACAGCAGTACCAGCGAGATCATGACAGGACTCCAGTACGCATATTCAAGGTTCAACCCCAGGTTGTAGGCACCCACGTCCACCGGGACACCCAGGAGGGAAGAGGACGCTTTCCCTACCAGCGTCAGAGGCAGCCTGGGGTAGACGCCAAATATGATGCATGTTACCGCAAGGATACCCATGGGGACCTTCATCAGGAAGGGAACATCTTTCACCTCTCTGAATTCCTCTTTGAGCTGGCCCAGGAATGCAGAGTCCAGAGCCTTCAAGAACGAGCTCAAGGTGCCAACACTGGCCAGGATCAGGACTACGGTGAAAAAGTAGTACTCCTTCTGGTAGGTACCCACGTAAAGCATCCACTTGCTGACGAACCCATTGAAGGGAGGGACTCCTGAAATTGCCAGCGCCCCTATGAAAAAGCAGAACGTGGTAAAAGGCATCTTCTTGGAAAGTCCACCCATCCTGTCAAGGTCCCACGTGCCAATCCGGTAGAAAACAGCCCCTGCACACAGGAAGAGGAGCCCTTTGTATACGGCATTGTTCATGAGATGGAACAGCCCTCCTGAGACTCCCAGAGGTGTCGCCAGTCCGATACCTGCTATAATATAGCCGAGCTGGGAGACAGCGTGATAGGACAGCAGCCGTTTGAAGTCGTGCTGCACCAGAGCCATCATGACACCCACGAAGGCTGTAATCACGCCGAAGGTTGCAATCATAGGGCTCGTGGCATCCATGGCATCAAACACCACGTACAGGACACGGGCAAGAAGATAGACACCAGCCACCTTGAAGGTACCTGCCAGGAGCATGCCCGTGGGAGTGGGAGCTGCAGGGTAACTGTCAGCAGCCCAGAAATGGAGCGGTACAATCCCTGCCTTGAATCCGAATCCCACAACAAAGAATGCCAGAGCAACAATGTCCACAGATGACATGACGATCTTTGACGTGAGGTCCACCATGTTCAGAGTCTGGTACTGGGCATACAGCAGTGCCACTCCAAACAGGATAAACGTGGATACGACACCACCCAACGTCAACAACTTGAAAGCAGCTTCCGCTGAATCCCATTTTCTGTGATATGACACCAGAGCATAGGTGGAAACTGACATGATCTCAAAGAAGACGTACAGGTTAAACATGTCCCCTGTGAGGACGACACCTGAAATTCCTGCAATCTGGAGACAGAACAGCGTGTAAAACTTTCCTCTGCGGGGATCTTTCCTCATATAGGGGACAGCATACAGTGCAGAGAAAGAAGCCATTCCTGCTGCCACGCACGCTGCAAAGAGGGATAGTGCGTCAACATACAAGGTAATACCATAGGGGGGGCTCCTGTTACCCAGTGCATAGACAATCACATCACCAGAGAGAACCTGCGATATCATGGTCAGTCCGCATACCAGGCTCCCTACAAACGCCAGGAAGGGAATGTAATCCCGCAGCCGGCCTGACCCCAGTCCTACAAGGGGAGTTATGAACGCTGCAGACAGAGGCAGCAAAACCATGAAAATGGGTGCATGTTCAGTAATCATTCTTTCAACCCCCTGATTTCTGTAATGTCCAGGGTGCCATAATGTCGGTAGAGGACAATAGCTATACTCAAGGCAAGAGCAGTGACACTGAGCCCGATGACAATGCTGGTCAGCACCAGTGCCTGGGGCAAGGGATCTACCATGACAGCAGTTTCAGAGGTTACGTCAGGCAGGACCACAATGGGAGGTGACCCGCCCTGAACGTACCCTGTGGCAATAAGGAAATATTGAACCGCATAGTCCATCAGACTGAGTCCCACCACGATTTTGATGAGATTCTTCTTTACCATGACAGCATACAATCCAATGACAAATACAATAGTGCAGACGATATAGTCGATATTCATGGGGGACTCCTCCTCATGTTGTTGAAAATGGCTGTCAGCTCTGTCCCCACTTTAACACCAATTGCAATGTAGATCGGACCCAGAATCCCTGCGCTGAGCAACGTTCCTGGTTGTCCCAGTCCAACAGCATTCCACAGGAAATTTCCTCCTTTCAGTATGCCAATACACCCGAGGCCAATGAAACACAAGGCTGCTACACTTTCGAGAGCAGTCATCACTGATTCGGGAATTCTCAGTGTGCCAAATCCCAGGTAGAGCAGGATGATGCTTGAAGCAATGATGGTACCTCCCTGAAACCCACCTCCAGGTGTCAGATGGCCATGAACAAAGATATAGACCCCATACACAAAAGCCAGGGGGAAAACCACGCGGGTTATGCTCTTCACAATGACACTGGGTTCGCGGGGGTCCTCATTCTTTTTCATTGTCTTCCCTCCGCTTCCTCCAGAATAGTGCAGCCACTCCTGTCGTCGCAGTGAACAGGACAGTGACTTCTCCCAGCGTGTCATATCCTCTATAGTCCAGCACAATATTCGTCACCAGGTTGGTGGCTCCGGCTTCTTCAAGTCCGTCTTCCAGGTAGTGCTCTCCGACCCCGATAGAATGGTCTCCAAACCTGTTGACACCAGTAACTGTGTAGATCAGAACTGACATCAGTAATCCCAGCAAGAGATAGCTCAGTGCACGCTTCATTCTTCTGACCTCCGGGTATGGCTAATGGCTAAAAGCAGGATAAATGTGGACAGAGCAGCCCCAATAGCAACTTCTGTCATGGCTACATCTGGAGCCTGCAGCTGATAGAAGAGTAAAGCCAGGCACAGGCTGCACATCCCCAGAGACACGGCTGTATATATCAGATCTTTGAACTCTACGGCCACCAGCGCACTGGCAGCAAAGAGCACCAGCAAGATGAGATGTGAGATCATTCAAACTCCTCCTTGAACGCGTCATAACTCCCGATTTTCATGCGGGTTCCTGATCTGTATGCAGCCCGGGCTATTGCATGGGCAGATGTTGGATTTCCCAGGACAATGAAGACGATGATAATGACAGCTTTGATGGCCACTTCTCCCTGCATGAGGAGTGCCACACCCAGAAGCGTGCACATGGCACCCAGCGTGGTGCATTTGGTGGCTGCATGCATCCGGGTGAACATGTCGGGAAGTCGAAGCAATCCAATAGCACCCACCAGGAGAAAGAAGGTGCCTATTGCGATGAGAATATCTGCGATGAGAGTTCCTGCCATCATAATCCTCCCTCCAAGTAACGTGCAATGGCAATAACAGCAATAAAACTCAGCAGCGCGTAGATAATTGCCACATCTATCAACCACGTTCTATTATAGACAACGCCAAGAACAACCAGGAGAGCAGTAGTAATGGTGGTAGCAGCATCCAGAGCAATGACCCGGTCCCCTGCTGTAGGACCTTTCACGGCTCTCAAGAATGAAAGCAGAAATGCGAAAGAAATGACAAATACTGCACCCTGCAGAAAAGAGAGTTCCATCATGAAAACACCTTGTTCAAGAATCTCATGAATCGGCCAGTAATCATCTCTGCAGCTTCCTGTGGGTTATACGTTTGAATGTTCAGCCAGTGCACATAGAAATTAGTGCCCACAACGTCCAGCGTAAGGGTCCCGGGAGTCAGAGTAATTGAATTTGCCAGAAGAGTCCTTCCGTAGTCTGACTGCAGGGATACAGGTACCCGGACGATTCCTGGGTTTATGGGCATTCTCGGATGGAGCACTCGATAGGCCACATCAAGGTTGGATTTGATGATCTCCCAGAGCAGGGCAGGGATATACACGAGGAAGAAGACCACTCTCCTGGGATGAAGGCTCACAGCAGGGAACAGGTTCCTGGACAGGACTGCCACGATGAAAGCTGCAAGCAACCCCACTGCAAGAGGAGGATACCCCTGTTCCTGGATTTCAGACCAGGTCAGAAGAACCCACAGGATCAACGTTGCGATGAATGCAGAGATACATTGCTTCATAGGTTCACCTCAGAACTTCCACCACTTTGGTAGAGTCCATTTCCACTCTAATACCCGCGTCAGCCAGTTGATTCCGTACTGAAGGGGTTATAAACGGCATTGTTCCCATGATCACAGGGATCTTTTGTGACGCCAGTGCAAGAGCAGCTGTCAACATCCTGGGGTCTCTCCACCTGGGCATGAGGACCGTGAGGGCTCGTATCCCCAGGAGTTTTGCCGGCTCGCAGCATCCCGCATTGATCACACAGGGGACCTGGAATTCGTTCATGAGAGCACATTGATGATCAGGATGTTCCAGCAGGCCACATGTCAAGTTCAGAACCATGAATTTCTGGCTGATCAACTGGTGAACGATGGCATCGAGGTTCCAGGTGCTCTTTCCAGACGCACAGCCCATGATTGCCACCACTCCCGCAATGAGACCAGAATCCACCGCCTTGTTGAGTGTTTCAGTGTCCACAGGATAACCCACTGTTGCACGTCGAGGAGTAACCTTTCTGAACGATGCCTGGTCCCTCCTGGAGAAATTTTCAACAGCAGTCTCACAGGCAGCAGCCACATCTCCACCTTGATACACATAGTCTATCATGTCGCCCGCTTCTTCAAGAATGTCAATTCCACCCAGCAGGGGAATCCCGAAATTCGAGGCAGCTTCCGCCCCTTCACACAGGGCACCTACAAGGTTAATCCCTCTGGCAGTGCGTCCCCTGGCCAGATCCCTCATTTTCTGACTTCTGGCCTGCTTTATTATGTCAGGAGAGTATACAGTGGTCACAATGTTCACTGCGTCCTTCTGTAAGACTCCAAGGCCAGACTCAACATTCCGAGGTTTTTTCTGATCTGACTGCCACTGGCCAACCAGCGTCTGCGAAGGTTCCAGAATGGAACCACTGGCTTTCACCAGATCCTGAATAGTAACCCCTGCCTCATGGGTGTGAATCATCCTATCTAGTGAAAGAGGCACAGAGATTCCCACTCCATAATCAGTCAATCCCTTGAGGACATGCAGTCCCAGGTTCACAACATTCATACCTTCTGCATCAATCCCACAGGCCCCCACGTGGGGTTCTTCATCAAAAGGGTTTACAATACATGGCCCTAAATCACAATACGTACACATCATACCGGCAGAAGCCAGCTCATTCTGAGGCTTCTGAGCCTGTAATCGATCCATTGTTTTCATGCCTTTCCTCTCCTCTCTTTCATGATCTGTGAAAACTCACCATATACGAGAGCATTGGTGGGGCAGGCACGGACACATGCGGGTCCTCCTACATTCCTGCACAGGTCACACTTTACCATTATCTGTCCACGGGAATCAGGTTCAATGATTCCAATGGGACAGGCCACACTGCACGATCTGCACCCGATACACAGACCATCATCGATAACCACGATGCCATCGTCTCCCTTTTCAATGGCGTCCACCGGGCAGGCTTCCATGCAGGGAGGAACCTCACAGTGACGGCAGCTGAGCACAACAGTCTGTGTATTATCACCCTTCAGGAAAATCCGAGTCTTGGGAAGAAGAGGTGCAGTAAGAGCCTGGTATACCGTGTCTGCATGCTTCCATGCCATGGAACATGCTACTTCACAATTGCGGCAAGCCACACATCGCTCTGAATCATAATAAAGTGCTTTCATTCGGGAACCCCTTCTGGTGCTACCTTTTAAATTTTACGCATGAAAACACATGTCCTCCGTGGACCCCCATGTCTCCCCTCTCATCGGGCAATAGTATCCTAGAATCTGTATTTATCGTGTGGATGTGCCTTGTCAAATCCATGGTACCTCCTCACAGCCAGGTAGCCCACGCTGCTTCTGTATCTTGCCAGGCTATCGATTTCAGCACAGACAATGATCTGGAAAAGTGTCAACGAAAGAAGAGAAAGCATTCTCCTGGGTGTGAAAGATTACGATACGATTCCTGGGTTGAAAGGTATTGCCTGTTCCCGCCCCAGGTTCGACAGCATGCCACGGATTATCAGTATCTGTAGAACCCAACTCCTGAACGTGGGTAGAGAATGGTTACGAGCTTCTTTCCCTCAAGAAGTATGACTACTCCTCTTTCAGTCTCAGCTGGGCGATCACTCATAGGGCAGGCCTCGCACCCTGACCGGGGAAAAGTTTTTATGCTCACCTCCATCATGTAATAACGCTAAGAGTTATTGATTAACAACATCGGCCCGAGGCACACCATGAGCAAAGAACTGCTGATCCAGAAAGGCAAAGAAATGCTGCTCGAAACGGGAGCCAAAGCTCTGCTGTTGTATGTTGAATCAGATTCAGATTTGGGACTTGCGCCTGAGAACACCATTTTTGTGTATGACAACAAGAAGTTCAGTGAAATTGATGACACGGGAGTTCTCATTCCACTGAACGTAAGTCCTGAAGAGAGAATGAACCTCGCTATTGCCGGAGCCATGGAAAAAGGCCTGCTCCACAAGAATGACAAAGTGATATACGTGAATAATAACAGTATTTCATTAAAAACAGCGAAAGAACAAATGGATAAAGGGATATACAAGATCCTGTTCACTGCCGCAAATATTGACCCTGACGTGGTCAAAGAAGTCCTGGAAATCGCTGTTGAATTGGGGAAGAAAGGGCGAGAAGGAAAGCCTGTAGGAAGCACCTTCATCATTGGAGACTCAGGAGAAGTCATGAACAGGTCAACTCAGATCACATACAATCCCTTTCAGGGGAGCATGGTCAATATTCAGGACGACGTGGTGCGCAGCATGATAAAGGAGTATTCAAGGTTGGATGGAGCTTTTATCATTAGTGGCAAAGGGAAGATCATTGCGGCAGCACGATTTCTTGAATGCGGAAAGGAAGGAATCAAGATGCCCAAAGGATTGGGTGCTCGTCACATGGCTGCAGCATGGATAACCAAGAAGACAGATAGCATTGGTGTTGTCCTCTCAGAATCAGATAATATGATTCGTGTCTTCTGGGACGGTGAGATGATTGAAGAGCTCGATCCTGAGAAGTTGTAGGAGGTGATGCTGATTTCATTTATTGAGGAATGGTTTGGACAAGTGATCAATCAACTGGAAGAACTGATCCCTCGACTGGTTAAATTCCTGGGAATCCTCATAGTCGCCTATATTCTGGGGAGAATTCTCGCCTGGCTGGTAGCCACAATTCTTCGCAAACTGGAGTTTGAGCGGCTGACCAAGAAATCAGAGGCAGAGAGAATTGCACGACGATTCGGCATGTCGTTAATTGGACTGATTGGATCGGTTGTGAAGTGGACCATTTATCTGATCGGGCTGCAGGTGGCTGTTGAAGCTGCTGGTCTTGATATTCTCAATCGGTTGATGCGGGGGATTGTCAGTTACATGCCCAACCTCATTCTGGCTCTAGCTATCTTCATTGTGGGAATACTGATAGCTGAGAAAGTGGGCAACTTTGTGCAGGGTCTGGCCGAAGATGAAAAGGTTCCTCGATTCTGGATCCTGGGAAACCTTGTGCGGTACACAATATATCTGGTCGTAATGATTATGGCCCTCTCACAACTGAAGATATCCACTGATGTCCTGATAATCGTTACCGGTTCGATCTTTGCTGCCATCGGGTTGATTGTAGTCATTAGTTTGAGAGATGTTGGACCAAACGTTGCTGCAGGGATCCATTTGCTGTACGAAAAGACATTGAACGTCGGAGATACAGTCAAAGTCGGCCGGTATGAAGGGATCATTGAAGATATTGGCATTGTGAAATCTATCATAAAGAATGAAGAGGGAGAGTTCATTGTCATCCCCAACTCACAGTTGATGAGAAGCATCATAATAAAGAAACTGTCTCCTGAAGAAGCACTGGAGTAGTCAGAGGCTTCTCATTTGTTTTGGCTGAGAAGGGGACACAGTCACGAGGCTCGTGATGTCATTACAGTCCCGGACCACAGAAAGAACATGGCTCTATGGGGGTTTCCTTTTTTCTCTTGTTCCTGATTGAGAGAAGTGACTGATTGGGAAAGTATTTAAAGGAACAACAATCTTGAAGGATATGAAAGTTCTGGCTGTATTCATGACTCTTTTGCTGGTAACAATGTCAGCATATGGGGAATTTGGACACGCCTCGCAGGTCATACTTCTGGTGGTTGATGGGGGTGACCCAGAGGTACTGTCTTTGGAAGGATTTCCTGTTGAAGGTCAAGGTACTGCTGTCTTCCCCCCCATGACCAGCACTGGACATATATCTCTTCTAACTGGAGTGTATCCCTCCCACCACGGCATCCTGGCCAATGAGTACAATGATGAACAGAAAACCCGGACCTACACATCCGATATGATAGAAGCTAAGACTCTCTTTGAAATCCTGAAGGAAAACAGGAAGAAGGGAATATTCATTTCTGGCAAGAAGGGATTGGCCGCCCTTGCAGGTGCAACAGCGAATCTGACAGTAAGTCCCGACTCCTATCCAGTGTACCTGAGAGATCCACCTCAGGATCAGGAGGGACTGACCCGCTGGCTCTTTGAAGCGATTACAGAAATTGACATACGAGAGCATCCTGACTTTTTTTGTGTCAATATTCCCATTCTAGATGGTGTTGGACATACGTACGGACCTTCCTCAGAGGAGTGTGAAGAGGCTGCCAGATTGGTGGAGGATTTGATTTATTCCTTGAGAGATTCCCTGGACAGTGAGACAGCCCTGATCGTGACCAGTGACCATGGAATGAGTTCTGTGTCCAAAACTGTCCCCATTCATGCCCTGTTGAGGGCGGCGGGCTATGCGACCTGGCCACTGCATGTGGGTCGATGTGCATTCCTCTATGACGTGGAAGAGGGTGCAAGAGAGTTTGTTTCTAACCTTGAAGGAGTAGAGAGGATTGTTGAGCCTGACGCGTATCCCACGTTACATGTTGATCATGAGAGTGCTCCTGATCTGATCCTTGTGGCAAAGAAGGGATACCTGTTCATTCCAGAACCATTGCTGCAATACTACAGAGGGATGCATGGTTCATTTGATGAACAGGATATACCTCTTTATATGACTGGAGCGGGGATTTCCTCTGGGTATGTTGAGTGTAGTCAGGTGGACATTGCTCCTCTGGTGGTGGAGCTTCTTGGTCTTGAACCTGGGGTTGCATTTGATGGTTCAGTGCCCCAGGTACAAGAGAAAAAGGTTCAAGGGTACGGAATCCTGGTGGTAGCAGGAGTCGTCCTCTACCTCATCGGAAGGAACCTGTGGAGGTAAGACCTCCATTCAGCGCAGATGCGGGTTGTCACAGTAAAGCTCATATACATTGAGGTCCGTGCATTGATTGATGGTTGAGCTAACTCAGGTTGGATGCTCACGAGAAGCCACCATGAGGTGCTGGCTATGGATATTTTGAATGTGCAGCAACGGTTGAATTCTGATGTAGAGAAAATGATAACAGAGAGGGACATTCAGGGACTGGTAACCACATTAGAGAAGGGAAAAGACTTTGCAACCCGAATGAGAGCAGCTGAAGGCCTAGGATTTATCAGAGATGAGAGAGCCATTACACCATTAATGAACCTATTGAAGAGGAACCGAGGTGACGTCAAAGCTCTTGCACTCGTAGCTCTGGGGAGAATTCAGGGCAGAAGGGCTACTCAACTCCTTATTGACACGTTGAAAGATGATTCTCCTTACTGCCGCGAAGTATCAGCGATGATGCTCGGAGACTCAGGGGATGAGAGAGCTGTCGCCCCACTGATAGAGGCATTGAATGACCTGGATCATATTGTCGGGGAGAAAGCACGGTGGGCTCTGGTGGAGTTTGGAACGATGGCATTGTATCCGCTGATAGATGCACTTGAACATGGAAGCTCAGGAACTCGAGAGGCAGCAATCCGGGCTCTGGGAGAAATAGGTGATGAACAGGCTACCTCTCCTCTGATACGGGCACTTGAGGACGAAAAGGATACCATACGCGAGGCGGCAGCTCAGGCCCTGGGAAGGATGAAGGGTAAGAGAGCTGTTCAACCCTTGATTCGCCTTCTTGAGGACAGGAACCCCAGTTGCCGCGAAGAAGCTGCTCGGGCTTTAGGTCTGATCAAGGATGGAGGAGCAGTAGGTGCTCTAATCAACATCTGTGGAGACGAAAACAAGGACGTTCGAGAGTCCGCAGTTCAAGCACTGGGAGAACTGGGTGATAAACGAGCCGTTGCTTCATTAACGAATTCTCTCCAAGACACGAATAAAGAGGTTCGGAAAGCAGCAGTTCAATCCCTCGGCAAAATAGGAGAAGAACAGGTGAAAGAACTTCTTATTCGGCTGTTACAGGAGAGTGACCGTACGTTACGGGAAGGAGCAGCAATGGCCCTGGGAGAGCTTCAGGAACTCAGAGCAGTAGATCCTCTCATATACGCTCTAGAGGACCCCAGTGGAAGGGTCCGTGAAGCAGCAATCAGAGCACTGGGGATGCTCAGAGATAGAAGAGCTCTTGAACCATTGAGACGGGCGCTCAAAGAAGAATGGATTCGATGTAGCGTCAGGATGATGGGCTTTGAAACCAGAGTTACCAATTTGCCGGTCCTTGACAATAATTGGAATCAAATGCAGATTCTGAGCGCTCTCTACGAAATTCAGGGTGATAAGACCACACAATCTTTGATTGAAGCCCTCGAGGAGGCACAAATCAACATTGGGAGAGATCTGACGCAGACCATCCACGACTACATTGAGAGATGGGGCGAAGTATTCCCTGGAGTCACCCGTGCTCAAAACAGATTCTTGAGAGCCTGGAGAATTCTCAAAGAAGGATTGACAGACACAGAGCGGGAATCGCAGTAGTTACCTGTACAGAGCGAGGCACCACAAGAAGAAAAGGCAGAAAAAAGGTTATAAAGACTATCTAGGAAACCTCGAGATCAGTGACCCACCATACCCAGGCTTCAGGAGCATACACCTCTTGAGCGTCCTCTGAAAATACAATCTTCAATGGTCCACCTGACTTGGTGCCAATCTCCTCACCATCTGCAGTATAGGCAATGAGAATACCGAGACCCAGATCCTCTGCCTTAATCACTGCAGAATAACCATCAGTTGCCACCACTGTTACTTCTGCGAAATTCTCTGCCCCGAGGTAATCCAGGATGTCCTTCAGTAAGACACCGCCATACTCTATGGTGACCTCCAGGTGGGGATCTGGTATGACAATTGTGGTGTAGAGCAGTGACTTCAGAGTTTCCATGTCAAATTGAAATGAGCTTCCTGCGTTGACCTTTCCAATGTTTCCAGATACGGTGAGTACCACTTCCCCCTGTGGCCCGGGGACACTCACAGATTCCGTCTGTGAATCAGGTTGTTGAGTGAGGCACCCCACCATGAACATCAGTCCTATAACAAGCAGCCGTTTCATTGCTATCACCTCCTTACAAAGTTGGTTAGTCCGAATCTTTTTAAAGGAATAATTACCCCAATCCCAAATACGGTGGCAAAAAACGCCATGAACATTCTCTCCACTGGATAAATAAATAGAAATGCCCTGAAGATTCCTGTATTTAATTCAAGAACCTGAACAGCCAGGAAATTTCCAATCATCAAGTCAGAAAGAACTGCAAATCCAGAGATCACAAAGTATGCTACAGAGAGTTTCTCCAGAGAAATGTTCAAGAAGAAGGATATGCCCAGAATCACCAGAGCTGCGAATATCAGAAGCCATCCCAGATGATTCATATAGAGGGGCAGGACTTTTTCACCATAGTACGTGAAGGTACTGATCAGAGTAATTTCATGCCCAAGAGATTCTGTGGAGAAGGGGATTCTTTCATCCAGCCGTAACAGTTCAGTTCTCATGACCTGGGACTGCAACGAGAGCAGGAGAACCTGCTGCATCAATCCCAGAATCCCCGCAGCAAGAAATGTAAATCCGCACCATTTCCTCAGTGATTCGACAGGTTTCAGATGCACTACAGCGAACAGAAGAACTCCCAGAATGACTGCAGCATAAGCCAGAAGCCTGAACCCGGAGTACCATCCTGACTCACCCATTGAGGATGATACCTCAATTCCCAGAGTGGCAATTACTGACACGAGCAGTCCACAGAGAGACACCAGGAACCACACCTTGAACGTATCAGAATCAAGAGCCAGGACTCCAAGAGCACAGGTACTGCAGAAAAGTACGGTACTCACCAACAGAAGGCTTTCACCATACGTCCCGTACGCTCCTGCAATGGCGAGTATCCCACTGACCACAGTAAGACCACCGGAGATCTTCCTTACTCTGGGCAGGTCTCTCATCACAGCAATCAGGATTCCAGCAACACCTGCTGTGCCACACACAATGCCTGTGCCCAGAATCCACAATCCACTGAGGGTCACGACTATCCACGCACCTCCTACTAAACTCACCCCTGCTAGCAGAAACCATATTCCTGCTCCTCTGAACCCTACCAGCTCACCATACTGCACGTGGATCCATTCTCCCAGGTGCTCTCTGAATAGCAGTCCCAATCCCAGAAAGAGAAGCGGCATATAGGGGTAGTAGTACAGTTCCCTCCCGATTGAAGTTGAATACCACAGCAGAAGAACCCCCACCATGACTACACAGGCTGTCTTCCATTTCTTGTGGGCCAGTAACCCTGCAGTGGCTGCTCCCACAGTGGGAGGAATGAACGTCAGCAACCCAAAAATCGCTCCTTGAGGCGCGAGAATCTGTCCCACAAAACCCCCTGCAGCAGCAGCATATGTCCCCAGGACGGGTCCCAGAAGGACACCCACCAGGGGCTCCAATGCCACCGCAGCAGAAATCACCTTGCCAACACCTGCTACCACAGTCACCGGAATGAATGCAGCTACTGCCATAACTGCTGCCATTATCCCGCTAAAAGCGATTTCCTGTGCAGTTAGCCTTTGAGGAACTATCGCACCAATTCTATCACGCAGTCGCTGACCAAGTGTCATCGATATCCATCCTGTGTAGATCATTACACTGGATGATCATATTGTACAATAGGTATATAAGGTTTTTCCCCCATGGTACCACATGGAACAACCGCTGCTTTCCATAACTGATGACGTGCTGCCGTATGTCATATTCCTTCCCTCAGACAGAGATACACAGATGAAAATGCTGTCTGCTGTTTTTGGGTCTGAAGTCAACCTGAAGATACTCACCCAGTTCTGTGGGAGTGACAGGGTATATCAAAAGGCGCTCATTGACGAGTTACCCTACTCCAACAAGACTATTATCAATCATTTGAAGGAGTTGGTATCCCTGGAGGTCTTGAAAGAAGGAATGGAAAAACAGGAGGGGGAAAAAAATGTGTGGGTCAAGTATTTTGAAGTAGAACCGTCCAGGAGATGGCTTATTTTCCTCATCTATGATCCTGAAACTATTTCTCCAGAGACCATGCAGGAGCTTATAGTGGAAGTGGTCCGGTATTATGTCAAGAGAATCATGGAGCTGGCTGCTGAGTTTGGGATAGACGAACAGGTCATCAGAAACCTCTTTGAGGATGGAATCCATGGGCAAGAAGGTGGATAATTTCAGTTCCTCATCTCTGGAAAACGGGACTATCAGTGACGACCACATCCTTAGAACCGGCACGCCAATTTTGAATGATGTAGTGTGTATTGGCCCTGCAGCTGTAGATACTGTTTTCCTGGTGAAGGAATTCCCTGTATCGGATGAGATTTCTCTTGCCTCCTGGTCAAGAGAATTCTTCGGGGGTTCATCAGCAAATGTGGCAGTGGGACTGTCACGGCTGGGGTTCTACTCAGGACTGGTCAGCAAGGTGGGGAGAGATTCAAGGGGCGTTGGCCTTCTCAGCAAGCTGATCTCAGAAGGAGTTGATATCCGAAAGATCTCTATCTGTGATAAGACTGCTCAGAGCGTAGTCCTGATCAACGAGGAGGGGGAGAAAGTAATTGTGGCAGATACGCAGTGTGCACTGAGAACAGAAGAGGATGTACCTGCAGGGTATCTTGCCAAGAGTAGAGCGTTATATCTTGGAGAGTGCTTCCTACCAGCAGCTGCGAAAGCAGTGGAACGAGCTCTGGAGGAGGGGCTACACATCTTTCTCAGGCTGAAAAATGTCCATCTCTCCTTTTTGCTGGATCTGGAAAGGATTGTCAGGAATGCTGACTTTGTCATCATGAATGAAAAGACTCATGCACAAATGAAGGAGACCCGTGAGAATTTTGTCATCACCAGGGGAAAAAGAGGGTGTTACCACCCGGCAGAAGACATTGAAGTACAGGGTATGTCTGTTCCCTGTCTAGATACGACGGGAGCAGGAGACGCCTTCTGTGCAGGATTCATCTGTCAGGTGATGGAAGGGAAGTCTGTGCCAGAGGCCCTCAGGTTTGCCAATGCAGCGGGAGCAGCATCCACAACACGGTATGGGGCCATGGATAGCATGCCTTCACTCAGTGAAGTGGAATCACTCCTGAAGCACTGAATGGAACTTCCTCAGGCATGCTCGGCAGAATTCAACACTCTTGTAATCGGTATCAGACAGGATGTTGGAAAAGTGCATCACACATTGGGGATTCGGACAGTGAACAAGTGATAGTACGTGGCCCAACTCATGAACAGCTTCCTTTGTTATCCGTTCTTCCAGACGAGGTCCCTGCAGCCTGGCAGTGGAGATTATGGCATTGGCACCAGGTGCATAGCCGAAAATGTAATTGAGGCCTTGAGCATACAGGTCCACAGTGGTGATGAGGAGATGGTGACCTTTCCTGATTTCCACTATATCCATAAAGGGATACACCAGGTATTGTCCTCTTGTAGGGTCGTATGCTTTCTCTGGTATTGGCTGTTCCTCTCCAATAGAACAAGAAAAGCCCATGGACTCCAAGTGGGACTTAACTACCTCCAGCAGGGTTCTTTCAATAGTTCCAACGGACACAATGATCACTTCCATGATTTCTCTTGGCTCAAGGACATAAAGAGTCTTCTTCGTTACACGGTGGATAATTCAAGAGCGTCCATAATTCCAAGAGGAATCTCCAACAGTCATGGTCGAGACCGCGACACTTCACCAACATTTCCTGACCTTCACAACCTTTTTATACCTCGACTATTCTTCCCATGTGCTGGGTTTTACTATGGCAACTGACAGAATCTTCATCAAAGGTGCATCTCAGCACAACCTGAAAAATATAGACGTAGAGATACCGCGGAACAGTCTGGTGGTGATTACTGGTGTTTCAGGTTCAGGGAAGTCCTCTTTGGCCTTTGATACCATCTATGCTGAGGGACAGAGGCGCTATGTGGAATCCTTATCGGCCTACGCCCGTCAGTTTCTGGAACAGATGGACAAGCCCGATGTGGAATACATTGAAGGGTTGTCTCCCGCCATCTCTATTGAACAGAAAGGAGTGAGCAAGAACCCCCGCTCTACCGTGGGGACGGTTACTGAAATATATGATTATTTACGATTGCTGTACGCCAGAATTGGTGTCCCTCATTGTCCCGAATGTGGGAAAGAGATCAGAAAGCAGACGCCGCAGGAGATTGTGGACCAGGTGCTGGTATTCCAGGGGAAAGAAATCTCTGTGTTGTCCCCCATTGTGAGAGGCAGAAAAGGGATCTATAAGAGAGAGCTGGAGAACCTCCTGGCCCAGGGATTTACCAGAGCACGCGTTGACGGGGTAATCAGGCACCTGGATGAGGAAGAAATAGACCTGGAGAAGTACAAGAAACATGACATTGAGGTAGTGGTGGACACCCTTACTGTCTCTCCAGACGAGAAAGAACGAATCGCTGATTCTGTGGAAATGGCCCTGGATCTCAGTGAGGGACTGGTGATCATATCGACCCCTGAAGACCACATGTATTCTGAACATTTCTCGTGTCCTGACTGTGGCATTTCTTTTGAAGAACTGGAACCCCGGATGTTCTCATTCAACTCACCTTTTGGGGCCTGTCCTGAATGCCACGGGCTGGGAGAGAGGATGCGCATTGACCCTGAAAAAGTGCTTGACAGCAGACGGTCCATCCGAGAAGGTGCCATTCGACCCTGGAAGTCTTCCAACCAGGACGGGTACTACATGTCAAAATTGTCCCAGCTGGCAGCGCATCTGAAAATCCCCATGGACAAGCCACTGAAAGAGGTTCCTCAGAAGACCCTTGATATAATATTATATGGTACACGAGAGCCCATTCATTATGTATTTGAAGGTGACAGGTCCAGATGGGAATATACCGGAGGATTTGAAGGAGTCATCACCAACCTCAAGAGACGGTACAGCCAGACCAAGTCTGAGTACATCCGATCAGAAATTGAAACCTTCATGAGCAGCATAGCGTGTCCTGTTTGCAAGGGAAAGCGGCTGAAGCCAGAGAGCCTGTCAGTGACCATACAGGATATGTGCATCACAGACATTACAGAAATGTCCATAAAGGAAGCACAAGAGTTCTTTGATACACTTGACCTGTCAGAAAAGGAACAGATAATTGCAAAGCAGATTTTGAAGGAGATCAACGAACGGCTGGGGTTCATGGTTTCAGTCGGGCTGGAATACCTCACCCTTGATAGAAAAGCTGCTACATTATCTGGAGGAGAAGCTCAGAGGATTCGCCTGGCAACCCAGATAGGGTCATCGTTGATGGGTGTTCTGTACATACTGGATGAACCTTCCATCGGACTGCACCAGAGGGACAATGCCAGGCTGCTGGCCACCTTGCAGCAGCTGAGAGACCTGGGGAACACCGTGATTGTCATTGAGCACGACGAAGCTACCATGAGAGCTGCAGACCACATCATTGATATGGGACCAGGAGCAGGACTGCATGGAGGGTACGTCGTTGCCCATGGAACAGTCACTGATGTCTGTCAGAACCCTCGATCACTGACAGGAAAATACTTGAAGGGTGAACTGTCCATTGAAGTGCCGGCGCAGAGGCTGGAATGGAATCGGAGTCTCACCATGAAGGGCGTGCGCCATAATAATTTGAAGAATGTTGATGTGGAAATACCACTGGGAGTATTTGTCTGTATAACAGGTGTCTCAGGATCTGGGAAATCATCACTGGTGGATGATACACTGCACAAGGCACTAGCCCAGTACTTCTACGGTTCCTCAGAGAAACCAGGAGCATTTGATGGCATGGAAGGACTGGAAGCTGTGGATAAGGTAATTATTATTGATCAATCTCCCATTGGAAGGACTCCCCGGTCCAATCCTGCCACATATACGGGTGCCCTCTCCCCCATACGACAGCTGTTTTCTCAGATGCCTCAATCCAAGAAGCGGGGGTATAGGCCAGGACGATTCTCGTTCAATGTGAAGGGAGGGCGATGTGAGGCCTGCAAGGGACATGGACTGGTGAAAATTGAGATGCACTTTTTGCCAGATGTGTATGTACCATGCGAAGTGTGCAAGGGCAGACGGTTCAACAGAGACACACTGAGTGTCCGATACAAGGGAAAGAGCATTGCAGATGTTCTGGACATGAGCGTGGAAGAGGCTTTGGATTTCTTTGAGAACATACCCACAGTCAAGAGAAAGTTGAAAACGCTGTATGATGTGGGAATGGGATATATCAAACTGGGGCAACCTGCCACCACGTTGTCTGGAGGAGAGGCCCAGAGAGTGAAACTGTCCCGTGAACTGTCCAAGAAAGGAACTGGAAGCACCCTGTACATACTGGATGAACCCACCACTGGACTGCATTTTGATGATATCTTGAAACTGCTCAATGTGCTCAAGAAGCTGGTGAAGCGAGGAAACACTATCCTGGTCATTGAACACAACCTGGACGTGATAAAGACTGCAGACTACATCATTGACCTGGGACCTGAGGGGGGAGAAGAGGGAGGATATGTTGTGGCCACGGGTACTCCTGAGCAGGTGGCCCAGACAGACACTCACACAGGGAGATTCCTGAGAAAGGTACTTCATGAAGAAGCACACAGCATTGAGGAGTCAAGCTCAGAAAGAGCCGGTATCTCTGCATCCTAGAGGCAAGCAAAGAATACTCCTTTTCTCCTTCATCATCTCTTCTTATGAGGGTGCACCAACCGTGTCTTGATGGGGTCTTGCTACGTGACCTCTCTCCGATATTTTTCCACTGCTCTTGCGTAACCTCTTTATGGTGTGTTCTGCTAAACACAAATGTGTTCGTAGCATACAGAAATGAACAGAGGTAGTTCAAATGGAAAAGCAGGAAGAATTCATCAAAATGCTGGGTTCTAAGGCCACTCGGAGTATACTGCAGTTTCTGGACAGGGAGGAGAAAGCGAGATACAAGCAATTTCAGGAGTTTGTGAATACACACACCCTGAACACCCGCCTCAGAGAACTCATGGACTATGACCTCATTCAGCACCACATGGTTAGAGAAGACACCAGGAAGGAATGGTACGAACCAACTGAACGAGGCCGAAAGGCTCTCCAACTGCTGAATGAACTGGCAGAAATGGTAGACTGTTGAGATTTCCGGAGCAGTTCTGTTCCGGCGTGAGTTCGTACGGTCCAAAAAGTCATCTGCTGGGCTCGGAGGGGCGAAAAAACATTCATTTTTTTCTGCTGTTAACAGACCAGATTCACTTTTTCAGTAGTCATTCATCCGCAGACTGAAGAATCACATTAAGACCACAAAATCACTTCATGAGAAAAAGAAGGCAATTCAGAAGATTTTCGGCCTATTTCGCATAAATTCTTTCAGCCTATCATGGGGAGATAGAGATGATCAACCACAAAAGTTAATAAGTATTTGAAGCATATAGAAATCATGAAGAGAGTAGCACTCGTGGCGTTGGTGTTGATGATCCCGGTTCCCGCTATGGCACAGCAGATGTGCTGGATTTCACCTGCAGAAGGCAGTGAGAATATTGTGATACTGAGGGTTGAGCACACTGCCACGATTCCAAATGATGAGTATGTTGTCATCTATAATACTGGTAGGACATCAGTTGATCTGTCCGGATGGGTGGTTTTTGACAGTTATTACGAAACCTACAGGCATCTCCCACCCACAGCGCGGACAGACCCACTCATCACGATGCATATTTATCGGATACCGTATGGGGTGGTACTGAAATCCCACTGCTGGGTCAGGATTTGCTCAGGTTATGGAAAGAATAATGGACTGTACCTGTATCGAGACTTGAGAACACAGTGGCTCAAAGATGAGGGGGATACGCTCTACTTGATGGATAACTACTGTAATCTGATCAGTCAGTTCACCTGGTGAACAAAAAAAGGAAAAAAGAGGGATTGGATCGATCTCTCTTCTTGACAACCTTCTCCTTTCTTTTTCCCGTATCCCCACTGTACTTTGAAGATCCTTTCTTATAAATATATGGGGCTCTTGGTACTTTTTTGCATAATTCGTGATTCAGCTATGATACTCTCACTGCATGATTATTCTCGTATATCTTGGCAGCATTCCTGAGATACTGTAGTCATTTCTCTCCAGTAGATACCGTACTGGTCAGGTACCCATTTCTTATGTTATAGAATCTCAAAAGGGTTATGGATGTGCACTACAAGGTAATAGAGGACAGAAGGGAGCTTGGGGCATCTAGATTTCTGAGATACAAGGTTTTTGTAGAGGAACAGAAGGTCCCTGAATGCCTCGAAAAGGATCGGTTGGATGATGGATCGATTCATGTCATTGCATGCAGGGGAAGAAGAGTCATCGGGACCGGTAGGATAACAGCAGCACACGGCAATGCGAAAATATCAAGATTGGCAGTCGAAAGAAAGGAAAGAGGAAAGGGATTAGGCAGAGGAATTATGCTCGAATTGGAGAGTATCGCTAAGAGGAAGGGAGTCAAGAAAATTATATTAAGTTCGAACTTCCAGTCTATTCCGTTTTATGAAAAGCTCGGATATAGGAAGAGAGGAAGCCCCTTTGTTGAGTGTGGGGGCGAAGTCCAGGGGATGACAAAGTGTCTGAGTCTCAGCCCATCTTCTCAAGGCCGCCTCCAGGATTAGGAGAAGGTTCTGGATGAATTGCTGGTCCGCTGGAGGATTGAGGACGAAGGGATGTGCGTACCTGGATACAAGAAAAGCCAAAAGACAGACAAAAAGCTCCACAGGACAGTAATTGTTGCACCAGGAGAATTAATCTCAAGATCGGAAGACGCCGCCGCCAGGACTTGAACCTGGAACCATCCGCTTAACAGGCGGGCGCTCTGCCAATTGAGCTACGGCGGCTGTGAGATTATCGGACTAGCTGTTTATAAGTCTTTCTTACCCTTCCAGATTTGTAATATAAGAGATTGCATCAGAAGCCTCTTTTGGGTATAATAAAGCTTACAGAGCTTGCATATAAAAGCTTTTCGGTGTGAACTCTTTCTCAAAAAGCTCCCATATTGTTAATAATAGATTCTCATTCTTGTACATTGCTAAATCAGTTACATCATTCCTTTTCTCTTTTTGATTTTTGATGGAAGTTAGGCAAAATATTATTAATTTTCATCAAATAGCATTATATATTGAGTTTATTTTTACCATGTGAATGGTTCATAGTCTCTTTCACAAAAAAACTATCACCTAGTATCATAGGAAATTTTCGACATGGTAAAAGTAAGTAAAATGTCAGATGAAGACGTCTTGGAGTTGTACAGGGAGGGATTAACCAATCGCCAGATAGCAGACAGGCTAGGTGTCACACTACCTGCTGTCCAGTACCGACTACAGAATCTAGAGCTGATGAACAACTTCCACCACTACAAGCCTGCAGATCCCACAGAGGTAAAGATTCTTCACGACATGAGATTGACCACGGTAGGGATCTCGCAGTTACTCAGAACGAATGCCAAAACGAGTCTAGAAACCATGAAAGATCTGGAGCTGGAAGACAACTGCAACAGACTCGAGGAACTACTGAGGAAAGACAGTCAGGAATGTGAATGTGGTGATTGATCGTATTGAGTTTAGTTCCCTCTATTCTAACACTTTCAATCTGATTCAAATCCAGTACTGATAAGTTATAATTGTACTGTACAAAAAGACGCTTGCACAATCGCATTTTTGGCTCGAAGGTGGCTCTGTGGAGGGCAAGAATAGAAAAGGAGACAATACTTCAATCTTCTTAATTCAATATTCTCCTTGTAGGGATTCTATATCCTCAGTATTCTCAGAGACTGTTTCGAAGGCAATTCCTTTGGTCTTGCACATGGTTCTGATAACCTCTATGAGCTCTTCAGTATTCTCAATATCAGAGAAGGACACGGCATGGGTTCTCCCACTCTTCTTCGATACATAAAGATTCAGGCCTTTCTCTTTTAGTTTGATCTTCTCAATTTCATCCCATTCTACGATCCTGTAACCATATTCCAGAATGAAGAAGTGTTCGCATATTCGTGCAGCTGGCCTGGTTGCGTTCCAAATGAGTTCATGGATTACTATAATAAAGAGACATCCAAAGATGAAACCCATGCTGCTGTAAAGATAGAAGTGTCTTCTTATCATATCAAAATCATAGAATAAGAGAAGAAAACCGAGAAAGGTATAGAAGCTAAGAATCACCATTGCCTCGATTATCCTAATGTATGATACTCTTTTCTTTGCCTTATATGCTTTTTTTGACACATTCATAGTTATCATCTCCTTTAATTCTCTTGGTTATTCAGGTGACTCTGAACAGTGGCAACGTGGAGTCGTTCTGTCTTCATTGCAGTTGTCCTTTTGTTCTTCTCTTATCACCTTACTTGTTCTAACGCTGGAGTTTTAAACCTATCGGACTTGAACCTTTCCTAATAGTATTGGTTGGGCTCCCTGGGCGCATAATCTCCTGTACCCGACCCGCCACTCGAGCTGGATGACGAATCATTACTAGTTGGTGGAGGGTCATCGCCTGGAGTCGGAACTGGAACAAAATCATCACCCACTCTCTTGAATATCTGCTTACTGCCATTGCCGAAAGTCACAGTATATGTATCATCACCAGAATTGTATGCAACATTATATCCATCCTGTACAGCGATTCCAGCCTCTACCATATACTCTGCGATAGCATTAGCGAGGAGAACAGCGTCTTCTTCACTCGATTCTCTATCTTGATTTGTAGCAATCATGGCACTAATTACGGCGAGAATTACGGCGACAATTATGGCGGCAATTATGCCAATGATAAGTTGGTTGGTATTGGGATGATCTATCAACCATTCACTTAGAGCAGTGGCAACTCCGCTCAGAAATCCATAGAGACCCAGACCTACAACTTCTCCAGCTGCCCACATACCAATGGGAATTGCAGCACATCCAACCCAAAACCAGAAGATAAGGGGCTCATCAGTAATCTCAACGTCTACATACGCTATATTGTCCACATTTTGACTCCATGTCCAGGTTTTACCCAGGTTCTTTTCCCTGTCACAAAAGATGGGATCTCTTCCATCTGGATCTACGAACTTCAAAGGATTATTGAGGCAATAGGCGTACCGGTTGAGAGTCTGAGGGGCTTTCATGTAGCCCCCAGACAAATCTCGAGTTATGAACCTCCCCAGATCAGGGTCATAGTAGCGAGCACCAAAGTAATATAGGCCAGTCTCATCTCTCTCCCTTCCAGTAAACAGGTAATCCTCTGATCCTTCCTCAATCCCAGTCTCCCCAAATGGATGATATGTACATTTCCGTGAAGCTCATGTTCAGCATCTGATATCTTTCCTGTTTTCCAAGGAAGAGCAAGGTTTCGACTGTAGGCTGCCAGGAAATTCATGGGTTGATCAGTAACCATGGCATACCCTTCAACCTGTCCCCGGAGCACGACCTTTCCTTCAACCTGCAAGGTCAAAACCTCCCACAGCCTCCTCTAAACACGTGTCCAACGATCTGTAGTACACCGGTGCATAGTACCTCATCTTGCCCGAATTGGTAACAATTGACCGTCTCCTTAAGCTGGGAGTTTCAAATAGTGCGAGAGGACATAAAGACACCAGCGAAGCACCTGTTCTCTCAAGAGACTCAACATGCTCACTTTCCATAAACTGCTTTCTGACATGGTCGCTGGTATTCACCAACAGTTTTACGCCTTTTCGTATTTTGGTTCCTTCGAGAAGGCGTGATACGCGAACAAGCTCTCCATACGAAAGATGAGGACATCCAATGAAGACCATATCCGCCCGTTTTGACCCTGCACTCAGTTCCTTTTCCTGTTCAGAGAGGGTCTCATCTGTTATACTAATCGTATCTGCGTCATCACGGAGACTATCCTCACCCAAAGCCCTAGCTTCTGGAGTGACCCCTTCAACGTGAAACAGTCCCACTCCGCCAGATGCTGCCATGGCTGCGCCCATATTCTTGAAATCATCCTGAGTTCCCTGCAATCCCCGGATGTAGGGAATCCCGCTCGGGATAACCTTCCCTATGAGATACCCGAGCACTGGAAAGTCCACGTGTCCAATATCGGTCTCCACAAGAACCTCTACTGTTCCTTTCCTATTCTCGTCCAGAAGCAAGCCCATGGATGGAGTGACTCCCAGAACCGCACTGATCAAATCAAGGATCCCAGAATTACGATTTGTCCTCGCACCCAGAACTGAATTTGCATAAATAACTGCACTGGATTCTGCCCACGATATAACATCTCCTTTCCGTGGGACATTTCCGCACAAATAAGGGGTGCAGGAATAAGTCTCTATCCCTCCAAGTTGCCTGAAGTATTCCCTGAACACGTTATCGTTCTTCAAGACATACTTCTGGATCACTCCAGGGTTGTCTGTGGTAAAGTGAGGATTGATGGTCGTGGGCACTGCGAATTGGATTCCCTCTCGTACCAACTGCTCTACAATGTCAAGATACGTCTTGAATAGAATTGACCCGGAGCTCATGACAAGGTGGGCACTCCGAATGGGAACCAGGGTCTCTGCACTGAAGAACTGTCCATACTTCACAAGCGTCTTCAGACATTTCTGCAGCGTTTCTCCCTTTCGGCCTATGAGAATGGCTTCGTGTTCATCGGAAAGGTTCATTGAGTCACCTTGGGTTCTGGTATCTTACACCGGCTTTGGTGTCCGTGTGATAATTCTATAAAAATGTTTGCATATTACACTGTACTTTCCATGTGACGTAAAGCCCAATGTACTACCATTCTCAATCCTTCACCTCGATAATGTACAGCATATGAAATCAAAGAGAATCAGGAGATCACTTCTGCAAGGCATCCCTGACTCCTGCCACAATCAAGGGGAATCCGATGGTGGCATCACAGTAACAGGTGCACAGTCTGGAATCTTTCGACACCTTGCCCCAGGAAATCGCTTCTTCCAGTGTTGCTCCAGATAATCCACCATATTCTGGCCTGTCGGTAGTTATCTGAAGAGCATACTCAAAGGTACGAGGGGAGAGCAGCATGGCTTGAAAAATGAAATTCTTGGGAACTCCTCCTCCCAGAAAGATTGCCCCTGCTTTTGATCCAGAACTGGTCAATTCCACCATTCGACCAATATCTTTAACATGATCAACAATCAGGTGATGATCCTGAGCATACAGGAAGGTGTGCAGCCCTAGAATACTGTCAGTGAAGGCAGGAACAAAAACAGGGACCTCCTTAAGGAAGGCCTGCCTGACAAAAGAATAAGGAGATGCTAAATGTCTGCCAATCTCCCGCATCAGGTCACTGACAGAAATGTCCCCCTTTACGGTGGGCAGAATCTCTCCAATCTTCTTCTCAAACAATCTAAAAGACTCATCTGCAATAAAAGCATCATAGATCCTGTCAATGCCCTTCTCCCGAAGCTGAGAATCATCTTCCACTACACCCTTGTAGTGAGACCCTCCAAAGGCCTCTATTAGATCATGGGTGGCATTAGCCCCTGTGGTGACCACCACATGTACCATGTCGTCCCGTATCAGATCAGCTACTATCTTGCCCAGCCCAGAAGGGACCAACGCCCCTGCCAGTCCTAGGAAAACAGTACAGTTCTCAGTGAGCATCCCAGCATAGGTTTCAACAGCCTCTGCCATGGTACCTGATCCAAAAGCGCCTTTTTCATATTCCCGTATGAGATCAGCTATAGTCATACCCTTTCTTATGTCCAGGGGACATATTTTCTTAGACACGGGTCTTCCTCCAGAAGGCAAGCATCTTATACAATACGTGGGCCGCCGTGACAGCAGTTCTGTCTGCATACCGGGAACACACTTCACAGAGGTCCATACTGGTGACAGTATTATGGGTAATCACTGCTTCAAGGAGAGAGAATGCAGTATCCAACGATATCCCATTAGGGACAGGGTTGGAGACGTTTGGGGCTACACTTGGATCCAGAACATCCATGTCAAAGGATACATGAACCTTCTTGCCTTCAGGATACCACGCGTGTTTCAGCTCTGAAGGTCGATACGCAGGGAGAGACTTCTCTTTCAGGAAGGAGAATTCCTCCTGTGAACACTCTCTGTATCCATATACTGCTATGTCGCAGATTTCCAATAACCGTCTGGACGTACATGCATGGGACAGTGGCTCTCCCAGAAACTCCTCTCTCAAGTCCAGGTGTGCATCCAGTATGACGACAATCTCCGGACGTGATACCGACACCACTGGATAAGCGACAGTATGCTCCCCTCCGAGGGCAATGAAAGGTTGTGCCAAGTCAGAACATGCTTTTCTGATTATTTCATGGGTTATGCACGGATTTCCAAATGAACAATTTATATTCCCCATATCTCTTACTCGAATGTCAGTGAGATCAAGCTCCAAATCACAGTCGAAAACCTCCAGTTGACATGATGCCTCCCTGATTGCATCAGGTCCGAACCGGGCTCCCGTATTAGCACAACAGGTAGAGTCGAAGGGCACACCGAATAGAATCCAGTCAGGTTCTTCTTCACAATGGAGTGCAATTTTCCCGGGTGAAGAAAAGAAGATCATGAGCTTTTTCCTTTTACCCTGACAATCTTGTACCGTCCCAAGGTCTCCAGATACTCCACCTCTACACTCTCATCCAGGTCACCTTCGACGTCTTCAGGCCTGGGCAAAGGAACTTCAAAAGTCTCGTAGGACTCCATGTCCATGAGCTGCACTCTATTACCCATGATGGCTGTAACCATGCCATTCCTCTTATCGATGATAGGTGCATCAATTTTGTCTCCGGTGGGCTTTATGATGCTCCTCTTCTTGTCGTCAAAGATTCCAATAGCCTCGATTCTGGCCTTCGCAGATCCGTGCTTTCCTGGAGATGATGTAGTGATATCCGAGATCTTGCAGGGTTCGTCTTCTACGATGATGTAGCGTCCTCTTTTCAACGTCCTTACTTCTGCAACGGTTTTTCCTCCCATTGAAACACCTGTAGTAACTGTTGAATTGATTTTATAAAGGTTGTGTTTGCTGCAGGGCTGTAATATGTAGAGCCATGGGTAGCATTTTGGCAGAAGGTGATCCCATTGGACGTGGTAACAGAACGATGGAAATTACTCCAACTGCCAGGAAGGAACATCTCACAATGATAGAAGCATGCCATCGCTGTAGCGTCTCTTGGAAGACCTACTACAGGCGGAAGAACCGGCTTAGAGAAGAAGGTATTGATAGATTAAAGAATCGATCCCGCAGACCTGGATTATCGCCCAGAAAGACCGAAGCTCAAACTGAATTTGAAACCGTCAGGATCAAGGCTGTTCCTTCGATTCATATTGAATGTGTGCCTGTGGCAATATCTGAAGAGCATGGAGCGTGGAAATACCTCTTGGGATGGTGCACAACCTTTTTGTGGTGACCTCAGAGCCCGAAAACGGTCAGCCAGATCAGTCGGGAGTCCTACCCCTTCCTAGAAAGTGCGCTCTTTGCATACCTGGCTGCACAGCCTGAAAGTGAAATCGCAAAGACAGCAACGACGACCGCCTCGACACCCACATCATAGAATCTAACCCCCATTCTTTCTAGTACGCGAGAGGGGCCATCAAGAAAGAAGGGCCCTGGAAAAGGAAGAACCTCCTTCATTCCAGGAGCGTCCGCATGGCCTGGAAGGCTATTGTCGTGCAAATAGATGTTCTCTGTGAAAAATGTAGGGCCTGTAAATCCATCAAGGTGATTCGGAGCGGCATCCTCCTTCGGAATCCCTCCAAAATGCATGAGATCTCCCGCAGCATATGCTCCAGCAATGAGCAGCAGTGCAAAAGCCCAAAAAGAAACTACGTATAGCCAGATATTGCTCTTCCTGGATCCAGACAACAGCATGTCTGTTCTCGCTCTAAAATCGGATTTGACAAGCGGAGTTGATGTAATTGATAAAATAGACCTTTTCTTCTGAATGTGGAGCTCACCCAATCGGACCAGCGCATACAGGAACGTGATTTTCTCTTTTTTCTTATCGGAAACTCTGTCTGCAAGGTATTCCCTTTCACGTGCTATCTTCCTGCTCAAAATATGTACTACAGGATTCATGAACAAGAAAATCCGCATGGAAACCAGAAGCGGTTTTAGAATATTATCATGATGTTTAATGTGATTCATCTCGTGTCTCAAAATCAGCCTGAGCTCCCGTTCGCTGGTGTTTTTCAAGAGATCTTTCCCCACTGCCAGGCTTGCCGGGAGACCGAACACAAAGGCATTGACCCCTTCAACGAGGAATACCTCAGGAATCTTCATATTCAAGGTACAACACACGGTTTCCAGGGCAGCTGTGAGTCTGATGTCCTTACACTCTTCAGCGTGAAACTGCTTCTTGATGTAATACCTGGACAGGAATACAGTAACGAGAAAGAAGAAAAAAGACGCAATAAGCAAGATTGTGAGTATAAATCTGAAATCAAAAATGACTTCTTCTTCAATCCAATGGGAAAAACCCATTCTCAAAGTAATCTCCATCTCCTTGACAATATTCGGCACGTACAGGAAAATACGATTCTCACGCGCCTGAATATTAAACAGGAAGGGAACATACAGAATACTGAAGAAACAAGAGACAAGAGCCACCATATACAAATGAGATTTCTGGGAACTGCATTGTATTCGTGTCACCTTAACTATGAATTCCACCAGAAGAAACCCCAGCATAGAAGCAATCACACCTATCAAGAATCGCTCCGCAAAACCTAAATCAATCACGCTTCATCTCCTCTTCTAAGCGCTCCTTGAGTTCTCTTATCTCCTTTTCATCTTCATCAAGCGTTTCTGAAAGATAACTTATGGTTGCCCGTTCGAACTTTTCGAAAAGACCGAAAAGGGTTTCTTTCACTCTTTTTTCCTCGAATTCCTTCCTTGACTTGGTCGGATAATACACGTACTTGAATCCACCTCTGGATTTGGTTTTCTCCCTTTCCAGCAATCCTTTCTGAAAAAGTCGTACCAGGGTTGTGTTAATAGTGGAATATGTGGTTTTTCGCTCTTTTCTTATCGCCTCATAGATTTCTCGAGCATCTGCTTTTCTTCGTGTCCACAGCATTTCCATGAGTTCTCTTTCCAGATACCCTATCTCCATGCTGCAAAGCCAGTCTTCTACTATTTAAATGTTGTGGTACTATTGACAATAATACTATTTTCATCAGTGTCTCCTGGACTCTACTTGGTGCTGGACAATTGTACTCCAGAGCCTCCTCCCCTCGCAGGTCAAATATATAAAGATGAACGAGACAGTACTCACCTGAACATGAACAGGAACCCCAATCCCTCACTACTGAACGAAGAAGGGCGAATTGCCAAGGAAGAGAGTAGAGAGTCTGAGTCAGGTCTCCCTTTACTGAAGCACGATATTCAAAGATACTGTGGTGTGCCTCCTCTCCAGAAGAGGATGCACCAGTATTCGGAGACTGCACAGGGGTATGTCCTGCTATCAGGGCACAGGGAGAAAGAGGGACTGGCTACAGCAGAGCAAAACTCATCAATCCTTCCTCAAGTACGATTGTACACCACAAGGTTTTTAAATAGTATTATCGGCGATAAGAGCATGACCAGTAATCCATCGAATCCAATCCATCTTGAGGAGTGATGATCTGAAAGAGTGATACTGACTGCAAAAGACGTTGCAGATGTGAGGGCTGGTCAATGTGGTGAGAATATGGCGATACAAGGAAGATGGATGTCTGATTGCAGTGCACGGAAGACCGGGGTCACACGAGAACTATCGTGACCCCTGTGAGAGATTGACATGAGAACCCCAGCTTGAAAACTACAATGGCTCCGGTTCGCTTTTGCCACCACGGCATTATGAAAAGGGATGCAAGAATCTTACAAGAAGCGAAAAAATGACCTGGAAATCAGGAGGTGCAAAAATGTTACAGATATTGAATCCTTTCAAAGCAGGAAGCGAATTCCAGAAGCTGAAACTGAGGAAAAGGTGGATTCTAGCCATAACAATTGTTCTTATTCCAACAATACTGTCCACGGCCGGGAATTACCTGGTTCAACAGGAAACCCAGACTTTTTTCCAGCAACTACAGGAGCAGGAAGGTAGCCAGTCAGCGACACAATCACAGAGACAGGGGGCAGCACGCAACCGGAACCCTATGGGAATGGTCTTCCCAATGGGCCGCCCTCAAATGGAAGGCACAGTAGGCAGCTCAGGGACCCTAACCACCGGGCTTGTCTTGGGCCTCATCGCTGCACTGATATACTGGGTCCTAAAATCAGTTGTCTTCCATATTGGGTCAAAAATTCTGGGAGGGGAAGGAGTGAATGTATCCTCCACCATTCATATGACTGCCTACACCAGCATTCCTCTCATGTTCAAGGGAATTCTTGATCTCATCAAAGGGATAACCTACGATGTACCTTCCCAGATCGGGACATTCGTGCCGCCCACGGGAGCTGACAGTCTGTTCCTGGATTTTGTCAGGGATCATTTCACCATTTTCGTAGTGTGGGCAGTACTGCTGATGATTGTGGCGGTAAGGGAACAGTACAGTCTGAGTAACACGAGAGCGCTATGTGTCGTCCTTGTACCATATGTTGTGGTGTGGATTCTGCAACTGACACTTTTTTCTTCAGGCGGATTTCTGGGAGTGATCTGATGCTTGCATTCCATGCAGAGAACGTTGAAATGCAGTTTCATATGGGCAGTACCGTCGTCAATGCACTACGGGGCGTCTCTTTACAGGTGCACGAGGGAGAGTTCGTCTCCATCGTGGGTACCAGTGGTTCTGGCAAGTCCACACTGTTGAACCTTGTGGGGGGGCTGATGAAACCTACATCTGGAAAAGTCTATGTCAAGGGGCATGATTTGACAGCCATGAATGAGAACGAACTGGCCTTATTTAGGAGGCAATATGTTGGATTTGTTTTCCAGTCGTTCAACCTCACCAGCACGCTGACTGCAGTAGAAAATGTGGAACTTCCTTTAGTGTTCTCCGGGATTCGTCCAGCAGAAAGAGAAACGAGAGTGAGAACTCTTCTCGCAGGTCTCGGGTTGGACGACAGGTTGGATCACAAGCCTTCTGAGCTGTCCGGCGGTCAGCAGCAGAGAGTGTCCATCGCCAGGGCAATCATCACTGAACCTGAGATCATTCTTGCAGACGAGCCCACGGGTAATCTGGACTCTCGCACATCTCGGGAGATAATGGAGGTCCTGTATGCCCTGAACAGGAAAGGTCAGACCTTTCTAGTGGTCACCCATGATATGGAAGTAGCCCACTATGGAAATCGTATCATCCATATGACGGATGGCAGAATTACAAAAATCGAGGAGGTGTCATCATGAAAAAAGGATTCATTGTAGTACTGATTATAGTGAGCACAGTATTGATCCCCTGCTTAACGCGGGCAGAAGAGAATGCAGAACTGACAGTGGTGGTGTCAAACATATATGGAGACCTCATAAATGATGCCCGTGTGTCTGTCAAGTATGTGTTCCCTCAGGATGATGATGTGGACATCCCCTATCAGTTTACCGGAAATGGGAAGGCGACATTCTCTCTGGAAGCTGACCGGGAGTACGCAGTATCTGTCACCAAGGCTGGGTTTTCCCCGCACACTGAACAAGTAGACCTCGAAGAGGATACGACACTTTCTGTCACGCTAGAGTATGTTCAGAGTGTGCCTCTTCTTCGTATGAAACGATACTCTGTATCCCCGGAGCAGGTGGGACCAGGAGAATCATTCCAGCTGTACCTGGTAATCGAGAACGAAGGAACGGGGGATGCGCTTAATGTAACAGTCAGTTTCGATCTTACAGAAAATTTCTCTCCAGCTCAGCCGGCAAGTTCAGCCTATTTCGAGCGATTGGACATAAGAGAGCTGACATCTGTCTTGCAGACATTTGTGGTCTCTGGAGAAACAGTTTCAGGCGTCTACGACTTGACTGTGACTCTATCGTATTCTGACGCTTCAGGCTCTTCTTACACTGTACAAGAGACAGTGGGCATATCTGTCTTGAGAAAGCCTCTGATCAAATTGCTGAACGTGGATTACCCGACCGAGGTGATGCAGGACGAGACGTTCAAATTCTCCTCTGACATTGCCAACGTTGGACGGTTTGCAGTCAATGGCGTCTATCTGGAAGTAGAAAGTGATATGGACTGGGAATACAATTCATATTACATTGGCAGTCTTGAAGCGGGAGACTTCGATTCGTTTGAAGCCGAAGTCGTTCCAACACAACCGGGAGAGCACACCTTCATTATCAGGATTGGGTTTGTTGATGATTTCAACAAAGAACACTTCCAGGAGGAATCCTTTTCTGTGTCGGTGACAGAGAAGGTGCCAGAACAGACCTACACTCCTGAGGAGAAGGGACTGTGGCAGCGCTTCATTGACTTCCTGAAATCTTTCCTGGGGCTGGACTAGATGCGCTTCGATGATCTTATCCGGATTGTTATTCGGAACCTGAATAGAGTTCGAACCAGGACAATTCTGACTACGCTGGGCGTGATAATCGGGGTGGCAGCCATTGTCACCCTGTTGTCCGTTGCCATGGGATTTCAGCAAACCATCACAGGACAACTGGAAGAAATGAGCGACATTACTCAGATCACAGTCTCGCAGGCACGGTTCGGCCCGGGAATGATAAGGGGCGGGGGTGCGGTGGCACAGTCAGAGGAGATCAAGATACTAGACGATGATGTAGTTGAGGAAATCGAAGCATTTGACGGTGTAGAAGCAGTCATTCCAATCGTCTCTACATCCAGCACCATTGAGGTGGGCAGGTACACAACTCGAATGAGTTCAATCACAGGGATCGACCCGAGAAATGCTGACGATATGGATATCGAAATGATGGATGGACGATTTTTGCGGAATAATGACAAGAATGTCATCGTTGTTGGGTACAGTGTGAATGACGAGTTCATGGAAAAGAAAACAGAGAAAACTGTGGAAGATCTTGATATCCAAGGAAAAAATGCGGAGATTATAATTGAAAGAACTACTGATGAAGGTGAAGCGGAATCCAGGTCTATCCGGGTAAGAATAGTAGGGGTGATGGCTGAACAGGGCACAGAGAGCGACTATCGGATTTACGCGCCTCTGGATCTGGTCGTCGAAATCAAGGAATGGACAATGCAGGAATCGAATCTCTTGAAAGAAGAAGGCTATGACAGGCTAACCGTAAAGGCCACGGATTCCAGTGTGGTAGATGATCTGACTGAGAAAATCACTGAACTGGGATTCCAGGCATTTTCCTCAAAGCAGATCATAGACAGCATGAATCAGATCTTTGTTATCCTGCAGATCTTTCTTGTGGGAATTGGCGCAATTTCCTTATTCGTCGCTGCATTAGGAATCACGAACACCATGATGATGTCCATCATGGAGAGAACCAGAGAAATTGGCATCATGAAAGTCATAGGTGCTTCCAATTCAGATGTCACGCGAATCTTTCTTATGGAGGCTCTGTTTATCGGATTACTGGGTGGCGTGGGCGGTGTGATACTGGGATATGTGATTTCGAAAATTATTGATCTGGTTGCTGGCAGCTACCTGACACAACAAGGAGCGACTGCACAATCCATCTCAGTAATGCCTCTGTGGCTGATTGCATTTGCCCTTGGATTTGCCATGCTGGTGGGACTAGTATCAGGAGTATATCCTGCGGGGAAGGCAGCGAGATTATCTCCTGTGGAGGCTCTACGCCATGATTAGAAGTGGCGAGAAATCGTGGATTGCAGTCGGGGTTCTCGTCATAAGTCTCCTCTGTTCCCCCGCTATGGATGCATCAGGATATGAGTCGATCCCACATGCATTTTTTGTAGATCTGAATGGAAATCAAAACTGCCTCATTGTTGTGGGTGAACAGGCAGACGCAACAGACATCACGGAAGCTTCGCGACTGGCAGTCACCATTGGTGAATTGTTCAGCCCGAAACAAGAGATCCCTGTGGTCCGGGAAATTGACATCACTCATGAGAATGTACCTCCCGGCACCTGTATTGTAGAGACTCCTTTGGAGCTGAGTACCTTGTGGTATTTCGATGATTATGATCACGGGGTGTATGGAAACGGGAATGCGAAATTCGATCCCTGGGAAACCCACGAAGAAATCCAGTTGATCATTGACGACATTGGAGAGGTTGATCCATTCCTGGGTGTTTCTGTGGGAAACAAGTATCTGGATTTTTCTACCATTTATCGAATTGACAATGTCAGATGCCCCCCCTATGTGTGGGTGTATTCATTGGTGGAAGCCGCAAGAGGAGAACACATTACAGGACTTCAGAACCAACAGGTGAGAAGTTATGCAATCATCGACCCATATTTCGTCATAAATGGGTACCTCCCTGAAGTCTGCATATTTGGGACAACGTATACCGTAATCAACATCAATAGTTCCGCGCTCATCACAGGCGAGCCACATGTGAACTATGTATACCTGTACGGGAACCAGCCTTTTGTGACCGAAGAGTTCACCATCTCGTTACTCGATGTTGATGTAGATCACAACAAGTGCTACCTAAGTGTTCAAGGTTCTGCTGTTCGGGAAGAATTCTGGATGGTTCTGGACCCTCTGCACGGATTCTCACCTGATCTCCAGGAGAGTGGTTCACAGGACATCCTCTCGTACGACATTGACGGGGATGGAACAGTGGATTACAGCGATAAGACAGAGATTGGACTTTCAGAACTGGACGTATGGGGCCACAACACGGGCGGGGGAGCAGCTGACCTGGTCATTGACGGGATCAAAATCTTCATTGGGGAAGAGATTGGTGTATATCTGGGAATCTACTGGGTGGAAGACGCTGTGGTGTGGAATGAGTATTCCTGCTGCGATCCTTTTACAACCCACCCGCAGTACTACAGTTTTCAAATCAGGCCTGAAACTGTGGCGCTGCAGGCCGTTGAGGACGCCTATGTTGATCAGGGACTGCCTCTGCAGAATTTTGGAGGAGAATCCTTTTTGTCTGTGAGGTCTTCTCTTGGCACAAATACGCGTTCATTTGTGAAGTTCAATCTACCCACTCTACCAGAAAAAGCCATCATCAGTCGGGCAACATTGCAGCTTATCCCATTGAATGATCCTGACGCCAGGGTGTACGAAGTTTCTCGGGTTACGTCGACGTGGGATGAAGCAAGCATCACCTGGTCCACCCAGCCTGGCAGTTCCTTGACCGGGACTCAGACGAACAACATCATGCAGTGGGATGTGACCTCCGATGTTGCCAGCTTTTACAGCGGAACTCCCAACTATGGATGGAGAATTTCAGATCAGACGGAGAACTCGGTCATACCGCATGAAACACAATTCGGGTCCAGAGAGTCCAACCTGAAGCCCCGGCTCTTTCTCGAATACACCTTTGACTGCAATCAGGGTGTGGAGACTGTTCCTCACCTTCAAAACTGGATCAATACCTTCTACGATGATGTCGAAAATGATGCAGTAGTAGACGCTGTCTATGAGATTGACATAAGTCTCTGCAGTCTCATCAAGACTGTATGCAGCCCCCTGTTCTTTGAAGGGCCAAATTACTACTATTTTGTCGATTTCACAGATACCTACTTCAGCACAGGAGTAGACTTCAGAGTGTACCAGACACAGAGAGTGAAAGAATACAGTGTCTATACGGTGGTGCCAGAACCCTGGAAGCTCATCAAACTGGATCATGAGATTACAGAAGAAGACGCTGAATACAACTGGATTCTTATTGGGGGAGAGAATTCTTGGGTACAGCTGCTGGTGGACAGGAACATTAAGCCGGACGACAATTATCCTGCTGATTGGTTCATAAAAGAGGCAGGGTACAAACTGTACTCTGATCCCCTTGGATTCGGAAACAGGATACTGGTAGTGGCGGGCAAGACCTCTGCTGACACACAGAAGGCCATCCGAATGCTCATTGAAGACATGAGGACCTCCCGATCTCCCTAGTCTTGAACTGAACGTCCAGGAGCATCAGGTCCCAAATCACTGTCAGATCTCCTGTGGAAGATGGATGCTTCCTGAGGGACGGTTCATGTCTCAAATTGAGGAACGGATAGTTCACCTGATTTCTGAAGGAACCACATGAAGGGGTCTCAAAACATATATAAATGGGCAGGGAAACGGGATATATGGGAATACTTGTCCTTGCAGACACTCACTTCGGACTTATGAAAGGCAAAATAAACATGAGCATGCCAGGATACCTGGCTGAATTCCTGGAATGGGTTGGCAGCCTGGAAAGGGAAAAAATTGCTGTGAAAGTAATCGATGGAGAAATAAAGGAAGAAAACATCCGAGTGAAAATCATTTCTCCTCCAGAAAAAATAATATTCCTGGGAGATATGCTGGAGCTGTGGGACTCCAAAAATGAAACAGTATCAGCCAGCATTCTAACGCTACTGTCCAATCTCACCAAGACAAAGGCAGAAAAGATCTACGTTCTGGGAAACCATGATGATATCCTCAGAAGAATCGTCCTTGAAACCTCACGTGCTGGAGAATACCTGAATTACCCCCTGGGTGAGTCTATACTCAAGGTGTTTCCAGATAGATACCCTCCTGTCATTCCTGGAATGGAGAGTGCTGCCGTACTGCCTTCGGGAGAGGAAAAATACATATTTGTCCACGGCCACCAATTTGATAGGGACTTTACCAGGTCCTTAAGCATCTACAAAGTGTATCCCCTGTTGAGAACGGTCTCCAACAGTCTGACTGTGTACGTACCCGCTCTATTTGGACTGAGTTTTCTGGTTCGGGCTGTGAACTTGATTTTTAGGACCTCTTTCTTGTGGGGAGACCCCTTGGTTTTTTGGTTGCTGTTTGGTCTCTCTCTTCCCTGGATTGGCACCAGCATTGCCAGACCCATCTGGAGCCGTGTGGTAGGAATGAGGTACAGAGAAGAGGAAACTGTGAAGAGTTTTATTCAGTGGTGGAAACGGGTTCTGAGTTCTGAATCGCTCCCAGAGAACGTGAATGTTGTCTACGCACACACCCACTTTCTGAACTACATACCGTCTCCCAAACATGAAAGGACCATGGATGAACAGGAGGTGGTACATCACGGGAAGACGTCTTCACGATACAGAAAGAGGCTGTCAGATCTGGGTGTAAAGGAGAAGGATATGCCAGCTCTCATAAATATATCTGCATGGATAACTGATTTTCCATCTTTCAGCGAGAAACTGTTCATGAGAAGTGAAATTGCATACGCACGCATGGCAGAAACATCTGGTAAGGCAAAAGATTTCCTGCTCAAACAGGCAGAAGAGAAGAAAAAAGATAGATTAGATCCTGAACTGGTGACGGTGGCAACGTTCTTGTACATAGATGAGGATGGATTCGAAGTTTTCGGGTGGAATTGGTATTCAAATGACCCAGAAAGGCAGAAGGTTTTCAGTGTCCCCAAGAGCGCAATACAGATGAGGAGGGAACAGGGAGCTATCACCGACGAAGGCGCCAGGACTGTTCTTAAGAACATCGGGTGGCCCGAAGAATTGTTGATCGTATGGACAAGAGATCCTCATCTACACTGATTTCACGCTGCTTTGACGACTCTTGTGCCCTCGTGTCCAGTCAGGTAACAGGAGTCCACCCTGCAATCCACACTTCTGAAATGCAACAGACTGTAGACCGGAATGGGAGAATGGGAGAATGGCAGAACTCGTCTCCCACGTCTAGGAGGTCTTCTTTCTCCTCTCAATCAGCCGTGCCACCACAATACTCACCTCAAACAGAGCATACAGGGGGACACCGACAAGGGTCTGTGATACCACAGTGGGATCAGGAGTAATAATCCCTGCCACCACAAAAATGATTACCAGCGCATATTTCCTTTTTGTCGTGAGAACCTCATGGGTAATGACTCCCAGTTGAGTCAGAACAGCAATAACCAGAGGAAACTGGAAAACTGCTCCAAAAATAAACAACATGGAAAAAACAAAGGACAGCGTATTGTCAAGGCCGAAGAGAGGCGTCGACATCCTGTACGAAAAGGAGAAGAAGAACTTCAAAGTCACGGGCAAGATCAGAAAATAGGCAAAACACGCTCCTGCCAAGAACAGAAAAATGGTGGGTATCAGCGCAGTAATGATCATCTTGCGTTCTTTCCCCGTGAGTCCGGGGGATACAAATGCCCATATTTCATAGATGATAAGGGGAGATGATACCACCACACCACCATATATGGATGCCTTGAACGTGACAAATATGGCCTCCATGGGAGAAAAGGAGTGTAAGGTAACGTTAATGAGGTTTTGCCGTAGTATTTCAATGAATCGGGGCATAAAAGGGAATAGAGCAGCAGAAGAGGCAATAACAGCAAGTATTATGATAATGACCCGCTTTCGTAATTCTTCCAGATGATCAAAAAAGGATAGTTCTTTCTCTGCCATCGTCTCAGTCTTCATCTGCCGGTTCTTCGATTTCTTTCATAGCTTTCTTGAATTCTCGTACTGACAATCCCAGGGAACGGGCAAGTTCCGGGAGCTTGGTGGACCCAAACAGCAGTAACAGAATGATGAGAATTAGCACGATTTCTTGAGTTCCAAGTCCAAACATGTAATCACCTGCTGTGACTATTCCATGCAAACTTAAATAGTTTGTGAGAGTTGGTGTGGGAGTGAAACTGAAAGGATGGCAATACTCTCAGGAGAGTTCCACATGGCAATGCAGATAGCTGTGGAGGATGAGGGGAACGGACAGAACCGAATTAGGTGTCGAAAGGCTTAAATAGCTATCACAGGTAAGAAAATTGAGGACCCGTAGCCTAGCGGATATGGCGGCAGCCTTCTATTGTAGCACAGAAGAGAGCTGCAGATCGGGGGTTCGAATCCCTCCGGGTCCGCCACAGCCGGGTAGGGTAGGGGACAATCCTGCGGGACTCTGGATCCTGCGACCGCGGTTCGAATCCGCGCCCGGCTACCATTTTCATTACCCAGACTCCATCATCTAATCCTGATCAGCACGTGTCACGTGATTACTGACGAATAGTTGCCACAATAAAAAAAGGGAAGAAGAGAGTCCCGTGTTTAAGAAAAAAGAGAGGAAGGTTGTGGAATTCTTGAGGACTCCACTTCTTCCACGAACCGTTTGTCGCCAAAAAGAGCGAGCAGGAGTTTCCTCCTGCCCATGTCAGTCACGTGCTCCAAAGCCATCACCTGACATCAGTGTCTACAAAAATCATAAAAGGTTTAGGTGTGTCAAAAATCCAGCAGACTGAGACAAAAACGCTATATACGCCATAGTATACAAGATATCATGGACATCAAAGGAATTCTGGTTAATGTGTTCACAGGGGACATGTATCCTGTCCAAGTTGAATTCTCCAGTAGGATTATCTCTATCAAAAAAATCAACGAAGAGTCACCTGTGTACATTCTTCCAGGGTTCATAGACTCCCACATCCACATTGAAAGCTCCATGTTGTGTCCTTCTCGATTCGCAGAGGCTGTGGTTCCACGAGGAACTACCTGTACTGTTTCTGATCCCCACGAAATAGCCAATGTAATGGGGATGGCAGGTGTGGCCTACATGATGGAGGACACATCGGTGCTCAAGGTGTACTATACCGCTCCCTCATGTGTCCCTGCCACTGCTTATGAGACTGCAGGAGCTGTCCTCACTGCACAGGATATCAAAGAACTGTTTACAGAATATGGGCTGATCGCCCTTGGAGAGGTCATGAATTATCCCGCAGTTGTCCAGGGAGATAAGGCTATCCTTGGAAAGATTGAGATGGCAAGACAATGCAGCAGGCCGATAGATGGTCATGCACCTGGGCTATCCGGTGAGCCCCTTCAAAAGTATCTGTACCACGGAATCTCTACAGACCATGAATGTACCACGTACCAGGAAGCGCAGGAAAAACAGAACCTGGGCATGAGAATCATGATTCGAGAAGGAACTGCCTCCAAGAATCTTACTGACTTACTGGGATTGAAGTATGAGACCTGTTTTCTGGTTTCTGACGATCTTCACCCTGAAGATCTCAAGAAGGGCCACATTGACACTCTGCTGAAGAAGGCAGTCTCTCATGGTATTGATCCAGTGACCGCAGTGAAAATGGTCACCATTAATCCAGCCAGCCATTACAAGTTGAATGCAGGTGCCATTGCTCCGGGAAGAGAAGCTGACATCGTTATTGTTGATAACCTAAAGACGTTCTCAGTAAGAAAAGTATTCATCGATGGAGTGCTCGTGGCGCAGGATGGAAAACCTCTTTTTTCAGCAAGTCCAACCCCGGTGCAGACAACGTTCAGAGCACAGAAGAAACTCCCTGAGGATTTTGCCATCCCGAGTACGGGAGGTGACGCTGCTCTGGTCAGGGTCATCAGAATCACAGAAGACCAGCTCTACACTGCTGAAGAGCAACATGTAGTACCCTGTTCACAGGGAAGAGTTCTCCCAGATACACCGCAGGACATACTCAAATTGGTGGTAGTTGAGCGCTACGGTCACAACAGGATAGGAAAAGGGTTTGTCAAAGGATTTGGCCTGCAAAGAGGAGCTATTGCCACCAGTGTTGCACATGATTCCCATAATATTGTTGCAGCCGGGGTTTCTGACACTGCTCTTGCCCAGGTGGTCAACGCGATCATTGAGTGTGGTGGTGGGATTGTCGCCTGTGACAAAACGTGCAAGGTGCTGGAACTACCAGTTGCAGGACTCATGTCTCACGAACCATTGAACACAGTTGCTGAAGCTCATAGAACGGTGCAGGACTATGCCGGTGAGCTGGGCTGTGTGTTGCAGAACCCATTCATGCACCTGTCGTTCCTTGCCTTGCTGGTTATCCCTGAGCTGAAGCTCTCTGACAGAGGACTCTTCGATGTGAGAACCTTCTCTTTTGTTGATGTGATTGTATGATGAAATTTACTGAAGGCAAAGCTGTTATCACGGTTCCTGAATTTGAGAAAATCACCTCTAAATCTGAAGTATTCTACAACCCTGACATGTCATATGATCGTGAGCTGTCTCTCATCATGTTCAAGGCCTCGCACAAGAGAAAGGTTTGTGATGCATTTTCTGGATCAGGAATACGGGCCATTCTGTATGCGTTGGAAGGTGCCCACGTCACTGCCAATGACAGAAACCCCTGTGCTCTGACCTCCATCAAAGAGAATGCGGAATTGAACAACGTTTCTCTGACTGTGTGCAATGAGGATGCCAATCTCCTGCTGAGGAGAGAAACATTTGAGGTCATTGATGTGGACCCTTTTGGGTCCCCTGTTTACTATCTGGATTCTGTGGTCAACGGGTTGGACTATGATTCTTACTTATTTGTCACTGCCACGGATGTAAAAGCTCTGTGCGGCTTTGCCGGAAAAGCTGCTCTCCGGAAGTATGGCATTAAGACTGTAAAGACTCCTTTTTCCAAAGAATTAGGGGCTAGGGTATTGGTCACTGCCATTCTCAGGGAAGCAGCCAAGTACGGGATAGGATTTGAGGTGTTGCTCTCATACTGGAAAATGCACTATATCAGAGTGTTCATGCATACCCAACACAGTAAGAAAGCTGCCTTCACCTGTATGAATATGGTAAACCCTGTCTACGTGTGTGCATGCGGGTGGTTCTCTTCCCGAACGGCAGAATTCTGTCCGTATTGTGGAAGGGAAACTCAGTGCATAGCCTCTGTGTACCTGGGACCCTTGAAGAGTGATAGATTCTTGCATGATATAGCGGGTCACGATCTTATTGATCGTGTGAAAAGAGAGCTCGATACCCCTTTCTACCACGATACACACTATCTTGCTTCCTTTCATGGGTTTCAACCCCCACGAGTAAAAGATCTTATTGAACGTCTTGTGATGAAAGGGTACCAAGCTTCTCCTACTGTTTTTTGTTCCACTGGTGTGAAAAGCGATGCCCCTTTTGACGAGGTTGTGAAGACGTGTTTTGACCTGCAGACGTTTTGAGCCACTCCGGACGTTCGCAGGTACGAAGTCTTGCAGACACATCATCGCCACCTCTTCACGGCTGCCACCCAGAAACAACATTCCATTGTGGTGATCCACAGGGGATGTGAGAGAAGAGTGCACATGTCTTTTGTGCACATACAGATATGGTTTCGAGTTTCACACGTTGAGGCTCATGAGAGCGGAGTGTCACAAGCAGTGGATATCATCCTCCATGAAGTAAAATCCACTCTGACCGTGAGAGTCAACAAGGTTTATATTAACCCTTGGCAATTGTCATGCATGGACATTTCCCAGATTCTCCAGAACGGGGAAACTTCCAACATCGAATTCAAATCCACGCTCACCAGTGAGCATCTGGAAAAAGACAGAATTGAGCGGCTGGTCGCCCAGATGAGATATCGCCTGGACTCTGGCAAGGGGACTGCTTTCTACATACTGGGAGTCTACGATGATGGCACTCCCTGTGAAGCAACGCAACAGCAACTGCAGCAGACTCTGGATATCATCAGCACAGCAGCCCAAGAAGCGGATGCTCGAATAACAAGAGTGGAGACTTTCAATGAAAGAGGCCACCTCCTGAGAGTTACTATCCAGCAGGAAGGGAAAGACAGAAAAAAACACCTGATCGTGGGAACGATCGGCCATGTGGACCACGGAAAATCAACGTTACTGGGCAGTCTGACCACAGGGTACCCTGATGACGGAAAGGGGAAAACCAGGATGTTTTCAGACTTCCTCCCACACGAGATTGAACGCGGACTATCTGCTGAATTGTCCCATCTCATCTACGGGTTTGCTCAGAATGGTGAGGTCCTGACAATGCGTAACCCTCTTGATAAGAAAGAAATGGCGCAGCTCATTGACCAGTGCCACAAATTCATTTCCTTTGTAGACTGCCCGGGGCATGCACCCTGGCTGAAGACGACCATCAGAGGAGTTCTGGGGCAGAAAATAGACTACGCCCTCTTGACAGTAGCAGCCGAGGACGGCGTCACCCCCATCACCAAAGAGCATCTGGGAATTGCTTTTGGGATGAAATACCCTGTTCTGGTGGCTATCACCATGGTGGACAAGGTACCAGAAGAGAGAGTGAAGGCAGTGGAGGAGGAATTGTTTCGTCTGGTACGAAGTGTGGGCCACATACCATACAGGATTAGAGAGAAGGAGGATGTTTCTCTGATAGCAGACAAGGTTGCAGATGGAATCCTGGTCCCCATCTTAAGAACGTCTGCTATTACCATGAAGGGACTCGACCTTCTGAGTTATCTCTTATTCAAGTTACCTTCAACAGCCACGGAAGAGGAATTCAGGAGACCCTTCCTGTTGTACATTGACAAGGTATTCTCAGTGAGAGGAGTGGGAACAGTCATTACAGGTACCGTCAGCGAAGGTCTGGTCAAGAAGGGACAGGATTTGCTCTTAGGTCCTGTGAAAGGTGAGTTTAAGAAGGTGCGGGCTCTTTCAATCATGCAGCATCACTATCTCATGAACCAGGCGACAGTGGGAGACCTCATAGGAATTGCCATTAAAGGAGTGAAATTTGATGATATAAAGAGGGGCATGGTGGCCACTGATGCCGATTCGGTGAGGTGTTCGAGGGAATTCGAAGCTGAAGTGCTAATACTCAACCATCCTACCCGAATAAAGGAAGGATATGAACCTATCATTCATTTAAAGACTGTTTCCGAGAGTGCGAAATTCCTGGAAATCTACGATAAAGAATTCCTGTGTACTGGGGACATGGCCAGGGTAAGAGTGAGGTTCAAATACAATTCACATTACATTAGAGAGGGAGATCAGTTTCTTTTCAGGGAGAGCAGATCCAAAGGACTGGGGGGAATAACCAGAATATGTGACTAGTGGGTCTAATTATGAACAAAGGCATCATATTGGCAGGAATTGCTGGAGTCTTATGGGGGACCATTCCCATCGCTGTGAAACAGGTGTATGCTACTGGTTCTGCCACAGCTCTCGAGATGAGTTTCTTCAGGTTTGTGGTTGCTGCAGCACTTGTTGGTGGACTGACCAGGGCAAGAAACCAGCCTGTTCTTCTCAAGAATAGGTGGTCTGTGCTCATGGGGTTCTGGGGAATCTTTTGGATGTCATTCATCAGTTTTTATGGCATCCAGTACACGTCCGCTGTTAATGCCACCATCCTGTTCAATTCCAATCCGTTAATGGTGGCGGTGCTGGTCATGGCGCTCCGGTGGGAAACGGTAACTGCAAAGACAATTGGGGGAGTGATACTGGGAATTGTAGGAGTGTGTGCGGTTTCAGGGATGAGGGCTGACGTGCACATCCTTGGAGACGTCCTGGTTTTGGCAGGTGCCCTCGGATGGGCAGTGTACACGATCCTGGGCTACAAATTGAAAGCATATGCCAGTTTCACAGTGACGTCAAGCAGTTTCTTGTGGGGTCTTCCGTTCTTCGTGATATTCTTCAGAGAGATGCCAGCCATTTCGAATGTTGGTTGGCTGTGGATTCTCTATATTGGGTTGATACCTACTGCTTTTGCCTTTGCCTGCTATGTGAGAGCTGTAGACCTGATAGGATCAACTCATGCAGCCGTGTTTCAATACCTGGCCCCTGTGGTGGCGGTAATCATATCCGTTGGGTGTGGACTGGAGCAAGTGACCCTTCTTCAGGTGGCTGGCGTCGTCATGATAATTGGAGGAATAGAGCTGGTCAGGAAGTAGGGGGGACTGAAGACAGTTCCAGGAATCCCTATCTCAAAGTCTTCAGGAGAAGGGTTTACGCAGCTCAGGAAGGCTGCCACTCATCTGCTCTTTCCTCTACAGGCGAATTAAGGTTTTCCTGAGGTGTCCTGTGTATTTTGAAGACCTTGACTGTGCCAAAATCAGCTACTTCCTCAAAATAGTGCAGTCCGCCTCCATTGAAAAAGAACAATTGTACCATCATGGTATCCATGGCATCAGAGGGGATCAAGATAGCCAATGAATCTGAACCAAACCAGACAACACCCAGGGTGCCATTCACTCGTGTCAGAAAATATGTAGTTCCATTCGCCGCATACACCGTCCCCTGGGTAGACACCAGAGACTGTCCTTCCAGGATGTAGCTATGATACTCCCCCTGAGTCTCGAATATCATAATGTTCCCGACTGCAGTGGAATACAGGTGTTCTGTGACCTGAGGCCTCAAAACAGTTCCCACCGGAAAAGCTCCATAGAGGTAGGTAGCCTCACCTTCTCCCGTGACGTAATCCCATGTCCCAAGGTAGGAGACCACATCAAACAGCATCGCTGTCCTGGAATCCAGGACCAAATACGCATCCTGTCCCTCTACAGCGAAAGGACCCATTTCCGCTTCTAGCAATTCCAATCCCTTCTCCCCCGGAGGATACGGCCGCACCCGTCTTGCCTCATCAACACTGTCAAACCCATACACTTCCTGGACTGCAATCTTCTCAGTGTTCGTATTCAGGATCGTCCCGAATTTGAGCAGCCTCCAGTAGATATCATAGTGCCCGCCGTTCATCACTGACCTTCGTTCCGCAATGGACTCTATCCAGTATCCATACTCCCAGTCCGATATCACCACACTCCCAGTGGGGGTATTCTCTCGTATCCACAGGAGCGCATCCCACCAATCATCACTCATTTCACTTGCAGCTGTACCTGCCCCTCGAGCTGTGACGCACACCGGGACCATCAGGGCTACCATCAGGCACACGGCCACCAACTTCCTTCCTGGAGACCCCTTTGCAATGAAGTCCCATATTCCTGACAGCGCAACTCCTGAGACAATGAGCACAGGTATCATCAGGATCAAGAGGAATCTCACACCTGAAAGGGACATCAAAATCGCTCCTGCAAGATAAAGACTTATAAATAGGAACCTGTTGAGTGAATTCTTCTGCTTCAGCAGAACATACAAGCCAACAGGGGCCAGGAATAGTCCAACAGTGAAGTATTCAAGAAGATATTCCAGAGTAACAGGCTGCCTCTGGGAAATGAATGGTCCAATATTTGGATAGAGTGCACCTCTTGTTTCCGAGACAGGTTGCGAAAGGCTGAGACTACCGGCAGCCCTGGACAGAAATTCCTCCCGGTAGAGTATGATCAGAAGAACACTCAAGACCCCGAGAATCACAACACGTTGTCGACCGGGGTACTTGAACGTCGCAAGGAGTAAGAGAGCAGCTACCCCCAGGATGGCACCCTCGATAAAGAAGTGGGAATAAAGACTGTGAGGCAGTGCGAAAGAGAGAAGTAGTAGACTGACAGGGATCAGATTGACAGGTTCTTTCTTGAGGAATTTGATGAGTATTACGATGAAAGAGGCTCCTCCCAGTAGAAGCAACAGGTGCCAGTATCCCACCCAGGTCAATTCAAAGAGGAACAGGGACACCCCTGCAAGAACAGCATATGTAGACTTCCACGGATCTGAAAAAGCCTTCACCCACAAATAGGTTGAAAGAAGAGAGAAAACAAGGATGAATCCGTCAGTATCTGCAAATCCCATCAAGGTCCTCGTGACTGAATATGCAGTTAATCCAAATAAGAGAGCACAGAAAAGGCCCCCTTTGGTGTTGGAGAATTCCTTCCCCACGAGAAAAGCCAGAATAACAAATAAGATCACCGGAATAACTATGGAATAGCTGCACCACGACAAGAGGTTATGGTTGGTAACCCACCCAAAGAGACGGAATGAATAGGCGAGGAAGTAGGGAAATAAGGGAGGATGTTTGTTACCGGGCTGGCCAGTGGGCCAGGAGGCCATGTAGTCCCACTCTGGTCTGTGTTCCTCTTCCACAATGGTTCCTGCCATGCGATAATAGTAATAAGGATCATAGCGGAGGAGACGATTGCTGTCTTCTAGAACGTAGTCAGCTCTCACCACCACGGAAATCCCTATGATAACAATAAGCAGGATGATCGCTTTCTGATTCTCAGACAAGGCAACACCTGTATTGATGGTTTGATACCACTATTTAAAGATTACGGGTGGGGGGGTTTTGGGACGAAAATAGCTAAATAGCTTTTAAGCCTAAGGGAAGCAGCTTGCCTTTTCGGTTCCTTTTCTCATGCTCAGGAGAGGTCTTCACTGTTTTAGAGGAGTTTTCATCTCGCTTCCTCTTTGAACTGCACGTATTCTTCC
>JACVGT010000037.1 GCA_018992685.1 Theionarchaea archaeon
TAGAAAAGCTTTCAACTTGCACTTTCTGCCGTGCATTGTACTCTTCCCATATCGTTCCTGCCAGTCCCTCAACAACGGTATAAGATCATCATACGTGATCTCTGAGAAAGGCTTCTTTATCTTCAGAACAACCTGGTTCAAAAGATCAAGGTAGGAACGGAGCGTGTTCTCTGGCTTCCTAGTGCTGGCGTACCTCTCATCAACAAACCTGTCAAACACTGCTCTCTGCTCTTCTGTCCACCCATATTTCTCATAACTACTATCAACCCGTCTTTGAAATTCATCCTGTCTCATATCCCCTCTACAACCCTCTCCTTCATAAGGGGTTAGGTTGGGAATTCGACAAAAGTGTCTGGCGCCGGCATAAGGAATCGGATGAAATATTCAAGTACTATTTCTTTTTGAAAAAGGAGATCTTTTTCAATACACTGTATGCAAGAGTAGCACAAATGTTTCGCTCTGGGGAAAGTTTCTTGATTTGGCATTTGATTTGCATATCTCCTTGCTATGATTGACAAGAATATGCGTCCAGTAAGACTCTAGAAATTTGGCAGCATAGTGATTTTTAGGAAGCAGATTATCATCTTAAGGCTCTAGTCCTCTTTTCTTGATATCATTATGCTTAAGCAATCATCTAGACTCTCAAACACCTCAGAATACTGGGTAATCCAGGGACTCAGTCTTCTACACCCACCTCTGAAAACTACATATACTTTTTTGCCATTCAGGTAAGCGTATAGCATTTCGGATTGACAGCCGGCTGAAACTCTTGGATCCCCTTCCTCATCTTCCTTGATATATATAATCACAAGATCAGACTGATCTATCAACAGATAGTCCCTTGAAATGATCTGCGAATCAGTAGTTTCCATAACACTCCTTAGGTCTCTACCGAGTAGTTCAGTTCCTGAAATGTTAAACTTCACCAAGTCTAGCGGAGTCCATTCATCTCTGTATAAACACCATTTCCTATTGCTTTTCTCCTCTTTCAGTGATGCTATTGAACTGTTCGCTTTTTCGACTATCTCTTTCTCATTATCATAATAGACTTTTATTAAGTTGCGATCAGTTATACTAAAGGGATCAAAAGCTGTAAAATGTTCTTTAACTTTATTCTTGAAAGCTTCTATTTCTTTGTTTTCTTGACTCGACATACCAGTAATAGGAAAACTGAGATAGACTTTCTCCGAAGAAGGCCCGCAAAAGAGATCTACAAATAATTCGGCACCTTGAGATTTTGGCAAAATAAATGACTTTATTCCCAGAGAATCAGCGATAAACTTGGAAATTAATATCTCATTTTCTCTCCATGAATACAATTCCCAGAATTCATAGAAATAAGTTCCTCTCTCTTCAAGCGCCTTCTTTATTTTAATTATATCATCTATTAAAGTGATGACTATATCAGGTCCGAATTTTCCAACTATATTTCTATCAATGGCAGGGACTAGACCATGATGCCAGCGAAAAACGCAGTGGGTGTTTATTGCGTAAATTTCTTTCTCGCTTTCCTCCTCTAGATCTTCTTGCTCTTTCTTGCCCTGTTCCTTTTCTTTTACTTTTGCTATGAGTTCATCCCAAGATATCCTATGAAGAAGATCAAGTAGTGGCTTTGGCAAGTTCAATATCGATCTCTCATTAATTTCGCGATTCGCATCATTGATCATGATATTATAGTTACCTATCATCTTCTTCCCAATCGTATCAAAACTGAAACTCATATTCTCTTTTTCAAACAAGGGTCTTGCCTTTTCAAGATACTCACTCTTATTGAGTCCGCTCTGGCCTGTCAGCAGTATCTTTTTCAGCATTTTATGACCTCATCGAATACGTGCTGTTTCTCCTATTCTTGTTCACACTTCAGGGCAGACTTGCAGAGTCATGAACTGACCCAGTCTTGCATCTGCCTTTTCTCACTTTAATTCTCTCCTAACGAGCTCATATAAGCTATAAGTAGATTCGCTTATAAGGCTTTCGTTTTAAAAGATTTCAGAAGGAGAATAGAGATGAAATGATTATCAATTGTCACAACCGCCGTTATTATTATAATCACAATGTCTTTCCTTTACAGGAAGACTTATTTTTCAGTTCTCCCTTTCTACTATCTTCTTTCCTTTTATGTCAATAACTATGTTCATTGTACCTCACTGATCATTCTCTCTCCGATCTTGCACCCACCCTCTCCTCTATAAGTGGTTTGAATCAGATTTGGACATGGTGTCTGGCGCCGGGGTAGGGATTTGAACCCTAGTTGTGCTGAGCACAACCAGATCTCGAGTCTGGCGCGTTTGCCCTAGCTCCGCCACCCCGGCCTTGATCTACTTCGTTGAAGTCGTAATATTGATGTCCTTTACCAGCACGTACGGGGAAAACACAGGGTAGTCACATTCCCACCAGTGGATTTGCTCCTGATCTCTGGATAACCCATCAACGTTCTCCAGCAACCGCAGCATATTGTCGCTGATCCTTATATTTCTTACGGCACCCGTGATGGCCCCATCCTCAATCTTCAATATCGCGTCTCTGGGTATCGTCGAGAAATCACCCGTCATAAAGTTCTGAAACCTCGTGTACCACGTGTTAGTCACCAGCAGTCCTTTCTTGACCTCACTTACCAGATCATCGGTAGATTTCCCGCCACCTGCAATCACGACATTCTGCGGCTCCGGCGCATCCAGTCCCGCGTTTGCCGTAGTCTCTGTGCCAAACTTCTTGGCAGTGGACGTATTATGCAGGAAATTCTCCAGAACACCCTCCTTAATGATGGGCGTCCTTTTTGTAGGGACACCTTCCTTATCAAACTTGGTTGAAAAAATCCCATTCTCCATCATGCCATCGTTCACCATGGTGAACTTCTCTGATGCCACCTTCTTTCCGATCTTTCCATAGAAGAATGATATGCCAGAATCCACGAAAAAGGCTGACACTGAATACAATCCACCAGACATCAATGTGGCGAAACACAATGGCGTAAACAAGAGATCATAGTGCCCTTCCTCACCCTTTACCGGGTTATGCGATTTCTTTGCCAGATCTGATGCATCTTCAGCAGCTTTTACCCCATTGAAGTCTTTCAGTGTGGCTGAGCAGCTTACACCATGACCCGAACTGTCCTTCTCAGATGCACGACATGAAATCTCAATATACGCCCTCTCATCACTCCCTTCCGTGAACGTTGATGCAAAGTCAACCTCCTGATAGCGCGTGTACAGTACGCCTGCAATCCTCTCTGCTTCACATGCCTCAATGGCCTCATGCGTCAGTCCCACAGCATCTGCCTGTGCAATACTCATGTCGCATCTGCGTTTCCTGTACTCAAAAGGACCATGTGCAATCCCGTGGTAATCCTTGCTCTCCTGCATCTTATCCAAAAGCTTAACGGCCCTTTTCATGTCTTCTTCAATCTTTTCCAGGTTCTGCAGGGTGAACTTCGTATTTCTGTTCCCCTTGGCCACGAAAATATCTGCATTCACCGTGTTAAACTCCTTGGCTACAGTAATCTCGTTCCGCGAAAACCGCACCTGCTGACTCTTCTCATTGATAATCTGGCAGACTGCCTCATCCACGCCCATGGATGACGCTTCCTTCACCAGCCGAGAAGCACTCAACTCAACCACGGACACCACCCAACCTGATGTCTTTCAGTCGCATATACGGCCCGCCCATACTGGTGGGAGCACCCTGGACAGGATCCCCTTTCCCGCAGGTACCTGCATACAGAACGATTTCATCTGCCACAGCATCCACTGATGAATAGAATCCCGTTGTCGTGACTTCCAGGATGGGTCGCACCACGGGAGGCCCAATTTCACCATTCTCAATCAAATACGCTTCTCTTCCAATGTAACGCTGGTTGAACCTGGTATCATCAATATTCCACTCAGTAAATGATTTCATCAAGACACCTTTCTTTGTTTCTTCAATCAATTCATCTTGTGTGTAATCCCCAGCGCAGAAATACGTGTTAGCCATCCTGACAATAGGTTCTCTATCAAAGGCCATGGCACGGGCAGCACCATTACTTCCACCGTTGAGGGCATATCCTGTTTCCCTGTTGGAGAGAAATTCATTAATCTTTCCTTCCTTGATCAGCATACGTTTTCTCGCCTTGATCCCTTCGTCATCGTACAGGTAGTACCCATAACTGCCTTCAATGGTAGGATCTTCTGCAATGTTCACGAGTTCGCTGCCGATGGTAGTACCAATCATCGTCGGATTGACAAAAGACTCCCCTGCCTGCGCTGCCTCCCGTCCCAGGATACGGTCTGCTTCCAGGGGATGGCCACATGACTCGTGAGCAGTGATCCCTGCAACTTCAGGGCCCACAATGATGCTTACTGGTTCAGACGGTGCCTTAACTCCTTCTTTGAGAATCCGGTACAGGACCCTGACCTCTTCCGGCAGTCTTTCAAAGAGGTTGAGCCCCTGAAATGTTTCCCAACCCCCTATGCCTCCGTACTGAAGCTGACATTGTTCACTGTTATTACTCTCAATCACGGTAAGGATGGCCAGCAACCCAATGCGGGGAATGCGGGACCTGATCTCTGCCCCTTCCGTGTTGATGTAGTACTTGGTACGGTCCTCATCTGTGTACTGGTATAGCTGGAATACTAATCCTTTTTCCTGCTGCAGGTGGTTATTCAAGTCTAAAAGCTCCTGAGATCTGTCAATATCTTCCAGATTTTTCTTTTGAGGAATTTCGTAGGAAGCAGTATGCATTTTTTCATCTGATAGTCCAATTTTCTCCTTGTTTCGTGCTGCTGACGCTCGGGCCAGCTTCTGTGCCTTTTCTACCACATGGTTGATGCTCTCTTTGTCCAGAGTGTTTGTGGATGCAAATCCCAGCCCTCCGTCTATGATCACTCTCACTGAAAGTCCGTGTTGACTGGCTAACTGGTAAATATCCAGGTTACCATTCTTGACCACTGCCTGCAGTCCGCGCAGTTCTTCCATTCTGGCTTCCGCATAGTCTGCTTTTGACTGCTGCAGTGCATAGTGAGCTAAATTTTCGTCCATCAGATATGGAGTCTACGTGAGACTTATAAACCTTGCCGTTACGGAAAGTCTGTAATATCACCAGCCACAGATAATATATTCTCACCGCAAAGTGTCTCACCCTGTCGGTTGGGCGGAATAGGGGCTGGCTGTCGGAGGCTCCGGATCATCTGCAACCTGAGAGGAACAGGAAAAATGAGGGAAAACCTCTATAAAGACTGCGGCAATTACCACGCGATGTTCGACAAAAATGTGTTGTCCACCCTGCTGGTGTTCTCAGGCATTCTGCTGGTAGGTTATGTACTGCGCCCGCTAATTCCAGGGCTCTGTCTGGCTCTGGTTCTCATCTATGTGACAACTCCCATGACCAATTTCCTCCAGAAATATGTGAAGAAAAGAGTCATTGCCACCAGTCTGGCGTTTGTAGTCATTGTCATATGCTTTGGATTCTTGTCTTTTCTGCTGGTCGGTGAAATAGTACGAGAAGCTTCCCAGCTTCCAGCATACCTGCAAGATCAGGAGCTGCTTCAGGATTTGGACATATTTGGAAAAATCAGTGGAAGTGACATTGTCAAGAATCTTCTGACTGAGAATGGACTGAAACTGGTGGTGGGAATTGCTTCCCAGGTGGGAAACCTGCTGATTCAGGTGTTTTTCGGCGTGTTGATCTCCTTCGCTGTGGTATGGCAGCAGGTGAAGATACCGGTTCATGATGAGAAGGTGAAGGAAGTACTGGCCATTATTGACAGGGGACTTCACAGTGTGATTTCCAGTCTCTTCTCCACAGCCATTGTTACAGGGTTAATCAGTGTCCCCATCTACATTGGGTTTGGGCTTCCGTACCCATTGATGCTGGCACTTCTCACGGGATTTCTGACATTGTTGCCCGTGATCGGAGCGTGGTTACTGTATCTGCCTGTCACAGGGTACCTGTTCTTTGAGGATGGAATTACCCGGAGTGTGTTGTTCCTGGCAGTGTGCGCAGTGTTCATCAGTACAGTACCTGATATCCTCGTGAGACCCATAACGGGGAAGACCAAAGAAGTGGGAGCCATTCCCTTGCTGGTGGGATTTATCTGTGGGATGCTGGTATTCGGGGTTTCTGGCATCGTCCTGGGACCGGTGATCATCATTTCAGCTATCGCCTTCTGGAAAGTGTACTATGTTCAGGATTCTCACGCGGAGTAGTCTCTGCAGATCAGGATTTGCCCAATTCATCCCCTGAGTGGAGTGCGCCACTTTGTTACCAGGGAATTTCGCAATCCTTAAGAGTGTGGAACTCCACGTACCACTCATGCGTTCAATCTGGAAAGGAACTATCGCATTTGGGTTGGTGAATATCCCGGTGAACCTCCACACAGCCACTAGGGATGATTCAGTGAGGTTCCACAATGTGTGTCCCACACACCATGTGCCTCTCCAATACAAGAAATGGTGTCCAGAAGGACACGAAGAAATAGACTACAAAGATATGGAAAAAGGATATGAAGTCGGCAAGAACTATGTGATCATTGACCAGAAAGAATTAGATGCATTAGAACTTGAGAGTACGCATACGATTGACATTGAGAAGTTCGTGGACTCCTCTGACATCCCTATACTGGCATACGACTCGTTCTACTTTCTGAGTCCTGGCAGGGGTGGAGAAAAAGCATATGCACTCCTCCACGAGGTCTTGACCCTGACAGGAAGAGTGGGTATAGGAAAAGTCGTCTTGCGCAGCAAAGAATATTTAGTGGCTCTCAAGAACTATCAAAAAGGTATTATTCTTGTTACTTTGCGGTATTCTGATGAAATTGTCAACATTGATGAAGCTCTGCCTGATAATATGCCTGGAATTTCTGAGAAGGAGTTGGATCTGGCCAGAACTCTCATTGAAAAGATGGAGGGTGACTTGAACCTCTCGCAGTACCAGGATCGCTATCGAGAGAAAGTTGAAGAATTAGTACAGAAGAAGCTCAGAGGAGAAGCAATCATAGCAGAAGAAGTCAAAGAAACTGAAAAAACCAAGGACATCCTGGCTGCTCTCGAGAAAAGTATTGAAGCCAGGTGACAGGATTGCAGACCAAGTACCAGCCAATGCTAGCCAGGTCCTCAGGTCCCTTCACAGACAAGGACTGGATATTCGAGGTCAAGTGGGACGGCACACGAGCAGTATCATACATCAACCAAAAATCCACCTTTATTAACAGAAGAGGAGTCAATATCACGGATCGATATCCCGAGCTGCAGATCGAAGAGAATGTCACCGCCCCATGTGTCCTGGATGGGGAAATCGTCGTTCTCGTGGAGGGAAAACCGTCGTTCCCTGATTTGCAGCGGAGAGAGCACATCGAGGACCCCTTCAAGATTCAGATACTCTCCACGCAGTTACCTGCCGTCTACATCGTGTTTGACATTCTACGCTGTGACAGTAGAGACCTCACACAGACACCGTTACTGACCCGCAAGAGAATATTACAGCAGACAGTTTCGGAGTCTGAAAGGGTGCTTATCTGCCCATATGTACAGGAAAAGGGAGAAGACTATTTTAAAGCTGTCACAGACTCTGGGTTTGAGGGTATCATGGCCAAGAAGAAAGATTCATTCTACTACCCCGGGAAAAGATCTGGTTCCTGGCTGAAGATCAAGAAGACACTGACTGCAGACTGTGTGATTGGCGGATTTACTCAGGGAGAAGGTGTGAGAGAACCCACGTTTGGCGCCCTGGTACTGGGTGTGGGCTGCCCACTCGAGCTTGTTGGGAAGGTGGGTTCAGGGTTTACTGACGATGATTTGATCCACATCTCAGCCCTGCTGACCCAGATAGAGACTGATGAAAACCCCTTTTCTACTCCCGTACCGTATGATACCATACACTTTGTCAGACCGGAATACGTCTGTGAGGTGAAATACCAGCAGATGACTCATGACAAAAAGCTAAGAGCTCCCGTTTTTCTGAGAATGAGGTATGATAAGACCCCTGCAGAATGTATTCAATGACACCCCCTGTGTGTTCTACCGAAGATTTGCTGAAATAAAGTGTGCAAGAATATATATAGAATACGTCACCATCATCAACGAGGTGGAAGTCTGTCCATCCCGGTGAAGGAGACAGTGGACGGACTGAATTGGTCGAAAAGGGAGATGGTACAAATGAGAGAAATTCCTTATGATGAGGTGGGAGAGAACAGTGCGTACATGCTCACCATGGTATGCAGGAAATGCGGGCAGGAAATCAGCAGAACAAGAGTTTTTCATGATCCTGAATCTGTGATAAATCTGTACGAAGAGGCACAGAACGATCGCATGGTAAACTGGTGTGGTCCATGTGGATCCATGGGAGATATCCACGTCTGGGAAATGAATGAAGGAGAGAATGAGACCTTCTATCTTCTGAATGTTCACACGCAGCAACCTGAGATTGATCACTGGTGTTTTAGAAAATGTGGAAAGATTTCTGTTACCTGTGTTACATTGGATAGTGAAGAGGGAAAACTGTCTTTTCTGCTCTGTAGAAGCTCTTCTTGCCCCAACTGTGAAAGGGAAGTGGACTTGGGTCCTGGCAAGACCAAGGAGGGCATTACAGGTCAGTATATTGTGAGGATTCTGAGCCCTGTTTGATCTGGTGGAGGTCATGGTGACGGGACCTGAAGTGTTCTTATGCACATTTTGGGTTTTGCCGCTTGGGCAACCAAATGTTTATAAAAGGGAAAGAAATATGCAACCCATGAAGTGTACCTCATGTCAGAAAGAAATTTCACCCCATGAAAAAGTTGTCACCTTTCCTTGTCCTCAATGTGAAGAAACAGTCATAAGATGCGAAAAATGCCGTGTCCTGGCGAACCCGTACAGATGTAGTTGCGGGTTTGAGGGGCCGTGAGGTGGTCATGTGTACAACTTAATTGCAACATTAAGAGTATTGCCTGAGGATACTGAAACAGATCTGAAAGAACTGGAAGAGATTATTCGAGGGTTGATACCTTCTCACATGGAACTGCACAAAGTGGAACAGGAGCCCATTGCATATGGGCTGGTGGCCCTGAGAATCATGGTTTTGACCATTGATGACGCGTCAGGGAGTACCGACGTTCTGGAATCTTCCATTCAGGACCTGGACATGGTTTCTCAGGTAGAAGTAATCGATGTACGAAGAACATTGGGTTAGATTTAGAATTTCCTGGATTTAATGAGTTCACCTTTCATACTTTTTTCTTCTTGGGAATTTACGCGGCTTTGTCCCATGCTCAGGTCTCGAACAGTGGATCTGATCGGGAAGGTAAGAACGTCCTGTGAGGGTTCAAGGGAAAGAAAGGGCAAAGATTTAATTGTCAACTACCATGACACTTCCATGACACAGAGTACTCCTTCACAGGAATTCTGGCAAACGTTACCTGAGCTGCCGCAAGATGTCTTTCTGGTGTGGCAGAAGCTAAACAGAGCCTTTAATCCAACAGCCATCGTCGCCACCAGAGAACCCGATGGAACCCCCCATACAGCACCATTTGGAAGTCTCCGAGCTATCAGCCCCCGGATTTTGCGATTCGCCACGTGGCGTGGTCATGAGACATATACGAATACTTGTCGTGATGATCGAGTGGGGGTCTTTCTCCTGTCTCCACCAGGTATGGCAGTCAGCGTGAAAGGTCGAGCCAGAATAGCAAGAGAGATAATGGAGGCAGACCCTAATTATGCTGTCATAGAAATTGATATTGACATGGTGAAGAACGATATGGTCCGCCGCATCGTACTCCAGAGTGCAATCACCATTCATATTCCGGATCAATACATGGGCTGGTTTGAAGCATTGCTGGGCGAATTGGACACCATGTAGAGGTAGATATAACTATTGATGATCCATCAAAGAGCCAGCAGCCAATGGTACCTGTTTGAAAACGTCACTGCGAAAGGACCTCTTAGGTCTCCTTCAGTCTGAAGATACAGTTGCAGGATCTAGGATGCATATTGTCATACAATTTTCCACATTGATGACACTCCTGATGACATTCTTACTCTCAGAAAAAGGCAGGAGCCATTCTGAGACGCACAACAAAGGTTAAGATCACATAACTGCCCGGACAGAATGCGGAGTTTTGAGAATAGGCTATAACAAAAAGTATATAAATGTCCCTGAATAAGAAAATGTAAATGTCTCTGGGAAAAACATAGATGACACACGGGTGATCAAGCTTTTGCCGGAGTGGTATTTCATGGGAAACGCTAGCAGCCTGGAGTGGGCAATCAATTCTCCTACTATGAGAACAAGCTCTGGAACCACGAGATGGGTCAGTCCTCATTCAAATAGGGATAGGGATGCTGTATCAGTATGGATTCTCAATAAAGATTCAGGGAAAATGGTGATTTCATGACACGGTGGCACTACGTGGTCATCATTCTAATATTCGTAGTATCACCCGTAGTGCCAGGGAAGGCAAATAGTCAGAGCAAATGTGCAGCAGCTGATGAGGCATACAATGAGGGAAACTATGAGGAAGCCCTGCTGGCCTACACCGTTCTGTGGGACGTGTATGGGGAACCATGTGCAAAAGCGGGAATAACCAAGGCAGAGAAAGCACTCCAGGATAAGGCAAAGCGACTTTACGAGATAGGTAAAGCATTGGACGATTCCGGACACGAGGAGCTTGCTGTTGAAGCATACATCAGTGCGTTGAGTAAGGACACGAAGAACATAGATTCCGTAGAAGCACTGGAACAGAAAGCCAATTCGTGGCTCAACAGACTGTCAAATATCTCATTTCAAAATATTCTTGAATTCGTGGTTCTTCTAGTGGCTCTTCTCATATTCGTGTTGAAGTGTGCCCCCTGGATTGCGAGTTCCCTCCGCTGTAAACCTCGTCTCTTTATCGATCGTTTCGACACAGGGTCGACGAAGTTGCAGCTTAACAAAGGATTAGAAATGAGAATAGAAGATGAGTTCAAAAAAAGCATGAATGTTAGCGATAAAGCACTTATGAAACTGGTGGAGGGGCCTATTACTCTGAGAGCTCCAGCAGGTTTGGGATCTACAGCACACATTAAGATACTTTCTGATTTGATTGAGTGGGCTTTTCCTCCGAATGCGACCATACTGAGTGGATGTTTGCACGAATCAAAGAAGAACGGCGCGGGCCTGACTCTGAAATTGAAGAGCAACAAGACAGGAGAGATTATAGCTGCAGACACACTATGGCAGAATGAGTTCGACGAGGACTGGAAAGACAGAGAGAAGGACAAAGAAAAGAGAAGACAAGGAGATGTCAAAGCTGGAGATCCGTCTGACTACTATTGTCTAGCAAAACCTGCAGCAATATGGATCCTTTTCAAGCTCATAGAGTATGAAGAAGACAGAAAACTCCTAAGGTGTGGAAGAGACAATCAAGAACGAAAAGAAAAGGTAAGACAGTCAGTTCTAAGGTTGGGTACTGAAGACTGGAAGAGTTATGTTTTCTTTCAGCATGGGCGAGACCATGATTTGATCAATGATGTAGCAGAAGCCAGGAAGTGCTACGTGAAAGCGCTAGAGAGTGATCCCATGAACCGATATGCCCTGTGCAACCTTGGACTATTGACAATAGAACAGGGCGTACGGGAGGCAAACGACTACAAGTATGAAGAGGCAATAGGATTGCTGAAAAGAGCAAAGAGACTCTCAATAGAATACGAAAAGGACTTAGATTGGTTAGAATGGATGAAAGAAGTCATGGAAAACAACAATTGTAAATGTGTCCATGTCGACAATATGTGGTTCAGAGCAGTGTTGAACCTGGCCAGTGCCTATCATTACGGGAAGAACTATAACCAAGCAACGAGAGTAGTGTCGTGCATACTGCATTCCCTTGAGAAAACCCTCGAGGTTTCGGAAACGGTTTATGAATGGGAAGGAGGACTTTTGAACAGACTCCGGAATTGTCTTACACTGGCTCTATTCATCATAGCAGTGAAAGTGAAGCTACCATATGTGGGCAGAGCCTACAGTGTAGGATTATTTGGTGATTGTTTGAGACCGAAGAATGATTATTTGGAGGACATACGTAGACTCACGGACTACTTGAAGGAATTGAGGCATTATACGATGGTACTGCATGCAATATCACGAGTCAGAGCAGACGAAATCAAAGATACTGATGAACATATAAATAAAATCATAAGTGTAATAGCTGAATCAGATGATAAGAAATCAGATGATAAGAAAGAGAAAAGAGAACCTCCCAGCCAGAAAAAAGGCGAATCTGATGAAAAAAAGCACAAAAAGAAGAAACGTGTGAGAGCAAAGAATGTAAAGGCAGAAATTAAGTATGATCTTGCGTGTTATTACTCCGTTGCCCGCGAGGAGAAAAAGGATGTGAGAAAAGATGAGTTTGAGGACGAATATGATACAGCAATAAAGTACTTGAAAGATGCCCTCCTTGAAGGAGGCATTACGCTGGAGTGGGCAAAAGTAGATCCAGACCTTAGAGGACTCCGTGAAAACAGGGAAGGGGAATTCAATAAATTAATCCATGCATATACCGTTGAAATTACTGAAAACCAGACATCACTTTCCGAGGTCGAGAAAGAAAAAATCAGTGCACAAATAAGAAGAATCAGGACCGAAATGTTACACAAGCAGCACTCCAGCGATGAAGTGCATATCATTGTTCTCCTGTGCAATGAGAATGGAGTGGCAGTATTCAGAAAAGAAACAGGCAAATGGGAGCTCCCAGAAGGACCAGCGAAAGGGAATGAGAATCTGGACTTAGCAGTAGATCGTATTCTCTCTGAGTATGTCCTCGACAGTCACCAGGTGAAGGTTGATTCTTCCGTCCTCTTATACTGTACAGACTGCGACAAGGGTGTCAATAGGTTCTACTGCGTTGCTATTGCACGAATGAATGAGGTGGAGGGTAAGAATTTCGGCAAGAAAGAAGAAATTCAAGTTTCATTCATTTCCAGACATGATGTGACAGAGAGAAAAGTGGAAGACACGTGTCAAAGATGCTTACTGGAGAAATACCTCGATAGCCCCAATACCCTGAAGACGGAGGCGAAATCCCTTGGTCCTTCGGATACGAAGCGGGATCGATCGGAAAATGCTGGAGAACCCCACGAAGAAGATGTTCGGGTTCCAGCCCCCCTGATTAAGGTGAAAGGTGTTCTTCTGGCATTCTGTGAAAGAAATATGGGTGAAAGGAAATTCAGGGGAATAGTACTGGTGAGAAAGAGAAACTCTACAAGTAGTGGAGGTGGAGAGTGGATTCTTCCTGCAGCCTTTGTGAAACGAGGTGAGACGGCGTCGAAGGCACTGAGTCGTCACATTTTGGATACGTATCATATCACTCTCCAGCAGGATAATATCCTCTCTGCACTCAAGATCAGAACTGATCCTGGAAGAGATTCAGACTTCTACGTGTGGACACAGCCTTTTGCGTGTTTTTTCATGGAGGACCATTGGAACACATGGTGTGAAACCGAAGAGATGCGAATTTTTTCCCTCAATAGATTGCCATGGGATGATATGTCACTTGACTGCCAGCACATCCTGAGAGAGTGCATGCCCCGTGTTCTTGCTTTTGTTGAAGACTCCGGAGTATACTCTGAAAACAAGACAAGAAAACCACAAAGAGAGACTCAAGACAAGTGAACGTGCAATCCCGGTCTACCCTGAACGAACATATTTGGCATAATTCTTTTATCCCTATAGTGAAAACCTAATCATGATTCATCCCATAGAATACCGATATGGTTCACCCGAAATGAAGCAGATTTTTGAAGAAGGGCAAAAACTCCAGTACTACCTGGATGCGGAAGCCGCTCTTGCCGAAGCGCATGCCCGACTGGGTCATATTCCTGAAAAAGAGGCCCAGAAGATCAGGAATGCTGCCACCATTGAGAAGGTGTCCCTTGAAAGGGTTAAAGAAATCGAGGTCAGAACCAAACATGACATGATGGCAGTGGCTGAAGCTCTGTCAGAAGCCTCTGAATCCGGGTATGTGCATATGGGAGCTACATCAAATGATATTGTAGATTGTTCAAATGCTATTCAATTGAGGAAAGCTACCCAGCTTGTTCTCAGGAACGTAAAGGAGTTGAAGAGAATCTTGGCTGACCTGGCAGGAACTTACAAGACCCTGGTATGCGTGGGGAGAACTCACGGGCAACACTCCGTACCCACTACCTATGGAATGAAGTTCGCCCTGTATCTGGACGAAATGAGACGTAACAACCGGAGAATCACGTCAGCCTATAACCATGTGTACGGCAAGATGTCAGGAGCAGTAGGTACCATGGCGTCCTTCACTGATGGACCAAAGATTCAGGATATCGTGGGTGAAATTCTGGGAATACCGATGGCTCCCATCTCCAGCCAAATTGTCCAGAGAGATACCTATGCTGAACTGCTGTGCTCTCTGGCTATTCTAGCCTCTACCCTGGACAAAATTGCCACAGAAGTGAGAAACTTGCAGAGAACGGAAATTAATGAAGTGTCAGAAGGGTTCTCCAAGGGGCAGGTGGGTTCATCAACTATGCCCCATAAGAAAAATCCCGTAACCTGTGAGAAGACGTCAGGACTGGCCAGGGTTATCTATTCCAATGTCCTTCCCGCTCTCCAGAATAATGTTCTGTGGCATGAACGGGATATCACCAACTCATCATGTGAGCGGGTGATTCTTCCTGAAACTTTTGTCCTGATTGATGAGATGCTGATCGGAATGAAGAATGTTTTGGAGAATCTGGTATTTCATCCTGAAAATATTGAGAGAAACCTGTATTTGCAGCGTCAGAGCCTGGCAGAATCAGTGATGATTGCTCTGACGGAGAGGGGAATGCCCAGGCAGGAAGCACACGCTGTCCTCAGAGGAATATCCATGCAGGAGAACTTCGTGGAGGCAGTAAAGCGAGATTCCCAGATCCGTGAGATCCTTTCAGAAGAGGAGATTGAGGATTTGCTAACCCCTGAAACCTACATAGGAGATTCAGTGGCCATTGTAACCCGGGTTCTTCAGCAAAAAGATGAGTTCTAACCCAAAGTAATCTGAGAAGGGCTGCCTATAAGAAGAAGCCGTCACTTTTTTATAACTGCGCTCTATTGCAACTCCATCTATGATCAAAAGTTTGGACCTGTAGATATGAAAAGAGGTGATTAAATGGCAATTGACCCTGTATGTGACATGAAGGTTGACGAAAAGACGGCAAAATGGAAAACAGATTACAAAGGGAAAACCTATTACTTCTGCGCACCTGGATGCAAGAAAGCTTTCGAAGCTGAGCCAGAGAAGTACCTTTGAGACGATTTGACGCAGCCATTTTTGACTTTGAGTTCTTGACAGTGGGGACTCTACAGAGAGAATTCAATTGTGGGATCACAGGTATTCCTACAAGAAGCAATGAAGAGTCGCAGCTATCCACCGAACTTCGAATTCTAATGGCACGATTTACGGTGGATAATTCCGGATCACTGCGAGTGTGGAGTTCTCGCTGTGAATTTCCTTGCACGGTATTGCAGTGCGTTTCTTTGAGTGTAACCCACGTATCGATGTGCCTTCTTTCTCGGTAACAAGTCACAGGGAGAACAGATGAGCAGACGAAAGCATGGTTGACATCCTTCTGATGCGCTGTAACCGTGATAGAGTGTTGCCGGGCCAAAAGAGCAATATCAACATCCGGTACATATGCCGATAGCTATTTATGCGTGTGTGGTCTCTTTTTACTGGTGATCTCACGCGGGTCTATGATATCATAAAGATCGAGGAAAATGGCATCATAAAGCTCCCAGACGATATTGCGACAGAAATTGGCATCGTGAAAGGTGCATACCTCCTGGTAGAGGCTGATGAACGCTCAAAAGAGTTATCTTTCGAGAGGATAGCTGTTCCTGGCAAGAATCTGGCAGAAATCACCCTTGTCCTGCAGGACAAGCCAGGTGCCCTTGCTGACGTAGCTCTAGAGCTGGGAAATGCCGATATCAATATTCTATTTAATGAATCAGATGAGATTCGATTCAGCAACTTGTCAGCGTTGCTGGCAATTGTAGATATGTCCAAGTCCCGCATTTCGGCGGAAGAGCTCAAGACTCACTTCGAAAAGATGAAAGTAGTAAAACAGGTGGAAATCAGACAAATAGGGTGATCAATGGCAGCTATAGGGTAGTCCAGAATAAGAATGATAGAATCGTCACCACCATGAACGCCACATAATAGTTGATGTCCCTTGCACAAAGGACGTCGAGGGCGATTCCGATTTTTCGTACTGATCTTCCTGCCTGACTGTAGAACTTGTCAACAGTCAATTCAATTTCGGGTATTCTGAAGAGTATTTTCATCTTCCAGGCGACTCCATAGATTGCCAGCCCTGTACCGATCATCAGCAAGCATTCTATCACGGCAGAACCCGTCCACACGTTGTATCCTCCCAGGCCCTGGAAGACTCCTAACCCCAGGCACAGCCCAGAAAGCACCACCAGTGGGATCTTCATGAACCCAGGAACGGGCTGTGAAGACCTCTTGACATCGCCCAGAAACGTGTGCCTGAACAACTTAGTGAAAGAGGCTACTGTTCCCGCACATGTCAGAAAGAGAACGCCTTTCATCCATCCAGAAGGGACTGCATGAAAGAGCAGTGTCTTGCTCACGAATCCATTGAATGGAAATACCCCTGATATTGACAGGCATCCAACCAAGCAGGCAGTTCCCACCAGAGGCATCTGGGACAAAAGTCCTCCCAGCTCCTGCACGTTTCGCTCCCCCGTGGCAAAGATAACGCAGCCAACACTGAGAAACAGCAATCCCTTGAACACGCCATGGTTAATCATATGGAGTATTGCCCCAGTGTACCCAAGCTCACTTTCCAGTCCAATCCCCAGCAGAATGATTCCCACCTGACTGACTGTGTGATATGCAAGAATCTTCTTGATGTCCTTCTGGACCAGCGCCAGTATAACACCTCCCATCATGGACAGCAGCGCAAAGGGCACGAGTGCAGAATTATCCAGAGAGAACACGGGGGCAAATCGAATTACCGCGTACACGCCCAATTTCACCATGGCACCGGAAAGAACTGCAGACACCGGTGTAGGGGCTTGAGGATGTGCATCTGCTACCCACACGTGGAAGGGAATTGAACCCATTTTCACCAGGCATCCTGTCACAAATAATATGGGTGCATGAGGTGGTCCCTTCACGACAATGGCCAGTAATATGAGTACTGCACCCCCCACATTCATCAAAACGTACTTGAACCCTGCATTCAGAGAGGGAGGAGTTCCCCTGTGAATTATGAGAAAGTAGGTGATAATAGTTGACATTTCCAGAAATGCATAGAAGAATAAAACGCTCTCAGAGAATATCGCCAGTAAAACCACTGCCAGGTCCAGGAGGAGTAGACTGTAGAATCTTCCAATATCCATGTATCCTGAATACAGAAACGCCAGGGTGAAGAGCAGGGAAACCACTAAGCTGAATGCAACACTGAGAGTATCCACACGGAGTGAAAGCTCCACTGGGTTCATCCACAAGGCAATCCGGTACACCTCGGGAACCGTTCCCGTGTCTGCATAGGTGAGAACGCCCGCCAGGGAGAGAACTGCACAGACCAGTGAAAGGTACCTTCTTTTCCGCCCTTTTACAATCCCCGCCATCACTGCTCCTGCCACGAGAACTGCCACAATGCCTAGGATAACCATAACCATTCAGCCACCCCCAACTAAAATCGCCAGCTCAGCCACTGACAATCCCAGCAGAGGGAATACCCCCAGAAAGACACACACAGCAGTCAGGAAATATACGGGAAAGCTCATGGTCCACGGTACAGGTGGGTTGTACGTTCTCTTCCACTTCCGTGGAGTGAGGACAGACTGGACAACCCTGAAGTAGTACCCGCAGGACAGGACACTGGCCAGAACGATAACGCCTGCAACACTGGTGTAGTGGGCCTCAACAGCCCCATACAAGATCACCAGTTTACTGGAGAATCCGTTCAGAGGAGGAACCCCCACTATCCCCAACGACAAGATCACAAAACAGAGGGCCATCCCTGGCGACACTCCAGAGATCCGCGATATCTCCCTGGACCTGCTCTGGTGAATGATCACACCTGCACACAGGAACAATCCACTCTTCATGAGAGCATGATTCACCACATGGAACAGGGCTCCCTGGACAGCCAGGTCTGTCCCAATTCCCAGTCCTGTCATAATCAGCCCTACCTGACTGATGGATGAGTATGCCAGCATCCGCTTCAAATCCTTCTGTACCAGAGCCAGCACACTCCCCACTACCACTGTTACAACTCCTACTATCATGAGGACACTATCTGAGGCCAGAAATGAATCACCAAACAGGAAAGAAAGTCTCAGTAACCCATAGATACTGATCTTCAGCACAATACCCGATAGTAACGCGGAAACAGGAGAGGGAGCCATGGAATGTGCATCTGGCAGCCAGAAATGCAGTGGGACGAGCCCTGATTTCACTCCCATAGAACCTAGAATCAAGGAGAATATGATGTAAACGGGAAAGGGATCTTCTTCCATTATGGCAGGCATCACCTGTGCAATGTGGTCCATATTCAGGGACCCCGTTATCGCATAGGTAATGCCCACAGCAAACAAGAAGAAGGCAGAAGACACACTCCCCAGGATCAGGTACTTGAGACTTGCCCTGTAGTTCTCCTTTTTTTCACCAGTGGTAATGAGAATGTAGACAGAAATTGACAGAATCTCAAAGAACACATACATGTTGAATATATCTCTGGTCAGCAGCACTCCCATGATGCCTGCAACCATGAGAAAGTAGAATGCATCATACTTCCCCAACCCTCGAATGTGCTCCATGTATGAGAATGAATAGACCATACCAAGAAAACTGACTACAACAGAGACTGCAGCCACCATAAAGGAGAGAGCATCCAATCGCAAGGCGATTCCCATGAAAGGAGTCCATCCCCCCAGTGTGTAGGTGACGACCTCTCCAGAAAGTACCCGGGGAGCCAAGAGGAGAAGTTGTATCACCAGCGCAGTCAGAGCTAAAACTGAGAAGGTGTTCCGAATTCGCATCATCACAGTATGGGGTACTCTGTGAGAGACCGCTGTCAGTGAAAGCAGAAAGGCGCTGATCAAGGGAGTAATCACCATTCCCACCAGAAGTTCACTCATGTGCGGACCTCCTCTATATCAAGGGTTTTGTATTGCTCATACACTCTTATGGCCAGGGCCAGGGCAAGAGATGTCACACTCAATTCCACAACCACCGTGGTGAGCATGAGGGTTTGAGGAAGAGGATCAACATAGACGGAGTACCCTCCCAGAATAGGTGCTGTTCCCCCTTCTGTATATCCGAGGCCGACAAAAAAGAGGATCAACCCCAGGAACATGATATCAAGACACAGGACGATCTTTATCAAATTCCTTTGAGTCATACACCCAAAAACCCCGATCAGGAACAGGACGATGCCGATGGTAATGCCGTTGACAAGGTGGAGACTCATGGACCTCTCTCCAGGTACTTAAAGAAGGTGTAGAACAAGACGACAAAGGCTACACCCACTTTCAGCCCAACCAGGACATTTATCACAGGAATTGTCCCTGCAGCCAATCCCACTTTGTCCACCAGGAAATTGGAAAATAATGCATTCCCCACGACATATCCCAGGATCCCCACTATGATGAGGAGCAGTCCGCTGATATCTTCCATGAAAGATGCCACATTCTCACTGAACCGCCCTTCCCTGGTGCCAAAAGCAATGAGGAGCAGGAGGACAACAGAGCCCAGAATCACGCCCCCCTGGAACCCGCCCCCGGGACTGAGGTGACCTGCCAATATAATGTAGATGCCAAATACCAGCATCATCGGGGCGAGAAATCCCGTGGTTGTTCTACAGATGATAGACATCTCCATCCGGACTCCCTCCATAAAGCTTATCGAGTTGCTTCATCTTCTGCTCTGTACGGTGGTGGTTCCTCCCCAGAATCAGAGTTACCCCCAGAATGGCAGTGAACAGGACCGTGGCTTCCCCTACAGTGTCGTACAGGCGGTAATCTGCAAGGATGGCTGCCACCACATTGATGGCCCCTGTATCTTCTGTACAGTGGGTAATATAGTACGTCGCCACGTCTGACACAGGCTTCCCGTATTCCAGTGGTAGCCCGGCCAAGAAGACAGCCCATGTACCAACCAACAGCAATGCCGGTACCATTCTCTTCATTCTTTCACCTCTGTCTTGTAGATGGCAAACAGAAAAACGGTGAGTGATACAGCATTCACCAGAAGGAGAGAAAAAGCCACGTCCGGAGCCTGCAGCTGGAAGATAACCACTGCAGTCAGCAAACTCAAAACACCAAAGATAATGACAGCACTGATCAGGTTCTTCACTATCACAGAACTGACTGCAGTTACTGGCAGTAAGATCAAGAGCAGCTGCATGATGATGTCACTCATACATATCCACCACCGTCATCTCACAGGGTTTTATCCCGAATTTGTGAGAGGCTCTGGCCAGAGCATGGGATGCCACAGGATTCAATGAAAAGATCAAGAAAAGCACCAGCAGCACCTTCAGAGACACCATACCCACTCCCAGAGCCACAACCACGCCCACCAGGATGGAGATGGAACCCCCTGTGTCACACTTGGTGGCAGCATGCAGGCGAGTGTATACATCAGGGAACCGGATGACACCCACGGCTCCCAGAACCATCACAGTACATCCCGCAAGAAATAGAATATACTCAATCACGAAATCCACCTTCCATGTACTTTGCTACCACCAGAGACCCTGTGACGTTAAGCATGGCGAACCCAATGGCCACATCCAGATATAGTACCCTGCCATACAGGATAGAGAGTAGAACCAGCATTACAGTGATTTTTGTGGAAATGGTATTCAATCCCACCATTCTATCAGATATGGTAGGGCCCACCAGTACTCGCAAGAAGCAGATAACTGAGGTTGCTACCAGGACCATGATGACGATCTGAAGTGCTACCAGAAGATACGGTGAAGCCATTCATCCACACCTCCTTTTATGATCTCTCCAGCCTCTTCTGTGGACAGCGTTTCGACATCAATCCAGTGGACGTACAGGGCGTTTCCCTCAAGGGTTTCTTTCACATCCAGAGTGAGAGTGCCCGGCGTTAGGGTGATAATGTTAGCCAGGGCTGTCACTGCGGTGTGGGAGCGCAAGGTGGTATCAATCCTCACAATGCCAGGATTAATATCCATGAGAATGACATGTCTGGCCACATTGACGTTGGCCTCAATGATCCTGAATAAGAAGATGAAGGCCAATTCAGGAATGTAGATAAAGACAAACATGAGCAAGCGGGAAAAGAAGTTCTCACCAGCCCTGATATCTCTGGCAAAGAAATCATATGTCAGAATGGATAGCAGCGTACACACACCTGCACCCAAAACCAAGGGGGGTGTAGCAGTAGACCCAATGAGGACGATCCAGAACAAGTACAGCACCAGAAAGGTTACCAGGATCTTCTGCCAAGTCCTAATGCCTTTTCCGTATTGAAGCTGTGATTCTATGTGCTCTTTTACAGTATCGAGCCGTTCTCTCAGGTAGAACCTCATTTTGGACATACTTAAGAATGCACCCCCACCTTTAAAAGTATTGTGAAATCCCGAAACAAGGTAGTGCAGACGATCAACACACAGAATGGGTATGTCTGGGTAGCCTGTGTTTAAATCACATGTCAGATTGTGGTTTCTGAACGCTCAACCCTTCACTGGAGAGATGACGGAATCGTCAGGGTTCTCCCGTGTGGCAGCCATCACCCGATACCCTCCCTTGAGAGCAACATATACCACGTGGGGAAATTCCTCTTCCAGGTAGGAGAAGATGCTCTTTGCTCCCTGCTTTGTTCTGGCCACCACGTACATGGTGCCCCCAACATTGAGCAGCTGTTTCCCCTGGGCAATAAGGTTGAATACCGCTTGCTTCCCAGCTCGGATGGGAGGGTTCATGGCAATGACATCAAACCCGGGTCTTACACAGGTAGGGGTGCCACAGATTACGCCGGCATTCTCTCTCTCGTTCAGTAAAATATTCTTTCTGGCCAGCCGGCATGCCCTTTCATTGACATCGAGAAGAACGGCGTATCGACACAGAAACGAAAGCGTGATACCGATTACTCCATATCCACATCCCACATCCAGGAACCAATCCTCAGATGAAACGCTGACACTTTCTGTCAGGAGTTTTGTACCGAAGTCTACCCTCTGTCTGGAGAAAACTCCCCTGCTGGTCTTGAACCGCAACTGGTGACCTCTTATACGTTCTGTGATTTCATTGACTTTTTCTTCAGATGTGGGCCTGTGAGTGAAGTAATGTTCCATATACAGAGTTTTCAGAAATCTTTATAAACCCTTGTTGGCCTTCCATACTATGGCATTATGGCAGAGAAGATCAAAGCGAACTCGCACCGGAAAAATGCTTCGAAGGTCAAGGAAGAAAAGGAAGCGTGAAGTGGGAAGAGACTTCATTGAAACCAAGATTGGTCCTGAAAAGAAGAAACTCCAGAGAACCTACGGAGGAAACAGAAAGGTGAAGCTCCAGAAAGCAGAATATGCAAACGTAGTAACCAAGGAAGGAACCAAGAGGACCAGGATCTTGAGTGTCGCGCAGAATGAGGCTAACCGTCACTTTGTCAGGCGAAATATCATCACTCAGGGTGCTGTAATCGAGACTGAGCTGGGAAATGCCCGTGTGACCTCTAGACCTGGGCAGCATGGCATCATAAATGCCATCCTCATGGAATAACCCTTTTTCTCAGGCTGCATACCACGAGAGTACTCGGTTACTTTGCAATTACATTAGCATCTGAAAACCGAACATGCGGCAGGATGGAATACTCACAGATCTTTGAATCGCTCCCTACAGCATCAATCTTGGTAAGCAGCGAGAAGATGTTATCTGACAGCATGATCCCGGTGACACCACCTGTCATCTCTCCCTTTCGTATCCTGAAAGCAGGTGCACACACCACAGAGAAATCTCCTGATTCTGGATTGGATCCATGAGCCCCCTGTATGTAATCGACGTAGTAGCCATCGCTGATATCCAGGATTTCTGTACTGTCATACGTTCCTGGGTTAATGGTCATTGTGCTCTGTTGAAGGAGCATCCTATCTTCCCGCCAGTCATAATGTGCATTTCCTGTACTGGGACGGCCAGCCCTCTTTCCCCAGTAGTTGTCCCAGATGAATCCTTTCAGGATCCCCTCCTCAATAATAGGTGTGTCCTGAGATGGAACACCTTCATCATCCATTTCTCTGGCACCAACCCCTCTCGGCTCCATCCCGTTGTCGTGTAGGGTTAGGCAGCTGCTGGCAATTTTCTCTCCTTCTTTTCCAGCCAGTTTGGATTTTCCTCGGACCACACTTTCTCCAGAGACTGCCCTGAACAGGGTGTAGAACAACAGGGCTTCCAGAGAAAGGGGTGAAAAAACCACCTGTGACTTCCCTGACGCAGCCTTTTCAGGAGCACGGAATTTTTCAATGTTCTCCATGACAGGGGTCACGACACTGCTGGGATCAGGATTGTACTTTCTCGAAATTTGAAACTCTTGGAATTCAGCTGTCACTCCATCTGCAAGAATTCCTACAGCTGCCAGGAACATGCCCTCCAGGGCTCCCTTGTCCTCATGCTGAATCCCACTGCTACTGGCACATGCCCTGTGGGTAAGCTCGATTTCATGAGCAGCAAGATAGACAGCAACATCAGACGGAACCATGTCCAACATTTCTGTGACAGGTTCAGCCATTGTTTCTGCATTCACTTCCTCCAGGGCTGAATCCCACAACTCCATGTGTGGGTACCCTCCTGGTTGTGGAAGAGATTTCCAGTGAGGATCCTTCTTGCTTGCAGACGCTGCCTTCAGAACCCTCTTCACTGCCTGGCTGACACTTGGCTTATCCAGCCTGTAGGTAAAGATGCTGGCTGCTGCCTTTCCCACTATCACGCGTATTCTCATGCCCTCATTGATGATGGTGGAAGCCTCATTCACCTGCCCCAGCTGGGCCTTGACTGCAGTATTGACTTTCCTCATCCAGATTGCTTCGATTTCATCTGCACCTGAATTCTCGCCTTCCTGGACTGCATACTGACATAGAGTTAGCCTGTTCATGTTATCCTCTCCCTCCAAACAAGATGGCTCCCTTCTTGATGCGCAAGTGAGGTCCTCCAGAGGATACTGCCGCTGTCTGACCCTTTCCGCAATGTCCTTCTTCGAATCCCAGTTCCTTTCCTGCACCCTCTATCAGGAACAGTGCCTCTGTAGCCAGGCCACTGATAGAAAGATCCTTTATGGGATTCCCTATTTCTCCATCCCTTATTTCGAATGCTTCCTGTATTCCCACCTGGAAACTCGAGTTGGGCTGCGCCGATCCACCTCGATAATCAACACAGTAATACCCGAAGTCAATACCTTCAAAGAGCTCTTCAGGCGTGTAATCTCCTTCCTCAAAAAAGGTGTTTCTCATCCGTATGAGTGTAGGGAACAGAAAACTCTCTGCCCTGGCAGAACCAGACGTCGGCATCCCTGTGCGGTGTGCATATTCTCTGTCAGTCAGCAATCCAGTAAATATGCCCTTCTTGATAATATCCACCCGCTGCATGGGAACACCTTCATCGTCATACTTTAAAGCTCCAAAAGTCCCCTTGATAGGTGCATCCACCATGCCAACACAGTCTGCTGCCACTTTCTTTCCCAGTTTGCCATTGAAGCTGGAATTCAACGTCAGATCTGCCTCTGCCAGGTGGCCCAGTGCCTCGTGCGCCAGAACGCCCACCACCCTGGGTCCCAGAACGCAGGGAAAACTACCGCTCTTGGGATTATTCCCTTCCACCTGCATGATCACCCTGTTTCCCACACGGTCAGCAATCGTTTCTGCTGTTTCCTCCTCAAAGTATTCGTAGCCCTGTTCAGTGGAGCCCACACCATCGCGGGCTGCTGTGAGCGTCCCATTCTCCTTGCCTGTGACCCAGCAGTAGTTCCAGACGTGACCTGTTTCCTCACAGATACGGGTACCCTCATTGGTCAATAGGTACTTGAATCCGTGTGAGTCAGTATGCCGCAGAGAAATCGCGGCAATCCTCTTATCATAGCCTTTTATGAGATCATGCAATATTTCAAGACGAGAAATCTTCTCTTCAAAAGAAACTTCATGAGGGGGCCGTCTAAATCTCTTTTTAACGTCTTCTGAGGCAGGAGTAATCTCAGCCAATGTTATTTTATCTTTTCTGGTTTGTGAAGCCACAGCAGCCAGTGAACACGCCTTCTCAACCACAGATTCCACTTCATCAAGGCTACCACAGGCAAATCCCCACGCACCGTTGCGGAGAACCCTTGAGGCAACTCCGGTCTGCACCTTTGAGTTGAGGTTGTCCACCCGGCCATCAGAATATCCAATGAAGGTGAGGGTTGTATCTTCGGCTCGCAACTCCACGTATTCCGCTCCGCTGCTTTCGCCTTTCACAATTCCTTTCTCCAGTGTGCTGAACATAGAAAAATCTTTATGGGTATACTTCAAAAACCTATCGGTGACAGAATGGGATTCACTGATAGGATAGCAGGATTGCTGAAAAAGAAAGAATCGGGACAAGAAGAAGCAGTATCGCTCGAGAATTTGGACGCTTATATTGCCTCCAGAATACAGGAAAACCAGGAGAGAATCACAGGAGAGAGTGAGATCTTTCTGGATAAGATTCTGAAGGACATTGATGACTTGGCAGAAATATTGGAAAACCTGCGAGAAAAGGAACGAGAAGAAATGTTCAAGAAGCTTGATTCCATCGTGAAGAGCAGTCAGAAACAGTTTGCAGATTCGTTGAAACACGTGCTGGAACGGGTACGGCTGGAAAGAAAGGACTACCAAGGGCTGACAGAGTTCCATCAGCAGGTTTCAGATGCTCTCCAGCAGATGCAGAAGCTCAGCAGAATGCACGGCCGGTACTTGCACCTGGCCTTTGAAAGAGAGATGAAGACCTTCAACAGGACGGTGAAAGAACTGGCAACCTACCATCACCTGCTGGGCCGGTTTCTGAACTCTCAGGCAAAAGATGTCGTCAGCCTGCAGCACATCAGAGAACAGCTTGTCAAGAGGAGGGAGACTGAAGCCCTAATCAAGACCTTGGAACGGGAGAAAGAGCAGACAGGAGCCGAGGTCAGAACTGTTGAAGCTGAAATTTTACAGCTGGAAACCCATATGAAAGAACGTGAGTCAAGCGAAGAGTACGGGAAACTCCTTGCATATGAGAGCCACCAGAATGCTGTGACAGAGGAGCTCGCATCTGTTGAAAAGGAGGTGTACAACATCCTGCACCCCCTTGATAGAGATTTCCGCAAGTTCAAGAGGCAGGTTGAGCTGGGGAATGTGTCATTCAGCCTTGACATTCTTGAGGAATATGAACCTCTCACTGAACAGTTCTTCACTGAAGAAGAAGGGTATCCTACGCTCAAGAAAATTGCTTCCACCATGAAAGAGGCTCTGGAGAAGCAGGTAATCAAGGAAAAGGGGCACAAGAAAGAGAAAGTACTGGATATTTTGGATACGATCTTGAAGGACGAACTGGTGAGGCATCAAAAGAGGTATAGCGAGTTGAAGAAGGAACTGGAAAAACAGCCGATTAAGAAAGACATTGTCAAGGATATCGAGGTATCCAGAAGGAGTATTGAAGAGAAGAGGTCCAAGATAGAAGATTTAAAGTCAAGGATAGAAGACCTCACATCAAAGGCGAAAAATGCCAGAAAAGAACTGGGGGAAATCGAATCAGAGATCGGAGAGCAATGCCGCGCCGTGGGGCTGACACTCGAGGAATAGTACGGTCTCGATGCACGGGGAGAGAGGAGAAGAGCAGAGAATCATGGAACAGGGGGAAACCCCCTGCTTCCAGGGACACTACCTGCATTCCTGAGAAGCCCATTTCAATAGGTGTGTCCGATCCTGCGCTGAGAATTGGGGGGTTTCGAAAACAGGGACCTGTTCGAAATCTCTGTAGGGGACATCCAGGAAAGTGCCATGCTTTTCCACCCAGTGCCAGAATGCTGTCCCAGGATAGGGCGTTGCCAGGCTGAAATGTCCTTTGATATCTATATTCTTTATGAAATCCACTGTTTTCCTAATGGTGTCAGGTGTGTCACCTGGATTTCCCACCATGAACAATCCTTCTACCTCAATTCCTGCTTCTTTAGACATGGATACGGCACTTTTTATCTGTTCAAGCGTAATCTCCTTCCTTATGCTGTCAAGGATGTGCTGGACTCCTGATTCAATGCCATATAATATTCTGATGCATCCTGCCTCCGCCATGACCGAAAGCATGTCAATATCCACTGAATCCACTCGAGTTCCATTGGGAAGATCCCACGCACAGTCAAGCTCCGTGAACCTGGTGCATATACTGAGGACACGCTCTTTGTGGTACGTGAAAAGGTCATCCATAATGTGCAGCATGGGAGCGCCCCCTTCCAGGAGATATGAGGCTTCCTGACCTACCTGGGAGGGTGTCCTGCCCCGCCAGATGTGGCCAAACGGAGAGACGCAGAACACACAGTGGTAGGGGCATCCTCGACTGGTTACGAGAGTTCCCTGGTTGGGATGGTACTGAGACAATGACATAGTGGTATAGTCCGGCGGGAGTAGGGTGGCTAGATCTGCAGGGGGCCTCTGAGGGGCAAATCCGGTGCGGCTGAGAACTCCCGGAACCATTGAATATGGTTTCTTCTGTTCCAAACAGGTCAAGAGCTCACTGAAGGTAATCTCTCCTTCCCCTCGGACCACACAGTCAGAAAACTTCAACAACTCCTGAGGGAGAGCGTGATGCCCTCCAGTAACAATGACAGGATCTCCACACTCTGCGCGAACCTGCTTTGCTACTCGTGCCGCTTCTTCTACTGAGACTGTGTGGCAGGATATGCCCACTACATCCCACGCCTTTCTGGGCAAGAGTCCAACACGGAGATCAATAACCTCACAGGTATGTCCCTGGGTGTTTCCTGCCAGCCATGCCAATCCGACTGGTGGAAATGTTCCGAGGATATCTTCATCTGGTGAGTGGGGCACATTGGGCTGTATTAGGGCTACGTGCATGAATATCCCTCCTCAGATGCAACCGTACGTCTCACGGACGATTGGTTCCAATTCTGTAATGGAAAAGCCCTTTATATATTGAAGGGAATACATTCTATGAAAAAAGTTGCAGTCAAAATTAACGGAAAAGAGCTGGAGCTCAACGCCTTTGCAGAGAGCGTTGTCATGTCGACAATAAGAGGACTTCTCTCTCCTCTCAGAGGGTATGAAGAAGGAGAAATATCTATCGTGATAAAAGAGTAGACATGGTGGGGACACGGAGATTTGAACTCCGATCCACAGGTTTCTTCACGCTCCAAAAACTCGTCATCAGCTTTCGCCTCAGCAAACCTGCGCTTTTGGATTTCTGGAGCCTGCGATGATAGCCTGGTTACACCATGTCCCCTACGTCGTGATGGACAATACCTTTTATAAATCTTTCTGTCGCTCGGTACCGCCTTCAGGGGAAACCCATTCCAACCTCCTACGGATTCTCCCTCTCCCAGTTTTATAGGAGGCTTGCCAAGTGATCCAGTCTTCTAGACCACCACAAGTAAAATAAAGACGAAACGTTTATATACTATCATAGTAGTAAGTTATCTGATGAAACGACTGATTATCGCCACTCTCATCTTGCTGAGCTTCCTGCCAGTACAGGGGGGAAGTAATGTAACACAGAGGGCAGTGTACCTGCAGAATGGCGTTATTTTAGTCAAATTCATCAATATGGGCGTGGATGCTTACTGGGGCGAAGAAGTGCTCACCAATGCAGCTGAAGCGTTACCCATTCTCGAGGAATTGATTGGCGTCCCCCTTCCCCCTGCAATTAAGACAGTGGAGGTCTATGGCAAGAGGACCCTGGCAACCCATGAATGGGTAGTTGGTTATAACGATGGGAACCAGGTGTCCCTGAAGACAGACCATCCTGATCCCACCATTATCTTTCATGAATTGGTTCACTTCTGGACTATCCACTACCACATTCCCTGGCCTCTGACAGAAGGATACTGCAACCTGTATGCGGATCTATGCGCCTGGAGAATGGGATATGACAAGGTTACTCTGCCATATGTGGACTGGGAGACAGCATATGCCACTCTCAAGGAACTGGAGGAAAAAGCTCCTTTGAATTCTCTGAATTACATGGGAGAGATCCCGGAAATACAGGTCGAGTACTTCTACCTGGCCAGCACAGTGGTAATGTACCGGTTTTATGAAACAGTGGGAGAGGACAATCTCAAGACTATCAATCAGAGAGTGGCAGAACCGATCCTCAATCCCAGTTCAGGAAGTACTCCTCTGGATGATTCCCGGGCTGGATCAGGCATACTTGAGTACATGAGAATTGACAAAGAGGTCACTGGTGTAAACCATGCTGAAATATTTATACCGGTGGTAGTGGCAGCGTGGAATGATGAGCAGGTAAAAGCATTTGAAAAGGGTATCAGCCGCTATATTGCAGTTTCTGAAGTTCTGAGAGATTCTGATTTTTCCGAGCAGTTTAAACCAGCAGTAGATGCTCTCCTGCAGGGACAATTTGGGGTTTTTCAGAGTTCAGCAATACAGCTGGTGGAAGATTTCTATAAGGAGGAGATCAGAAAAGCTACAGAAACTCCTGAGTATACGATAATCCCTGCAAAAAAGGAAACTGGAATACTTCACAACAAATTGTTCTGGATTGGCATAATTACCTTGGTTGTGGGCATTGTTTTACTGATGTATGTCATATCTGGACTTGTTAAAGAAGAGGAAGAATTCGAGTGGGAATCACTCTCACATGAAGAAAGAAAACCATGGATGCCTCCTCGTCCGTTCTCAAAAGAACCTGAAGAACCAGTTGAGGAACGTCCAGAGACTCCAGACCTCAGAGAACTAACCAAATAGAGCTCCCAGTCCTTCCAGCGCTTCTTCTTCTTTGGCCTCTTCTTCCTTCTCTTCTTTCTTTGCTTCTTTCTTCTCCGGAGCCGCAGCAGCTGGAGCAGCTGCCACAGGAACAGCAGCTGTCTTCATCGCTTCCTTGATGTCTACGCCCTCCAGAGCAGCCATGAGCTGCTTTATCTGTATTTCATCTGGAGTTCCTCCAGCGGCCTCAATGATCCGTTTCAGATTTTCTTCTGTGACTTCCTTATCAAGGGCATCAAGCATTAACGTTGCATAGATGTACTCCATTAAGAACACCTCCACTTAGCCAAATAGAGCTCCCAGTCCTCCAAGGGCATCTTCTTCGGCTTTTTCTTTTTCTTCTTCGTTTTTCGATTCTGCTTCTTCTCCTGGTGAGATGGGCGCCTCGATGGGTTCGCCCCTTGCGAGACTATCAAGGACCCGTGCATGAGCATATCCCTTGGCCAGGAGCTGAGGAACGATTTCTGGTGACATGATACAGGCATTCAAAGCCAGTGACCGCGATTGCCTCACTGCCTTCTGGACCAGCAGGGAAACCGTCTGTCCCGTCACAATGCAGGCCTCCACTCCCAGAGATACAGCCTGCTGGTATGCCAGACCCAGCTGGGCAGTGATACCTTCTATGTCCACATGCAGGACGGAGGATTCAAACAGACGTCCTTCCTCACAGACACCAAGAAGGTTCAGGCCCGCACTCATGGGCTCGATTCCCAGCTTCTTGAGGATTTCTGCCTTCTTCTCATCAATTTCCTCCCCTGCCTTGACAAAAACATGATCATTCTGGACGATTATTGACCCTTTCTCAATCCGGGCAGGAATCCCTGCACGCTGCAGTTCCCCTACCAGAGGCCCTGGAGGAAACCCTGTGTCTCCTGCAGATATGACAATCTCCTCAGGGGCAATGTCCCCCGGCCTGGCAGGAGCGGGAGTTCTGCTCTTCTCCAGAAGCATGTTGAGCTTGAATGGGTCAATATCTGTGCAGATCAGTGATGCACCGCCTTTCAAACACGACGTCAGTGCTTCTACTTCCTGCTTTGATTTCTTCAGAGCAATGGCTATCAGAGTATTCTTGGACCCTCGAATCACGACACGGCCCCTGAGATCTTCTCTGATCCGCTGCAGCTGCCGGGCTTTAATACCCTGGAGGTCCACCAATCCCACGATGGGGTGTGAATCAATCGCCTTCTTCAGAACCTGAACTTCCTGTTTCTTTCCTGCAGCTACGTGAGCCATCTACATCACCCTCACTGGTTTTCCCATAGTTGTCTTCATGTAGACGGCGCGAATGTTATTCTCCCCCCTGGGGAGAAGGCGTTCAATAGCACTCAAAACAGCGACAGCATTTTCTGTCAGGTCTCCCTCTGACATTTTTTCTGTTCCCACAAACGAGTGGACGACAGGTTGACCCTTGCTGTCAATAGCCACTGTCTTCTTCAACCGATCAATTATTGGTTCCAGAGGAGCCATGGGAGGGTGGGGTTTGGGCATCTTGTTCCTTCTTCCCAGCACAGGACCTAGGGTCCGGCCGATGAGTGGCATCAAGTCTGCCTGGGCTAAGAAGAACTCATGGGAATCAGCTATCTCCTTTGCCTTCTTCTTATTAGTCCCCATGTCCTCAACATCCCCTGTATTATAAACATCAACGTTCAATTTCTTGGCTCTCTGTGCCATGTCCCCTTCTGCAAAGACACCAATGCGCACTGGTTTCCCCCTCCCCCTGGGAAGGGTAACCTCGCTACGCACTCTGCTCTCTGGCTGTTTAAAATCCAGGTCTTTGAGAGCAATCGTCATCTCAACAGACTGTTCGAAATTGCGTTGAGTATTCTTTACTTCTTGAACAGCTTTCTTCACTTCTTCTTCCATAGCATCACAGCTCCTTCTGGACTTCTCGAGGGTCTCTTCCCTCAACGGTGACACCCATGCTGACACAGGTGCCCATGACTTCTTTCATAGCATTCTCTTCAGTATACGACAACATATCGTCCATCTTAATGTGGGCCACCTTTCTCACCTGATCCATGGTGATGTCACCTGCTGGTTCAGATCCAGGAGTCTGGGCTCCCTTTTCCAGTCCCAGTTCTTTCTTCACCAGAGCAGATACCGGCGGCGTGCCCACCTTTATTTCGAAATTCTTGGTTTCCGGATCAACGATGAGCTTGATGGGTACTTTCATGCCGTCAAAGGCCGCAGTCTTCTCATTGATAGCTGCAATGACCTGGTTCAAGTTAAGTCCCAGGGGACCCAGGGCAGGCCCCAGTGGAGGACCTGCTGTCGCTCTTCCTCCGTCCACCAATGCGTCCACAGTCTGCTTTTTCATGTCTATCCCTTCTTTTGTACAATTCTCACGTAGTCGCCTCTGACCGTTATGGGAATGGGAACGATGGCCTCAATCAATTCAATAGTCAATTCTTCCTTATCCACATCAATGCGAATAACTTTGGCCCGTTCACCCTTAAAGGGACCTGCTATGAGTTCCACGATATCTCCTTTCTCAATACCAGTAACTGTAGGCTTAGCTTCTAGAAAGTGCTCAATCTCTGAGAAATTTATTTCACCTTCCAGGATACTTCTCACGTGCCTGAGACCTTCTATAGCTTCCTCTACAGGTCCCTTGTCTTCCGCCTCTATGAAGAGATACCCTTTTAAAACTTCCGGTGCCAGAATGCTCTGCACTTCAATGCCGCGACTACGGATCTTGCTCTCCAGCATGCGGGCAACATTTCGTTCCTGGTTCAGTGTTACTTTCAACGCATAGATCATTTCCATCAACCGTATAACTTGGAAATTAGCTGTGCAGCAAGCTTTATCAGAAACCCAGCAGCACCAATGACAGCAATGCCCAGTCCGGTGACCTTGGCCACCTGCTGGTACTCCTTACTGTCGGGTTTTCGGGCCAGCCGCAGTACTCGTGTATAAGTTCCCAGTTTCTCTTTCACATCCATTGAATCCACCTATAAGAATTCTATTCCTAGATCAAGCTTCTTGTATTCTCCCTCTTTCTCCACCATAATGCCTTTCTGAGGTCCCAGAATGTACGGGGAGTTCACTCCTGCCAGAACAACCATCACCCGCATGGTCCCGTGCAGTTCTTCTTCGATTTGAGCACCCCAGATAATGGTGGCTTCGGGGTTCAGTTCGTTTGAGACCGTCTCCACCACGTGCTCTGCTTCTTCCAGTTTCAGGTCTGAGGAGCCTGTTATGTTGATCAATGCACCATTGGCTCCTGTAATGTCCACATCGATCAATGGAGAATGCAGAGCATCAGATACCGCTTCCTCACCTCTGCGTTCAGTGTCTGATTCACCCATGCCGATCATGGCAACTCCACCATCCTTCATGACAGAGCGAACATCAGCAAAGTCCAGGTTGACCAGTCCAGGCTGCGTTATCAGATCGGTGATGCCTTTTACTGCCCGGATGAGAATATCATCTGCCACTCTGAAGGCTGCTGTAATGGGAAGGCCGGGAGCCATCTCCAGCAACTTGTCATTCGGTATGACAATGACGGTATCTGAGGCTTTCCTCAAATTCTCCAGGCCACGCTCTGCATTACGCTGTCTTCTCATTCCTTCCACCGTGAAGGGTAGGGTAACTATGGAGACCGTGAGGGCACCTATCTTGCGTGCCACCTCTGCAACCACGGGAGATGCCCCGCTGCCTGTGCCTCCGCCCAGCCCGCAGGTTACGAACACCATGTCTGCTCCTTCAATTGCATCTCTAATCAACCGTTCATCTTCTCTGGCACACTCTTCTGCTATGATCGGGTCATTTCCTGCCCCCAATCCACCAGTGATAGTCCTGCCAATGAGAAGTTTGGTCTGAGCCGCCTTTTTCAGGAGATCCTGGGCATCTGTATTAACAGATATCTTTTCAGCTGCCTCTACTCCAACTTCGAAAAGTCGCTGCACTGCATTGCACCCCGCTCCTCCAACGCCAACTACCTTGATCTTGGCCTGGCTTGAACGGAGGATTTCTTCCAGCTCCTCATCCATGGGGGATGAATAGTGGGCAGCCTCCTCGCGGGAAACACTTTTGACAGCGTGTTCAGCAATTGAGCGCATTTTCTCACTCCTGTAAGGATTACTTATTATGGGGATTGTTAGGTTTATATCTGTGAGCCTTTATAAAGCTTTTTATAAGAGAAAGCTCAGCAAGGGGGAATTGTCAGGGTTGTTTACCTCATGAAGGTACTATATTTCGGATATAGGTTCAATATGGACAATCATGAGGGAGGTTGTGTTGCAGAGTCTTTCAGTGGACTCGGCGGGATTCGAACCCACGGCCTCTGCCTTGCGAAGGCAGCGCTCATACCACCTGAGCTACGAGCCCTGCGTCTCTTGCGTGGTCAGTATATAAAGAGGTTTGGGTTCACTCTTCAACGCGCAGGATGTTCTTGCGGTACCGCCAGGTAATCGCTGTCTCACTGCCCAACTGCAGAAGGGCTGCTGCAGGATCAGCCGCATTGTAACCGTTATCCCGGTCAATTCAGCGATTTCAGCATCACATACATCCTCCCTCCCCCTCCTGTTTGTGCAGTACGTTCACAGAAAAAACCATCACTTGTGCCACACGAATCTTTTTATGGTTCAGATTGGGAAAAGATCCATGGCTGCTATTGAAACCCAGAACCTCACCCGGACTTTCGGTAATCTCACAGCAGTGGAGAACCTTACCATGCAGGTGGAACAAGGCGAAGTCCTGGGATTTCTGGGACCAAATGGTGCCGGCAAGACCACAACTGTTCGAATGCTTTCAGGCATCATTAGCCCGACAGCAGGACGTGCCACAGTGGCTGGACTTGAAATCACTGAATCGGTAGAAGAGATCCATGAACGTATTGGGCTTCTCACAGAAACTCCTGGATTCTATGACCGACTGAGCGCACGGGAGAATCTGCTCTATTTTGGACGATTTTATGCAATCGACGCAGAAGAACAGGTTGATACGTACCTGAAACGGTTCGGACTGTGGGAGAGGCAAACTGACAAGGTGGGAACATTTTCCAAAGGTATGAAACAGCGTCTTGCGTTGGCTCGGACCCTGCTGCACGAACCTGACATACTCTTCCTGGATGAACCCACTGCAGGCCTTGATCCCAAGTCTGCCAAAGAAGTGCGTGATCTCATTATGGATCTGAAGAGAATGGGAAGGACTGTTTTCCTCTGCACGCACAACCTGGAGGAGGCAGAACTCCTGTGTGATAGAATTGCAGTATTCCAGGCCAGGCTCATAGCTCTGGATACTCCTGAGAATCTGAGGAGCAGCCTGTTCCGCAGAGAAGTGGTAGTGGAACTTGAATCACTGGATGACACCATCGTCATGGCAGTCCGGAACCTGGACTTTGTGGGAACGGTGAGGAAAGATGAGACATCCTTGACCCTGGAGCTCCGTGACTTTGATAAGAATCGTCCGGCACTGGTGAGAGCCATTGTGGAGAAGAGCGGGAACATCAAGAGCGTATATGAAAAGAAACATTCACTGGAGGACGTTTATCTGGCCCTGACAAGGGAGGAGGAACAACCATGAGTAGGGGAAATTCGACGCAGAAAAGGATAGCAAATGTCATGAGAAAGGAGTGGAAAGTCATCTTCAGTGATCTGAATTCCAGTCTGTTTGTTTCGGTTTTGCCTTTTGTCATCATGATCCAGGCCGTCGTGATTCTCTATCTGGTTTCCCGGTTTGCAGGTCCTGCTGCCCTGCAGAATACAATTCTGAGAGAAGGAATGGAAGCATGGTTACAGACATTCCCCGAAATTGCACAGCTCTCCGCAGCAGAACAATTTCAGGTATTTTTCGTGGGGCAGATTCCCTATTATTTCCTGTTGATTCCGGCAATGACAGCCGTGAGTTTTGCCACCTTCAGTATTGTTGAGGAAAAGCAGACCAAGACATTGGAACCACTCCTTGCCACCCCCGTGAGAACGTGGGAATTGCTGCTGGGAAAATCACTGGCAGGACTCCTTCCGTCACTGATACTCACCTGGATCGTGACAGGATGCTTTTTGGTTGTGATCACCGCTTTAGGGTGGGGTAATCTGATCCAGTACGTGGTCAATAGGCAGTGGATTATTTCCCTAGTCATCCTGGTTCCGTTAGTCTCCCTCCTGGCGTTCATGCTGGGCGTAATCGGGTCTTCGCGCTCAAGTGATCCCAAGGGTGCTCAAAATCTGGCGGTCATCATCGTTCTCCCTGTTGTCGCCATTATCATCATGCAGTTGGTGGGAGCTGCAGTGCTTGTTACGAGCACGCTGCTCTTCTTATGCGGGGGAGCGGCAATTCTGGATATTGTGTTGTTGAAGGCAGCTGTAGGCCTTTTCCAGCGAGAATCGATCGTGATCAGGTGGCGCTGATTGATTTCTGGATTTTTCAGAATGATCTCAGGGTTCAATTAATTTGCATGTACCTGGAGATCCTTTGAGGAGGAGCCCTCTTCAAATGGCTATTATCTGTTACTTTTATGGCTTTGCATGAATTGTATCTGAGTGACTTCGTTTAAAATATAAAGGATATGTTTTTATGAAAAAGAGGATGGAAAAGATTCTTATAGATATAATCAAGAAATGCAACATGATACGAGGAGATATGAATGAGTCAGTGTTCTCCTTGGAATTGTCAGGGTTCTAGGAAGATAAATGATCTAAATTACTGGGTACAAGAACGAGAGATTATCGCATCATTCAAACATGCGGAGGGCTTCCTCTCTGGTTATGTGCTGTCTGTGCTCCTGGTCTTTCCAGAGCTTCCTGAAAAAGTATAGATACTCATAAAAATCGAGGATATCACGCGTATGGATTATTTCATGATGTTGTATGACTCGTGCTTTTAGGTACAAAGGCATTAATTCGAATATTTTGATATCGTAGTCAAGATGGAGCGTTTCTCTGTAAATTCTTGATGCATCTGCACCAGGTGCTACGATACATATGTCTGTGTCACTTCTTTCAGTCTCTTCTCCCTTGGCTCTGGAACCGTATACCACAACAGCAAGAACTTCGTTTTCTAGGAATTCAAAATCTCTCTTTAGCTTTTCAAGGTCTCTTTTATCCATTTCTTGACACCTTCAATGAACATTGTGATACCAGGCATGATTTCTCCTATACTCTCAAATGCTAGGAGGTCATCTGTGGTATTGTATCTGTGAACAAGCCTATTTCTGAGTCCATTGGCTTCAACCAATGACTCAGGACTGCTAAGAGACGTCTGGCCTTTGAGCATCTCAATATTGGCATAGTCGTCTCTTGGGGGAATCCCCAGATCTTTCAACATCATGGCCACAATGTCCGTACATGCTTCTGCCACTTCCTGAAATGCCTTGTATGTTGCTAGTTTTGTCTTTTCATCTGTCTCAAATTTCTCAGGAGATATAGCGGTCCATTCTCTTATCTCAGTACTCCTCTTTGAGATAAGGTTGATCTTGTCCCGGTATCTTCTTACTCTGTTTTCATCCATTTTTCATCATCCGTATTACTAAAGATTACTCGCTTTAGAGTCTCTCTTTACAGACCTTTTCCAACTTTATAAGTATTATCTTTGGCTCATAGACGAAAACTCAGACACTTCCATGACTTTCAAAGCTTGAATCGTCATGAAATCCTGACTTCCGAGCTCTTGAATGGTACATTTATGAGGTGGATTGACTCTCTTGTGTCTCTTCTAGGGCTCTGGGTCTCATAAGAATACACAATGCAGCACCAAGAGAGAAAAGGTTATATAAGGCCACGTTCGCTGTTCTTTGAGGTTGTAACCTACCACATAATCTAGGGAGGAATGCGACATGGATACAATAAAAACTGTTAAAGACATCGGGTATAGGGTACTCACAGCAAATGAGGATGGATCTCCAAAACAGATTCTCAGATGTTTCGTCAAAGAGGGTAAATATGGGAAATTCATCTCTCTGGAAAAACACTGGGTTCAGAACATGGATGGAGATAACCTTGACACGAAGTGGGCTCGATGGTCATTTAACGTTCCATATGATAAGGAAGAGGCTTTGAAATTGTCTGGATTTATAAGGGAATTGATGGAAGAAGCTGTAAGTACTGAATTCAGTGTGTAATAGCTCCTTATACATTATGGCTATTCATTCCATTAATGCCCAGAACAGGAATTCCTTCATAAAAAACAAGAGTGGGTACGGTTGGTAATTCGTAGGGTTATATGAGAATGCTTTCATATGAGTGAAATGAAAGATAAAAGGGTGAGGACGACAAATTGCTTTGACAGTTCAGATTTCAGAAAGATAGGCGGAAAAATACGAAGAATGGTGCGAAGAGAGTGACAAGGAGTAGGTGGAGTTTATTGATGTGGAGCACATTGATGAAGAAAGCATTAAACCCAGGGTACCAGTGCGGGGGAAGGGATTTGAACCCTCGAACTCCTACAAGACTAGGCCCTGAACCTAGCGCCTTTGACCAATCTCGGCAACCCCCGCATGGTCACACTCTCTAACTTGACACGCCTTAAAAAAGGTTTCTATCATCACACAATCCATAACCATTACACCCATTAATCCTCCCGAATCACCCACAGCACATTACTGATACTCACCAGAAGTTCTTTCCCCTTATTGCCTCTGCTATCCACAATGTCGTGCAACACCAGAACATCACCATCAAACGTCAGCAGCTGACCTGTGAAGACTTCCCCGCCATCCACCATAACAGAAATGTGATGTCCTGTGTACTCCTGCAATTTGTCCATCATCAGCTTACTCATAGTCCAAGTTCTGGAAAAGCATTTATAAACCTTTTTTCACCATGCGAGCAAAACCCATTTAAACCTGTGTCAGAAATTCATGACATGAAGAAATTCGTGAGTGGACTCCTCTTGGGAATTGGTATTGGCCTTCTGGTGTCAGGGCTGCTGGCTGGTACTATCGTGACAGACGCCCAGAGTACGTTGACCAAATACGAAACCCATATTGACGATTTCTACTCATTTACCCATTCTTACAGTTTTCAGACCCTTCAGAATGTCATGAACCAGACTGTCACCTTCTACACCAACAGTACTGTTGTCAGGGAAACACTTGAGACCCTGGGTATGGGTCAGCTGGGACAGATGCTTCTGGATATTGATGACAGCTTTCAAGAGGTGACAGGATTCTCAGAAGACCTGTACAACGCGAGGTCCACTGTTGAGAAGGGGTCCACCTGGGTGAGCTACATGAGAGTTATAGGCATACTTCTGATTGCAGCAGGTGCACTCCTGGGGCTTCTGGTCTATTACCGGAATCGTTGAACACGAATCCGGAGGACCGTTGATACCCACGAATTAGACAGAAACCAGAAAATCGAATCCAGAGCCCCTCAAATGAACCGGTAGATATCGCCAGTAAACTGTCCTCTATCTAGCTCCCCCTCTATCTTCTTCAGCAAGAGCAGTCTCTTGAACGTGGAAGGGTGAGTAGAAAATAGATCATTGGCGCTGCCAAAAGGAGACCGGTCTGCCTCTTTCTGCATAGCCAGTTCCAATTCATGCTCATCTAGAACTCCATCTCGATCAAGGTCATACTCCATTTTTCTCCTGATAATGTTCTTGATTTCGTCTTTCGATTCCTGGGGGTCACCAATATAGAAGGCACGCAGTCCTGTGGACTCTTTCTGAGAGAGAGACAGCCCGTATGCGATCTTCGTTAAGGCTGACCGCAAATTATGGGGTTCCTTCGTTAGATAGGCAGAATAGGTATCAGCAAAGTACTCTCTGGACCTGGAAAGATACAGAACCAGGAGTTCAGAAACAAAATACACCACGTATGAGAGTGCTGCCACTGCCAAAATTGATGCTGCATCTTTTCTTCTTGCTCCCTTTGTCCAGAAGAAGCCCCTTGCTAAAACGTATGCAACCAGGGGGACAGCAGACGCTGCGGTCATGATCGCCATGTCTCGATGCCTGATATGCCCCAGTTCATGGGCAATAACACCCTCAATTTCCTCAGGGCGGAAATTCCTCAATAACCCCTGGTGGACAGCCAGGGTGGCAGACGAGGTCGAGGTTCCAAAAACAAACGCATTGGGAGTTTCATCAGGGACAACAGCAATTTTGGGAATGGGAAGACCCGCTTTTTTGGACAGAGTGGCAACAGCGGATTCCAGGAAGGTGTTTTCCCCTTTCTTGAGGTAGTGAAGCCTGGTGGAAGCCCTGATTATGTAAGGAGATAACAGCCATTGGGCTAGGACAAACAGCAGAACAAGAAAGACAGTGATAAGCACCCCAAAATCGAAAAAATAGGCCAGTACTGATACGACCACGAACATCATCCCAAAGATTAACATCATGGTGATAACCATGTTTCTCCGGAGCACTGCAAGTGACATGTGATTGAATTGGAATTGAGGATTTAAAAGGTTTCCATTTTCCATCCGCCTGCCACATGACATATTGACTGCCCTTCCAGGCAGACGCTGATGACAAAAGGGTTATTAGGAGATACAGCAATAGGTGCCCATGGTAGAAATTGTCGAGAAAGTGGACTGTCCAAACTGTGGAGCTCCCCTCAAGATAAAAGCGGGGGAGATTGTGGTTACCTGCGAATACTGCGGAACTGCTGTCAGTCTACGGGCTGACAAGCCCTTTGTCCTCACGCATTCTATCATTCCAAATAAATTCTCTCAGGAAGAGATTGTAAAGACTGTGAGATCCTGGATGCGTTCAGGGTATGCCATGCCTGGAAACTTGGCCACAAAAGCACAGGTACAAAAGGCGAACCTGGTCTTCCTTCCTTTTTACGTGGTGACAGCGCATGCAACTACCACATTCCAGGGAATTCTGACCCGCACAGGTGGCAAAACACCTGTTGCAGATACCTTAGCCGGGGAGTACGAGTGGACTGTTCTGGGGAGGAGATCTTCAGAATTCCCCGAACGGGAGTACAGAGTACCTCTATCCGGGAAGAGTAGCTTTGATCTCTCTTTGGTGCAGGGAGAATTTCTCAATGCCGAACTGGATGAGAACGAAGCGAGAACACTGGCTGAGAAGGGAATTGAGGCCAACCAGATATATCTGGTGGGAGAAAAAGCGGACACTATTGAGGAGAGTGAGACGGATATAGAGGTAAAAGAGAGTGAATTCCTGCACGCTCCTGTCTGGTTCATCGACTACGAGTACCGGGGGAGTACGTACCACGTGCTGGTGGATGGATGTACAGGCCAGATTATCAAAGGAGATATCCCTCTGGAAGAAAGCGCTTTCCCCTGGGTGTGGGTGGCTGCGGGAGTAGTTATTGTGATGGGAATACTTCTGATTCTTCTGATATGAGAGGGATAAAATCGCATATCTCTGGAAGGAAACGCAACACATTTAAGCAGTATGGAAGAAAAGGATATGCTCAGCCATTCACCCTGGAGCTGAGTAGCTATTGAATTGCGAGGTTGATCCTGTGGACGTGATTGTGGTCGGAGCTGGTCCTGCTGGCACGATGGCAGCCGAGGCTGTTGCTAAGGAAGGATATGCTGTCACAGTCTTTGAGAAAGGACCTTTGAGGAGAGAGAAGCCCTGCGGCGGTGCAGTCTCTTACCGCGTGATGAAGGAATTTGACCTGGACGAAACCCAGAAGTTTTATGAAAGGAGATGCCTTGGTATTTTCCTGTGTTCTCCCAGGAATGACACGATACTTCTCACTGACAAAGAGGAAGAAGCGGGATATCTTGTTATGCGAGAGAAATTCGACTATCAGCTGGTTGAGCGGGCCAAGAAAGCTGGAGTCCAGTTCAGAGAGCATACATATGTCAGTCCTCACATAGAAAACGGGAAAATACGGGGTATAAAAACTGAAGAAACTGCCGAACCATGTGACATTGTCATAGCCTGTGACGGAACGCCTTCTCATTTTGCGCGAACTCTGAATATTTACCGGGGCAATGATTACAATCAGGCCACAACCTACCAGTACCAGATGCGTCTGGACGATACTGAAATTGACGAGATAATCGGGAACAATATGGAAATCTACTTTGGCCATGAATGGGCACCGTACGGGTATTCCTGGATCTTCCCCAAGAGGGGCATACTCACGGTGGGAAACGGAACCTGGCTGTATGCCATTAAGAAGAGAAAGACTAACCTGAAACGTTGTCTGGATCGGTTTATAAGGGAACACCCCGTGGCCTCAAAGAAGCTGGAGCATGCTGAAATCCTGTATGCTCAATCAGCCATGATGGGATTCACCGGTATTGCTTCTCCCATATATCTGGACAATTTCATGCTTGCAGGAGATGCGGCTGGATTCGTCTCCGTTCCCACAGGCGAGGGGATATACTTTTCCATGGCATCAGGACGAATAGCGGGTGAAGTGGCTGTTGAAGCTCTTAGGGCACATGATACCTCTCAACGATTTTTGAAGAGATATAAGAAAAAGACCGACGAGAAGATGGGAGCTGACATGAGATGGGGATACTGGCTGAGGCGGCTCGTCATGGATAAGGAAAGAAATCAGAACAATCTGGTAAGAGCCTCTTTGAAGGATAGATGGATCTATGACATGACAGGGCGGCTTATTGGTGGGGAAATCGGGTATAAGACCTTTCTGATGAATTATATATTGAGGCCTGACAAGCTGATCAAGCTGATGTAGTTGATCTTCCCATGCAGTGTGCCTTCCGGAATTCGTAACAGGGTTCTTCATACGAAAGACCAATCTTCAGTCTCGATAGGTATGTCTTTGGCTCTGCCTTTCATATTCAATGTTTCCTTCGTTTCTATAGGTAGTTGCCAGGGTTCATCCTATTGCCTCAGCCAATGCAAGTATTGTCTTTTTGCTCCAGAGGTAACTGGTTCAAAGGATATACGTTTTCACATCCAGATAGGGAAGGAACAAATCCAATGCTCAAAAGGAATCATGAAACCTGGTCACCATTGTCGCCAGGCAGTTTTCCTGATTCTCCTTCGATTATCCTGAGTGCTTCTTTCATATTTATGGCATCTTCGATTTTTTTCAGCAGTTCCCTGTCCTCAGTCACCAGAAAAGACTTGCAGTGCTCGGCTAGTGCAACGTGAACAGCATCGTAGTACGTGATATTGTACAGTTTTGCAGTCTTCAGAGCTCCAGTGAAAAGAATCTCATGTGGCAAGGTGTACTCTACATTGAGATAGAAGAGTCTCATCATGTGTTCATCCACATCTATATCAGTATTCCGGCAGTGTTTCAAGAGGGTGTTTCCCACTTCATAGAGGACGAGCTCGGATGCAGTCAGTGTAATGTCTGCCAGACTGCCCTTCTGAAATAGTTCCACAGCCTCATGAGAGTCGCCCTCTTCTATGAATAGTTTGGCTATCACAGAGGAATCGAGTACCAGATTCATCTAGAATCCCTGTCCTCTCTAATCTCTTCCTCTACAGACTTCTCTCCTGGAGGTAATCTGTGAGCTTCTAACCATGTCAATGTTCTCCGTGATCTTTCCTTTTTTAGTTCCCTGATCAGGATATCTCTGATGTATTCACTGGGATTATATCCCAACTCTTCTATCTCTTTCTTGATTTTATCATCTACTCTAACAGATATTGTGACACTCATGGTTACACCCTTGTATACATGAATGCACACAGGAATTTAAACCTATCTGAGAAAGTCTCTCTTTGATATTGACTCTTGAATCCTCCGGTAACAGCATTTACTTCATATGCTCTAGGATAGTAAATACTCAACGGTTGCACGGCTTATCATTCCCTTCCTAATCATTTTCGAATATGAATATTGGATCAAGTTCTGTACCAGTGAGCGGCCTTGGTTACTTTGATCCACCTGGGATTCTCACTGATGATAAAAGCTGTTATGTTGTCTGGTCCGCCGAACGGCACAGTGGAGAGAGTAGAAACTCTGATGTATACTGGGCAAAGGTGGACTTAACCGCGGATAATGTTCTGGTAGTGAAGATATCGTCTGACCATGAGCAAGAGACGAATGGCTATGTATGTATAATAGTGTATTCATGAGCCAGTCTGCCCAAGTAGTGTGCCTGCTCTTCTGATAGGTGAACTTTGAGAATTTCCTCTTCTATATCTCCATATTTTGTGGTGAGCATCTCTTTTCTTTTCTTGGTCCAGGTGGCTTCTATAAAGGCGTGGTCTGCTCCTTTGACTAGTTCTTCCAGAGAACTGCAGTATGCTGAATCTCCAGTTACGGCCACTATTTTGCTTTTGAAGGTGATTCTATATCCCACTGCTGGCATGGGTGAGAGAACTCCCTGAGCTGTTGAGCCCGCATGGACAACGAAAAAGGGTTGCACAACAGCGTTTGAGACGGTGTAGAGGTTCCTATCTTCAACTACGGTTATTGTCATGGGATAGGTAATGGTATCCTGATAACAGGTTTTGAATCCTTTAATGACAGCTTCTACTTCACACGCTCCTGGATGAAAAATATTCAGAGGGGTCGTGCGACCTATCATTCGCAGATATCCCAGGAGAGAATGCAATCCACCCATATGGTCATAGTGGCCGTGGGTGATCAAGACTGTGTCTAATGTTTGGAAATTGTAGGATGCTGCAAGAAGGTCGCGGAGGGTTCCGTCCCCTACATCGACGAGTATGTTGTTCAAGAGCATTTGGGTGGCTATGCCGGCTCGTGAGAATAATACGGGATTCATAGTACGATTCTCGATTGTGGTTTTTTAAGGTTGAGGGTAGGTTAGATCATTGGATTAGTTTCATGATTCCTGTCTTATACAGAGGTTGCATATGCGCGATCTTGTCATTTAAAGAAACAATATACGGGCGAGTTTTATTCTCACTTTTTCAGGCTAATGCTTCAGTCTTCTCTAGGCGGCTAGCATGCAAAGTGAGGTGGAAGGAACACCCGCCATTACTACCTACCCTTAATGGAGAAACCTGAAAACCGGTAGACTTTTATAGCAAGATTCTAGAAGTTCGCTCATGCAAGAATACTGAGGTGAATTCATGAGAATTACATTCCAAGATGTCAAGTCAGCATTGCATTTTTCTTTCTGGGTTGTCGTGGTAATTGGGATTTCTTTTTTATGGTTCATTACATTCAACTATTACGTATATGAGAGTGCACTTCCTTTTATTTGTGGCTGTGTCGTTGGATTACTCTCCGGACTATCTCCCCCTAGATCATTTCTGGCTTGCTTTCTAGCATTTTTCATTATGGGCATATTCGGCACTTTCGATCCCAGGGATTTCTTCACATTCCTTGCTATCTTTTCCTTCCTGGGCATTTTCTGTGGGTTAATTGCCTTTGCGTGCGCAGTGCTGAAGAGAGTCATTCTCAGATCAAGAACTGAACTACTTCACTTGGCTACCTGGCAGTGGGCAGTTCTCATAGGCGGAGCAGGGGCCTTTGGGGACTTTTTCCTTATTCCCTTTCGACACAATGCTGTTGTTCAAATGCACTATTTTGGCTTATTTCTAAAGTCTCTTCTGGTGTTCGCAGTAGGATTGTTTGCCATTGGTCTCTACGCAGGAGCCTACTATGACCATGAATACAAGACTTTGATAAGAGACATAACGAAGTTCTCAGTGGGCGGTCATCTTGTATTTCTTCTCTGCTTTATCATTCTCTTCCTTGTGAGACTCGTTTTCCAAGGAGACATACTATTCCTGCCTGTAATGGGTTTGCTGTTTCTCTTTCTGTTTGTGGGAACGAGACTGGGCTTTCAGATTTGGAAGAAACCTCATGAGTCGGATGTCGAGACTTGAATGCGAGGCATGTGATTCTGGAAAGACTCATTCTCTTCCCTCACGAAAGTGACATCTCTCGCTCTTCCCGTCATTGGAACAGGGACAAGACTCCTTGGCTTGTTTCTTCTGCTCCATGAACGCCTGAAAGCCTGAAAACCGGTAAACTTTTATAGTGGGGTATTGAAGTCTGTTCACGCAAGAGCATTGAGGTGAATTCATGCATGTCACATTTCAGGAAACAAAATCCGCACTGTATTTCGGCTTCTGGATTCTCTTTGTGATTGGAGTAATGATTTGGTGGTTTCGCACATTCTTTGATTTCATGTACGAGATTGCTCTCCCACTGATATGTGGCTGTACTGTCGGTGTGCTCTCGGGATTGTCTCCAGCCAGATTGTTTCTGGCTTGTTTCCTTGGATTTTCTATTGTGGCCATTTTGATTACTTTAACTTCTGAGGATGTTTTTTGGTTCTTTCTACTTCTAGGCATATCTTGCGGTCTTATTGCACTGGCATGTGCTATGTTGCGAAGAATCATCCTTCGATCAAAGACCGAACTCCCCTCTCTAGCAACATGGCAGTGGGCGGTCCTCATTGGCGGGGCCAGTGCACTTGGCGACTTTCTTCTCATTCCAGATTCGTATACTGCAGTTGTCCAATTTCACCTTAGCCGGTTGTTTGCTGAGGTCTTGACAGCAATTATGATAGGATTGGCTGGACTAGGTTTATCCTTAGGAGCTTTCTGCAACTTCGAGCGCCAGAGTCTTGTCAAGAACGTGCTGAAATTCTCATTGGGGGGACACACACTTTTCCTCTTATATTGTGGCTTTCGTCTGGCCACGGGACATATGTTCTGGAAAGATTCATTCTTTTTTCCTGTGATATTGATATCTCTTACTGTTCTCGTCATAGGAGCAAAGACAGGATATCGATTCAAAATAAATATGTAAGAAGTGCTAATTGATATCAGTACATTCATCTGCAGTTTCTCTTGTCCCTCTAGTTGATTTCAAGAGATTGATTCAATCCATGCATATTTCCTCGAAAGCGTATTGGAAGATTCCTTTCCTTGTTTGAAGGATAACAATGAGGACTCCTTGTTTATTGTCTTCGGTTCCTTTCGCAGTAAGCTGGGTATAGCCCTTGGCTCTGTGGTAGATCAAATGTATCCTAGTATCTCCAATTAGTAAGAACTGATTGAGTCTCTTGATGCTGCTTCCTTCGATAAGGTACTCGATTTTCAATTGATTCTCCGGAAGAGATACTGGCTGGCTATTGTATTTCAAATTTACGATTTCTGCCTTGATTTCCCTGCCTACACTTTGGATTTCTACTGCAAGTTCTGTTGTGTTTCCTGCGTCATCAGTGAGGGTATAGGTGCGAATCTTTCTATTCTTCGAACTTTCCTCATCAATGAAGATTTTTGTAGAAGATAGATTGTCCACCCCTCGAACTTTCACATCCTCACTGGAGATATCAAAGAAGAGTTCAGCTTCAGGTGGGGTGCGGTCCAGGAGATACTGAATGGATAGTTCGTTGTTTGATTCCGATGTCTCATCAATTGAATTATCGGGGTCCACACTGACAAGAAAAGTATAGAAGCCATCAGGGAGTGAACAGTGAATGGAAGCAGGAGTGGTCTCCCCAGGAGATATAGACACAATTTGCTCTCCCAGAAAGATTCTCTCAGAGGAAGAACCTGCAAAGAACTGAATTTTCGCACTGTCTGCAGAGAGAAGTCCCTTATTTGAAACCGATGCGGTGACAGCAATTTCCTCCTGGCGTACTGGGGATACTGTTATCTCCTCAGGTGTCAATTCTGCCCGTGAAGAAGCAGTGAGTGATATATCAGCTGTCATGTCGTCATCTTCAAAGGATGTAGCTTCAACGCGGACGGTATAATCCTGAACTGGTATGTTTGAGGGACTAGTGACTCTCAATAGAATGGTGGCAGATTCCCCCGAATTTAGCGATATCACTTCAGATGAGAGTGCATGTGACCAGGTGAAAGGCGTATCCACCTCCAGGATAAAGGTAGACGGCTCTCCTTCGTTGACGAGAGTGAGTTCATAGATCATCTCTTCGCCCACTCGAAGAGGGTTGATGGGGGACTGGCTGGATAGCTCTACGGATACAGGCAAAACAGTAAAATCAGTAGTCCCATCACTATCTGTATCAACACTTAGTGATAGATCTGATCTTAAGTCAAGCACTCCCCTAGTAGAAACAGTCACTGGAACATCTCTATATTTCACTGTCTTTGTGGTATTCCAGAGGCTTGTGACACAGACCAGGTCAAGAGTTCCCTCACCTGTACCAGCTACTTCTACCTGGTACTGATCAATTCCTTGGATGATGTAGAACTCTTCTTCATCACAATCTTGAACACAGGCATTTGGGATCTCCTGCACGAATTCCCCATTTACAATCCCCAGCCTCTGTCCACGGCTATTGACAATAAGCATGTCAACAGGACAGGAGAGGGAAAAAAGGGTGTAAGGACTTTCGATAGTCTGTGGACTGTTGTGATAATGAGTGAAAGCCCATTCTAGAGGATTGTTCCAAATATCTTCGTGACACATAGGACCGTAGGGACCCGATTCCCACATCCAACATCCAAAATTGTAAGTATTAAAACGTGACTCGGCCGGTTCTCCAACAAGGACTCCCCAATTTCCTCTAAACCATAACCAGGATTGGTTTGTTAGGGTAGATATTCCTGACATTACTCCTTTCCAGCCGTCATCAGATGTCTCATCCACATCCAAAAAGCCAAAAGAGCCTTCACTGAAATATTCTCTGTGAGACCCCCTTGCCACATAGATTGCAGGATGAGTACCTTTCTTTTCTATCTCTTCCCAAAGACGATATTCAGCATCATCATCCCTAGAAATACACAGTCCAATGGGGTTCTTGGTCTGTTTATCCAGAAGTACTTGAGCTACCTCCCAGTCTCCTTCATGATCAATGTAGCGATCATCGAATATATAGAAGAACCAGTACTGAATTATAATATACTCCACCCTCTCATATCCAAAACAATCGACTCTGCAGTATACGTGTCGATCACTGGTCTGTTCATTTATGAGGGAAGCGTCTATCCCGCAGTGCTCGTGATTCAAATCCAGAAAGTGGTCGGGGGTAGGGTGTATGGAAAGGACCTCCAGTTTTTCTGAAGTGTCAGCTGCTTGAGCGAATTCAAGGATTTCTACTCTACTGGTTTCACTGTCTCCAGCAAGTTCATATCGCCACAACGTTGAATTCTCCAACATGGTTTCCACAGGGGTTGGGAAGAACTTTTCTTCTTCGCCAATTCCCCCGTAAAAGTACATATATGGACTGTACATCTGGATGAGATCATCGATTTCCTCTTCCGGGATTTCACAGGAAAATCTACCCCTATGCTTCACTTCGAACTCAAAAGTCTGGGGTACATAGCATACATCGTACTCATCAAAAGGATGGATTTCCACGTGGTAAATCCCTGCAACTGTGGGAGTGTAAGAAGCTTCATAGACACCGGGAGATACCTCCTCCCACTCCAGATCATCTGAATGATCTTCGCGGGTCACCTTACCTGAAATACCAGAAACGGGATTTCCACCATCATCTGTGGCCGTAGCTGTCATGTGGACAGTCTCATTCTCTTCATAGACTGGGGGATTTCTGTCAAACTGTAAGGTAATACACCCTCCATAACAGACCTCAAACGTCGTGGAAGCATCAGCATCATTATATAAAGCTTTCTCAGCAGTCACGGAAATGTGGTACCTCCCCTCCATGGGAATAGTATGCCAGCTGCATTCATACTGTTCTTCCTCCTGGTTCCAGGTCCACATCCCTGGAGGCATTTCCTCTTCTGTTTCATCTGGCAAGACGACTGTCCCTGTTATGGTATCGACCTGGATTCTCTTCCCTGTGAATTGGTCAGTGACATACAGGATGACCTGTGTGGAAGTGGGTGGTTCATAGAATTCATCCACTGTCTCCAGGTGGGCATCCATTACCGGACCCGTCCCATCATCGTAGAAGTACCAGATCCAGACATCATTACCAATGTGGAAAGAAGGAGAGGTCACCAAATAGGTCCCCGGGGGTACATATGTCAGGGGAAGCGCTTGTGGCACATAGTACGGATCATCATAATAACGAACATAAATCACGTCAGCTTCATACAAGATAGGTGTACAACCTGTGCAGTGCTCAACACACTGAGTATCAGGGTATTCACGAAAGTGGAGAATTCCTCCTTTCTCTTCGTGGGTAGAAACACCAAAAACCCAGACACCTCGATCTTCCATTAAAGATCCCCCTATGGTAAGGCGGGGGACCCATCCCTCCTCGCGACACATAGTTCCGCACAGACATTCTGGAGCTTCCATAACCCACCAGTTGTCAGGGATGTAGGGCCTCTTGTAATATGCCCTGTTCCCAAAAGGCACTGGGCTCACCTGAGAGGACAGCACGCAGCAAAGTGTTATCGTCAAAATAGCTACCATGAACAGCAAGACCTTCCTCATGGTCTCACTCTCCCATTTCTCACATCAATACACTCAAGAAGGATGTCACAACCACACCCACTTATTCCATTCCATGGACCTGCAACCATTTCATCACCATAACAGAACAATTGCCATCTCTATATAAATCTTTGTAACACTGGTCTTCAGCGATAGTTTTAGCGTCTCAAATCATCTGATTTCCTCATTCCTTTCACCTGGTTAGTATCCCATCTATCACAAAGGTTGAACCCTGTAAATCTGAAAAAACCGGTGGACTCCCTTGAACCCTGTGCGCGCGCCGGAGTCAGTCCCCGAGTGATTGGGTGAGGCAGAAGTCCGAAGGAAAAAGTGAGAGAACTTCTTCAGGGGAATGACCCTGTGTCCCTGTCCAGTTCATCAACAGTGAGTCCCCTTCTCCTCAATTCTCTCAAATATGGGTTGATGCCAACCATATCTGATGCAATATGTCCTGAAATAATGAGGTTTCCCTTCCCATAGTCTTGAAGTTTCTTCAAATCCCCTGGACTAATATGGATATACACCACTGTCCCAATGCCATGGTCAAAATACGCTCTGGCCACACTGTAGCCTCCATTGGTTCCTGCTCCGTGGGCCACTACGACCTTACCTGCCTTATCATCCAGATTGCCCACAGGAACCATGATCTCAGTAGTTGCCCTCTGAAACTCCTCCAGCCCCAGTAACGCATCCACCACGTCCTGCACCGTTCCCGATTTATCCACCGAGTCTCGGATGGCCTGGTCCATGATTCGTCGTCCCAATTCATCCAACGGGTTGTGAATATTGAGGTAGGGGATCCCTAGCAATTCTGCCACTGAGGGGGCATGATAGAGATTCCGGGAGTGGTTTGCCACTCTCGCTGTCTCTACCAGCGGGCTGACAGCCTCTTCTGCAAGTTCTTCCGGTACTCCTGCATTCATCAAGAGAGTCTTATGCTTCCACAAAACCTCATGGTACTGTGCAAAGGCCCTCCCTCCCTGGGGATGATGAGCCAGGCAGCAGTCATATCCCAATCCGTGGGCCATAATCAATTCAGGGACGCCCAGATCCACTCCGAACAGAATCCTCCTGATGTGGTCCCCTTTAACGTATACTGCAGAATCTCCGGGTATCTCTGAGAATCCCACCATATCCAGAGCAATCTGCATCAGTTCTTCAGTATTCATAATCGTTCCTCCTGGAAAGATGACGCAGAACCATGTCTTCACTGCACGGATCATGTTTATAAAAGTTGTGTCCCCCTTCCTCCGGGAGGCAAGAAGGAATTCTGCCCTTCCATTCGTAACCCTCTATCCCTGTTGTCGTGTCAATCCACGGTCACACCTTGACGTCCTTCCACTTACCCTGCCTGTATCTATAGACGTATAGAATTCCTCTGACAAACGTTTCGACAGTCATGCCCACCCAGGCTCCCACGGCTCCCCACTGCAATACAACGCCCAGGAAATAGGCCAACGGAATGCGGAACAGCCACAGCGAAAACACAGAAATATACAAAGGTGACCGGGTTTCACCCGCTCCCCGCAGTCCCCCAGACAGCGTGAATACCAGAGCCAAAAAGGGTTCTGACACTGCCACAATCCTCAGGTAGAAGACAGCGAGCTCCACGACATCCTGTTCTGAAACAAAAAGCCGTGCCATCGGTCGGGGGAACACAAACATGAAAGCGCCCACAACGCTCATCAAGATTACGCATAACTTAGCTGCTTCCCACCCACTCTTTGCTGCTCTTTCTGGATCTCCCGCTCCCAGGTTCTGACCCACAAGAGCTGTAGCAGCCACTGCGAATCCAAACCCTGGCATATAAGAGAGAGACTCAATGCGAAGACCAATCTGGTGTGCAGCCAGAGCTGCAGTGCCAAACCCTGTAATGATTGACACATAGAAGATCATGGATCCAGACATGATAATTCGCTCAACGCCACTGGGAATACCGATTCTCAGTATTCGCTTTACTGTTTCTCCCTTCAACGAGAGCTTTTCACGCCGAGAAATCCTCAGAACAAACCGTCCACTGAAGAAGATAACCAGGTACGTAAGCGAGGCCCACAGGAAGGAGATTGCTGTGGCAATGCCGGCTCCTTTCACTCCCATAGCTGGAAACCCTAATTTCCCGAAAATGAGGATATAATTCAGGACAACGTTAATCAAGTTCATGACAGCTCCTACCATCATGGGAGTCTTGGTGTCACCAGCTCCTCGTAATGCTCCTTCTGAGTTGAATATGACAAAAATACAGGGCGTACTGAGGAAGACGATGCGGATGTAGGTTGACCCAAGCTCAGCAACCTGTTCACTGGCTCCAATGAGGAGAAGAGCTTCCTTTGCAAAAACATACCAGAAAACAGTCAATCCAATTGAAATGAGCAGAACGAGTATCAAGGACTGGACCAGAACATGTTCTGCTTTCTCTTCTTCCTTGGCACCCACAAACCTGGCAATTAGTGCAGTGGTGCCCACCGTAACAGAAAACATGAGGGCGTTTAGAAACCACAAGAGCTGCCCGCCCAGTCCCACTGAAGCCACAGCAGCAGCTCCCAGCCTGCCCACCATGACCAGATCCACCATGTTGACAACAGTCTGAAGCAGATTTCCCACAATCGCGGGCCACGCCAGCCTGAAGATAGTGCCACGCATCATCAATCTCTCTGAATGGGTCTTTTAATGGTTTGCCTCTCATCTCTCATTTCTTCTGGGGGAGGTTTGAAAGTATTCCCAGATCGTGCGAGGATCTGATCCACAGTGAAGCGGTCAATAGTCTGAACCGTGGGCACTCACGAATTCTTCGAGCCTGCCATAGGCTTCCTCAAGAACATCGACAGTGGGAAGAACAACTGATCTCAAGTGCCCCTTCCCAAATTCTGGGCAGAACCCGGATCCATGTACGAACAAAACGTGTTTCTCTCTCAAGAGGTCCAGGACGAATTTCTTATCGTCATTGGCAGGTATCTTGGGGAAAATATAAAAAGCCCCTTCTGGCTTCGACGCAGAGACTCCTTCAATTTCATTGAGCCTTTTCCACGCGAAATCTCTTCTTTCCTTCAGCTTCTTCACCAGCACCGGTATGTGGTCCTGGCTACCTTCCAATGCCTCAGCTGCGGCCACCTGACACAGCGTGTTGGTGCACAGTCTGATTCTGGCCTGCCGTAAGACTGCTTCTTTCAGTTCATCACAGTTGCTGAAGATGGCATATCCCATCCGCCATCCTGTAGCCAGGTAAACCTTGGAGAACCCATTGACAACAACCATGGGGGCGTCGGTCAAGGGGACTGTTTCGTGAGGCTTGTCAAATACCATTTCATCATAGATTTCATCTGTTATGAGGAGGACATTGTGATCTGCTGCCACTTCTTGAAGTTTCAAGAGCACCTTTTTTGGGTACACTGCCCCTGTAGGATTATTGGGGTTGATCACCACGATGGCTTTGGTTCTTTCAGAAATCTTGGCTTCCAAATCGTTTGTGTCAGGGATCCATCCTTCTTCTTCTATAGTCCTGTATGATACTGATTTTCCGCCGTAAAATCTGGCATATGCCATATACGGGGGATAAGAAGGTCCAGGTACTAAGATTTCATCATTGGGCTCAAGTAGAGCCCCAAATAACATGGAGATTCCTTCAGATATTCCATTTGTAACAATGATTTGTTCAGGACTGCACGTTCTCGTGTTGAGTGATTGTTCTCGATTGCAGATTGCCTGTCTGAGTCTGGGCAGCCCCTCAGACGGGCCGTAGAAGTTCATATTGTCCTCGGCAGCCTGACATAGTGCCTCTATCATGTGATGAGGAGTCTCGAAATCAAACTTGAGAGGATCTCCGATGTTCAGCTTCATGACTGTGATGCCCTTCTTTTCCAGTTCTGTGGCGGGGACGACCACATCTCGAATGGCATATTCAATCCGGGAAACCCTATCAGCGAGGTTCATGCGTAGGTGTTCACGAAGGCGTTCTTAAAGGTTGGTGTAGGCATCCTCAAGGAGGAGAGGATGAATAACAGAAGAATTCCAGGCATCTAAGTGGAGGGTTCTTATACTAAGTATGGAGAGATACAGCGTGAAACTTGATTCATCCTTCTACGAAAGAGACACGCCTGAAGTGGCCAGAGCTCTCCTGGGCTGTCTTTTGGTCTCCCGGATTGGCAGGAAGAACAGCCTGGTCAGCGGCATTATTGTGGAGACCGAGGCATACCTGGGAGAAACGGATCCGGGAAGCCACGCCTTCAGGGGAAGAACTCCTCGCACTGACCCCATGTACGGAGAACCTGGCAGAGCGTATGTGTACCTTATCTACGGGAAATACTGCCTCCTCAATGTCGTCACTCGGCCAGTGGGAACTGCAGGCGCCGTTCTGATCAGAGCCCTGGAACCAGTTGAGGGGATAGAAATCATGAAAGAGAGAAGGGCATGCCAGGACCTTCGAGACCTCACCACGGGGCCAGGAAAACTCACCCTCGCCCTGGGCATCACACTCGACCATAATACAGTGGACCTCACACAGGACCTCCTGTGGGTCGAACCGCGTACTGCAGGAGAGATTCAAGTCTCTTCCAGAATTGGAGTTTCAGATCATCAGGCACTCAGATACTTTCTAAAAGAAAACAGGTTTGTTTCAAGGCGCCACTGACATTAGTTGTCTGATTCATTGATTGTCTCATGATTAGACTTCAACCAGCCGATAAACCCACACGCTACCAAGGCACAGACAGCAAACGAGCTGTAGAATAAATTCTTGAGGTCAAATCGATCTGCAATGGGTCCTCCCACAGAGGATCCTCCCTGAGATATGGTGAAAATCATGCTGTGAATCCCCATGTAGGTACCTCTCATCTCTTTGGGAGTCAGAGATGACAATACTGCAAAAGAGGATACATAGTAGCCACTCCACCCAATCCCCTCCACCGCAACTGCCAGAAACAGGTACCACCAGACAGGGGAAACAGCGAAAATAAGGACAGCCACAGTTCTCACTACAACAGAAATCTGGAGCATACGCACCCTCCCAATCCTGTCTGAAAGCTTTCCCATAGGGATCATAGATAATGTTATTATTCCATCAGCTAGTATAAACACAAAACTCACTTCCTGGATGCTGCCGCCCAGTTCCCGTACATAAATAGAGATGAACCGTTCAATCATGGCAGAAGCAAAGGTGGTCAGGAAGATGAAAAACGTGAACATTGAGAAATGCCGGCGCACCGTATAGAGGGCTCTGACCTGTTCCACACTCAGTAATTTGCTCCTGACAGGCTGGAGTCCTTCAGGTTCGTCAACGTAGAGGGCTATTAAAGAGGCACCCAGCATGCACAGTGAACAGAAGTAGAAGAGGTACGCGTACCCATACTGTGAGATGAGGTCTCCCACAATGTAGTAACCGATTATCGTTCCAATGCCTCCAAAGGTGGTGATCTTTCCTATGAGGGTTCCCCGTTCTGTGGGCATCGAATGCTCCGCAATAAGTGCCTTCCACACGGGGGCTGCCATAGACCAGCAAACCTGTAGCACAATCAAGACCAAAGACAACGTATAAATATCAGTAATCCTGGGAATAAACAGGAAGACAATCCCTGGGATTCCCTCTCCTACAATGAGAAAAAGCTTTCTCTGTCCGGCTCGGTCTGAAGTCCAGCCCCAGAATGTCTGGAAAATCGCACTGACCACAAATATCAGCGTCCAGATGATACCCACCTGTGTGAACGACGCAGCAATCTCCTCTTTCAGGTACAGGCTAAAGAACACGCCAAACACGCCTTTCCGCATCTCCACCACGAAGGAAATGGCCGAGAATACACCAAGCATTCTCCGCTCCATACCATAGACTTTGTTTGCCCTTTATAAATATAGGGGTTGTCATGTCTTTGAGAAGCACCTGATGGATAGGGTAGTCTGATAGCCCGAGGTGGTTTAATGAGAACAGAAGTAGTAGAAATCCTCCAAGACCTTATTCGGATTGATACGGTCAATCCCCCGGGTAATGAGGGAAGAGGAGCCCGATACCTGGGCGAACTGTTCGAAAAGGAAGGAATTGAATACCAGCTCGTCGGAGAAGAAGGAAGAGAGAACCTTGTCGCCTCTCTTGGCGAGGGGAAGAAAAGACTTCTCCTTCTTTCTCACACGGATGTCGTTCCTGCTTCAGAGGAAAAATGGGATCTTCCTCCTTTTTCAGGTGAAATGGATGATGGATTCATCTGGGGCAGAGGAGCTCTGGATTGTAAGGATCTGGTTGCAGCAGAAGCCTACACTCTTATCCGGCTGAAAAGAGAAAAAGCTCCCTTGAATGGAACTCTGATTTTTGCAGCCTGTGCAGATGAAGAGAAAGGAGGGACTGTGGGAGCGAAGCTTCTGACGGAAACGTACACAGACATGATACGCGCTGATTTTGCCATTAACGAGGGGGGAGGAGAATACATTGACGTCGGGGGTGAGAAGCTGTACCTGCTGCAGACCGGAGAAAAAGGCCCTGCCTGGTCTCGATTGAGAGCATCTGGGGTGGCAGGACACGGATCACTTCCTACCCTGGCAGATAATGCAGTGGTAAAGGTAGCTAAAGCAGTGAAGGCACTGAGTGAGTACAATCCGGAGATTGTCATTATTCCTGAAATTAAAGAGCTTATAGAAACCTATTTGAGCCTGCGTGGAGATCCCAGAAATGTCACACCCCAGAACGTGGATGAAATCATAGACAGCATTCCAGACCAAGTATTTGGAGAAACCCTGCGCTCCGTGACTCGCATGACCGTATCCCCCAATATGATACAGGGAGGGACGAAGGTCAACATTGTACCTGATGAGTGTGAGGCAGAAGTTGATGTCAGAACCCTTCCGGGACAGGACGAATCCTACTTGAGAAGAGAGCTTGAGCCCTTGATAAAGGAGTGCAGCCTTGAAATTGTTCACAGTCACCCTGCTAATTTCTCGTCAGCAGATAGCGTGTACTACCGGCTCATTGAAGAAACAGCAAAAGACGTCCTTGGACCGGTGCACTGTGCTCCACACATGCTGGCAGGAGCCACTGATTCCTTCTATTTGAGACAGGTAGGTATTGCATCATACGGTGTGTCCCTTTTGTCCACCCATTTTCCTTCTGAACTGATAAAGACAGTACACGGCGCCAATGAACGTATAGATATAGAGAGCATGGAAGTTAAGACAGAATTCCTGTACAGGTTGGCCAGGAAGTACCTGTCCTAGCTTCCTCACTTTTCTTTGTCTGTATTTCGAGAGAAAGAGATTTCTGAACTGAAAACAAAATTAAAAGAAGAAAAGAAAGGCGAACAAGTATTGGGCACTACATCTTCCACGCTAGGTTGATATCCTCTGCCTTTATGGTCTTCCTCTTGGCATGTTCAGCAAAGCGGATGGCTTCTCGCGCAACTTCTGTGGCCAGCATCTCCAGATGTTCGCCCAGGAGCCTGGAAGCATCTTCAGATACCCGCTCTGCACCTCCTTTTCTGATCATTTTGTCAACTGAAGCGAGAGGTATAATTGCCATTCCAAATCACCTCGAAGCTTCTGATCATTGACCCTTTTTAAGCGTTGCGTTTCTTGGAAAGGATTCAGGCCAATTTGGCATATGATATATTCTATCTTAGCAGATACACACCTCAGAGAACCCTGTTCTCGCTGGCTGTTGCAGATATCCTGAGAGCTGTGACACGTGAACATCAGGTGGCTCCACACGCCTCGCTCAGAATTTGATACAGCCAGATGTCCACCTGATGGATAACCTGGTGGTAACACTCATCAAATCACACGTACCAGTCTCCTACTACCAGGATTTACATACCCGGCCCTGGCTGTACCAGTACGTTTTTCATGATGTGAAGACGCTTCGCCATGATTCGAAAAGCTTAAAGGCACATGAGCGAAGTGGGGGCTATGAAGAATGTGACAGTACGAATACGAGGCGTATACACGACATCGCTCACAAAAGTACTGGCAGAACGGGGGTATGGAATATGTCAAGTTTCGCGGGCAATCAGAAATAGACTGCAGATCGAGAGTCTTGATCTTCCTCCTGACATTGACGTCAGGCACACCTACAACAGACAGGGAATATCTATTGTAGCTACAAATGACGTACTAGACACATTTTTAGAGGATATGAAAGATGCTTTTGTGGATATTTTTGTCATTCCTTCTGGGATTGACTTGTACGGTGTGTACAAAGGAAGAAATTTGGGGAAGGGGGAAATTGATATGGGAGGGTTCACCGGATACCTGGATGAGAGAACGTCAGAGCGGGATGTCCTGATACAGGTGGCAGAAATCAGGAACCGCCCCATGTTGACAACACGAATCTCTTTCAGTGGTAATTACGCGATTCTCATTCCTCAGGAAGGCGTGAAGATATCCAGGAAAGTGGACAATCCTGATGATAGGCGCAGGTTGTATCAGCTCGGAAATGAGCTTCAGATATCCCCCGGATACGGGGTCTTATGGAGAACTGCCGCGGTGAGCGGTGAGGATGAAGAACTGAGACGGGAAGTTGAGATGCTGGTAGAGGAGATGCATCGTATTAACATGGAATTTCCATCATCGTCAATTGGACTTCTCAGAGAGGGAAAAAAACACGTAGAAATACTATTTGGAGGGGAAAGTAAAAGGCGATTAGACTTTATTCGGAATAATGTAGTCCCCACTGCACAGAACCATCACAAGCTCAAGTCTTCGGGGAAAGAATATTCACTGGTGGTAGATGTTTTTGAGGAGCTGCTCTCCAAGTACTCCATCGAGGAGAACCTGGACCAGATTCTCTGGGGAATTAACCCATGGAGAGAAGGAGACACCATCCTTCTCGAACATGTCAGACCTACAGGAGAGAAACTCCACCTTGGAAGGGCTGTGGTCCAGAGGTTCACCTATCCATTTGTAGCCATGGAACGCAGGATGCACACCTTTGGAGTATATGATGGGATGGGCATCAAGAAAGAGAGAGGAGACGTGGTCGTGACCGAGATGAAAGAAGGAGAATGGATATTCGCTCACACATACTACGACCAGAATGACAATTTGAAAGGGCGCTACTACAATATCTGCACTCCTGTGGAATTCTATCCTTTTAAAGTGAGATACATGGATCTGGAGGTTGATGTGGTGGAGACGGATGGTAGAAGGATTGTTGATAGTGATAAATTGGAGAAAAGAGCTGAAGATGGCCATATATCAGAATTTCTCAAGGAGAAAGCTCTTTCTGTGGCCCAGGACGCAGTCGAGGGAAAAACATGGATCCAATCCAGTTGAAACTCTTTGTGGAAGCTCTCAAGGCAGGGGATACCCGGAAGGCAGGCGAGATTGTTGAGAAAATCAGTACAGAGGGTGAGTACCACAAGGGATACCGGAAAGCACTGGAAGGCATGGTGACCTCAGTGGAGAACAAGGAGGCAAATTCCCTGGCCACAAAGATGCTATCAGGATCGCTGACCAAGAAGAGAATGGATGAAGAGCGGAAGCTCTCGAAGAGAATTGCTCAGGAAACATTCAGGCCCGCCTTTGAGAGAGGATATGAAAAGGCATGGTATGATATTCTATCTATCTTTCTGGGGAAGACAAAGGTTGGTCTGGAAGCTCACATAGAAAGCGAACTCTACTAATTTTATTTCCTTTTCTTTAAATGATACTTCCCCTTTTACTCTTTTTGGTGAAAATAATTCCTTCTCTCACCTGTTGACCCATGCTCATAGCAGAACAACCATAAGCTTTATATAGGTACGGTCTCAATAGTAGCTTGGTGATGCTCATGCTGGGACCCTTGGAGAGGGAGGTCCTATCTTGTATGAATGAGATCAAGAAAGGAACAGTCCGTGACGTGTACAAACATATGAAAAGAGAGAAAAACATTGCGTATACAACGGTGTCCACGACGTTAGAGCGACTCTATGAGAAGGACTTCCTCAATCGTGGTGAAGACACGGGTAGAGGAGGGACTCGCTACGTCTATTCCGTAAGAGACATCAAACCAAAGATTGCAAAGATGTTCGTTGATGAATTCATGTCTATGTTTGGAAAATCAGGAATGTCTGCCCTGCATGAAGAAATCAACAAGCACGAGTGATTTTTTTGTTTTTCCTCCCCCTTATTTTACTGTTTTCATTCACAGGATTGTCATTTCTCATGTATGCAGTCTACCGGAGTCATCCGGGAGATTCCAGAACTCGCAGTCTTGCTCTTTCTGTGATGGTCATGGTGATCCTAGGAGTCTATTCTGGGCTGGGGTGGGCCCTCACTGCAGGAGGAGGGGGTTGGAAGTACCCTGGGCTGGTACTCTTTGCCCTGGTCGCTCTCATTCTGGCCAAATCTCTCGTTGAATACATGTATACGGCGCCCCACTTGAGGACTATGCACGCTGTTCCCCTGCAGGATCCACAATTGGTGCGGTTGACCCAGGAAGTGGCCACTCGATTCAAGATTGCACCACCAGAAATCTATATCACTCACTACGAAGTGCCGAATGCGTTCACGCTGGGAAGGAAGTCACAGCCCAGGTTGATCATCACTGACGGGTTGCTGGATCTGACATACGACGAAGTACGGGCCGTGTTTGCCCACGAACTGGCTCACATCAAATCCAATGATTCTCTCATCAAGACGGTGGCTTCAGTCATGCGGAGTATGCTTTTCTTTGATCCCATGATCAGGCATGTGTACTCCCGCATCTATGTCGAAAAGGAGTTTGTGGCAGACGAACGTTCGGCAAGAGTGACTGGGAAGCCACAGGATTTGGTGTCTGCCCTGAGAAAAATATACAAAGAGGTTCTGGAATTCGGAGAGGGACTGCCCTCTCAGTCTGTCCTTAACTACTCTCAGAAGATTTACAAGGCAGAATCAATACGATTGCAGCAGGGAATTCCTCCTGATCCCACACTAAAGAACAGGTTCATTGTGGAACGAAAGATGATGCCTGGTTCAGTGGTCATGGAACGGGTGAAGAGACTCAACGAAATGGAAAAAGAGATGCGAAAAGTGAAGCGGACCAGACGGAAATGAGCGTGTGCCAGTGACTGGTGGGCGTAACCTTTTTATCTCTCGATATCCTTTGACCTGTAGGGCCTGTAGCCTAGTCAGGATAGGGCGCGAGGCTTCGGAAGTTCATATGCAGCACTGAAGACACCTCGCGGTCTGGGGTTCGAATCCCCACAGGCCCGCCACAATCTTCCTGTAGACCTGTTGGAATTGATATCGTCACGGAACGCTCACGGCTTCTTGAATCATTTCCACATAGAAACCAAATCAAATCGGACTAA
>JACVGT010000034.1 GCA_018992685.1 Theionarchaea archaeon
TCTCATCCACATGTTTAATCAGCCTGAAATGGTCTCCCTTGTGGTTATTGAATGCCTGCTCTCCTGGCTGTAAGGGAGGATAACAATACGAGCAGCCGGGAGGATCATCCTCCCATTCAATCTTGTACATACGACCTCCCCATAGATATAGATAGTCATCCGTTATCACTGGGAAGTCAAGCTGCCACCCATTGGCAATTCTCCAGGGTGAACCTTTCTCCGTTGGAGTGTACTCCTGCGGGTCCTGAGCGTCCAATGAGAACAATTGAGGTGTGGTATAAATTCTGGTAACAGTCAAATCCATCCCTCTCCCGGGTAAATAGAGATCGGTCTGCTGCACTGTTAACCCCCCTGAGGAGGGTGACACGTACTCATTGACATTCTTGAAGTACTGCCCATACGGTACTAACCCCGATTCTTCCCAGGGATCTGAAAATCCGCCCTGTGTCGTGGAATCCACAATGACAGGATACACTCTTTCCGGGGACTTCAACCAGTCCAGCCCTTCTTTATCAATAATTTTCTCAATGAAATAGGCATCCCCTGTCTTTTTTACCTCGTAGTGTATATTGTAATTCCGTATTCTGGTATCCCCTTCTTCATACATGACGGGTGCAGGGATAAAGAAGACTTTCCTCCCCGTTTCTACATGGCAAAAGGAGATCCCCTCCTCTCTTACTGAATACCACACATTCTGCATCGAGAACTTCTGAATGACATGAATGTCCTTGAACTCCTGCAACACGAATTCCTCCAGTACTTCATGCGGCGAGAAGGTGTACCGCAAATCAATATCATCAGTAATCTCCTTGTACTCGAAACACTTTGGTGAATATCTATCCTTGGATTCTCTCTCATCAGGAGAACCTCTAACATTCTGTATCGTCCCGAAGGGCTGTTCTTCAGGTAGTTCATAGGCAATCCATGCATCACCCACTTCTATCTTCAAGAAGACACCTGATAACTCTTTGGTGATACTACATGCGTAGTACGCACCCGAAACAGTGTACCCTTCCTCATCAGGTACAATCACAATGGGTGTATCCTCATATAATATATCACCATCTGAGAAATCCTGTATACCCCTCTGAGGAACCTGGTAAAAGATCTGCTCAGAAAGAGATTCCTTTCTCCCTTCGCTATCACGAAAACTGCTGGTCCCAGCCACCATGGAAACCAACACAACTGCAACAACCATTGATCTTCTCAACATGTAATACCTCCTTTGTCCTACAGCTTTCACTCTTCCATTGCTATTTAAGGGTTTCGTTCCAAACATGAAGAAATTCTCATGTATGCAGAATACATTGATTACTTATTCCTGAGATAATATTTGCCCACAGAATACTGAATTGGCATTCAGAAATCTCCTCTGAAATTTCACGATAGAAGATAGTGAGTTGCTGCTGGAATATGCCCAGGTGAACGAAAAAAGTCCTTCAGTATGTTCGCATTGGTATTGACTTGTCCTCTTCGCTTTGAAGAATCAGTTTCTGGAGAGGGACAATTGAAACTTCTTTCCCCTCGCCTGAGACAGAGATTCAATTAGTAAAAGCAGTATGTATTCGATGTTTTAGACAGAGGGGGATTATAGGATATGTTCACCACAGAGTTCCCAGCGGGTCTATTCAATCGCAAGGAAATAAAGGTGATCACTTTTTATCTCCTCGGCAGAATCTGGAATCCCATCTTGGTCCTGATCAAGAAGCCACTCTTGTGATTTCTCGTCCCATACATAGATCGTATATCCTTCTGGATTCTCGAAATCGGGGATAAACAACCATTTGGCGATCAAGGTTCCATTTCTTCTATAGAATTTCTCGATCACATTACCATTCTCTTCCGTCTCTAGTCGATATAGATTTCCAGTTATCATTCTATACTCTGTTACTGTTTCTTTCACGCCATCGCCATCAACATCCATCTTGTAGGTGTGTCCATCCTCATGGAAAGCTGCATACAGACTGGTGACAATCCACATGATAGTCACGGCAAGAATTATACAGTACTGCTTTCTCCTATCAGTTACTCGGGGAAATTTCATTCTTTCACCTCAAGATATCATATTCTAACTGGTCTTTTAAGTTCAGTGTTCTCGGGGTGGGAACCACGCAGTAGTCATTGCCTTTCGAGAACAGAGTGTTTTCCTCTCCTCTGTCAAGTCTTGACAGAAGATTGCTTGAATCTCTGAAACACCTCCGGAAAATCCATCTTTCGATCTCACAGGCTAAGAGGTGCAGAAGCTAGAGCAGGTCCAGAAGGAGGTCCCAACCCAAAGGGCAACTCAGAGACTTCAACCTTTCCAACAGATGAAGGAAGATTGAACCATGAGTAGCCTCCATCTGAGATTTCCAAATTGGGATATATCCAAGGGTCTAGCCTCTTGGCTCATCAAAACCAGCAAGAAAGCACCTCATTTCCTCTTACAACCTTCTTTCGACAGCCATCTCACGAGATGAAAGCATCCAGTTCAATTTCCTCTTTTCCTCTGTGGGGTTTCTTGGACACAGGCATTGTAACCCGAATAAGTTCTCCCACTCTGAAAGACTCAAATGCCCTTTCAAAGGAGATATTGAGATTTTTTGTAGATTAGCGTAAAAAGAAGTTCCAAATAAAGTAAACTGCAAGGAATATACCAGCAATTGTGAAGACGACAAGACGCATATTTCTCTTGGACTTCATGATAATGACTATTAAGATTATTGAGATAAGTGGTAGCAATAACATAATGACCAGCCAAGGTAAGCTTCCGCCATTCACCATTCGTACACCTCTCTTCTGTATCATATGGCTGCTTATAAAGACTTCTTTTCCGGAACCGAAAACCTCACTGATCACGGAAAGGAGAAGGTTCACGTTGAAGCCGCCCCCAGAAACTAGACCTTCACGTTCGAACACGTTACCATCTTGATAACTCTGTGCTCGTATCACTACTTCCTCTATTTGTGTTATAAAATACTTTGCGATGCAAAGCTTTATATATGGCAGAATACTACATCGTGCAGAGGTGAAGTAATGACACAGAATATCAACATAAAGGAACTTGAAAGGAAGGCCTTCACATCGTACCATGAGGATGGCATCATGGATGTTTTTGCAGGTGCCTGGCTGCTCTTTTTCGGTCTGTTCAGCATGTGCACAGATAAACCGTGGTTTGCTGGCATGTTTCCCGTGTATGGCCTGCCAATCTATGCCATAGCCAAGAAAAAAATAACAGTCCCAAGAATCGGGTATGTGAAATTCAGTCAGCAGAGGATGTCATTGATGTTCATAGTCTATCTCTGGATCGTTGTACTGTTCACTGTTTTCGGCATAGTATACTACACCGACAACTCCCCTTCCTGGATCTACCCCATCCTGGATAGTTATCCAAAGCTTCTCTTCGGCATCATTGTAGGGCTGCTTTTCTTTGTGTGTGCTCTGGTGACCAGGATTTCCCGCTTCTACGCCTACGCTGCGTTGATTCTTGCAGTGTCTGTCATTGGTCATCTGTTGGGTCCTCACATTCGCTACGAATATTTCCCTGTGGGACTCGGGGTCCTCATCCTCAGTGTGGGTATTATTGTGTTGATACAGTTCATCCAGGCATATTCTGTGGAAGCAGGAGAAATCAGAAGGTGATGTAAGATGGAAAAGTCAATAAGTGAGGATAATCTCAGGGAGATGGAGCAAAAAGCGTACAGAGAATCCATGCAGGATGGTCTTACAGAAATATTTCTGGGCATCCTTCTGATTGGCATGGGAACCTTGTTTGCTGTGAAAATAAGTGCAGCGTTTGCCGTTCTTTTCATGTTATTTGCACCTCGAATCCTGGAGAAATTGAAAAGAAAGTACACCTATCCACGGATGGGCTACATGAAGCTGCATTCAGATCCCCCAGGAAAAACTGCACGCGGCATCTTTTCTTACATGCTGCTAGTGGTTATTGTGATGGCCACAGTAGTGTTCATCGTATTTGGAGACTTTTCTGCTGACATGTTGTACAGATTGACTCCGACATTCATGGGTGCCATGCTGGCCGGTGCACTGACCTATCTGGTGGGAAAGTCTGGAGACCACCGGTACTATGGAATTGCTGTCTTTGGACTGGTGGCTGGAATCGTACTGTCGATTTACCGGTTTGAATCTATGTGGACAGGTCTCGTTGTCTACTTCTTTCTGATGGGTTCGTGTTTTACTGGATTGGGGGTTGTACGGTTTTCATACTTCCTTCAGAAATATCCCATTCAGGAGGAGGTTACTGATGAATGAAGGTGGAGATTTCGAGCCTATTGCAGATATCAACCGACTCATTCATGAACCAGCCCGGCTCATGATCCTGGCTCATCTGTACGTGGTAGAAAGCGCGGATTTCTTGTTCCTATCACGGCAGACAGGGCTGACAGCAGGGAATCTCTCTTCACATTTAGGCAAATTGGAAGAAGCTGGATACATCGAAATCAAGAAAGAATTCCTGGACAAGAAACCCCACACCATGCTCAACCTCACTGAAGAAGGTCGAATTGCCTTCAGGCACTATGTACGGAGCATGAAACAGGTACTCAATGGGTTGGTCGAGGAATGATTATTATTACTCCTTTCTAGCGGGTTCTGGGAGATCCAGCTTTTACCAGTTTTTCTTTCTTATTTTGTCGACATTATTCTTTTTCGCAACTGCAGTAGAAGATATCAGTATTGACATTCTGAGATCCCAGTGGAGATCGCAAGAAACTGATATTCCGTAAGGCAGAAGAGGATTGGATATCTTTAAGAGTAAAAGAATGCCTACCAGTGTCATGTCTGCAGAGATCAAGATCATCAGACTGGCCCTTCCCTTCAGACTGGGCAGCGTGAATTGCTATCTCGTGAGAACCAACGCCAGCCATGTCCTGATCGACACAGGGTCTTCAACCAAGCGCTCTGAACTTGAGAAAGAACTTGAAGACGCTGGGTGCAACCCTGGAAATCTCAAGCTCATTATTGTAACCCATGGAGATTTTGATCATACTGGTAATTGCGCCTATCTCCGTGAGAAGTTCGGTACCACGGTGGCAATGCACCATGATGACAAAGGAATGGCTGAACGAGGCGATATGTTTTGGAACAGACGAAAAGGCAACATTTTTCTCAAAAAGATGGTTCCCGTCCTCTCTGGGTTTGGCAAAAAGGAAAGGTTTAAACCTGATCTGTTTATTGATGAAGGATACGATCTCTCCGAATTCGGATTCGATGCCAGAATTCTTCATCTTCCAGGGCACTCAAACGGTTCCATAGGCATACTGACGGCTGATGGAGCCCTATTTTGTGGTGATTTACTGGAAAATAGGGACAGACCAGGTCTCGGTTCCATAATGGACGACCCCGATACGGCAAAGATCAGTGTCGAAAAACTGAAGGACATGAGAATTGAAACCATTTATCCCGGACATGGAAAACCTTTTCTCATGAAGGAGTTTCTGAAAGGCTATTCACAGAGAGCAGAACCATAGGTCTACAATCCGGGTTTTTGGAGGGCGCTGCAAGGATCACACGAAGTACACGAGCACTGTGTAGGGTTTTCGTCTCTCGCTCTTCTGGACTCAATACTCAGGACATTCTTCAACGTATCACCGCGTCTGGTACTTGGTCAATTCCAATCCCTTCGCATGACTCTTCGGGATGAGGGCGCGGTTGAAGGATTCGGTGAGACAGTCTCCTCACTTTTAAGATACGTATCTCTTCCCGAAAAGATTTATATTATTACCTCGTTTTCTAGGGATTATGCCCACAGAAATGGTAGTCAACAATCTCAGCGAGAAGGGAGCCGATTACTGCGATATCAGGAAAGAGAAATGGCAGGAGACATTCATAACACTGAAGGACGGGACGCTGGAAACAGTCATTCAGGGAGAAGAAAGGGGTGCCATGGTCAGGGTCCTGTGGAAAAATGGTTGGGGATATGCTGGAACTTCTGAATTCGAAACTCTTGCCCGCACAGCTGATAGAGCTCTATCTATGGCAAAAGCCCTTAATACATGTAGAGAAGGAGAGACAGGACTGTCAGAAGTTGAAATATATGACCAGGAGATAAACATACCTATGAAGGAGAATATTTCTGATATTGATTTAGAAGAAAGAATTTCTTTTCTAAAAGACCTTGAAGACAGGGTTAATGAACCTTTTGTCACATCAATAGAATTGGGATATAGAGATTCCATTATAAAAAAGGAGATTGTCACCAGTGATGGAAGTCGTGTACGCATGGAAATCCCGAAGGTATTTGTATACATGGCACTGCTCGGCAAGGGTGATTCAATTCAGCACGTGCTGGAGACTGCTGGAAGTACAGGGGGATTTGAAGTGGCACGCCACATGTATCATAAGACAGATTCGGCTTTGCAAAGGCTGAACCACCTGTTGAAGGCAAAATCCTCACCCAGCGGGGTAATGCCACTTCTCATTGATCCAATCCTTACAGGATTATTTATTCACGAAGCCTTCGGTCATGCGACTGAAGGAGATATAGTAACCAGCGGGGGCAGCTGCCTTGAAGGGAAACTGGGGCAAAAGGTAGCTTCGGAACAGGTGATAATTCGAGATGACCCGACTCTCGACGGTTATGGGAGGTTTCCCTTTGATGATGAGGGCGTAAAAGCCAGAAACCGAACGCTTGTGAAGAATGGGGTCCTGGTCAGCTACATTGTAGACCGAGAGAACGGATGGAAACTGGGTCTTGAATCCAATGGGGGTGCCAGGGCTGAAGATTTCAGAGTCAGGCCTTTGGTGAGAATGAGTAACATGGTAATGGAACCCGGGGACAAGACATTTGAGGAACTTGTGGAGGATGTAGATAGAGGGATATATGCTCAATCTGTCAAAGGGGGACAGGCGAATCCAGCAAAGGGGACATTCCAGTTTACTGCACAAGTGGCTCACCTCATCGAGCACGGTGAAATAACCCATCCTCTTTTGAATGTCAGTTTCAGTGGTTCTACATTGAATTCGTTGGAGAATATTAGAGGAATAGGCAAGGACTTCGACCTGAATGCAAGCCTTTGTAGGAAGCCGCAGACAGTCACAGTTTCAGGTGGGGGACCGCATGTCCTGATTGATGCAGTCACTGTGGGGGGCAGATCATGAATTCGGGGATCACAGAGTCTGTCAAACACGCTCTGGAGTGTATACAGAATGCAGGGCACGAAGGAGATGTCTTTGGTGTAAGAAAGAGTACGACTCGCTACACCATTATGAAGGGAAACATTGCAGACAGTTCCGACTATGAAGACATGGGACTGGGAATACGAGTCCTGAACAACAGGAGGTCGGGATTTGGGTACTGCATCCCGGGAGATGAGGAAAAGGGTGTGAGGGGAGCTTTACAGTCGTCAAGGTTTTCCCCCGAGGTTGAGATGTCACTGCCCACAGAAAAAAAGAGCCATGAAGTGAAAAAATTCGATAAGAAGATGGAAGAGGGATTTGGTGACGGGAGAGGAGTAGAATTCGTTCAAACGATAATAGATGGTGTCTTATCGCTCAAGAAGGACATAACCCCTGCCTCGGGAGAAGTGACTGCAGTCACTGGAGCACGAATTGTGGAGAATACACAGGGTGTATTCCTGGAAGAAGCTTCCACATTTATCTATTGCCAGGTAGAAGCAGTTATTCCCAGGGAAACAGGTTCGCTGAAGGCAATGGGAATCGAAAGTTCGCGGAGATTTGACATAGATTTTCATCAGTTGGGTGTTGAGACAGCCGAGAAAGTGGATTCCATGAGGGAACACTCTCCACGTATGACGAGTGACCTGCCTGTCGTCATGTCTCCTGATGCATTTGCCCAGCTGCTGGGATATGCATTCCTTCCTGCATTCTATGGTGAGAATGTCAGGAGTGGCAGATCTCCCTACCGGGGAAGACTGGGGGAAGAGATCATTCTCGACCCTCTCACTATTATCGATAACCCCTGCCAAGACTGGGGTCTGGGAAGCGGTGGATTTGATGATGAAGGTGTTCAGAGTTCTGAAGTTCCCATTCTCCAGGAAGGCGTCATAACAAGGTTCTTGTATGACCTGAAGGAGGGTGCAAGGAGTGGTGCTGGGAGCACGGCGAACGGAGTGAGAAGGACCTTCAAGACTGCACCCGGAACGGCCCACCGGAACGTGTCTGTGAGAGGAGGACACCACTGCACAGACATAGCTCATGGGGACGGGATCTACGTCGATACGATTCTGGGAGTGGGTGCCAGTAATCCCATGAATGGACATTTCAGCGTGGCAGCCGAGCCTGCATGGCTCCTGGAGAAAGGGGAAAAGAAAGGGAGGATAGATGGTATCATGATTTCTGGACATTTTCCAGACATACTGAATCAGATGAACCTTGGAAATGACTACAAGAAAACGTATTTTGCCGTGGGTAGACACAGGGTTGTAATAGAGCTTCCTACTGTACGGCTGGAAACCATCTCAGTAACCCAGAGATAGAGTGTCCGTATCAGCGCGCGACAGGCCACTTCCAGTCAGATACATGACAAATGCCAGCATATTTTCCACTGACATAAATGAGGGGGGCCACTGTTTCAATCCTTTTGTCTACGTCATCGGGGAGAAGATCAGATGAAGCAGCCACCACCTTTCCAATGAATAAGTAATCTGACAGTCCACTTTGCCTGGCTTCTTCCAGCACGCATTCAAGATGCAGATAACACTCAGCAATGCGTGGTGGGCTGACCTTCTCTGAAGGGATAAGTGTGAGTCCAGCAGCTTCAAGCTTATCTGGACTGTGACTCCCTCCTGTTATAGCCACTTTCTCGACCAGGTTGATCCCTGGATAGTTAACCACAAACTCTTTGGTGGAACGAACATTTTGGCTTGTCATGTGGGTATCAGTGCAACAAAACATGAACAGAGGTGGATCTCTCCCACAGGGAGTTGCCCACGTTTTCGGTGCTACAGTAGCAGTCCCATCTGCATTCACCGTGGATATGAGAACGACCTGACGGGTGAACACACACTGCTTCCACAAATATCTCTCGGTGTGACCATGCTGGTCCTTTATCTGCAAAGAGATTTTTTTCATGATACCCGTTCGGGTATCACCTTTTATAGGTATCGTTGGGAAAATCGGCTCTAAGTAGTACATCTTTAGCCCTAAGAGAACTTGATCGAGTTTCTTGTTTCGAAAGTGGTAGCCATACCTTTCCCATAGAAAACCTTAAATACTTTCCGAAAGAAAACAAGAGTATACGCAAAGAGGAGGTGACACCATGAAGTACGTAGAACCTGAGGTATTTGAGTTTGCAGAGGAGAGCATAACCGACAAATGCCTCGCCATGTGGGCTACTTTTACACCTACTTAAGTAGGAATGACACCCAGCCAAAAAGGACTTATTTTCTTCTTTTTTTTTTGAAAAGCGCAAGCTGGAGCTGATGACTATGCAGGATCTAGTTATAAGGAAAAAAAAGGGACGCAGTCTTGTGATAAACCCATGTAATTCAAGATGGGCCTTATTCGGAGGAGTTGCCACCGATATTCTGGACTTACTGGCTGAAGGACGTGACCAGGAGTACATAGTCTCTGCATTGCTTCGCAAGTATGAAACCACGGGAAATGTCATAGAACGGGATATCAAATGGGTAGAGGAAAAGCTGCATCTCAGAGGTCTCCTGGGCACTCAAAGCAGAACTGGAAATTCTCATTCCGTCAATAGTCTCCTCATTGAGACCACTCCGCGCTGTAACCTTTCATGTACATATTGTTATATTGAGCATCGTACAGACAGCACTCCCCTGACGGTCAAAGAGCAAGCATCTGTCATTGACCAGTTTATAGAGATGGGAGGAACCTCCCTGGCATTCAGTGGAGGAGAACCTCTTCTCTGCCCCTTTCTCTTTGATAGTGCTGAGTACGCTTCCCAGACTACCCTGGAGACAGTCAAGGTTATTACCAATGGTACATTGTGGACAGAAAAGGAGGCCTCAAGAGCAGCAGATCTGAACCTCTTCGTCACGATTAGCCTGGATAGCCTCAAAAAGGAGGTTCATGAAACCCTCCGTGGAAAAGGTCACGGAAGGGTTATGGAAACCATAGAGATGCTGCTGGACCATGGAATGGGAGGAAAGATGACAATATCCACCACTCCGACTCGGTTGAACCTGGCTGAAATTCCTGCTGTCATGGACTACTGCATTGAACAGGGTGTGGGAACTTTTGAGTGCCCTGCGTTTGTGAAGCGAGGGAGGGGGAAAAGAGAGGGTCTTCAGCTAGCTCCTGGCGAAGAAGATGCCCAGCAGCTAATTCACTCTCTCTTGGAATATCACAGGAACCACAACCTGGTCATTGAATCGTATTACATTTCCTGCCTCAAAGCCCTGGCGTCCAACAGAGGTGGTGCAGCCCAATGTCCTATAGGGGAATCCATGAGAGTGTCACCTGCAGGAGACGTGTATCCCTGTGTGTTTGGGACTGACTTCAGGCTGGGCAATGTAAGAGAGCAGCCTCTTGCAGAGATCCTTGCTGATTCAGAACCCCTGGCCAGGTTGAAAGCATTCGAAGTTGATGATGTACAGGAATGCACAGACTGTGTGTTCAAGTATGTGTGTTCTGGAGGGTGCAGAGCAGTCGCCTATGATACGTATGGGACATTGTACTCTCAATCTGCTTTCTGTTCTCTCCATAAGGACATGTTCTGGGAAATCTTGTGGAGCCTGGTGGAGTAATCTTCACAGAGCACTTTGAAGGAGCGTACCACACTCACTTTTCTGGAGTCATTGATGTCAGTGCTACACGAGGTTGAACTCTTGGAACATTCTGTGCACGGAGGGGAAGAGCAAACTCCAGGTTTCTTGATACTGGAGGAGAGAATGAGGTGAGATGTTCTGGTACAACTGGTACAGGTTCCCAAAAAGACGTGCAGATGACGGGTCCCTTTCTGCAAGAAGCGTCACCATATCGGAAGGTGAAAGAGGCAAAAGATTCTTCAGGAGAAGGTACTTTCCGAGACAGCGGCCAAACAGCGAGTACTGGTAGCTTCGCATGAGCGCCAGCTTTTTATTGGGGTTCAGGTACTCGAATCCAACGAGGGGAGAGGTGAAATGATAGGGGAAAAAATCGTTTTGAGCTTGAGTTTTCAGGGCTTCTGGCTGGGGAGCAGGCAAGCGATCCAGAAGGGAGCCATCCCCGAAAGCTACAGAACACGTTTCTCTCACAGTTTTAAGTTCCCAGGGCCAGACAGTGCAGTACCCTGCTAGGTGTTCTTCACAGATGAACTTGGCGTAGGCTCGCTGTTCAAAGGCAGCAAAGAAGTGTGAAGCAAGGCTGCAGAGGGTGTCCTTCAGTGCAGATTCTTGGGAGGGATCAATAATGAAAAAGACAATTCGCACATCATCGTACGGTAAGGTTGTATGAAGAACACTCTGGACTCCGGTGAGCAGGTGGGTATGGCTTTGACAAAAGTCAGAGAAAGCTGAAGGGGGGTTGCGTCTTCTCACGGGCTCAGAAGGGCATGTACTATGTCCAAAGAGACTTTTCCACGCAGAGCACCAGAAGAGGAGCAGATCGACATAGAACTCCTGTGACTGCTCTCCACGATACTCATTGGAGGAGACCTCCCGTACTCTGTCCCCAACTCTGTCATCACTCATGGACCGACCGAGCTCAGAAAGGAAAGAGGTAGGATTGTCATACGCTATCTTGCACACCTGGCGATTCACTTTTTGTGTTCCCTTGGGGGAACCGTGAATGAAGTGCGGTGCAAGGACACAGATGTTAGCTGCATCATCTCCATGAAATGCATGGGCAACCAGGAGCTTTTGAGCTGCTGTTTTCTCCGCAGAACTATCAGGAGAGGTCTCTCTCAGTTCCTCGCCGAAGAGTAATTGCCATTTTGACACATACCAGGGATGCATTCTGCAGAACTGATCAAAAGAAGCTCTTGGCAGACAGAAGGGGGGGTGTTCAACCAGTTTCTTGGCTGGAACTTCTCCCTGCAGACAACTGAGCTCTCGGTAGAGGTTGCCGATGCCCCTATAGAACGTGATATCTTGGAAATTCTCTGTAACAAAATAAAAGTCAAGGTCACTAAACCCCTTCCTGAGAGAAGGAAGCGGCTTCTTGATATACACAGAGGTTACAGAGGGATTGGAGGAGAGCCAGTGAGAAAGGCTGGAGAGGACTTTTCCAGTGTCTTCCATATAATCACCCAACTCCACAGAGTAGTGAAGAAAAAAGCATAGGTCGTTGCGTGTTCATGATGGGAGCTCCCTCCTGTATGAGTCATAGAGTCTGTCATACACAGATTCACAAGAGTCACTCCCCCGGAACTTTTGAATTTCTTCAGTAATGTAGTGCGAGAGACCTCCCTGGTCTCTGGCCTGTACATGTGGTGTCCCTGCAAGCTTCCCAAGGTTCTGAATGAGGAGTGAACAGACAACGTACCTGAACTGCATGGTATCGCCGTGCACCTGGGCAGATCTCCACGAATACGTCCCCGCTTTTGAGATATCTGTTCCATCATACAGTGACTCATACGTCATATCATAAATCTGTGGAGTCTGAAAGATGTCCGAGGCTGATGCAAGGACAAATCGATTGACCATTGCTGTGTCAAAGAGGTCCCTGTTTTCATACAGCCATCGCAAGCTGTTGATAAAGTCCTGTTTCGTTTCTGTGGGAAAGGCACAAACGACATTAATTCGAAGAGGGATGCCAACTCTCACTGTGTTCTTCAGGACTGTGGTAACCTCCTCCAGAGTTGTTCTCTTGTTCATCTCGTTGAGAATACGAGGGACAGGAGATTCGAGTCCATACCGGAGTTCAAAACATCCGGCTTTTTTCATCAATTCAAGCATGTCCACAGACAGCTTCTCCGGACGTGCATTGCCATACCACCGTATGTCGAGGCCCCTTTCAATGAGCAGTCTGCACAGGTTTTTCAACAGGGGGATATTACCATTCAACAGACTATCGTTGAACCGGAACGTCGTGATTCCATACTCTCTATCTCGCTCAATTTCCTTCACCACTGACTCGGGCCTCCTGTACCTGATTTTCCTTTCCCAGAAGATTCTCTCATTGCAGAAGACGCAGTTTCCAACACATCCCCTGCTCAACGAGACTGGTAACATTCGTTCTGTGTATCGATCCAGTTGAAAGTCACTGAAATCAGGAAATGGCAGCGTGTTGAGATCAGCTATGGCAGGACGAGGTGAGTTTTTCATCATCGTTCCATTTCGAAAGAGGACGGTACCCGTGGGAGGATTGAGAAGCTCCCCCTGCTCCAGGGTTTTCACAACCTCCAGGAGGGTTACTTCCCCTTCTCCGCGGACAGCCAGGTCGACAACACCTGTGGAAGAAACCACCTTCATGACCTCGTCCAGACTACACTCTGGTCCTCCGAATATTGTCATGAGACGAGGATTTTCAGCCTTCAACAGCTGTGCAAGAAAAAGAGAGGGTGACAGGTTAGAATGATCTACCGTGAATCCCACCACGTCAGGTGCCTCGGCCAAGAGACACTCCTTCCACAGACGGAACAGATCCAGTAGCTTCTCTCTTTTCTTTGATGCTGCTGGTGATGTCATATCCAGTCTCCTATTCAAACAGAAAGATCTTTCTATCATCTCCAGTAGAAATGCGTCCTTGAGAAATGGCTCACTTGTGGACAAGTCCAGAACTGTCACGTCCCTTTCGTTTTCCCGCAAGAATGAAGAGAGAGACGCCAGTGATAAAGGCGGGAAAAGAGACCTCTTCAAAGAAGCATTAACCAGACACACCTTGACATCCTGCGTCATACTAACAACCTTCCCCGGATCTTTCTACTCCCTCCTGAAGCAAAATCATCATTTTCCAGATAGTACAGCTCTTTTGTGCCACCTACCATGGTTTCATACTGCTCTTCAGATCCGACATAGTGAAGCAAAGGGTCACAGATGAAACATGGCGTACCCTTAACTTTGACCCACGCATGAAGTCGAGGAAGATATTCGAATTTTTCCGCAGAAATCCTCTTCCATTTAACAAATCCCACAACGACTTTAGATTCTTTACCAATGTGATTTAATAATGCTGAAAGGAGCACTGACATGTGCTTACAGTCTCCATATCGCAGCGCATTCACCTCTTCAGGAGAAAACCATCCTCGAAGCGGGAGTCTTTTCACCCAGGTTTCAACATAGTTGAACAGGATTCTGATCTTGTCCTCATCTGATTTTGCAGACCCTGTGAGGCCTTCTGCAACACCATCAATTGAGAGGTGCTTTTTCTGCAGGAAGAAATGAGCACTCCACGTGGACACACGGGAAAGAACTGGTAAGACAATTCTGTAGTAGAGGTAGTAGGGCTTTCCTCCAGACGTGGACCGGACAAAGAAAAAGCCATCGACACGGGATAAAACGTCCAGCGCATTCATTGAATCATACCTCGAATCCTACTCTTTCTTTGAATTCTTTGAAGCAGATGGGATCTCTTGCATCAGTTCTCTCGTACAGCGAGAAGCACACGCCGCGACATCCTCCACGACAATACGAGAGATACTCACATTCGGTGCATTCAGAGGGGAGCTGACATGCAAGGTCCCGGACTCTCTGGGCAGCTGTACTGGCCCATATGGCTTTCAGAGAAGAGTGCCGCACATTCCCAAGAACCACAGGGAAGTACCCACAGGGCAGAACATTGCCGTTAGCCTGCATGTAACCAGTAAACCCTCCAGCATCGCAGTAATGACTCTTTACTTCTTCCCCTTCCCGTTCCTTTTTAATGGCAAGCCACGTGCTGACTACTGGGTTATCGGACAGTATTGTTATCGCATTCTTTGCCTCCTCATAGATCTGTTCAAACCCCTGCAGGAACTCCTGGTACATAGAACATGTGAGAGAGAGTCCATCAGCACCGGCAGCCCTCCCCACGGGGGCTATTCTCATAATGTTGATCAACCTTACCCCGTGCTCAATACACAGGGCAATAACTCCCGGTACCTCCAGGTAGTTCTCCCTGTGCAGAACGTACCCCACTGACGTTGTGACATGGTGTTCGTGTAACAGGCCGAGCGCCTGCACTGCCTTTTCAAAGGAACCTTCTGCTCTTCTGAATTGTTCATGTGTTCTGGGCGTTGAACCATCAAGGCTGACTGTAACCAGTCCAAGGTTGCACCTTCTCAGTCTTTCTGCGATGTCTTCATCAATGAAGGAGCCGTTGGTGCTCATGGTAACAGAAATGGTGTTGTCAGACAGTCTCTCTAGAATATCAAAGATGTCCTTCCGCATCAAAGGCTCTCCACCAGCAATGAACAGGTCAAAGATACCAATTCTCTTGAATTCATCCAGCAGCTCGAGAGCTTCCTGATGGTTCAATTCATCTGCACGCCTCTTACCGGCATCAGCATAACAGTGCTTGCATCTGAAATTGCATTCTGAAGTGACTTCCCAGAAGAGACGGAGAGGAAGCTTGACAAAATCGCGGAGCTCTTTCATCTACACCACCGTCACCAGATTCTTGCTCTTCAGGTTCTGGATGACTTTATGTACATCTTTGAGAGCCTTGTCTCTGGTGACGTTCTCATATTCCTCTACTACTTCATCGGCTATTTCTTCAGCAGTTTTTTCTCCATCGGCGAGTTTCCAGATGAAAGCTGCCGTTTGATTCAGGACAATAATCCTGTTGTCAGTGGCAGTATAAAGCACAAGATTTTCATCCTCACTTCGCCATTTCACCTCAGCAATACGCTTCGGGATTACCTCCGACATGATATCACCAGCATATTTCACTTCTTTATCCTTATAAAGATTTCTTTCGAATCCTATATCGTACAGGTTACTGTCTAAAACCGTGATTTGGAGACATCAATTAACTAGGAACTCTTACCCACGGAAAACTAGCAGTGTCGGCACAAGGAATTGGAAAAGATATGAGAGGAGGGTTGCGGGTCATGGTGCTCATGGCAAAGGAGATGAAAAGAGAGAGTGAGAGTATCCATGTCATGGCCTGAAAGAATAAGAGACACGATACCTGCGACGGCTTTCTGTATACTCCATCCTGAGGCAATTGGATTCAATGAAATGACGCAGGAGTGCAGAAAGACTTTTAAGGTAGTAGGAATTGGGAGACATGGTGAATCTATGGAAAAGGTGTGTCTTCTTGAGGAGCTTTCCAAGGGACAGATACATGTCAGTGGCCATGTACTCCTAGGACTCTCCAGAATGAAAGAGAACTGCTCCATATGGGCGATACCTGCCCTGAAGAGGGGGTGAAGGTGGTGGAAGAGACACCTGGAATGACAAGGCTGAATGTCGGGCTCAAGACTGCTCACCTTGGTCCACGAGAATGTGAAAAGCTCCAAAATCTTGATCAAAGAGTACACACACTGGATATTTACGGAGTTACGATTAATGTCTGCACGAATTCAACCCTCTATTCTGAAGAACTTTCAGGAACCTATGAAAGGTTGATTACCAGTACATCACAGGACCCCGATGCAGTCATCCGTATTCTCACAGTTCCAGAGGACTTACCTGTTATTCACCAGCTGGGCTATGAGGAGGAGAAAAATGTCCTCGAATATTCCCATGATGACTCGAGGCTGTATATCATTCCTGAATCGACAGAGCCTGGTAACTTCTTCCTGTCTGTGATGCAGGTTGCTCTTTTCCGCATTTTGCTGGATCATAACATGTTCTGTGCCCATGCATCTGCTGCATCTCTTGGGAATCATGGGGTCATCTTTTCAGGTGAGTCAAACTCTGGTAAGACCACCCTGGTCATGGCGTTGCTGGCAGAGGGACACAAGTACTTTTCGGACGACTTTGTTCTCATACATACTGATACCATGATGTTACTGCCCCTGTGTTCTCGATTGAAGCCACGGGGAAAGACAATCTCGATGTTTCCTGAAATGGAGACAGAAGATGCGAAAATATACATGGAAACAGAAACCCAGGTGAGAAAAATCCTTTCTGTTGGGCGCACCTTTCCTCATCTTCTGAGCCCCCCCTGTCCCCTGACCCACATCTTTTTTCCAACATTCAATCCAGAAGGGGAGACAGTACTCCAGCCTGTGTCCCCCTCTGATGGAGTGATAGCCTTTCTGAAATCCTGGATGCTGTACAGGACAGAGCCCACCAGAGTATTTCCCCTGATTTCAAAGATAGTGCGGGCCTGCAAGACCTATTCACTGGAATATCGAGATGCACGGGAAGCTGTCAAGGACTTGGTCAGAGTCATCTTGGGTGAGGACAGTGTCTCCTGACCTGTATGACGTACCGGCTGCAGTCTCAAAAATAGCTCTCTCAGAAGAGGAGCAGGAAGTCATATCGAGGAAGGTGACCTCGTGGAGTACAAGAGCGTGGAATTCTTTATTCAAGAGAGCCCAGGAGGAAGTGGTAATTCCTCAGGTCTACAAGAATCTCAGTGATCTGGAGATAAGGCCCCCCATGTGGAATGATGTCAAAGGACTGTACTACAACGCCTGGGTCCACAAGCAGAATCTGCTGTCAGAAGCTAAAAAAGTGGGAGACGTACTTTCTCACCAGGGAATTTCATTTCTCTTTCTGAAAGGGCTGGCTGTCGACAGCCAGTACCAGGGAAGCTGGAGAGCTATGGCAGATATAGATGTACTCGTGAAAGACTTTGAACCTGCACAAAAATCTCTCTCAGGTATCGGGTATATTCTCGACGACATGTGGACTGCTGAACAGGGAAGATTCGGGGTGGGGAACTTATACTGCAGAGAACGCAAGACGAAGATTGATCTTCATTTCGGCGAATATCCTGTACACTCATTGGGAAGTTTTCATCTCCCTGTATGGGAGAGGTGTAGACCAGGAGAACCAGTCACGTCTCTTGAGGACACTCTGCTGGTGCTTGCAGCTCATGTGTTCAACCACGGGTTTTATCTCATGCGAGACATCAACGATGTATACGTCATTCTCCAGAATGAGCTAGACTGGCAGTATGTAACACAAAATGCCAAGGCCTACCACCTGGAAAAGCCGTTATCCATGCTGCTGAAGGCCGCAGCCTCCGTGTATGGTGTCCATATAAACGACGTGTGTAAGAGCAGGTTTTCACTTCTCTATCAGTATGGCCGCAGAAGGCACACTTTTCAAGGACTGCTCCAGCTGCACCATCTCGTGGTTCTCTCCCACATGAAGAAACTGGCATCATACCCTGGGTACTGGTGCGCCTCACATCTCACTACCGCACACCACGTTATTGATCCCCCCTGGATAGGAAGGGCTTCTCCCTCCTGGATCAATCGGACAGACCGAAAGCGATTGGGTGACATGAGTAAAGAGGTATTTCATTCCATATTCGGTGGTAATACAGCTGCAGAGCAGGGCATGCACTTCATGTGTGAACAGGGTGGCGTCTATGTAGAAAAACGAGATCTTCAGGAGAAAGACCTGGAGCGAGCAAAAGGAATTATCAGGTCTTCTGCCCTGAAAGTTGATCGAGACATATCAATCTGAGACACAAGGAACTGGGTCCTCAGGAGGACGTAGTAGATAGCGATTCTTCCTTCATCCAAACACACATGCCCCTTTTAGATTGCACCCAGGTTTAAAAGAAAACAAGTTTTCCACTCTTTTTTGCCAAATGTTCAAAGTAACCCAAGACGAACGAACCGAGACAGAATAGCAGTGCGCCCACTATGAGCTCACGAGCCAGCAGCATGGGTATGGGTGAGAACTCCTCAATCACGGCGAGGCGAGCAGCTTCTATTCCGTGAGTCAGAGGAATTGCTTTTGAGATATATTGAAGAGATTGTGGCAGCATACCAACGGGAAACGTCACTCCACAGAAGAACATCGTAGCAGACAGCATCATGCTGACGATGGGATGAGGCTGTCTGTAATACAGAGCCAGACCAGAAAAAAGCAATCCAAATCCCATCATACTGATAACTGATAGAAATGCGATTACGATCATATACAGGGAGCCCAGAACCGACATTCTGAGGCCAAACAGGGTGACACCATACAGCAACACGATGAAAATCCCGAATATTCCATCTCCTATGTGGATCGCAGATTTTGCAATATTGAGCAGAGGTCTATTCACCGGTGTAGAGAAGAGTAGTTCCAGTGTTCCTTCCCTGCGCTCATTGAAAACAAAGAACATGGGCCCCATCAATGTATTGAACGTAGAAACATACAGCGCATTTCCCACCACCACGAAATTGATGTAGGACTGTGCATCCTGGCCTGTGAGGGCGGCCCCATAGTCAGATATGAGCACAAATGTCAGGACAAGAAAGAAGGGAACACCGAGCTTCACAACAACAAAATCTGGTGGGTTGATCCAGGTGAAAAGTGCCCTGTAGGTGAAGATTCCTGTTCTGAACACAAATTTCAATGTTCTCATCATTTTGATCCCTCAATAGACTGACAGTTTTCCATCTCTGACTGCTATTTTCCTGATGTACCTGTAGAGGACCACGGCAACCACGAAATACACTGCTGTCAGGAATGTAACCATAGCTGCGTCCATCCAGAAGACTGAAGATTCCCAGGCGTTTTGTGACACTGATACCCTTACTGCGTCCAGAGCCCACGTGAGAGAAAGAGAATAGCTGATAGGCCTCACCCAGAAAGGCAAGACAGATATGGGGAACAACAACCCGCCGAGGACATAGATCATGTACTGCATTAAATTCATGAAATACGCAACCCTTCTGGTCAGCATATAGGCTGATGCTAAAACAAGCCCGAATACAGACAGTGTCACGATTGTCATGACGAGAGATACAAGAAACAGTCCGGGGGATTCAATGTGTATGGGAAGTCGTAGGACGAATTTCCCCACAGCCAGAACGGCTGCAACCGAGACCAGGCCAGTTGCAGCAGAAGAAAGGATCTTTCCGAAAGAGAATGTGAAGAGAGAAACAGGTGTCAAGAACATCAACTCCAACGTTCCCTGCATCCGTTCTTGAAAAATAGACTTTCCTCCAAAGGACAGCACCATGGCCCAGACTCCAATGAATCCACTGCCAAAGACAACATATGTTGCATAGTCCTGGGAGCTTGTACCTACAAATCTGTAGAGCATTATTACCACAAAGGCAACAAACACGGGCTCTACAAACGCATGTATCCCCCACAGGATGTCTGCCCGTTCGTGTTGCAGTTGAGAAATGAACCCACGTCTCAGTGAAATCCAGTATGGGTTCATTCTATGACCTCGTCAGTTCCAAGAATACATCTTCGAGCGTGGGGGACCCCTGTTCCACAGAGATGATTTCATGCGTTTTTTCCAGCAAAGAAACAATATCCTCCACACACACTTTGTCCTGATCAAGCCCAACCTTGAGTTTAGTTGTATTATCCTGTATTCCTGATTCTACATAGTGTACGCCCTTTCTACTGGTTAATACATGCTCAACCTGAGGAACAACTCCCCTCAGCAGGATGGTGACGGGTGTGACTGTGCCGAATTGCCGTTTTAGGTTCTCGGGGGTGTCATTGGCTATCAACGTACCCCTGTGAATGATGGCAACACGATCACAGAGCTCGTCTGCTTCAAACATGTAGTGGGTTGTAAGAAAGACAGTCTTTTTTTCTCGTGTGCACAAATTCCTGATAGTCTTTCGCAGCTCATGGGCAATGGTGGGGTCGAGTCCAAGTGTCGGTTCATCCAAGAAGAGTATGTCAGGATCATGGACCAGACCTCGTGCCAGGTGGAGACGTTGCTTCATTCCTTTTGAATATGTTTCCACCTTGCTGTCCGCTCTGTCAGCAATCCCCACGAGTTCCAGGAGCATGTCAATTCTGTCCATCCGCTCAGAAGAGTCGAGTCCGTAGAGTTCGGCAAATATACGCATATTGTCTCTCCCACTCAGTCTCCAGTAAAGTCCTCGTTCCCCCCCGAATACCACACTGATCCGTTTCCTCACTTCGTTTGGAGCCTTCAGAATATCATTACCAAGGATGGTAGCGGTTCCTTTGGTAGGCAATAGGAGTGTGGACAGCATCTTGATCGTAGTAGTCTTTCCCGCCCCATTTGGCCCCAAGAATCCAAAAAGCTCGCCACGATGTACCGAAATATTCAGGTTGTCGACAGCTACAATGATTCTGCTTCCTTCACCTCTAATTCTTTTGAAAAAGGAGGGGTATTCTATATATTCTCTTGAAATATCGTAAGTCTTGATTACTGATTCCATGAATCTCATCTCCGATGGCATGCTACGAGATAAATATGTTTTCCTTCGACAAGAATATTTAAATTTTTCGGTGGTTATGGTCCTGGATTTCCTGAATTGACAAAGAAATCCCGGAACGCCCATTGAAAAGAAAGAAGCTTTGTGGAGAGAGGTAGAACCCACTGCTCTAGGAGAGCTCAGGGGGCTGTATACGTGTAGTTGATAGTCCATGAGATGTGTTACAAGAAGTTAGTGTGAAGAATACAGTGCCGTTTTTAATCGTTCTGCAAAATAAAACTCCAATTATGTCTTGGCTTTCGGGATACGGGAATACTTGAACTCAGAAGCGAAAACCTTTAAATATTCTCGATCAACTCTCCCGCGGTGATCACATAAGACCATCAGTTTTCGCTCTTGAACAGTGGACGCACAGAATGCAGAACCCCGGTTTCAAGAACCCTATCAAGGAAATAAGACATGAAAGAAGGAGGCACACTCCAGCTGAAAGTGCTTTTCTTTCAATTGATTTGCCAGTTCTCTTCCAGAACTCCTCCATACCCGATGCTTGGACTTCTGAGGTGAATCTGTGAAAGGAAGATTCTCCGCAGAGAACAGACAGTGTCGAGCCCTCTTCGAATTAGCATCTGATGCTGTATTCATCTCAAGCCTGGAAGGAGAATATCTTGAGGTCAATGAAAGAGCGTTGGAAATGCTTGGATACAAAATCCATGAACTAGTAGGGAAATCCTGCAAAGATATTGTCCTCTCATGTGAATGCCCCGATGAACTACAGAAACGGGAAGTTCTGCTTGCAGGAGGGAACCTACCCGTATACCAGAGGACGTTTGTCCGCAAGGATGGGGGTGAAATTCCTGCAGAGGTCACAGCTGCCCTGGTTTGCGATGAAGAAGGGAATCCCTTGTATATTCACAGTATTGTGCGGGACATTTCTGAACGCAAGAACACAGAATTAGCCTTGGAAGAGAGTCAGAGGAAATTCAGACTGTTTTTTGAAAGCGATTCCGTGTACTCTTACCTCATTTCCCCAGAAGGGCATGTACTGGACATCAACCTGAGCGCTCTGATTACACTGGGGTTCAAGAAGGAAGAGCTTATTGGAGCATCCTTGATTGAGACAGTCTACTCACCGTCTTCGCGAAAAAAAGCTGGAGAACTGTTCAAGAGACGGAAAGAGGCAGGAAAGGCCAAAAATGAGGAATTGAATATAATCACCAAGAATGGAGACGAAAGAACTGTCTTTTCGCGTGTTGATTCGGTGACAACTTCCAACGGTGAAGTGCTCTCATTTATTCTAATCCAGAGGGACATTACGGAGAAGAAAAGAATTGAAGAGAAGCTCTTCACAATATGCAAACTTTCCAATAAGATGACGTTATCCTTGGATTTTGATGAAATAATAAGTACAGCCCTGTACATTGCCAGAAGAGTCATTGAGTTGCGCACAGCTGGCATTACGCTCATTGACGAGGAAAAAAATGAACTCTACATCGCTGGATCCTATAACGTTGACAGGAGAGTTGACGATCTGAGGTTCCCCCTGAAAAGCGAGGTTGGGATTACAGCGCACGTCGCTAGAACGGGTGAACCATACTACTCCCCCGATGTCTCAAGGGACACGTTATACCTCAAGGTGACACCAAACATCAGGTCTGAGCTCGCCGTTCCTCTCAAGATAGGAACCAGGGTCTTGGGCGTTTTTGACGCAGAAAGTACAGAACCAGATGCTTTTTCTGATTCAGACTTTCTCCTGTTGAGCATCCTTGCTTCCCAGACTGCTGGTGCATTGCAGAACTACAGCCTTTTTAAAGAGGTGTCCGATTTGAAAGATTTTAATGAAAGCATAGTCAAGAATATTGAGGAGGGCATCTTGATAGAGGACAGCAGGGGATTTGTAACCTTTGTGAATAAAGCATTTGAAGACATGATGGGACGTGTCAGTGAAGAAATTGTGGGAAAGCACTGGAAAGAACTTCCTCCCAAAGAACTGGTGCCCCGAATAGAGGACGAAATCGAGAGAGCACCGAAAGGGATCAAGAGACGATATGAAAGTGAAATTGTGAGAAAAGACGGGGAACGGACGCTGGTGGCCATAACGGCAATACCTCTCTTTGATGATGGAGGATTCAGGGGAGTGTTATCATTCTTTAAGGACCTGGGGAAGAGGAACGAATCCTGACGTGTTCTATTGGTGCTTTCAGCAGTGCGTCCCAATGACTTTCCCTTTCTAGGGTTTTCTTGCTGTCAGTGAAAAATGATTTGCTCTGTCAATATGAAGGTCAACGATGCAAAACCCTTCAAACAGTGAGAGAAGTTCCTCTTTCTTGAAATAATGATGTGGAAATCCTTTTTCGCAGCCATCTAGTGGTACGAACGTATTGGGTTCGATTTCCTCTTGGCCCGTGCTGGGTTCATTCTTGGACACAGGCACTGTAACCCATATGAGTCCCCCCACTCTGAGAACACGAGTAATCTCCTGGACGGTCTTCCTGATATCTCTAACCCTGTTGTGATGGATTACCTGTATGCTTATGACTGCATCAAAGTACGCATCATCATATGGCAACGTGGCCATATCATGAAGGGTTACATGTGCTGTCAGCTTTTGTTCCCCAAGAATTCTAATAGTATGTCCGAGGGCGGTAGGTGATGAATCCAGCCCATAGACATCGAACCCCTTTCGGGCAAGATAAACGACATGTCTCCCCGCCCCGCTTCCCAAGTCCAGGATGCGGTTTACCCTTTCTTCTGTGAACATACCAGCAATCACATCAATTCCAACATGAGGTTCCAGGGACAAAAACTCACCCCTCTTGTAGATTTCTTCCCAGACATTCTTCATACGAATTCTTTTTCCCAGCTCTTATAAAGGGTTTTGATGAGATCTATTCTCGTAGGGTGAGGCTTTGTACTTCGTTTTCGGAAAGAAGTCATCTCTTGGAATTGGAACAGTCTTCATGCACGGCCAAGATCTGCTGCAAAGCTAGTAGAAATGTTTTTATGATATCTCTCGATATTTGTCATCATGCAGAGGCTGACAAAGCTTTCTTTGGGGATGGTCTCAATAGGGATCATGTTTTTTCTTACCGTAGCACCGTATCCTACAGCAGCTGTTGATAGACCTGGTGAGGTTCAAATAACGTCGTGTTCAACCAACTTTGACCCTGCACTCTATGAGGATATGGTTGTATGGATAACAAAGATAAATGGCACGTATGGGGTTTATGGACTGAACCTTGAAACAGGGAGAAGCTTCTTCAACACCGCAGACCCGTGCAGGAAGAAGAACCCCCAGATCTACCAGGACGTTGTGGTCTGGGAAGACATGAGGAATGGCAACTGGGACATCTATGGATATGATCTGGCCACCTATCAAGAATTCCAGATCACCAAAGACGAGAAGGACCAGACACACCCTGCAATTTACGGAGACATTGTGGTATGGGAGGACAGAAGAAACGGTGAGTCAGATATTTATGGATATAATTTGAAGACGCATGAGGAGTTCCTTATTTCCAAGAGTGAAGGCTCTCATTACACTCCCGATATTTTCGAAGACCTTGTGGTGTGGCATGGCTACAGGAATTCTGGCAATGCTATCTATGGGTATGATCTTCTCACAGGACAGGAGTTTCAGATTGTTGATGTCACGTGGAGTTTTGATTTGGTCTTGTCAGGGAAGTATGTGGTCTGGCAAGACTACGACAGCGGGAACCAGGAGATCTATGCCTATAACCTCTCTTCCTCAGAAAGGACCACGGTATTCAGGGATCTATGGCGATGGGAGTGGTCATGCAGGTCGGATCCCATGACACTGCGCAAGATTGCGGCCTATGATGACACGGTCTTGTGGGCTAGCTACCGTGACTGTAACTACGACATCTACGGGTATAATCTTGCCACAGGGAATCAGGTTCAGATCACCTCTGATCTTCATGATCAATTCTTTCCTGCTCTTTACAAGAATACTGCTGTGTGGATGGATGATAGAGACGGGAACTATAATGTCTATGGATATGACCTTGACTTTCCCGTTGTACCCGTATGGCTGACCTATGAAAAAAAGGTCACACTGCTCAGACTCTCATATGCAGCATTCCTTGTTTTCTTTGCCATTGGTGCTGGAATCATAGGACGGAAGGTGAAACCTCTTCAGAACCTGTCAGAGAAACCAGTTCAAGTATTGAAAAGGGGACCTGTATCTGTTGTGGCACCAGCTGTTGTGTCTCTGATGTTTGCAGCCTTTTCACTGTATTTCTTCGAGAGTTTGGTCCTGTATGAGGCTAATTTTTCCATTATCGTTACTATTCTCTCTTTTGCACTCATATCATTGCTCCCTGTCTATATTACTGACTGGTGTGCAAGAACGCCGTACATCTTGATGACTGACACGGGTGTTACAGTCCTGGGAGTGTGGGGCAACGTCCAAAGGGTAAAGTGGAATGACATTCAAGAGGTCAGTGTGCAAAAGAAAAAGATTGATATCTTCACAGAAAAGCGAGAAATCATAGTCTGGCTATCCGTACTCTCTGAAAAAGAAAAAGAACAGTTCGTTCGGAGAATCAAGGATCTTTCTGAGAGTGCTGACATACCCCTGCATGAAGAAACATGAAATGAAAAGCACAAAATGAGAATGAAAAGAAAACCAAATCAAAAGAAACTATTGCTGTCTTTGGACCATTCTGAATTCTGTGCACATGAGTGTATCAGTATTGAAGTATGACATCAGTTGGGGAGTCCTGGATTGTATTCTGACAGTACCAAGAGCACACGTCTTCAGTTGAATAGTGGCACCCATCCTGGAATCAATATACTCCTCTACTCTCTTTTCAAGAAGCGTCAGAGGCACACCGCCACTGCTCAAGACCACGTGGTGGAACTCCTTTATATTGAACGCGTCACCCAGTTCATCCATGGCTTTCTGGCGCAATTCCAACATTTTGAGCTTGCCCACCATATACCCTGTGGCCTGGGCAGGCAGCACAATGTACCGGTCCACCTCGTGAGAAGAATCATCATTTCCCATGGCCTCTTTCATGTAGGCTCTGGCTTCTTCTCGTGTCCACTGTTTATAGTGAATACCGGTATCTGCCACCAATCTCACAGCACGTAGTAATTCCATGTGCAGGCGTCCAATATTCCCATAGGGATCGTCTTCATACAGCCCCATCTCATAGACCAATTGCTCTGCATATAAGGCCCACCCTTCTACAAATCCGTTGTTGACTATGTCCCTACGGAATAGTGGCAAGTCCAATTCCTGAGCGATGGAAATCTGGAAGTAGTGACCTGGGATCGCCTCGTGGTAGGCAATAGTTGGCATCCGGTACGTGGGAACATATGAATTTCCTATGCCTGTATGGAATGCACCAGGACGGGAGCCGTCCAGAGAAGCCTGTACGTAGAATCCACCCCCGCCGCCAAAGGAAGGTTCTCCAACAACGATTAGTTCAGCAGCAGGACGTATGTCAAATACTTCATCCAACCGTGAATCCACATCATCCAGGATGTCCTCATACGTTGAAATGACCTCTTCCTTCCCCGATTGAGTGTATGTATTTATGAACCCCCGTTCCATGATGGCCCTGTCAATAAGTGTATTCATGCTCTCGTCTTGGGGGTACCCTAGTCCATCAAAGACTTCACGCATTTCCTGTTGAATTCGATCTACTTCTGCAAGGCCCATCTGATGAATTTCCTCCGGGGTCAACACGGTGGATGTCTCATGACGGAGCATGTACTGGTAGTACTCATCTCCTTCAGGAAACCTCCATACGCCAGCTGTACTGGTGGCAACTGTCTCCAGGTACTCAACATACTCCAGAAGATCAGCATAGGCAGGGAGGACAGACTCTTCAACGGCCTTCAAAGCTTCTTCACGAAGCACATCTCTCTCCTCATCTGACAGGTCAACCTCTTCGACTTTATCAGCAAAATAGGTGTAGAAAAGGATCGACCTGCCGCTGATGGTTGAAGGATCCCTGGAACTTGAGCCGAGGAATTCCATCAGCATCTGCCTGGTCATTGTGAGGATATAGGTGGGCGGGATGACTCCCAATTCTTCTCGCTTTTTCAATCCTGTGAGCAACTGTGCAACCTGTGTATCCACGCTGGAAAGACGAGCAACGTAATCCTCACAGTCTTCTTCATCAGTAAGGGTATGGTACTCCGTGAACAGACGAATAAGCTCGTCATGATAGCTGAGGAGGAAGTGGTGTATGGGATAGTTATAGTACATGAATTTCCGGCCACGCACGAGGTCGTCCAGGTACCATTCGTAGGTATCATAGGAAATCTGCTGATCCTCGGTTAATGAAGAGCGATCGTACTCCCTCAATAACCTCAAGATGGCGCTTTCCAGTTCCTGGGTTTCCCTGATGTACTCATCTGATAGATCATTCAAGGTATTGTTCCGAAGTCCAACCTCTTCAGAGATTCCCAGTGCTGTGACCCATTCAGGATATCTCAGCAGTAGTTGCTTGAAGGATGCGTCAAAGAACTCATCAATGGACAATCCTTTCAAGTCAGACACGATATCATCCACTGTCGAAGATTGTACGGACGATTGTGAACTCTGGCCAATACAACCCGACAGTGCTAGTACTACAACAAGGGCCATGATTTTCCGCATTTTCGTGGTAATCATCTCCTTACTTCTATATCACGCGTGTTTGAATGCTCTTTTCTTACTATAGTCTATAGTAGCTATTACTGTGACGGAGATATGTTAAATACTTTTGGGTTTCTTATTCGTACGGAATGAGCACATCTTCTCAGAATCCAAAGAAGGCAAACCATAAAAGTGTGAGTTCCAATGTGAGGCAATGACTAGAATTTTCACTCTGGTTGAAGATTATTCTGGATATGAGAGTCCCTTTCTCGCTCACCATGGAGTGAGCTTTCTCATCGAAGGTACAAGGACCATACTCTTCGATGCAGGACAGAAAGCATTCCCCCTCCTGTACAACATGGAAAGGCTGGGACGTGACCCATCCACGATAGACTGTGTCTTCCTTTCTCACTGTCATTATGACCATACAGGTGGGTTACTCGATGTTCTGAGAGCTATCAACGAGAGGATACCTGTCATCGCACATTCCACCGTTTTTAGACCCCATTTTTCTGAAAAAGAGTCAGAGAATGTAGGGATCCCCTTCGGACAGGAAGTGGTTCAGGAGTACTGTCAGCTTGTCCTGAGAGACAGTCCCTTTGAGATCATGGAAAATGTGTATTCCACAGGAGAGATCGTTCACAGAGAAGGGTTTGAGACGGAGGCGCTGCAGAACATGAGGTTATACACGTTGGAAAAGGGTAATCCAGTGAAGGATTGGCTCATGGATGACATGAGTATTGTCATGAAGACTCCTGAAGGGTTGGTGATTGTTACTGGCTGCTCCCATGCAGGAATCGTGAGCATCATTGACCATGCTGTTTCTCTGATGCATGAGAAGAGAATTAAGGCGGTGATAGGGGGGTTCCATCTCATTGAAGCAGGGAAAGAGCACATTGAAAAGACAGTAGACGCATTGAGGGCCCGGAACGTACAGGGGCTGTACACAGGACACTGTACGGGACTGAGAGCGGAAGCGCTGTTCCTGGATTCATGGGGAGAACAGTTTCATAAACTACATTCAGGGATGGTAATAGAGATTTGATCCGTCCTGCCAGAGGATGAGGATCAGCCGTAGTATCGTTTGAAGATCCGACAGATTGCCAGTGAAACCCAGAGCTGCATTTCTCTGTTTTTTGGACTGTCTTTATACCCTTTCTTCTGGTATGACAGTCTCCATAATCCGTTGTCCTCCTGGCTGTCAATGAACCACTGGAGTGCTTTTTTCACGTCCGGGTCCTCTTCAGGAATTCCGATGAGCGAAATGGAGTCCATGGCAGACACCAGGTTGTTCCACCAGAAGGGGAACTCAAATCGAACCCAGTATTCCTCTGATTGATAGGAGGTGTAAGAATCCTTCTTGAAAAACCGAGATTTCAGCAGGGTGGCTGCTGCCACAGCTTCTTCTGAGTGTCTGTAGCGAGGGTGAGAGGCGAAAGCGCGCAACACCATACCGGTGCAAGTGTGAGAAAAAGGCTGTGACCTATCAGGGCTGAGCGGTTCAGCATACTGACTGGTTAGCTGGATTTGTTCGTTCCAGGATATGTCTCTGGTAAGGAGAGGGATGGTCCACCCGTTGTCATGCTGCCTCATAGACAACAACCACTGAAGCCCTTTTTTGACTCTGGGGTCTTCTGTATAGCCTGCTGTAATGAGCAGGGACAGGATAGCACCTGTGTAGTAGGTGGCATACTGGTTGCCAATCATTCCACGGACGTCTCCCTGTTCAGTCTGACAGGAAAACAGGAACTCTGCAGCTTTCTGGATTGAAGGGTGTTCGTTGGTGAACTGGTACATATCTACAAGGAATCTGAATTGCCTCCACGTCTCAACCAGAGGATAGTGATGGTCAGGATAAACGTTCTTTCGCGCTCCAGGGTATTTCCACGACCCATCACGCAGTTGGGATTGTATTATTTTCTGCGGTTCTGGCAATTCCCAGACATTCTGTATGGATGGCACTGGGCTGGACAGCAAATCTCGTTCGGTAAAATACTTCAGTGCGGGGCCAGATGATAGGAGAAGAGGAGTGGGGTCATGCTGAAGATAGAGGTTCCATGAAGACATGATATCGACCTGGTTCTTTCGGTGTATGATTTTTCTTTTCTTATGAGGTTGATGGTTCTTTGCAGTCGTGGAAGAGATTTCACTGTACTGTGGTTTAAATGACTTTCTCGAAATCCTTCCTCTCTTTGTCCAGAGGGATGGTGCAGTCAAATCCAGCTTTGCAGGTTTTTCTCCTGTCCTCTCCAGGGTCTGAGCTGGGGTCGAGGCTTGATCCAGGGGAATCCGGATATGAGTATACATCCTTGTCTGCCTGGAACCGCGTTGAGAATGCCCAGAGTCTATCATCTGGATTCAGAATATCAATGTCTTCGTCAAAGACAAAGACATGCTTCAGGCTCTTATGTGCATCCAGTGCAGTCTCAATCACGTTTCCTGGGTCGTCATTGCTGTGTTTTACAATGGACACTGAACAACCAAGCCAGTCGATACCACCATCCGTGAAGGCCAGATCCTTCACTGTGCACATCTTCCGGAGTTCCCGGTAGATGAGGGGCAGCTTTCCGAATCCCATCAAGAATGAGTGCTCCCCTCTACCCGGAGTCAACGCGTAGTAAATGGGGGTTTTCTGCTGCAGGATTTTCGTGATTTTGAGCACCGGCTGTTGCCGTACGAGATCCAGTGTTCCTGTCATATCAACAAAAGGTCCTTCTTTCCCCTGTTCTGGAGTGAGTTCTCCCAGCAGGACAATCTCACTGCTTGCAGGCACCGACAACCCATTCTCTACTGTCACCATTTCAATAGGGGTCTCGTAGAACCCACCCGCGAGAGAGGTCTCGTCCACAGGGTCTGGAGTGGAAATTGCGGCAGCAAATAGTAGGGCGGGATCGAGACCCAGGCAGATAGCTACATCAATGTGCCTGTTGTTCCTGGTGTAACAGTTCCACGTATGCCTGTGGCAGATTCTGGTGGTGCACATATTCTTTCCCTTGACCAGAATTCTGTGATAGGAGAGGTTACGTGTCTCACACTCTGTCACAAAAACACCGGCTGTTATGTAGGGTCCTGGGTCAGAATCGTAGTACGTCAGAATTGGTAGCTTTCCAAGGTCTGCTTCGACTTCCTCAAAGGGCTGCTTTTCAACAATAACTGGATCTACAGGGTGATCCAGAGCTCTCACAACTTTTTCCTGAAGTTCTTTCCAGTTCATGTCGAAGATTGCACAAAAATTCTCTCGTGTACACAGGTTCGAAGCAATCCTGTAATCCATCCCTGTGTTTTCGAAAAGGAAGGCTGTGTCAGACTTCCGGATTATCTGGGAAATCTCATCCAGCGAAACTGCTTTTGTCACTCGCTCAAGTCTGCCTTTTGAGGCAAGCTTTCCGAGTGCCTGGCTGAAGGTGTACATGAGTTCACCTCCACTACCTGAAGAACCAGTTGTATTAAGCTTTACTGTTCCAGGACGTCATTTTGATTACATGGATATAAACGAAAGGTATCTGTGTCATGCCAATCGAGAGAAGGTCTGTATTGCCCAGGCGACAAGATACCAGTACCCTTTGAAACATGTGGGAATGGTCAGTCCCTTCTTCTCAAAGACAGTACTGCTATCATCAAGAAGAGAGATGCAAACCCGACCAGAGCGACAATATCTATCCATATCTTTTCCAGCCCCCATCCTCGCAGCATGACATCACGGCACGCATCTACAGCATATGTGGGAGGAATCATGTATGATGCAGGTCGCAGCCATGAGGGGATAGCCTCAATGGGCCAGAAAATCCCTGACAGCAGAAAGGCTGGCAATACTACAAAGGGGAAGAACTGGATAGCCTGTACTTCCCTCTTGGCAAGGCCTGACAACAAAATTCCCAGAGACTGGCTCACAACTGCCAGAAGGGCAATGACTACAAAGGCCACAGCCACATTTCCCACAACAGTGACCTTGAACACAAGGACACCAACCGTCAAAAGGAATGCAGACTGCAGTGTGCCCAGCAGACCGAAAGCCAGAGCGTATCCTGTCACGATTTCACTCTCCCGAAGGGGAGTTGCCAACAATCGATCCAGTGTACCTGAAACGCGCTCCCCCACAAAAGTTATGAGTGTCAAAAGAATGGTGAGAAGATACGCAACAAATGACAGAATTCCGGGAAAGAAATAATCCATGAAACTAGCATTCTTCCCGAATATGGAATCTTCATGTATGGTGATTGGTGCCTCTTGTCCGATTTCTTGCATGGTGCCTGTCATAGCAGCGGTTATGCTCTTCAGGACGGGATTTGCCACATTGGGATTGCTCCTGTCAATAATGACCTGAATTTCACCCGGGAACGAGGCAGTTATAACCTCCTGTGTGAAATGCTCAGGGAACACAATTGCTGCAAGAGCTCTTCCATGTTCTACATCATTCCGAGCTTCATCTGCACTTTTCAGTGTGGTTATGTCAAGCATCTGCCTGTCAAGCTGGGATATGATTTCTTCTGACAAGGAAATCCAGACACCCTGGGCTGTAGATCCTTCATCAGCATTCACAACAATCACAGGAACATCTTTGACATCTCCACTGAATGCTACTCCAAACACGAACATGGCAAAAAGAGGAGCCAGAAACATAAGGGCAGGCGTCCGCCTGTCATTCTTGAGGTCCCTGAACACACGTTTTGTCACTGCAAGACAGCGATAGATCTTCATGGTGTCACCTCCTGTCTGGAGAACTCTACGAAGGCATCTTCCAGCGAGGTTGTTTCTGTCTTTTCAAGGAGCTCAGTGGGGCTTCCCTCCGCAATGATTCTCCCTCTTCTGATAAACCCGATCTTGTCGCAACGCCTGGCTTCATCCATGTAGTGCGTGGTAATCAGAATTGTAGTTCCCGTATCTTTGAGGGCATGGAAGTGATCCCAGAAGGCAAGTCTCAACTCTGGGTCCACGCCCACGGTGGGTTCATCCAGAAAGAGGAGACACGGGTCATGAATGAGGGCACACGCCAGAGAGACTCTGTGTTTCATCCCGCCACTCAGGTGTGCGATAAGTGTATTCTTCCACGCTTCCAGGTCTACAAATCTCAGGAGCTCATTTTCTTTCTCAATAATGGCCGAACGTGGGAGTCCAAAGATTTCGCCATAGAACTCCAGGAGTTCAGTGACTTTCAACCCCGTGTCAAGTGCTGTCTCCTGGGGCATGTACCCGATATTGGATGCTATGCTCTTGTCAGGAACTCTTCTCTCCAGGACGTATGCTTCCCCCGAAGTTGGGACCAGGAGACTTGATAATATCCGGATGATAGTGGTCTTTCCTGCCCCATTGGGACCGAGTAATCCATATATTTCGCCTTCTGATACGGTCAGGTCCAATCTGTCCACTGCGGTGACTGTCCCGAACTTCTTGACCAGTTGCATAGTCCGAATGATATTTCCCACCTTTTCACCTCGTCGAGCTATGCAGCACGCCTCTTAAACTTTATGATACGTGAGAGGTATGACAGACGCTTCTTGTTTTTGTGTCTTCATCAGCACAGTTCCCTGCAGGCCAGCTATGGTGTGCAGAGATCACGAATCTGTTACAACGAGGGGAAAGAGAAGAAAGAGCCCCCGACCCGGCAAAATGGGAGATTTTGCAGAATGAATCAGAACGATGAAATACCCACCGCACATGTTAGGTAGTATTATTATAAGAAAGAACAGGATACACTGTTTCATGACAGAAACCCCCAAAAAAATGCTGGAGCCCCGTCAACTTGCACTTTCAGCAATATTTGCAGCTGTGGTATGCGCAGCCACGCTTGTCATCCGGATTCCCGTCCCCGCCACCAGTGGGTATATCAACCTGGGAGATTCCATGATCTTTGTTTCAGCTCTCCTCTTCGGCAGCAGAATCGGAGGAGTGGCTGGTGGTGTAGGAAGTGCGCTGGCCGACATTCTGGGAGGATTCGGAAGTTGGGCTCCGTTCACCTTAATCATAAAAGGAACAGAAGGATTCATAACCGGAAAACTGGCAAAATCTGGGAAGATTCCTGCATCTATTATAGCAGTCATTGTTGGAGGATGTATCATGGTTGCAGGATATTTCGTGGTAGAGGCGTATCTCTACGGGATCCCCGCCGCCATTGCAGAACTACCGGGAAACCTATTTCAGGCGGGATCAGGACTTCTAATTGCCATTCCACTGTCGAAAGCCGTCCAAAAAGCCATGCCAGAAAGATTTTTATAGAAATCCGTTGATACAGTGGCATGATCGAGGTCGAGCTCAGCGTCAGTATCCAAGGGAACTACGGCTGTGACATCACGAATCGCCACCAGGATCTCATCTTGGAAGTTGTCTCAGGGTACAATGAAGAAGGAACGGTCTCTGGATTACTCAAGACCAACTACCCTCCCGAGGAGCTACAGAATCTCCGTGAGGAGTTTTTGACCTTTCCGTATGTCAAGGAATATGAGGTTTTGGAGTCAGGATATGTTAGAATAGCAGTGGATTCCTCTGATTTTCCTCTTTCCCAGTTGATCCATACAGCAGGAGCTTTCTATATTTACCCCATCAGATTTCAGAAAGGGAGAGAACTGTGCACTCTCATCTTTGAAAACAAGAAGAGACTTCAATCTGTGCTTCAACACCTGGAAGACTGGAAGATTATACGAATCGGAAATGTGAACCTTCAGTTTGATCTGGAAGATCTAACTCCTCAGCAGTTGAAAGCAGTCAACCTGGCTATTGAACGAGGGTATTTCGAAATCCCCAAGAAAGTCAACCTGGAAGAGCTGTCAACCCAGATGAAACTATCAAGAACGACCTTCTTGGAACACTTGCGAAAGGCTGAAAAGAAAATACTGTCACGATACTTCGAGATGGACTGAGAACGGAATCTTCCTGGTACAAAAGTCATACATGAAGGTTTCATGCTCTCGAGTATCTCCTGGGCCCTGTGTACGTGCATTCAATTATTGTGGTTCCTTTGAGCATGCAGTACCCATTCATTCCCCTCTTGTGGATGGAATGGTGAGGAAGCATCAAGCGTCGCCCTGGATGGATCAACATGTGAGATGAAAAGCTGCCGCCTTCTTTCCAGTCAATGTGTTAAAAACGGTCACAGCCTCCCCTGTCTTCTTTACGATTAGAGTTATCCCCTTATTTTCTAGAAATTCCCTGGTCTTATCAAGTACTTTCATGAACCCATGGGCTCCTGTACCCACCACCAGGACCTCAGGGGATTCGTCGACAATCACATCCAGATCTTCAGGCCCCACTGCATGACCCTGCTTTCTCCACCAACTGTGCACCTTCCCTGCAACAATTATAATGTCTGAAGTGTATTCCTTTCCATCAATACCAATATGTCCAAAAGAGTACTGCTCGATCATTGCTCCTCATCGTTGTGAACTCTCTTAAACATTTCTTCTCCGACAAATCCGGTCTACACCAATTCACAACAAAAAAGAAAAAAAGAAGTGTTATCTCTTCCATCTCTTCTCAATGTCTTCCTTCTTCATGCCAAACCGTTTCTCAAGATAGGCATAGGTTCCCTGCAGGTCCCGCTCCATGTCCTTCAAATAGTCTGGGTTATTGAGGCAAGAATTCTCGGGGATCTTTTGCCCCTTTACCGGGACAGCGTACATGTCCATCAATTCGCCCATTCTCTTGTCTCTGAACTTGATTTCCACTTTCTGTCCCACAAAGATATCAGTAGGAGCAGTAATGACTTGCATGGGGATAGTGGTGTCACTACCCTCTATTTGTACGTATGCCAGAACAAACGGCAGCATCTCCAGGAAGGCATCAGCCGAAAATAGCATTACAGAGAAGGTGTGTACTTCACCTTTCAGAGGCAATTCTACCCATTCAGTTTCAGCAACCTTACACGTGGGGTTCCAGCAGTGCATCCGTGGGGGGCAATACGTCGTACCACACACAGGACACCGTGTTCCGTACAAGGTCTTCTCAATTAGTCCCCTGAAGAATTTCGAGACCAACCCGTAGGAATGGGTAAACAGTGCTCCATGGGGTCTATTCACCAGCATGAAGTCTCCCACTTTGGCATCCTCGATCTTTCCCGGACCACACGGTGCCTTGATAAACTGGTATCCTTCAACTCTGAAGTTTCCTTTCCTCGCCCAGGCTTCCCACTCCTTGTAAATGGGGGTGGATTCATCTTTCTCCACTTTGATTTTTTCATCTGCCATTGCAATCACCTCGAGTACACAATCACGCCGCCCTGGCACCCGGTACCACCGTGTCCTGTGGTAAGGGCTTTTTCAGCGTCTGGGATCTGCAGCGTAGAATCACCGAATTTCTCTGGAATTCTCCCCGAAAGCTGCCAGTACAGAAACAGCGACTGCATCAACGAGGTAGCCCCAACAGGATGTGCAAAGGACGTCAATCCGCCACTTGCCTGACAGGGTAGTTCTCCGGACCGCTCTACGATTCCCTCCCGGATCATGGTCTTACCTTCACCTCGCTTGCAGAACTTCAAATCCTCATAGAGAGTCAGTTCCACGCCGTCATATGGTGCAAAGATTTCTGCCAGATCGATTTCTCTTACAGGGTTCTTGATGTCGGCTTCCTTATAGGCAGTGACTGCTCCTTCCCTCAGGGAGCCGAAGTTTGCCATATCGGGATAGGGAGTTTTGGGTTTCTTGACAGTATCAGGATAGATCTTCTCGTCTTCAGGGTATACACCATGATATGCCCAGTCCACGAGCCTGTCACCCGGTCGCATTGAGTCAGTTCCCAACCCCACTCCTTCAAACCACATGGGAGTGTCACTGTATTTTTTGGCGACCTTTTCAGATGCCATCAATAAACAGCAGGCGCCCTCAGAGATTAAGGCACAGTTCATTCTCCTGTAGGGCCAGGCCACAATTCTGTCTTTGTAGTAGTCCTCAAGCGTTATGTAGCCTGTTCCGTGCTCACTTCTCCACTGAGAATACGGGTTGTGGGTAGCATTATTGTGGTTTTTCACTGCAATTTTCCCAAGGTCTTCAATCGTTTCGCCGTACAGCTGCATGTGTCTCGTTTCCAGGCAGGCATAGTACCCATTATAGTATCCACCAACAGTGAAATCCCAGTCCGTATCTGATGCCGATGCGATAAATTCATTGGTTGTGGCAGTGTCAACCTCAGACATCCATTCCCAACCAGGAACAAGTACCAAATCATAGTATCCAGATTTGATCAGGTAATATGCATTGATAATGGCATCCAAGGGAGTGCTTCCTCCGGATTCAACCCGGTATCCTGGTTTTCTGTGTAATCCTAAATAGTCTTGGATAATCCACCCCATGCATAGCTGCTGGTTCAAGTGATCACTGAAATAGGACATCATGACAAACTCAATGTCCTGGGGGTCCAGTTCCGGTGTGTCATTCATGAGGTCTCGGAATGCAATAGCCACTCCTTCCTCGGCATTCTCGTATCTGAATCTGTCTCCACGAAAGATACCACCACCGACTATAGCTACTCTACTCATTGATGTACCTCCTCTTATCATAGATAACGAAGCCACTGTGGCGTACTATGGTTTGCGGATGGAGAATGATGTGACCTGCAGCATTCACCCTGGTCTCCCGGGCGAGTGTGGCTGCTGGCTGCAGATGGTGGGGTTCAATACATATAATGAACCAATCAACATGCCGGCCGGATTGATTCCTGCACCATCCCCTGCGCATGAGGTTGCCCTGTACACGACATCCTTCCATGATGCATCGGAAGTCACAGATAGAGAATCTGTGTACCCAACTCCCACGATTGCAGCTCTGATCATTCATTCACCTCTTTCAGGTCTTGCAGGCAGATTTGTTCTACCACAGTAACCTCTGCTAGACTTTACGGGCTTCCTTTAAAAGCATAACCTTTACATATGTAAATAATGGGATGAGTAGAAGGTGGGACAGGATAGGGTGTGTACAAGGAAGGTGGCATCGGTATGTTTTAATGTACAGAAGAGCTGGAGTCTTCATGCACTACCACCTGATTCTGACAGATCAGTGTAATCTAAAATGCAGGTATTGCTATGAGAAATCAATACTAGACAGTGGGACTCCTTCACGGTTTACGTATGATTTTTCAGCACCCTCTACGTTTTCCGTGAGTATTGAAAGACTGAAACGGTTTCTGGAAAAGGATGAGAATCCCATCATTATATTTTATGGAGGAGAGCCCTTGCTGGAACTGGAAAAGATGATGAAAATCATGGACTCCCTTGACGTGCCATACAGGATACAGACGAATGGGTTGCTCCTGGACAGGGTTCCCCGAGAGTATGTGAAGAGGGTTGGGAGAATTTTGGTTTCTCTGGATGGGGACAGAGACAGGACTGATCATAATAGGGGGGAACATACATTCGACACAGTGATGGGGAATATTCGCACTATTCTCCCCTGGTATCCTGGCGAGATTGTTGCACGAATCACCATTGCGCAGGATTGCCCTGACATTTGTGAGCAGGTTCAGTTCTTGGTTGGAGAGGGGTTCAGGTCAATTCACTGGCAGCTGGATGCAGGATTCTATGGGTTTGATTTTGATGAGCGTAGGTTTGCAGAGTTTGTGGAGAAGTATAATGAGAGTATTGGGAGGTTGGTCACGTTCTGGGTTAGAAATCTCGAAAAGGGTAATTTCCTACGGTTGTATCCTTTTGTGGGCATTATTTCTTCGTTGCTAGATGGAGAGACAACGAGAGTACGATGTGGAGCGGGCCATGCAGGGTACTGTATTACCACTGATGGGAAAGTTGTGGCCTGCCCCATTGGGTGTTTTGCAACGGAGTTAGTGGCAGGTAACCTGGAGACGCATCCGGAGGATTTGAAGAAGTTCGACGTTTCTGGCAGATGTCTGGAATGTGTATCAAGGGATATATGTGGGGGAAGGTGTTTGTACTGGAATAAAACGAGGTTGTGGCCAGAAGAAGGGGACAACCTGATCTGCAACACAGTTTCTCACCTCATCAGAGAATTGAAGGAAGTGATACCTGTAATTGAGAAAATGATCTCTTGTGGTGTAGTCAGGAAAGAAGATTTTGCGTACGAAAAGTATTTTGGTCCAGAGATCATTCCTTAGGTGAAATCTGCGAATCTTCCTGGAGAACACTCTTACTCTCTCATGGTTCTGAGACGGTCCAGAGCCTCACGATATTGTCCTCCCTGCTCGGCCTGCTTTTCGAGGTTTCCGCAAGGAAAGTCGTCACACTCATGACACCCTTCATACCCTTTCTTGTCGATACAACACACCAGAATGGGACATTCAGGTGACCAGTGAACAGAACGATCACCACGGCATCCCTTGCAATACATGTTCCGACTGATAATTTCTTCGGTGCCCTCATTCTCCCCAATCAACCCTTGAGTCTGAAACCACTTTACAATTCGCTCAGCAGCTTCTGAGTCAAAGGGGATTCTTCTGATATCACAGACTTCACAATCCAATCCACAAACAGCAATCATTTCTTCACATGTCATTACTTCTCTTTGGCTTCTGTAGTTAAAAACCTGTCAGTCAATCAGGTGGGAACGCGGCATTCGATTTACGGTGGATAATTTGTAACTCAGGAAATTCGAAGAAGACAGGTTTCATGGGTTCAGAAAGCTGTCTCAGTCTTGAACGACTCTTTGCCTTGCATTCTTAGAAAGAGTTGATATCTCTCCTCGACCGAACCGCCTGTCGCTCGACCGTGACATCCATTGGTTGGGGTTATTTCTGACAGCTCACAACCTGTTCTACAGGATACTCTACTCCACAGCAGTTAATCTCTGCCGAATAGTCTTCAAAGAACTCTGGCTTCAGGACCCATTCCTTCAAGTGGCAAAGAGCAGCATCTCCCGAGAGTTTTACAGGGGTCAGAAAATATTCCACCGTGATTCCAGAGAATCCAGCAGAATGAAGCACTCCCGCCAGTTCATCTGCAGGAGGAGAAAACCAGTCGTGGTCAAAGAGAGGGTCAGCTGAATACGCGTCAGCTATTATAACCAATTCTTGAGCCCTGGTTTCCGGGTAAGGACTCAAACACCCGTGGACAAAGGTTCCACCCTCTCTTAGAATTCGATGGAATTCATTAATCGTTTTCTGGGTATCATTTCTCGAGAGATCACACAGCAATTCATTACTGACAATGAAGTCCACAGATCCAGTATGAATGCACATATCCCTCACATCTCCCTTGATGATACTGATGTTCAGTGCCCTCTCTTTCAGTGTGTTCAGGTCTCTCTCATAGACACCACGATATAGATCGTAGCATAGAATTCTCGACTCCTGCAGCAAGTGAGAAAGATGTGTTGTCAGTGCACCATCACCACACCCTGCCTCCAGAATGACAGCATGTTCTGGAATTTCAGCCAGGCCAACCATGAACTGAGCTAGGGCATCATAATACTTTGCAAGCACTGGTTCAATTTCCTCTCGCGTTCTGGCTATCATGTCTGATGAAGAGCATACGAGAATATCAATCTTTTTGTGAATTCAACTCAGATCAGGGTGCTGGGACAGTGTCATACTGCACTCTTTCATCCTTCAATTCTGGAAATATATTGGGGCGGAATGTGATCTGCCACATACACTATGTTGCTGGCCTTCTGGATGGAGACACCATTCTCCAGCGCCTTTTTAGCATCCACTTTCAGAAGGACAGGAACCTCACAGTGCCTTTTCCCCACCTCATGAGCAACCTCAATGGTTGGCGACAAATGGACTTTCTGTCTGCCTTTGGGGTTCAGCCCTTCTCTCAGAATGCGAGCTGCCGCTTTCTCTGTTGTCCCATGGTACAAAACGTGAATGTCAGCTGGATTAAGATCTATTGAGACGGGGTAGGAATGTCCATAGACTGCCCGTATCTTCTCGTGAGAAATCTCAAATCTCCCCTTACTGTCACTATCTGCCACAGACTGAACAACTTGACCACCCACTCCAAGTTTCTTTCGCACCATTCTGGTCACTTCATTGAGGGGGACAAACCCACTTTCTGAAATGCTGGGAGGAGGATGATGTCTTAGTATGTAGCTTATGTACTTGGACACCTCTTCTCGTGTGATCGTCATGAGAACCCGTGTGGGAGTGATTATGCTGTCAACGGTGAAGTCCCAGGCATCCTGAGGAACCCAATCAACAACCTGCATGTCATGGACAGTGACTACAATGGGTGAAGCAGGAATTTTACCGTTGGTTCTCAGAATTTGAATCTCTCTGTCTCCATATCCACCCCCCTTTCCGATTCTCCCTCCCATAAGATCAACTGCCACTGCTCCCTGGACCACCAGGTCTACTGCAGGAATATTGTCCTCAGGCAGTGACATACCCTGAGTAAGAGCACCTCTAATGGTCGATGCCTTTGCCTCAGTTCCTTTCACGGGGTTGACTTGGAGGAATCCTGATCTCAACCGAGGAGTTGGCATTATCAGAGTCTTTCCCTGTCGCAGCACCAATTCCCGGACGGGTGTTTGAGGTGAATCGGGAGCTACAAAAACGGTGCGGGCATTCTTGAATATGTCCAGCGTTCCAAGGCGTGAAGCTGCCCTTTCAGCTCCTTCAAAGTTAGGAATTCTCCCCCATGCGTAAGGAAATCGTTCTACACCTGCCATTTTCATTTTTTTCCAGATACTCTCTCGCATGACCTGTTTATCCGGACTCTTCATGTAATCACGTTTCCTCAGGCAGCCATAAAAAGTGTTTGTGAACCCCGCTTTCGAAGTTCCCGTGTGTCTTTCAGCATACAGGAAAAGGTAATCACTCTTTGAACAGAGTCTCACCGCATCTGTCAGCAAGAATGATCTCCTCAGAATTCAGGTTGAACATGTTCCAAAAAAGAAAAGAAAGAAGGAATTACTTTTTCTGTTCCTTGGGTAAGAACGCACGCAGTATCTCAATGGGGAAGGGCAGCACGACAGTGCTGGCATTCTCTGCACTGACCTCACTGATTGTCCGCAGTGTTCTCAGCTGCAGTGCTATGGGCTCTGCTGCCATTACGTGAGCTGCCTCAGCGAGTTTCTGAGCAGCCTGGAACTCACCTTCTGCGTTGATGATCTTTGCTCGTCTATCTCGCTCTGCTTCTGCTTGAGCAGCCATTGCTCTCTGCATGGTTTTGGGGATTTCTACGTCTTTAATTTCCACAGTAGATACTTTGATTCCCCAAGGATCTGTGGCTTCATCAATAATCTCCTGGAGCTTGGTGTTGAGCTGCTCTCTCTCTGCAAGCAACTGGTCCAGATGAGCCTGACCAATCACACTTCTCAAGGTAGTCTGTGAGATCTGCTGCGTGGCTGCAATGAAGTTCTGAACCTGGACAATGGACTTTTCAGGGTCCATTACCCTGAAGTACACCACAGCATTCACCCGCACAGGGACATTGTCCTTGGTGATTACCTCCTGCACAGGAACATCAATGACAGCAGTTCGCAGATCAATCCTGAACATCTTATCAACGAGGGGAATGATGAGAAACAGACCGGGGCCCTTGGCACCCAGCAGTCTCCCCAGCCTAAAGATGACACCCCGTTCATATTCTTTCACGATCTTAATTGCGTTGCTCAGGAAGATTACTATTATGAAGAATACAATGAAAATCGCCGGAAACAATGAACCGATATCGACCATTTTATCACCTCCATTATGTTTCTTTCTCCACAATCAGGAGAAGACCCTCCCGGTCTATTACTCTCACTTTGTCACCTTTTTTGATCTTTTGCCTGGATTCGGCCTTCCACCGTTCTCCTCTGATCTTGATCTGTCCTTCAGGGTCCAGATCCTCCACCGCCTTTCCTACCATGCCCAGGATTTCTTCTCCCCCCGTCTTTGCTTTGGAAAGGCGTAGCTTAACTACCTTGTATAGAGCAAAGGCGAAGAAGGTTGCGGTCACAATGGTTACAGCTATGATCACGTATCTGAACTCCACGTACCATTCCCTGGATACGAATCGAGACAACGTCTCCGTATCGCCGACGCCGACTCTGAACAACATCAAAGAGCCGAAGAACAAGCAGACTGCTCCTGCTGAAACAAATAACCCAAAGGTTGGAGTTGCTGCTTCAATAATGAAGAATATAAATGCTGCTATAATCAGAATAATGCCTCCCGCATTCAGATTTACGTATCCAAATCCGATTATGGCCAAAATCAGGCAGATGGCTCCCACCGTCTCTGGGACATGCCATCCAGGTGAAAGAAATCCGAAAATCAACCCATAGATCCCAATCATGAACAGCACATATGTGATGGTGGGGCTTGTTATTACGGAAAGGATTTTCTCGACGAGACCCATCTGGATCTCCACGATTTCGGCACCCTCAAGATGGAGCACCTGCACTTCACCAAATACAGGACCCCTGGTTTTCATCCCATCCGATTTCTCCAGAACCTCTGTTAAATCAGAGGCAATGACATCTGCCATGTCGGCCTCCAGCGCTTCTTCTGCAGTCAGGGTGAGGTTCTCCAACACGAATTTCTCAGCGAGTTCCGCATCCCGTCCATGGGATTCGGCCAGAGAACGCATGACACCTGCATAGAACCTCTTGTACTTTTCGGGGGCTTCCTGTATCTGCCCCGTCATGGGGTCATAACCAATGATAGGTTCACAGGCCCCCATGGATGTTCCAGGTGCCATAGCCACTAGATGAGCCCCCATGGAGATGAACGTCCCTGCAGACGCTGCAATCGCTCCCTGAGGAGCTACATAAATGAGCACAGGAATCTGAGACTGGTCGATAAGCTGGATGATGCGCATCATGGCATCTCCTGCCCCCCCTGGCGTGTCAAGTTGAATAATGAGAGCGGACGCATCTTCTGAGACTGCAGTCTTAATTGCATCTTCAAAAACACGTTCCGTAGAAGGATTGATCTCTGCTGAAATCTTGATTAAATAGACTTGCTTGGACTGAGCTCCGGCCTGGCAAGCCAAGAAGAGCATTGCAATGAAAAAATACAGATACACTTTTCTCATGGGGAGATGTGATTCTAGAAATATTTAAAGGTTGTGGTTTTCACAGAAGAGATCGTTCTTGAGAGCTGGCAATAGTCTCGCGAAAAAAAGTGGACTGGGAGGGATTTGAACCCCCGGCCCCCTCCATTTTGGCTACCATTGATGTTGCCAAGGAGGTGCGCTTCCGAACTGCGCTACCAGCCCTTACTATCACCGTGACATTATCGTATATAAAGATTGTGGTAAAGTCTTCACAGCAGCAAGATGTCTCTGTCCCTAACCATGGAGTCCTAATAATTCTGACGCTTCTGGAGTTCTTGGGTGATTTTCACAATTCTCAGCATATCCAAGGCTTCTTCCCGGCTGGCTGCTGCAATATATCCACAGGAGACCATGATGCTGCCTTCCAGGTTCAGCCGCTTGATGGCCACATCAATATCCTCGTTTCGGGGAGAAGGACTGCCTGAAATCTCCTTCCACAATTCATCCAGGGGAAAAGAAAGTAAGTCCTTAGTCTCAATATCATCGAAGTCATGCTTTTCTCTTCTGATGATCTTTATCTCTCTCCTGAGGTCTTGTACAGTACGTTTCAAATGCTCAGATTCCTCCAAGATCTTCTCCAGGAAGATCTCTTTCTCTTTCAGTTCGGCGTATTCAGTTCGCATCTCCAGGTATTCTTCCTCCTTTGCCTTGAGGTTCTCTGCCTCTTCTTCAAGTTCTATCAGGCGAGACAGCATGCCGATGCAGTGCATGGCTGATCTGATCATCCCATCTCTCAACGCCTTCTTGATTTTTGATGTGTCGTCGCTACCAGGAAGTTGTACGTGTTCCACATGACCCACCGACAGATCGGACAGCTCATTCTCCAAATTCTCTGATGCTACCAGGAGAATGTCTGCTCCCTTTGCAGCTTTTCTCACCACCTGTGGATCAGTAGTGGGTATAATGGAGGAAATGCTAACATCAATATCCATGAATGAGGAATCTTTCAGAATCTTGGACAGAATTTCAACCTTTTCAGGATCTGTGGCAATTCTGATATCGATCATGACCTCTTACTCCATACGTACCCCCTGATTTTCCGTGATCTCCCGAAACCACAGCTAGAGCACCTTCGTTTCCGTATATGATAAGAATGATTGCCACATCGTCTGCACCTGACATGGGTTCGTTTATTCTTCTTTCCAAAAGAAGGGGTACCTTTTCCCATACATACCACCCGCTATCTGATGGTAGGTGAAATCAGAACGACGTTGTCTCCGCGGACCACCACATGACCCAGGCTTCGCACAGCTTCACCATTGTTCAATTCCTCTGCTTCTTCAAGCACCAGATTCATGTGAATGTCATAACCAACCAGCTTTCCACGAAATTCTCGTGATCCTTTCAACTCCACGATTACATTACTGTCTAAGGCTTTGTGTATCACATCAAGCGGTTTTTCTGCCAAAGAATCACCTCTGCCGACTCTAGGAAAAGGTAAGTATTTAAAGTTAACGGAAGGCCTCGTTCACGCAGGTTCTGTGAAAGTAAATGAGGTCAAAGATGGAACCAAGTTGCCTGTAACGCTGTTCTGGACACGCTCGATGCAGTTGGTGCTGTCGAGAGTGCCAGCTTTCACGCGTCAATTCCTACGAAGCATTTTTATATTCTAATGAGGATTTTCAGTGATGGAAATAAAGAAGAGGCATGATCTGAAATCTTCAAAAGTCAAGGATCTCAAGAATCAGGTGAAGGAGGAGCTTGGTGAAGAATTCTCACATCTTCTGGACGGCACTCGATTTGAGGTCTGCACCACCGACACTGACATCAGCCTCATTGTGGTTGACGGGACTCCCGTACTCATGCGGAAAAAAGTGCTATTCCCAACCCTGAAAGCATTTGTGGATGTTGACTGCAGAACCATCAAACATCATGTCACCGTGGACATGGGGGCAGTTCCCTATGTCACGAATGGTGCAGATGTCATGCGTCCGGGCATCATCGAAATCGATGAATCTCTAGAGGCGGGAGATTTCGTGATCATCACTGAAGAGCGACACGGGAAGCCTCTGGCTGTAGGGGAGACACTGTACAGCAGCAGGGAAATCATTGACATGGACCAGGGAAAGATGATAAAGACCATCCATTACGTGGGAGATAAAATGTGGAAGCTCACTCTATAGCTATTCCGTCCTCATGGCCTCAACCATCCTGAATAACTCATCTATTTCAGGGGAGAAGTCCTTTCTGTTCCAATCGTTTTTCCAGAAGTGTTCAAGCCCCCGATACCCTGCTTTTTCATATCGAAGAGCCTGCATATACAGTTCCAATTTGTCGCATGCAGCCACAATGTGGGCTTCTCGTGTTGAACGTCCAGCAAATTCCTTCCAGAGCTCAAGATATTCACCCGAGAGCATATCCCTGGCTGCGCGTTCCTCCGCTTTGTGTAGCACCGCCCTGCCCAGGTACTCTTGACTTTCATAGTGAATGTCTCCCAATTTAGATTCAGTGATGTCATGGATGAGTGCCATTTTGATCATTCTTTCAGTGTTCAGATGGAGTTGGTCTCCCAAGAGCATACTGAGAAGAGCCACTCCAAACGTGTGATCTGCAACACTTTCTGGCCTGTCTACTCCAGAAAGCTTCCATCCTGTCCTGAAGACATCCTTCAGCTTTTCAGCTATCATCATAAACTGTATTACCTGGTTCATGCTCCTCTTGACACCAGAGCTCTTAAGTAGTTGTTGACCTATGCACTCTTCCTTGGAGAGTTCCACGATTATCTGGCTCTGACTGTCTCCTCGTGTGGGCGTGGTGGGGCGTACCAACACAAAAAATCAAATGGGTTATTACTCACGTTGCCAGAGACACGAACTGCGAAGGATATCTAGTCCATCTTCACCATAATTTTTACCTTGAGTTGCCGACAAAACCGAAAAGTTTATAAAGGAGTATTCTGTTGTTACAGTGACAACAAAAAACCAAAATCAAAAGGTGATAAAATGGACGAATTGACAGAAGAAAAAGCAGAAATCAGGATAGTGGCGGACAAGGGATCGCTTCAAGCTATAGAATATACTGTAGAATTGTTGCGAGAACTGATTCCCACACTTCCTGAGATCTCCAAGGAACAAGTAGAAGAGACAATTGAGCTGATAAGTCAGGCCAAAGAGAAGATTCTCCCCGAGTTACCCACCTTCAAGGAGATGGTGGATACTCTGGGTGAACGGGAAGCAGAAGTGCGGATCAGATTCAACAATCTTACAGTGGATGGCGAGACGCACGTGGTGGTCACTCCCTTCAAAAAGGTACACATCGCATGATTCCGGTAAGTTCGCTGCTCCGGATGACTGACCTCATTCAGCAGGGGTCAGTGGAAATCCACATTGGCGAAAGCTCCATAGTGGTGGAACGTGATGTCATTACTGTTGATCTGTGTGGACTCAAGGATTCCTTGCTGATCAGCAGACAGGACATCCTTCCCCAGTTGAGACAGCTCTCAGAATTGTTCTCTCAGGAGGGCAAGACACTGGTGATAAAGTACGAGCATTCAAAAATGTTGAAATTGGGTGCGCATACAGACTCTGTGCTCCTGCGTCTGATCGGGCTGGACCGTGTTGCCATCAGAAACCCTGTGACTGTGTATCGATTCTTGAGAAGCCAGGGAAAGGGGGAGCTGCGCTACCCTCTCTTTCGTGAGGGATGCACATGACAGAAGAAGAGGATCTGAGAAGAGAGGTCTTGCGGCTGAGAGAAGAGATCGACGAGCTAAAGTCGGACAAGAAGCATGAGGAAGAGGAGCGCATCATGAAGGCTCTGCAGTGGCTGAACCTGGGAGAGGCAAAAGCCAAAGCGTACATATACCTGGTGAGAAAGGGGAAAGCCACAGCAGACGATGTTGCAGAAGGCGCACAGCTCTACCCCACCACAGCCAGGGAAGTCCTGAACAGTCTCACAGCCACAGGAATTGTCGAGAGGGAGAAGCTGGAAACAGACAGTGCAGGGAGAAAACCCTTTGTTTATACTCCCCTGCCCCCCTCAGAGCTTCTGAGGAAACAGGCTCACCATATTGAACAGACCCTCTCTGAGCTCTTACGACTGGAATTTGTTAAGAAAGAAGGGGAAATACAATTCAAGACACCCCTTCTTCCTATTAGAATTGAAATAAAGAGAGTACGGGGAGAAAAGGACAGGGAGTCTCAGGAACAGCAATCAAAAAAAGAAAGAGAATAGAGATCAATCTTTGCCTAGAAAGATTGCTAAACCACCCAAGATGATGAGGAGCAGACCGATTCCTCCCTTTATGAGGATTATGAGCTCCTTGTACCATCCGAGTCCTGGGGACGGGAGCAAGGTCCATGCACCGATAATGATAGCGATGATCCCTCCCAACAAGATGACATACTTGTTCATCTAGGTCACCATATGGAAGTATGACAGATACTCTTAAAAAGTTTTCGAATAAGAGAAAAGGAATTCTAAAAAGAAGGAAAATTCGTGCCACCAGTGCATCATTCTCAATTCAGTTTTGCCTTCTCATTCTTCTCGGGTTAATCAGAGGGAATGGATGTCCAGAATTTCGAGGAGATTGAGAGAGATCGGGGTTCGGTGGGTGATCTGATGGCGTACCATGAAAGGAGAGGGTTCAACGAACCTGAGTGCAAACCTTTTTTATGATACCCATCATGGATGTAGTGATGACTGCGGTCAAGCTGAGAATCCAAGACCTCATAGAGGGTACTTTTGACGGTACAAGTGTTCACACCCCTTTTGGTGAGGTTTCAGAAGCCAGAGTTCTGGGCACTCTTATTGACATTTTCACAACGGATGATGACAATTATATATCATTGACACTCGATGATGGGACAGAGACGATTCGGATAAAAGCATGGCGACAGGATGTCAAGAAGCTGAAACAGTTTTCACGGGGGGACTTCATTGAGGTGGTGGGCAAGATCAGAGAGTACAATGAGGAGATCTACCTGACGCCAGAGGTTGTCTCAATTGTTTCTCCCAACCGATGGATTTTGCGGGAGCTTGAATTGATGAAGATATATCTTGAAGCTGGCGGACCCTTGAAGAGAATGGAACCCAGGACGCAGAATGCACCACCAGGACAGCCAGCAATCTCAGAGGCAGAAGAGGAGCGTGACATATCCGGGGAATCTGTATCTCACCCCGGCGCAGTGCAGCCTGAAAAAAAGCTGCCGCCTTCGTTGCCCCCATCTGAAACGTCTGCGCCCGAAGTGGAGATTGGCCAGATTGAGGAATTCGAAATACTGGGAGAAGACGAGGTGGTGGAGACGGTGCTTGGTCTTCTGGAAGAGGCCATGACCAAAGAGGACCTCATAGAGCAATCTGGACTTGATGAAATAGACATTGAACTGTCACTGAGAGAGCTTCTGGATGAAAAGAAGATACAGAAAGAGGGAGATAAATATCGCAGGGTGAAATGAATACGCTCCCCAGAAAAGATCAAAGGAGATTGGAAATCGCGAATGTCATGAGGTTTTTCGTGCAAAGTATATGATCAGGTAAATCCCCAGCGCCACAAGAACCAGGGCAAAGACATCTACGTCTTCCACAATGTGCTGTGACACCCCATAGATGATTGCCACGATTCCCAGGCCAACAGTAGCCTTGCTGATGGGGATGCCTATTCTCGAACGAGCAAAGTTCAAGGACAGCCATATGATTCCCACACCAATGGGAATAGCTCCCTCCAGGTTCGTGTGATATACATTTTGTATTGTCCACACAAGCCCGATAAGTATGAAAAATGCTGCCCATGCTATGCCTTCAAGATTTCTACCCTGAGAACGATCTACCTCAACTCTGCCCTCAGAAACACTCAGGGGTCCAACTCGCACTTTTTCTTCTCCTTTTTTGCCTTTCACTTCGATCGGCCCAACTCTGACATATGAGCCTTCTTCGTCTTCCCTCACTTTGAGGAAAGGAAGATCAACATCAACTTTTTTCTTCTCTGCCACATTCTCACCTGGCAGAACATGGATTCAACATATAAAAGCCTTTTCACTTTCCACTTCTCCTCTCGTGGCACCCCATGGGTGACTCCACATACTCATGGAATGAACTGTTGACTTTCTGGAAGGGGAACTGCAGAATGATACTCTTTGAAATGACAATTCACACTGAAAAACTTTTTAAACCCCGGTGGAGTCTTCCACACATGGAGAACTATCTCGTCCTCCTGGCGCTCTATATTGTAGCTGCTTTTGCTCTCTTTCTCTTTGTAGTATGGGATGAGTATGGTGGGTCCTATGAATGAATTCACCATCATGCTGGGAGTGTACTTGCTGTTCATGGTCTTCCTCGGGGCGATGGCATCCAGAACCCTAAAGAACGTGGATGATTTTCTGGTTGCGGGGAGGAATTTGAATCTTCCTCTTACTGCAGGCTCTCTCATGGCCACCTGGACGGGCGCTGCAGCCGTTACAGGGTATACTGCCTGGATTTATGAGGCTGGATACTCCATGATGTGGATAGCAGTCTTTACCACTACCTCGCTTTTGCTGATTGCTCTGGTATTGTCAAGGAGACTGCAGAAGCTGGGCTATCTCACGGTGTGTGATATCCTGCGAGATCATTATGATAAGAGAACAAAGACCGTTGGGGCAGTCCTCATTTCAGTGTACTGTATCGGTGTAGTTTCAGGAGAATTTCTGGGTGGGGCATATATCTTGAGTGCAGGACTGGGATATGATTTTTCTGTTGCTCTCCTTCTAACGGCAGGCATCGTTCTGAGCTACTGCCTCCTTGGAGGGTTATGGGCTGTCGCGCTAACTGACCTGGTGCAGTTTTGCCTCTTGGCTGCAGGGTTGGCCATAGCTGTTCCATCAGTGCTGAGAATGGCTGGAGGATGGACCGTTCTCCATCATACGGTGGCTGAGATTGATCCCGGTCACCTTGATATCTTTGCATATGCCTCCTCTGATGTAATCATTGCCTGGGCTGTCATTATTTTCGCCTCTAACCTCATCGCTCCAGATATCTACCAGAGAATGTATGCAGCCAGATCTGGCAGGATAGCGCGGATGGCCACAGGCATAACGGGATTGTGGGATGTTTTCCTGACGGTGGCTGCTATAATTCTGGGGTTGTCAGCGTTTCTCCGATTTCAAGGGGAGCCATTGGGTGATATGGTCCTTCCCCGACTGATCATGGATGTCTTCCCTCGCGGGTTTACCTGGTTTTTCATGGTGGTGCTGGTTGCTGTCATAATGTCTACAGCAGACTCTCTCCTGGTGGTAGCAGGGGGGACCCTCTATCATGATGTATTAGGGAAGGAAGAATCTTCCTCTGTGGCCTCAATCAGGGTGTTGACGCTGGGATCAGGAGTCGTCTCGTTGGGGCTGTGCTTTTACTTTGAGTCTATCATGGACTCCATTCTGTTTTCTTCTTCTGTATATGCTGCAGGATTATTCATCCCCGTTATCAGTGCTCTTGTATGGAAAAAGGGAACAAAAGACGCAGCATTCTATGGATGTGTGTGTGGTGGAGGAGTAACCATTGCCTGGAGGATACTCAATCTGTGGCCAGACCCCGTCATCCCCGGTATTGCCGTGTGCCTTTTGGTATTTGTGATACTCTCCTACTTAAGGCCATATCCAGTATACAGCATGTAAGAAAGAATATAAGGCCTCACGAGAAATCATAGGGAATGGCCAATACAACGTTGAGAATATTCGGTATTTGTGGGAGTCCACGCATTGCATCTACTGATTCTGCAGTTCGGAAGGCGTTGGGGTATGCTGAGATGACACATTCAGCTGAAATCAGGTATTTTTCATGTCACAAGAAAGAACTCAATTTCTGCATCCACTGTGACTACTGTGTGAAGAAGAGGGAGGGCTGCTGTTTCAAAGACGATATGGAGGAAGTTTATGCGTCACTGGAGTGGGCAGATGCTCTCATTGTGGGTACCCCTGTGTACCAGGGGACAGTCTCCGGCCAGATGAAGGTGTTGATGGATCGGTGCAGGGCACTGCTGGCCAGGAATCCTCATGTTCTTTCCCGAAAAGTGGGGGCTGCACTTGCAGTGGGCGGTGATCGCACGGGAGGGCAGGAAGTGGCTCTCCAGACCATTCTCGAGTTCTATGTTATTAATGAAATTCTTCCAGTAGGTGGAGGTTCCTTTGGGGCAAACCTGGGGAGTACCTTTTGGTCCAGGGACCTGGGTGCCGCTGGTGTTGAACAGGATGAGGAGGGTATAAGAACATTGCAGAAGACAGTGGATAGACTCGTACAGGTTGCTCGCGTCATCAGGAGAGTGTAACATGGAAAAACTTGCATGGGGTATTACAGGGTCTGGAGATTACATGAGAGAGTCTCTGGACATGATGAAAGATATCCGCGAAACATGTGATGTACGAATTGATGTATTTCTCTCACGGGAAGGAGAACTTGTCCTGAACTACTATAAGTACATGCAGGAGGTCAGAAGGTCCTTTGAAAACGTTCACATGGAAAAAGGGCCCAATATTCCGTTTTTATCAGGAAAACTTCAGATGGGAAAATATCGACTCTTCATGATTTGCCCCGCCACTGCCAATACGGTGGCCAAGCTGGCTCACGGGATTGCAGATTCCCTAATCACGAATTCGGCTGCTCAGGCCATGAAAGTTTCTTGCCCCGTGTACATTTATCCAGTAGATCAGACCCTGGGAGACATAGTGACCACGTTGCCTGATGGCAGTGAGATGACCCTCCACGTGAGAGAGGTTGATGTGAAGAATGTGGAAATCTTGGAGAAAATGGAGGGGATAACTGTGGTGAAACACGTGGAAGACATTGAAGAAATCATCAGGGCATGGTGCAGCAGGTAACCCAGGAAGGATGGATGGCCTCCGTGAATGTGTACCTTTCCTTCCCATAAACTATAAATGCAGTCATTCCCAATGAAAATCAATGAAAGAAGCTCGCTTCTATGAACCCCTTCCAAGTGACGTCATTCAATGTCATCTGTGTCCTCACGAGTGTGTCATCAAACACGGGAAGCGAGGAATGTGCGGAATTCGCGAGAATCAAAAGGGAATTCTTTATTCAACCAGTTATGAGCAGGTAACTTCCCGGGGGGTAGACCCTGTGGAGAAGAAGCCCCTGTATCACTTCCACCCGGGCAGTGAGACGTATTCTGTAGGTACACTGGGATGCAATTTATCATGTTCTTTCTGCCAGAACTGGGAGATTTCTCAGGAACGTGTTCCTACTTACAGGATGACCTCGCGACAGATTGTTGAAGCAGCGGAAACCCGGAGGTGTATCAGTATTGCCTATACCTATAATGAACCCTCAATCTGGTATGAATTTGTCTCTGATACAGCAGCTCTGGCCAGAGAGCACGGAATAAACAATATTCTGGTAACGAATGGATACCTTAATGAAGAACCCTTGAAGGAGCTGCTACCTTTCATTGATGCCCTAAATATTGATGTAAAAGCCTTCACTGATTCATTTTACAAAGAACTGTGCCACGGAAAGCTGGACCCTGTCCTTAAAACCGCAGAGATGGCCAGGCAGCATGCATGGGTGGAAATTACTACCCTCATAATCCCTGGAAAAAATGACAGCGATGAGGAAATCAAGGCCCTGGTCAACTGGATAGCGTCTTCTCTGGGAGAAGACACTCCTCTCCACTTCTCCCGGTACTATCCCAGTTATCACCTCAACATTCCTCCAACAGAGGTGAAAACGTTAGAGAGAGCCCGTTCACTTGCGCTTGAGAAGCTGCGCTACTGCTACATCGGCAACGTGTGGGGCCATGAGGGTGACAACACGTATTGTTACCGGTGCGGGAATACCCTCATTGCCAGACACGGGTTCTCTGCATCAATGGTGGGAATTACGGAAGATGCTCTCTGCAGCAACTGTGGAACCCAGATTGACATTATATTGTGATACCATGGACCGAAAGACTGTTACAGCAATGCTGAAGAAATACGGGTACATAACCTCCCCCGAGGTGGAGAAAGCCTTTCTGACAGTGCCACGGGAGTTGTTTGTCCTCCCTGGATACAGGGATCGTGCGTATGCTGACACCCCTTTGCCCATCTTATTCGGGCAAACGATATCAGCCCCCTCCATGATTGCCATCATGCTGGAAGTTTCTCAGCTGAGTCAGGGGCTTTCTGTTCTGGAAATTGGATGCGGCTCCGGGTACAATGTGGCATTGATTGCTGAAATCGTGGGGGAAGACAACGTCTTATCAATAGAACGAATTCCAGAGCTGGCTGACTGGGGAAAAGAAAATCTGAAATCTGCAGGATACCATGTTACAGTAATAACAGGTGACGGGACTCTGGGGTATCCTGAAAAGGCCCCTTATCACAGGATCATCTCGACTGCTGCAGCCCCCAGGATTCCCTCACCCTGGGTGGACCAGCTTGAGCCGGGTGGCCTGATTGTGTGTCCTGTGGGTTCAAGGCACTGGTACCAGGAACTGGAAGTGGCCCAGAAGACTGATAAGAACGATCTGGTTGTCACGCATCATGGTGGGTGCGCCTTTGTCCCTCTCATTGGAGAGGAAGGGTTCAGGCAGTGATCCTCAATGAGTCCACAAGGGCATACCCTGTGTCTACATAGGTGGGATAGACAAAGGACCTGTGAAGCTCTCTTTCTGTGCTGACAAAGCTCACTCTTGGAAGTAAATCTTCAAATGCCAGTCCAGAGATCATGCATCCTTTAACAGGAGTCATTATCTCCCCTTTCTTGATGATAAACCCTGAAGTCACCCCGATGGAAAACAGGCCGGACTGTGACTTAGAGGCGTGAGAATTTGTCTCCTCAACTACCAGGATGCCATCCCGTATTTCGCTGATGAGCTCCTCAACTGGTGCCGCATCCCCGGTGACACACAAAGATGTGGTGCAGGGCTTGGGAGGGTCTCTGAGATTCCGGCCACGATACCGATTGTATCTGATGCCCCCTGCTGTTGTCTCCCCATAGTAGGTGTCATAAATAAAGGATTTTACAGACGCATCAGCGATGAGGTCCACTGGTCGGGAAGGTATTCCCTCATCATCAAACTGACGTCCCTGGGGGCCTTCCACCAGAGGGTTCTCCCTGACGGTGAGGTGTTCTGCTGCAACTGTCTGTCCTATCTTCAGGGAAGAACGTCCTTCTTCCATGTTGTGTCCCAGAAAGGACGGAACCGCTGCACACACCAGAAGGTTGGCGAACACCCTGGGGGCAAGCAGTACTTTCTTCTCTCCCGATTCTGGTTTCACTTTTCCCAGCTGTCTCACTGCCTGCTGTTCAGCATGTTTTCCTATGTCACAGAAATCGAAATCATATCCCAATGAGTATCCGTGAGCATAACCCATTCCAGAATCACCATCTTCAGCTCTGCACATGACTCTGAGGGCAGCCAGTGAATCAATGCCTTTTTTCGAAATCCCTGATGTGTTGGCAATTTCCGTCTGAGAGTGTCCAAGCTGGCAATATACGTTGGAGGCAACAATCCGCGGATCCTCGATAGCCTCGCAGATAACCTTCATGTCCTGCATGACCTGATCGATGGATGCGTTGGCAACAGACTCTCTATACAGGTTCAGTGAGGGACCAGGTCTTTCAGGAGCAAACGATTTCCACTTCTCATTCTTCTCCCGTTTTCTGGCAAGGGCAACTGCTTCTTCCACAGCTTCTTTCCAAGACTGGGTGAAGTAAGAGAACCCCACCCTGTGGTCAACAACGACTCGTAGGGCGTACTCAGTGATTCTAGCCTGGAATACCTGTCGTGGCTCACCCAATTCAAACTTGGCATAGGCGTAATCAGATTCTTCGCAGACAACTTCTGCTTCATCAGCCCCTTGCTTCTCTGCATAGCCCAGTATCCTATCGACCTCGCCCACCTATCATCACCTCCCGCAGTCTGATCTTGGGTACCAGTCTCCCCTGGTAGTCCATCTGACCTTTGCCACATCCTCCAGACGCCACGTCCACCTCTTTTCCCACGGCGTCCACCTTTTTCATGGTCTCGAGGACATTTCCTGAAAGGGAGCATCCCCGTAAGTACTTTCCCAGTTCACCATTGGAAATCTCTCGCGTGTACTGTGTGCCAAAAGAAAAGGTGCCCTCTCCCACATTTACCTGCCCACCTGCAGAATCTCCCAGAAAGAGACCTCCTCTCACATCCAGGAGTTCAGGCAGAGCATACTCTCCAGGATCAAGAATGGTATTCCCCTGCCGCACGATAGGAGTCCTGGAGAAGTATTCTGCTTTGCAGTGTCCCGTCAAAGCTGCATTGAGAAGAGCAGCAGTTTCTCTGGAATGCAGGTAGGAGGTGAGCACCCCCTCATTGATCACTGTGGTAGGACGGGCAGCAACCCCCTCATGGTCATACGGGCTGAATCCCATCAATTCCCGCGTGGGATCATCTCTCATAGTAATGCAGTCTGCAGCCACCTTCTCCCCAATTCTTCCTGCCAGTATGGACTCATTGGAAACGACGAGGTCGGCCTCCACTGCGTGACCGAATGCTTCATGCAGTAAGGTGCCGGTCAGCGTGTTGCTCAGGACACAATCCATGACTGATGACGGGGAGTGTTCTGCCTCTACCAGGACGTCTGCCTCCCGCGCAAGCTTCGCCGTGGTCTCCATGATATTCTCCTCGTTGGTCAGGAGGTACTCCATTCCTCCCACACCTCCCCAGGTCTGTGCTCGGGACTCAATGCTGGTTCCTTCCTTGCAGGTAATACTCGCTCGGAGGTAGATGCGATCAACTCTGGTGGTAACGCTTCTTTCTTCTGATGTGGTAATATGTATGAAACGCTCAAGAGCAATCAGGCTGATGCTGAGAGAGGAAATCCTTTTGCTCTGTTCATGTGCCCTTTCCTCCATGGAAGAAAGATATTCCGTAACATTTTCATCGACAACTCTCTTTTCAGCCTTTTTCTCAACAGTGACCGTCTCAGCATCCGTCTCTCTGACACAGACCTCATTCTTTCTGGTTTGAGCCCTGGCTGATTTCATTACCCTGTCCAGAAGAGAAGGAAGATCAGATTCGGAGGTCACCATGCCAGTCCCCCAGGATCCATTGACCAGGCATCTCAAACAGAACCCTTCATTTATTTGTACTTCACTGCTGTTGGTCTTTCGGTTTTCCCGCACCACCGTATAGACTCTTTTATTGTCATGACGAAGATCAGCGTAGGTTGCACTGCGTTCTGACGCTTGATCAATAACGTTCATTGCTGCTACTTTCCTCGCAGCATTAAAAGGGTTTGCTCATCCTGTGGACAATTCTTCTGCAGACTGATTCTCAGGAACTCCAACCATTCTGAAAATCAGAAGAAAGCTCACCCGGGCAGGAAAACAGTTACTTCAAGAGGGTATTGGGAAGTGCGATCTAACTCCCCGAGGCTTGAGCGAAGGGTTTGGTGAATGGCAACCAGATCGATCCGGTACGCAATATTTATCGTCCTGGCACTTTCAATTGCCCTACGACCGGGATTTCACCTTCCATCCCATGGTGGGAGGTACCCACCCCCGCTTTTTCCGCCAGCACCAGGTGTGAGATCGTCTCCGGGTTTATGCCCACTGCTCTGCAGGCACAAGAATCAACAGCAACCGGGTCAGTCCCTGCCAGAAGAAGGTCCAGTTCAACCATGGTACCTTCAAGGGGTCCCTGTCCCTCCATGGCGTAGAACCCATCCAGCAGGTAGTAATGACAGGGGAAAACGACGTTTGCATCTACTATTATCTTATCAAGGAATTTGTGGAAAATCCTCTTGTCGGGAAAAGGTATCAACCCGTACTGGTTCTTCACAGCTCCTGTGTATATGGTGAGAATATGGGTCTTCAGCTTGGCAAACGAGATGAGTACGCTCTCTTTGAGAACGTCGGGATACGGGAACGACTTGAAAAAGGTGGTATGTCCGGGATATATGGTTGTACACGGGGTCTCTGATGTATTGATAAGTTCTGCGTCCAGAGAGCTGTACCCAAACGCATCGTACGTGTCCCAGATACGCCTTAAATCCGTGTCTGATTCTACAATCATGATCTTTCTGGGGGAAAACTCAGCAACATATTCAACCAACCAGCTCACGAACTGGAAATCCGTGCAGGCTTCTTGACCATGGATACTCAGATTGGGCTTTATGGCTACCGTAGATCCCTTTTCAATATACAGATCGGCAACAGCCCTGGTAAAAGCCTTTCTCTTGTCTTTTTCCTGGACGAATACAACCACAAGTCGTACTCTGATCGTGACATTAAAAGGTTGAGCCTAGAACCCACAGCCTGAAGATGAGCTGAACTAACACAGGCAGTGAGATCATGACGGTGGGCTGAGAAAACCTTTTAAAACTCCACTTGTGGGACGAATTATGGAAAATAAAGAGCACATTCTGGGGACTGCTTTAGAGCTGGAAGATAAGGGGTTTAGATTCTATTCTGAAGCAGCAAGAAAGACAGAAAATGAGACTGGTAGAAAAATGTTTGCTCAATTGGCCAAAGAAGAACAGGAACATATTGAAAGTCTCCGTGAAAAGTTCTCCACATTGTATCCAGAGAGAGCACACAAGGATATACCTGTATTTGAAACAGAAGTCTCCAAGTATTCGGGTGAGGTGGAAGCACTCAAGATAGGAAGAGACATGGAGAAGGAATCCATCGCGTTCTACTCTGAATGGGCGAAGGGGGATTTGCAGCCACTGTTTGCTTCATTGATTGAGTTCGAGAAGAAACATCTCGAAGTGCTGGAAGCAGAGCTGGACTATGTGCTGAGAACTGGATACTGGTTTGATTATTTTGAGTCTTCACTGGAGGATTAGAGCCAGGTCCTGGAAGAGTGATGGAGAATGAGTTCTGTCCTTATCTTCGATTCTGAATATCCTGTTTCGAGGGCTGCAATAAGCTTGATTTTCTCTCATTTCACTCCTCCTACAGTCAGAACACTCGTAAAGCCAAACCTACTGGGAGGATTCGAATGTGACCGACATGTTACCACACATCCATCGCTTATTCAGGCCTTGGTGGAGTACCTTGAACAGGCCGGAATACCTCTCACTGTGGGGGATAATCCTGCTGGCAAGAAGAACCTTATGGAAAGGGCGAAAAGAGCAGGTATCTACCAGGCCAGCAAAGGCTACTTCGAGGATATTTCAGATGGTACAAAAGTCACAACGAGATCAAATTACTTTTCAGAGCTAGTAGTCTCAAGGAAGGTCATGGAATCTCCCTATATTGTGAACGTTCCGAAATTTAAGACTCACATGCAGACTATTATTACCGGGGCAGTCAAGAACATGTTTGGCATACTGCCTGGAGAAGAAAAGTCCATGGTGCATTGTGCTGCTCGCTCTCTGGATCAGTTTTCCCGGGCACTGGTAGATGTGTATGCAATTCGTCCTCCCCACCTGAATGTTATGGATGCAATCATGGTCATGGAGGGAAACGGGCCTTCATCTGGAACTCCCCGGCACCTTGGAAAGATACTGGCTTCAGACAATGGAGTAGAACTGGACGCCGTCATGGCATATATGATGGGCCTTGACCCTCACGAAGTCCCCATGCTTGAATATGCACACCGCCAGGGACTGGGCGCCATTGACATTGATGAGATTGACATTATAGGAGACATCAAGAAAATACCCCATTTCAGGGTTCCCTCCAGGACGCTGGTCACGGTTATTACCCCGGTGAGCTCACGGTACTATGACTTCATGGCAGTAAAGCCCACACTGAACAGGAACAAATGTACACGATGTTATGAGTGTGTTGAGAAGTGTCCCGTTTCAGCCCTCCAGCGTAACCACTATCCCCGTCTCAACAGAGAGAAATGCGTGTCCTGCTTTTGCTGTGTAGAAATCTGTGAGAATCAGGCCATGGAAGTCCCCTCGCGGGCCAGAGATCTATTTAACAGACTTCTTAAAATGTAGAGTACATTCTTTTTCGCCCTGGCACATATGGGTTTCAAAGGTGACTGTGTAGGGAGCCTTGTATTCTTTCGCCCATTCGTTGTACAGCATAGGACAGATTGTCGCACCAACTCTTCCAGCAGTGTTTTCTCTTCCCGAGCTTTTCATGATTTCCCACCAGGGGCACTGTTCAATGATTACACCATATTTTTCAAGACGGTACGTATATTCCTCAGAATCCCATTTCAGTCTCAGGCTTTCAAAGAAATCTTTTCCTAATTTCATGGCAGTCCTGGCCTGGATCTTGGCCACAATCTTCCACACTCTCTTATCCAGTTCCAGAGCGTATTCAAACGAACTCTCCTCTTCCACCATGATAAACCACAGACCATCTACTGCAAAATAGGATTTCTTGAAATACTCGAGACTGTCCATGGATTGGGTTGGCGTTTGCTCTTTTAATTGTTTGGGTTGGTCCCACAATAGGATAACCTGGAGAGCACATTGCTCGGCACCTTGAATCCTGAATCCCCTGTTCCTGAGGGTGACTTCTTCAAGAGCTCCCCCACCAGATATGCTGTCACGTGGACCTTGAATCTTCGTGTCGGTGTACACATATACGCACCTGTGTTCCACAGCCCTTTGACCGTCCTGATTGTCTACCTAAATCATCTGGTTGATCACCTGGTTGCCAGGCCGTACCCTCACGACAAGTACATTCTTATATGTCGACTTGACAGTCATACAAGAGTCACTGAACGTTGACTTTTCGTCCTGGAGGACAAAAAAGATTGTAGAAGTGAAAGAACCGGTTCGGGACAGGCACAGGAGGAGGAATAACCATGAGATTTGAAAGGATGTTGGACCAAGACCAAGAGCCCACCCGCGAAGACATGCTCAGAGCCGTTGGAGAAAACGCAGGGCTGTGGCAAGATCTTCTGGAATACCTTGAAACACACTATGATCATGTCTCCGACCTGGATTTCGGAGGAAAAAAGTACGGTTGGGCTATGCGATATCGTAAGAGTGGCAAAACACTCGTCACGCTTTTTCCTGAGAAAGGAGCATTCACGGCCCTTGTTGTACTGGGCCGAAAGGAAGTAGAAAAGGCACAGGCCCTTCTGGACGATTTGAGTCCGGATGTGCGTGCGTTGTTAGAAAATACGCAGCAGCTTCATGACGGCCGCTGGCTCTGGATCAGACCTGGTTGTCAGGCGGACATTGAGTCCATAAAGGCCCTTCTGAGTACAAAACGTAAGCCAAGACCAAAAAACCCTTGAAAAAGAGCTTTTTATTCCATTTTTGCCATTATCGCCTCTTTTTAATTGTATGTGGGAAAAGAGATGCTAGGTATCTTTGTATCTATGGAGTCTTTCTAAGCTGGGGATAGATGGTTCAATCTAATCGCATTCAGCAGTTTTCTTAGCAGAGTGAGATCGTAGACAAATCTATGGCAATTGAGGTGTATTCCAAGGTACGTTGGATCGAATCTAATCCAATGACCTGCAACGTACCATTTCCACTTTATGTCCGCCAAGAATCTGGCCGGTAGAAACCTTCTCTCATTCCTCAGCTCGACCCATAAAGACTTTAAGCAAACCTTTTCTCAGTACAGCAACAAGAAACGGGAAGTGAAATTATGACACTAGAAGCAGGAGAAAAACCTGGAAAAGGAAAGTACAAATGCACGAACTGTGCTGAGGTCATTACGCTAGAAGATCCTTCAGATGTCTTACCTGCATGCCCGGCATGCACGCAGACAGAGTGGAAGAAGCATGAATGATTCACCACTCATTTCTCCTTTTTTTCTTTCAGTGTGACTCTCAGTCTGAAATCAATGATTATCGTTTCCACTTCTCCAGTTTTCAGCCTCTGTCACACAGTTGTCCCCTTCGCTCCTAAATGAAGGAGCTGGACATCAGCCCAGCTCCCAGGTGATATCCGCCTTCTGCAAGATCTGTGCATCGTGCTGCGTTCTGATGTCACAACTCAGCAGTCTGTCAGGTCAACCCCGACAGATAAAGGCCGATATCTCTTCTGCGCAGGTCCAGATATTAACATGCCGAGATTTTATGTGAGCATTTCCCCACAGAGATCACACTCTTTCATGAAAATCACAGGGAATCAAATTCAAGCACGGCCACAGTACACTCTTCTCCTACAGCTCAAATGGAAGATGTAAATCTTTATAAGCTTCTTCAGCAAAGAGGCCGAAATCATGAACCGAGGTTGATAAGATGGATCCCTTATATGTTGTGAATCTGGTCCTCTGTATCATTATCGTGGCTCTCGGATACTGGGGTTCCAAGAAAAGTGGCGATTCAGTACCGCTCTACATTGGCATTGCCTTTGGACTTTTCGGTATATCACATTTGTCAATCCTTTTGGGGCTGAAGGACACCCTCGAAACCCCTCTGATTATTGTCAGATTGTTGGCATACCTGGTAGTGATATTCGCCCTGTACAAAGTTGCCAAGAAATAAGTATTCCTCTTTTCTTTTTTTTTCGCGTCCTCAGAAGCAAAAAGCATATTCCCACATCGACGGAAGAAAGAAGTACTTCATCCAACGACTGACGGATCTTTTCTCCAGTAGCATTGTACTAATGCATGTGCTTCACTCTGGATGATCTTTCTCTTGAGAAGGTCTCGAAGAAGCAGTGGAATGTGCAGCCTGTTGATGTCCTGCATCACATAGTCATCACTCTTCATGGAGCCCCTGTCCAGCCACACATCCATGAACAGGTTGTCTGAAACCCTGTAGAACCAGGTAGTGGTGGGTAGGTGAGAAAAGAGCTCAATGACGAAATCTTCATAGTCGGTCTCCACCATGAAGACATAGGGGTCGTATGCAGGGACAGTCTCGGGGAAGTAGCACGTGAAGATGGTGCAGCATTCAGGAAGGCGTTCCAGCCACTGGTACGCACTTCCACTCCAGATATTGTGTTTGGCCTTGACGATGGGCTCCAGTGGTTTCCTGAGATTGTATTTCAATTCTCTGAAGAGTATTTCATCCGTCTCATTCCATTCTATGGATTCTGACCAGTGTGTGTTGATGAGCCCCTGGGGTAAGTATGTCTCTGGATCAAAGGTGTCCACCATTTCCTGCATGGTCTTGATGGAGTGTTCCCACGAGTGGTCTGGAGCATATGAGATATAGTAGTCCGAACGACGTCCTCCCACCACAACCCCATCCAGGTCAAGCTCTTTCAGAGAGATAATGCGCAGATTTGAAAACCCATCCATGAGGGTGTGGTAGACGACATCACTGTCTTGAGTGTATGTGCGGAATAACCCGATGGGATCATCACTGCGAATAAAGTAGACATATTCTGCAAAACTCGAAAATGATCTCTTTCTGATCTGTGGCCCCACAATGTATCCTTTCTCAACTGCGTCTCTTAACCTGGCGCCTGCCGTATTACGGTTTATCCCTAATGCGCTGGCAGCGTCTTTAACCTTGACCCGGGGGGACCTGTCCAACAGCTGGTATATGATCCTGTATTCTCTTTTGAGGCGTTTTTCAGTGAACTTCATGTCTCTTACCTTTTCGATTTGCAAGATCCTCCAACCAGTCACACGTAGCTCTGGTTGAACAGAGATGCCTTTCCGAGGTGGGTTCTCGTTTCACCCTTAAAAGATTTTCTGCTTTCAAAGGGATCACTTGAGTCTTAGTCCAAGAAAAATTGCAGGAATCATTCATAGCTGCTTTAGATTCACTCGGGAGTCTCTAGATTCTGAAATCTTGAAGTATGGCCTGGTAAGGCTGAAAGCTTGCCTAGAAGAGTCGTGAAGCGACTTTACATTTCGGATTTGCCGTGTTTGATGGCAACATTTTTAAAGTAGGCATGAGAATTGAGTAACGAGGTGGAAGAGATGAAAAAGATCTTGGTTCTCCTGCTCTTGGTAGGGGTTTTCATAGGAACCTCAGTGACGGCTGCTGAAGCTTGTGGAGACGTCTTCTCTGACGACACTGAACCAGAAGATCCCGCACCAGGGAATGCAGCTCCTGATAACCCGCTGCCTCTTGGTGGAGGCGGTGGAAACGGTGGAGGCGCTCCAGGTTAGATTCATGTGAGGTCTTTTCTCCAGTAGCATTGTACTAATGCATGTGCTTCACTCTGGATGATCTCTCTTTTGAGCAGGTCTCGAACCAGCAGTGGAATGTGCAACCTGTTGATGTCCTGCATCACATAGTCATCACTCTTCATGGAGCCCCTGTCCAGCCACACATCCATGAACAGGGTGTCTGAAACCCTGTAGAACCAGGTAGTGGTGGGCAGGTGAGAAAAGAGCTCAATGACGAAATCTTCATAGTCGGTCTCCACCATGAAGACATAGGGGTCGTATGCAGGGACAGTCTCGGGGAAGTAGCACGTGAAGATGGTGCAGCATTCAGGAAGGCGTTCCAGCCAGCCACTGATGTCGCCTGCAGAAATATGATGGGCTTTCATGAGGGGAGTCAGTGGTTTCCTGAGATTGTATTTCAATTCTCTGAAGAGTATTTCATCCGTCTCACTCCATTCTACAGATTCTGACCAGTGCGTGTTGATGAGCCCCTGGGGTAAGTATGTCTCTGGATCAAAGGTGTCCACCATTTCCTGCATGGTCTTGATGGAGTGTTCCCACGAGTGGTCTGGAGCATATGAGATATAGTAGTCCGAACGGCGTCCTCCCACCACAACCCCATCCAGGTCAAGCTCTTTCAGAGAGATAATACGCAGATTTGAAAACCCATCCATGAGGGTGTGGTAGACGACATCACTGTCCTGAGTGTATGTGCGGAATAACCCGATGGGATCATCACTGCGAATAAAGTAGACATATTCTGCAAAACTCGAAAATGATCTCTTTCTGATCTGTGGCCCCACAATGTATCCTTTCTCAACTGCGTCTCTTAACCGTTTCCCTGCATTGCTTGGACGCAACTTCAGGAATCTGGAAAGGTATCTGACTTGTATTCGCGGATTCTTGTCCAACGTGTTGAAGATTACTCTGACGTCTCTCTTCCGTTCTTCTGGAACATCCAGTATGTTCATCTCCATCTCCCGTCCTTTAAGATCCGCCATCCCTGTACACAGCGAGATGCAACATTCAATGCTGCATAAATACCTTTTATTGGTTCTTTATAAATATTGTGGAGCCAGGCCTTGCTGTTTTCATATTTTTAGACAAGTTCTTAGAGCAGAGATTTTCAAGAGTAAAAAATAGCACGGAATAATAATATAATTACGCAATTTTGAACTGAGGGACAGGAGAAGCAGCTAGGGTTTCTTTGGAAAACGAGGCTATGGAAGATACGTCCCGACCGGAGAAATACCCAAGCCACATTTGGTAGGCACATGGTCTCTGAATGTGATGGACACTGATTGCCGGCTGTGACGTCACCTCTCATCACGCCTCAACAACTCAACCTTTCTAGAATGAGAAGGGAGGCGGAATCCTTGGCGGTGATAGCTTTGAAGCAGGTCCCGCCTCCATGCAAGAATCTGATATGGTTTTTATATAATCGTTTGGTCTGCACAGAACAGAGCAAACCCAAGTCCACCACCAAAGGACGTCTACGCAAGAATACCTGGATGTTCAAGCACTTCTTTGGATTGAGAAGACTGTCCTACATTCAGATCGATACGCAGTTTGAGGAGAACGTAGGTTCAGTACAGTGTACAGAGTTGATGAAAGCACAGGGTGCTCAGACTGCCAGAACCTCCCTCCTGCAGCTCTCACTTCCCAGAATTGACAGTTCGAGTATTACAGTTTCACTGCTTCAATGATCAGAGACTGCGGGATTCTCAATTCCAACACGAGATGAGGATGGATTGGATGTCTAGGCCTGGGTTCTTTCAGCCGAGAGACAAGAAATCCAGCAGTGTTAAGAGCGTCAAAATACTCAGTTACTGTGCGGTGAAACGCTGTGGTGACAAAGTGCTGGGCCAGTCGTGCCATATTCCAATGAATGGAGTAGCTGCAGGTCTCAAAGTAGTGATCCACCTTGTAGTAGTGAGGAGATTCATTGTGTGATGCGCCTTCCGGGTATTCCCATCCCCCGATGATCTTGTCATTGATTCTCCTTTTCTCAAAGCAAGGATGAGGAATAACAGCTAGAAATCGTCCCCTCACGATAAGAACTCTCCATATTTCCTGTATAGCCTTGATATACAGTTCAATGTCCTGGAGAGCCATGAAGCACGTGACAATATCAAAAGTGCGTCTCTTGAACACATTCAGGTTGCACACATCAGCCACCACGTATTCTATCCCGAGCGGTTCTTTTTCCTCCTCCTGGAGGGCCAGAGAGATCATGGCCTCTGAAGAATCAACTCCGGTGACCACAGCTCCTTTCTTGGCCATTAAACGAGTGTTGTACCCTTCACCACATGCAGCATCCAGGATTTTACGTCCAGAGAGTGAGCCCAGCATGTCAAACATTGCAGGATTGTTGAGTTCATCTCTATAGTAGTCTTTTCCTGTACGAACAAAGGCGGCCCATGCTTCTGCTGCTTCATCCCATTCTCGGGTTACATTCATGCGACCTCTGTGAACGAGTTCTTATAGGAGTTTCGGGTTGGGACTGCTACCTGTAGCTCATCCACTCTCCATGGATTCCAGGCAGACGTAGAGAGAACCTTTTAGATTCGCGAGTATCTCTGTCCTCACTGCAGTCAGAAACCTTGAAAAGATTGCCTGCAATAGCCCACTCATGAATCATCATCCTCTTTCTGTCTGCAGCTGTGAGCCAGAATCCTCCTGCGGGAAGTGCTCTATTCGCCCCCATCTCAAGTGCCGGTTCAATCGCGGGGACCTGTTCCATTTTGCAGGCCTGTTCCTGACGTTTGCCCTTCCTTCTTCTGTAGGCATGGTACAATCAGGATATACCCGGTTTATTCTCATTTGGATTGCATGTCTACTGTTCTTCTTTAATGTTTGGGAGAGCCGTATTCTCTGCAGGCATTGTCCTTTCTACGCTGAAGAGAGTAGGATACTACACTGCAATGCTAATTACGGTGTGATAAAACTCTGGAAGTACACCCCAACTCCCATTTCCCGGCAGGAACAAATCCAGCTTGTAGCAGGGTTCATCCTCATTGGAGCATATCCTTTCCCATTCTTAATCCTGGGAAACCAGATAATCCTTGCACTTCTTGCTCTCTGGGGATTGATCGGCTTTTTCTGGACTCTCCAGAAATACATTTGTTCTGCGTGTGTGAATTTCTCCTGCTTCTTTAACCGAGTTGACACAGAGGTGAAAGGCCAATACCTTCACAAGAACCCTGCGTTGAGAGATGCACTGAGTCAGCCTTCTTCCCGCCCGGATTAGGAAGGTTCAATCAGGTTCGCAGAGACCACATGGTACGCCTTTTCTTCAAGCTCGTCCAGGTATTTTCCTCCCTTGAGATAGAGAGTCAGGTAGGGTATAACCTCGTTAGGAACTGGCAGGCTCTCAACCTCTCTCTGGTTCATCTGGGTAATACCTGTATCCAGGGTTTCCAGAGTCGCGACTGCCCTATGGAACGGAGGAACGTTCTTTTCTTGAAGAATGTGCTTCCTGAGATAGCCGACTCTCAGCAGGAACTCTGAGCATTTCAGATTTCCAGGAATTCTCCCGTGAGGTACATATCGGTCTAATGCGTACCTCATACTGTGTTCATATCCGATCTTTTATCCTTTGACCTCAGGATACACGAACTCTGTTTTTTCAATCTGATTCACATTGATGTTCCCATATAGGTCGTTATTGCCATACAGGAGTTCATACCTTCGAAGGAGGTGAGGGTAGTGTTCTTGTACCACAGAGAGGAACTCCTGTTTGCTGCGCCCGGGTTTCAGAGTCAATCCCCAGCAGTACACGAATTCTGCCTGCGCTTCCTTGGCTCTTGTGTATAGCGCTTCCATGTTTTCATCAGTGTCCCCGATGAAGGGAAGCACGGGATAGAAATGAACACCCGCATGAATTCCCTCTTTTCTCAAGGTTCTGATTGCTGCAAAGCGTTCGTCTGTCGTGCTTGCATGTGGTTCGAAGATTCTCTGGGATTCATTGTCTGCAAGCGTAATGGTGAAACTGCAGCAGACATGCGAAGTCTCATTGATAGACTTCAACAGGTCAAGATCCCGCAAGAGTAGAGTATTCTTGGTGAGAATGAAGACGGGGAGCCCATAGTCACGAGCAATGGTCAACAGAGTTCTGGTCATTCTGGTTTCAGCTTCTGCGGGCTGGTAGACATCGCACACACCACCTCCAAGGTGGAGCACGAATTTAGGGGGCTGGGTTTTTTGAGCTGAGTCTTTCAAAGAAGGAATGAAATCCACCAGAGTGTCAGTTTTCTGCCTGTGAAGGGGGATAAATCCTTTCTTTCTGAAAAATCGTTCCAGGAGAATGGGTGCATTCGTTTTCACCTTGATGCGCTGGGAAAAATCTTCATGCATGAAATATCCTTCCGATTTTCCATCACAATACACACAATCATGGTAGCATCCCTGGTATGGGTTGAGATAGGCCTCACCCCAGGAGAAGAGGCTGGGAGAACTCTTCCTCATGATGGATTTTGCCTCGTATGGCTGCAGTATCATTGAAAGAGTATGTATCCTGTACTAAAGGATTTTGTGCAGGCCAACAATTGAGATAACGAAATCCAGGGACAGCAGGAAGGACAGATCAGCAGCTGACTCTACCGGAATTTTTGTACTCTGCCATGGTAACCTTTATCACATGCAGCACCTACTCGTACCGTGGTTCCATGCTGGAAAACATCAGAATTCTGGATCTATCCCGGTTATTACCCGGACCATACTGTTCCATGCTCCTGGCTGATCTGGGATGTCATGTCATCAAAATTGAAGAGCCCACCACAGGCGATTACGCCCGCTGGATGCCGCCTTTCATCAAAACGGAGAGCGCCCGGTTCCTCTCTGTGAACAGAAACAAGAAAAGCATGACACTGAATCTGAAAGCAGAAAAAGGAAGAAGAATTTTCATGCAGTTAGTAGAAAGAAGTGATGTCGTCCTTGAGAGCTTCCGTCCTGGCATCCTTGAAACTCTTCAGATCCATTATGAGGCAGCCCAGAAAGTGAATCCAGGGATTATTTACTGCTCTATAACAGCCTATGGACAGGATGGACCGTACAGTCATAAGGCAGCTCACGACCTCAATGTTATTGGGGTGGGAGGAGTATTGAGCATCACCAGGAACAGGGAAATACCAGGGATTCAAATTGCAGATACTGCTTCTGGATTGCTGGCATGCATCGGAATTCTGTCTGCTGTGATTGCCAGGGAGAGAACGGGGAAGGGGCAGCACCTTGACATCTCCATGCTCGACAGCATCGTGTCTTTGCTGTCAATCCATGCAGGAGAGTACTTTGCCACAAAGAAATCTCCTATCCCTGAGGAGATGGCTCTGTCAGGAGGTCTTGCCTGCTACAATGTCTACAGAACAAAAGACGGAAAATTCGTCACACTTGCGGCCTTGGAACCGAAATTCTGGCAGGAATTCTGTGGAGCAGTGGGGAGAGATGATCTGGGATCACGGCAATTTGATGACGATCAAGAAGAGCTGAAACAGGTCATGAACAGGATATTTGAGGAAAAATCCCAGGAAGAGTGGCTGGCTATATTGCAGGATGTCTGCACTCCAGTAAACAATCTGGAACAGGTGTTCAGAGATCCACAAGTTCTTCATAGAAAAATGCTGTCTCAGATAGAGCACCCTGCTGCAGGTGTCATTGACCAGGTGGGGACACCGATAAAGTCATCCCATTTCTCCTGCGGGATGAGGGTTCAACCTCCTTTGTTTGGCGAGCATACCATTCCCATATTGCAGGAGATGGGGCTTACCCAGGCTGAGATCAAGGAACTGCAGAGAGAAGGAGTAATATAGCCAGATCAGCCTCACCGTTACCTTTTTCCTAGATAAATCCATTTCTCACTCATAAGTGGTGTTTTGATTTATTCTTACCACTCTTGGAATTCTTTCATGTCAAATTGAGCAATTAGAGAACAAAAAAAGAGATTTCAGGACTACTTTTTACAATGAAAGAGAAGCCGACGTATATTCATTGAGAAACCTTTATATTGTTCTATTCCATAGAGAGAGAAAGAGTGGGATTGACAAAAGGTGAATAGTGAAGGAAGTGTTCAAAGAGGAGAAAAGAAGAGTCCTGAAATGTGAAGCTTCTTCCATAGCCAGGGGTCATAGCATGAACGACATGGGAATGATTCTATGACAGAAACACATACGAGAGGAAAGCTCAAAGAACTGGAAGAAAGATACAGGGCCCTTTTTGATAGAACTCTTTATTGTGTGTATATCAATGATTTTGATGGAAATATCCTTGATGCAAACGAAACTGCCCTGAACCTTCTGGGATATACAAAGGACGAAATACCTTCCCTGAATTTCTCTGCACTCCTAGACAGTGATCAGCTGGAAGCAGTAAGAGAGGCTACCAGGAATCTCCTCGAGTCGGGATTTCGGGAATCGCCCGTTGAGTACCGATTAAGGAAAAAGGACGGGTCATCTGTCTGGGTTGAAGCAGAAGCCTCCCTGCTCTTCAGGGACGGAAAGCCTTATGCCATACAGGGGATTGCGAAAGACATCACTGAACAGAAGATGACTCTTGAGGCTCTCAGAGAGAGTGAGGAGAAATACAGGTCGCTCACAACCAACCTTAACGTAGGGGTCTACCGGAACGTACCAGGGCCCCAAGGGTGGTTCATAGAGGCCAACCCTGCAGTTGTGAAGATGTTTGGGTATGCCAGTAAGAACGAATTCTTGGAACTATCTGTTTGTGAGATTTTCCAGAACCCGGAAGACAGAGATTTGTTGGACAAGAAGATATCGAAAGAAGGATTCGTCAAAGGTGAGGAATTACTTCTCAAGAAGAGAGATGGAAGTACCTTTGTAGGATCAGTCTCCGCCGTGGCAGTCAAAGGTAACGATGGAAGAACGTTATATCATGACGGGATAATCGAGGACATTTCTGAGAGAAAACATTCACAGAAAGAACTGGAGGACTCAGAAGAGAAGTACAGAACTCTGGTTGAACAGTCCTTGCAGGGAATTGTCATTGTTCGGGGCATTCCCCCCAGACCTGTCTTTGTCAATCCGGCTGTGGCTGAAATGTCGGGGTACTCTTCTCAGGAGATACTCTCTTTCTCATCAGAAGAGATGACATCCCTCATACATCCACAGGACCAGAAGCGCCTGTTCAGAGACTATCAGAGACGGCTGAGGGGGGAAAAACCCTCTCCACACTTTGAAATGCGCATTGTGAGACAGGATGGAGAACTTCGATGGCTGGAGGCCCATTCACGACTGATAACGTACTCTGGAGAGCCAGCTGTCCAGGCAATATTCGTGGATGTCACCGAGCGAAAACGAGCAGAGGAGAAGATACGAACTCTCAACCTCGAACTCAAAGAGAGGATAGAAGAGAGATCCACACGAATCGAAATGCTGCTCAATGCGAGGCAGAGGCTTCAGGTTGAAAAGAACTGGGAAAAAGGATTGCGAGAGATCGTCGAAACCATGGAAAACCTTGGATTTGACCATACGGGCATCTTTCTGGTCAATCGCGTGCGAAAAAGCCTTGTTTTTCACTCGGGAACAGGGATTGATCTACCTGATGCAGGTACTGCCGTTCCTCTCAGTGATAGCGAGCATTTTGGCGTGAGATGCGTCCTCGACAAGAGGACCATTCATATCAAAGATGCTTCTTCTGCTGAAGGGAGCCGAATAGGACCAGGACCCAGTTCCTTTGTATGGATTCCCATCATGGTTCAAAATGAGGCTTTTGCTGCCCTAGCTGCAGGGAACTTCCGTAAAGACAATCCTGTTAACGAGGAAGATGTGAAAGATCTTGAGATTCTGGCAAGCATGTGCGGGAATTTCATTGACAGGACGAGCCTACTTGTGGAACCCGCTCCTGAGGAACTTACTTCTACGAAAATAAGATATTGGATTGACCCATCTGAAGGGTATACTGTCCTGGAGAAGAAACCAGAACGATCATTGAAGATTTTTCAAGATCTGGTAACCCATGGTATTCCGGGATTTGTCATTTCCAGGGAATATCCAGAAAAGGTGAGAAGGAAATACAACCTCATGAAAACGCCGATATTGTGGCTGTCCAGGTTCGAGGTTGATGATGCGCTGAGTCCAGATGATCTTCCCAAATTGATTTACATCGTGAAGGATTTTACAAAGAAGTGTGAGGAATCTGTGGTCTTCCTTGATGGATTGGAATATCTCATCACCCAGATTGGGTTCGACACTGTCATGAAGTACGTGGAAGAGTTGAAAGACATTGTGGTGACAAACAAATCCCGTCTCATTGTCCCTGTTCACAGAGGTGCCATATCTGACAGGGAATTTAGTATACTGGAGAAGGAATTTGTGGTGATGACAGAATGATGTGTCTGGATAACCCCTGTCTGAAGGGTTCTCAATCCGCCCCGATGATCACAGGACAGACACTTACATAGTCACGTCTCGTATGAATGTCACGACTCTCTTGTAGCTCTCATGGACATTCTTCTTCTTTTTCAGCCCATGTCCTTCATCCTCATAGCATATCATTGCGAACAAGTGGTCTCTGCTTGCGTCCTGCGCTTTCCTGAAAGCATAGTTAAGTCCTGAGACGGGAGTGTACCCGTCACTACAACCATGAATTGTCAGAATGGGCCTCTTCAGGTTCTCTATGTTACTGGCAAAGGATCTGTCAGTCAAGAGGTCTTCGTCTTCAATGTCCATCCAGACACACCCACTCGTTAACAACCAGGTTGAGGCATGTTCAGGAAGAAGAGTGTACACCCCGGATATGCACACTCCACCCAGACACACGTCAGGATATTTCACGAGAGTCATTGCAGCAAGATAGGCTCCGTAACTCTGACCACCCACAACGAAGGAAGTGTACCCCTGCTTTTCCAGGTATTTTATGCCTTCTAGTACGTCTCTGAGGTCTCCTCCCCCCAGATCGTTCCAGTTGAGCTTCTCGAATTCGCTGCCATATCCCTTGCTCCCCCTGAAATTGGGAGTGAAAACAGCCATCCCGTTCAAGGCAAAGTACTGGACAACAGGGTCAAACTCATTCAGACTGATGTCAGAGGGGCCGCCGTGCAGCCACACCAGAACAGGTGTTGCTTCAGCGTTGTATAACCACCCGCCAATTGTTCTTCCGTCAAACGTCTGGTAGTGAACTGGGGTAGGCTGGTAGGTGGGGCATGCTGGTGGCTCTGAGTACTGGGGCCGAGGTGACCCTTCCAACGGTATAAACAGGATGCCAGTTCCCTCACGTGAGCTGGAGAACCAGCAGTACACCCCTTTTTCGCTCCACCTAGGATGAGAAAGGCACCCTTTGGTCCTGACCTCTCTTCGTATTCCTTCTTCTACAGAAAGGAATACAAGGCATGTCATCCCGTCTATGTATTCATTACACGCAATCCATTCCCCATCAGGGAATACTTCATAGAATTCCTTATCCCACGTATCTTCCTTGTGGTCGACCCACTGGAATTCTCCACTTCCTGCAGATATTCCAAACTCATCGTAGCCCTGTGAATCAGAAAGAAAAACAAACCTATCCTGGTCTATCCAGATGTTTGAGATCGTCCTGGAGAGATCAGACGAAGAGAGGTACCATATGTAAGGACTTCCCACCCTTGCTGATGAATTCGGGAAAGAAATGAGCTTTATTGTCTCTTTCTCTTCGAGAGAGTAGCTCCACACTTCGCCACATAAGTCTGGCTGGCTCCGTGTCCAGTACACGATACGGGTTGCATCAGGTGACCACACAAATGATCGAAGGTATGAGGGTGGCTCTGGCACGACAATAGGGGCACGTGTCTTTCCCTCCACAGAGTTGAACCTCAACACATACAGACTGAGGAGGCCACCACGGTCTGAAAGATAGGCCACACGAGTTGCATCAGGCGAGGGCTGAGGAGACAGGTTCCTCGCGCTTCCGGTTAGGGGGACTGATCTTCCATTCTGGTACAGATAGATGTCAGTTCTATCGCCTGTCTCTTCTTGGATGTAGAGAATATCAGTACCAGAAAAAACAGGTGAATATCCCTTGCCCAGGTCCCGAACTGTACCTGCAGAAAGAATTCGCAGTCGATTCCCCTCATCTTTCCGTGATATAACAATATCCTCTCCCCTCACGTCAAACCCTCTCAACACTCTTGGAGTGTCCAGTAGTGCATCGCCAGACATGATATCCCTCGTCATACTACGATACGGCTCCTCTGTTTTAATGATTTCGCACCTCATTGGGTACATATCAATGAAGTCTTCGATTTACGGTGGATAATTCTGAATTGAATCTGTCTGGCGCCACGAGTTCAGAATCTGAACCTTTTGGGGGTCAAGATTTGGCAGGGTCAGTGACCACATTTATCCACCGAGTTTCGAACAATCAATACAGTGTACGAGAGAATATGATTTGCCGTAGTGAAAGAAAAAATTTTTCCTAGAGCTTTATTTTGGAGAAAACTTCTTCTTGTGCCTTTTCGAAAATAATTACATCTTTTTTCCAAGAAAGGCATATAAGACTTCCTCCGGAATCCACAGCAGGTAAATCAAACACGAACCTTCCGCTCTGGTGAGGAGTCGGGTGAGGCCAGTTCTTCTTCTACTCGTCCCCTGGGCTGATCGTCCGGCTTCTCATCAACCACATTGCAAGTGTAATTTTCCAGGCTTCAAGGTTCCAAAAGTATATATGTATGCTCCTTCTTCTTGATATACTTTCACGAGGGATACTATGACAGCATGCAAGAAATGTGGAACTGAGCTCCCTGAGAACGCCCAATTCTGCCACAGGTGTGGCGCTTCTGTAGGTACCACACGAGAGGAATTCTACATTGATTCTGATCATCTCGTTGAGAAGATCAAAGAACTCATTCATGAGGGAAATGTAACCAGAGTCATTGTTAAGGACGAAAACGACAAGCTCCTCCTGGAAATACCAGTAACCATAGGGGTCATCGGAGTGCTTATCGCTCCCTGGCTGGCTGCTCTAGGTGCTATTGCTGCCCTGGCCACCAGGTGCAGGATCATTGTAGAAAGAAAAGAATAAAGTTGCACTCTCAGATTGAAATTCTACGTGGGTACCATCATGCTCATTATTAGAAAAACTACCCGGAAGACGCCAGAACTTGAGATTTACTCAATAAAGAATGGCAGGAGAATCTACTACTTGACCTTACGGGAAGAAAAAGGTAGAATAAGGCCTTACCGGTTTCGTTCAGGAGATGAATTGTATCAGCCCAAGAGAGCGGTGCAGATGCTCAAGTCTGAACCAGTGTTCCTTTCTAGGGATGACGAAACCCTCACCATCAAGAACGAGCTGGAAGAATTGTTCTCCTACCTGCAGACAAAATATGAATGGATTGATTTGTGCCGCCACTGTTTTATTGAAGGAAGAGTCACTCAAAACCCTGAGTATATATACCACGGTGAGAACATCTGCAGGTCCTGTGCTCTCCATGAAGTGAAGAAAGAACTCACGTTCAGGAAGGTTTCAATCCCCGTGGAGCCAATTCTGGACAGGCTGAAGAACGTTGACCAGATCATCAGTCTGCTGGACCCGCGCTACACCAAAGCCAAAGATACCTTGTATGATGTCATAGAAGGGCATATGCCAGAGAACCCCCTGTCTGTGGAGGAATTAGATCTGCCAGAACGGTTCAAAGCCATCATCAAGAAGGAAGTCACCCATCTCCTCCCCATTCAGCAGAAAGCAGTTGAATCTGGACTGCTGAAGGATCGAGATCTGCTCGTCGTGTCGGCCACTGCATCAGGGAAAACACTTATAGCGGAACTGGCGGGACTGAAAAAGGTCTGTGAAGGCAAGAAGTTTCTGTTTCTGGTTCCTCTGGTGGCTCTGGCCAACCAGAAGTACGAGGATTTTAAAAAACGATATAGTTCACTGTGCAGGGTGTCCATCAGGGTGGGCACGAGCCGCATACGAACCACGGACGACCTCCTGGTGATGGACAGTGATGTCAGTGCAGATATACTTGTGGGAACATATGAAGGGCTGGATTTTCTCATCCGGGCTAACGTGGACCTGGGTGATGTGGGCTGCATCGCCATTGATGAGGTGCACATGGTGTCAGATCCAGAACGCGGTCCCCGGCTGGATGGGATGATTTCCCGACTGAGAGCGTTGTATCCTGAGGCACAGTTTCTGGGGCTATCAGCCACGGTGGGAAACCCAGAAGAAATCAGCAGGGATCTAAAGTGCACTCTTGTATTGTATGCAGAGCGCCCCGTGCCCCTGGAGAGGCACATTGTTCTGACCCCCGATAAGAATGATACTATTAAGGAATTGATTGAAAAGGAATGGAAGAGTGTTTCCCGGTACGGGTACCACGGGCAGAGCATTCTTTTCACCAACTCCCGCAGGAATTGTGAGACGCTAGCAGGATTTCTGAGATCAAAAGGGATACGAGCACAGGCGTATCATGCAGGACTACCCTATGTCAAGCGGAAATCTACTGAACTCTCCTTCTGGAACCAGAAATTGCAGGCAGTGTGTTGCACGGCCGCCTTGTCTGCTGGAGTGGATTTTCCTTCCTCCTGTGTCATATTTGATAGTTACAAGATGGGGATTGAAGAGCTCCGCAAACAGGAGTTTGAGCAGATGACAGGGAGGGCAGGGCGTCCCTTGTACCACGAAAAGGGAACCGTGTACTTGCTGGTGGAACCGTTTTCAGAAGAGGACACCGTGCTACACCACCTGCTGGAAGGAGAGATGGAAGACGTGGACATGGTCTACACAAAGGAGCAGGAGCTGGAGAATGTTCTGGCTGCCAGGGCGTGTGGATTACCCCTGGAAGCAGTCAATGGATATGCACTGTGGGAGCTTGACTCCTTGTTGGTGGGGGACCTGGAGAACTGTGGCATGGTGGCACAGGGCGAGATCACAGGATATGGGAGGGCAGCCTCAGTCTCATTCCTGAACGTGGAGCAGGCAGAGTTCATCCGGAGGAACCTGAGGAAGGATGTCCTGGATATCGTGGTCCCTCTGGAGTCATTTGCGAACGTGTACCTAACACAGAGGTTAAAGTCGCAGTTGGACCTGGAAGTTGATACTCTGTTTTCAGGGGCATGTCTGGAGGTCTTAGCCAGGAGTGATGCAGGGTTGACAATCTTGAAAGCGTTTTTTGTGTGTGATTGCCGAGAGAACCCATACTGTGAACATTCGAAATGGAATATCTCCAGATATATCTGTGAATTGCGGGTGAAAGGGCTGTCACCCTCTGGGATATCCCGGCGGTTCAGGCAGGACTATGGGCTGCTCCTGTATCCTGGGGATGTGTTCTCGTATCTGGATGCAGTGGTGCATAAGCTGGAAGCTGTGGAAAGAGTTGCAGATGTATTCGGAGAGGAGAGGACAGTGAAAAAGGCCAGAGCCTTGAAGAGCCAGATTGAAAGATAGAAAGAGAGATGAAGGGAGACGAAGGAGAAGGAAAGGGCTATGTCAAGATGGTCTCCATGAGGTGCTGCAGGTTCTCGAGGTCTCTCATGTCGATAGTTTCCCCTGGAGAGTGAGGGTAGAGAGTTGGGCAGCCCAGGAGCACCGTGCGAGAAGCGGAGTTCACAAAGAAGCCCAGCCCATCAGTGACTCCCCTTTCCAAGATGGCGGGCTGCAAGGGGATATTCGAGTTCTGCGCTGCTTCTCTGCATTTCATGATAGTGGGGTGATGATAGTGCATGGATCCATCTTTATAAACAATTGCAGGTCCTTTTCCCAGGCTTATGGCCTGAGCTTTCTGGGACGTGGGGATAATCTCCAGGATATATGCTTCATCAAAGGTCTGTTGGGAGGCTAATGCTCGGGCACCTCTGACCCCAATCTCTTCTTGGACAGTTGATGCAAGGACTATGTCCCGGGTTAGAGAAGTTGTGGGGAGGAAAGTTGCCAGCTGGATCAGGAGGGCCAGTCCCAGCCTGTCGTCCATGGACTTTCCTTTGACGCGGGTATTGAATTTCCTCGTCTGCGCTTTCCAGGTCAGAGGACAACCCACATGAATGTCTGAAGAGTGGACTTCTTCTCTTGAAGTTGCCCCAATGTCTACCAGAATGGCTTCAAGACTGGGGGCTCTTTCTCTGGATTCTTTGTCCACAACATGGCCGGTATCCATGGTTAGGACACCGTCTACAGATCGATATGAATCTGTGAAAATGGTAACTTCATGAAACGGGAGTATTCTGGTATCGGGGGCTCGTGTCTTGTAGTTGGGCGCGATTTGTAGGAATCCATCTTCAGTTATGTTCTTGACTACGAATCCAATCTCACAGGCATGGGCAGCTATGACTGTCTTTGGCCCTTCTCCCGGGAAGTGTGCATATAGGTTACCCACTCTGTCATACGAGAGCGAATCTGTGTAGAGCGAAAACTGGGTTTCCATGTACTGTTGAACCAGCAATTCACGTCCTACAGGGGCCGATAATTGAGTGAGGATCTCAAGGTGGTGGTAAAGTGATTCTGGCATGAGATGTCATTTGTGTGGTGTGTAATATACTTTTTGAATGGTTGGGAGATCAGAGAATGACTTCCTTGAAGAATAGCTGGTGCGAAGTTGAACCAATTGAAAAAGACTTGTTGGATATGGAATGCTTGTAATTAGTGCGTCTCATAGATTTGGGATAAAGGGAAATTTTCGTTACACCCTCAAGGAAAGGCTTAAATAGTTGTTGGAATAGCAGAAGTGCTGATGCACGTTTTCCAATGAAGAGAAAATGTGCATGTCCACAGCAGTGTGGGAGCAGATTGGACAGGAGGAGATAAGGCTGAGAAACAAGATATGTGTTTTGGCAATTGCAGCTGTGCTGACCCTGAGTATGGGTCTTGATGGGTTGTTTGCAGCTGTAATTGATGAGGAAGATGAGATGATTTCTGAATTGGATGTTACACAGCCCGTGGTTACAAATATTCCTCCCGTGGTGGAGATCGTACCTGATGTGTCCAGTGGGAAGGCCCCGTTACGGGTCCAGTTTGACGGGGATGTGTATGATGAGGACGGGGAGCTGACGAGTCTTGAATGGGACTTTGAAGGAGATGGGGTCTTTGAGATGGTGAAGAGTCTGAGTACCATTGAGAGACCTCAAAAGCTCGAGGTGGCACGGGAAGAACTGCAGAAAGAGTACGTGTACGAGACACCAGGGATCTACCATGCAGTGGTCAGGGTGACAGATGATAAGAAAGAGAGTACCACAGCAACTGTGACCATACAGGTTCATTCAGATACCCCGTGGCTGGAT
>JACVGT010000027.1 GCA_018992685.1 Theionarchaea archaeon
ATAGACTGCTTCCCTTTCTGTTAGATCTGGATTGATCTTTTTCAGGAGTCTCCCCAGGAGGTCATATTCATAGTGATAGGTATACCCTCTGGCATCAGTAATGGAGGTAATGTTCCCCAAATCATCATACACGGCAGATACCGTATTCTGTAAGGGGTCTATGATCTCTGTCATATAAGCTGCATTGTACTCAGGTCCATAGACAAACTGAACGGTACCATAGTCATTTGTTGCAGATACCATATTCCCGTGTGCATCGTAGGCAAAGGACTTCTCATACACGTCTGGTGTGGAATCCACAGGTACGTATAAGGCCCAGGAGAAGCGGGTGGTATAGCTACTTGACTCAGAGAATTCTAAGGTATTTTCCAGTGAGAAGTTCTGACCTGAATTGCATTCCCGTGGGTGTCGGTAATCGACTGAAGTAACCCCCAGGAAGAAAACTCCAGGATTCTCCCATCCTTCAGATATAACGTATGAGTTTCATCCATGTGCCTAATCAATCTGAAATGGTCTCCCTTGTGGTTGTTGAATACCTGTTCCTCAGGGATCTGAAAATCCACCCTGTGTCGTGGAATCAACAATGACAGGATACACTCTCTCCGGTGATTCTAACCAGTCCAACCCTGATGGCAGAAACGGTGAAACGATTCCATGCTGACCAGGATGCTCAGAGAGAACTTGAGGAATGGAGAGGGCAAATGGCTGACGTGGAGAAGATGTTGAAAGTAATGGTCAAGATACCTGGGTTTGATAAACTGGTTGAGGAAGCTGCTGACAAGTCTGTGTAGTGGTACCACCTGGGAATGCAGAAGGTGTTGATTCTGACTCCTGATAAAAACTGCAGTTGTTGCATGGTCAAGAAGACTGATACTTAATTGGGTCAGTCTTGCTCATCTTCTCTATTCTGTTGGGCATATTGTGTTCGACTGCTAGCTCATTACCGGGTCTTAGAAGGGGCACAAAGAGACCCGTTAAAGACCAGCGATGGAACCCTTTTAGAGAGTATTCGGTGGTTATGTTACTGCTGTCGTCATACGTGTAATCCATGATCATACTCCCAATTCTCTCAGGAAAAGGAGGGGGGATGAGAGGGAGTAGGTGTGATGGAGGTTATTATGCTGCAGCTGCGCTGGGGGCTTTGTGCAATATCAGCACTGGAATGTAGATATACCGTAATTTCAGGGTGAGAACGGGCTCCCATTACTGCCGCACCTTCCATGCAGATAGTCCGGTAGCACAAGGCTGCTCCTTCCGAATTGCATGCTGCAGTTCTAATGTGACCAGTCTTGCTCTTAGTATGCACGCGATATAAGAATGCTTCCCTTTTCAAGTTTGGAGAAGAACCTACACAGACTATGTTCGATGACGATCACGCAAGATCCTCCACGAGTGTTTCATCCTCGAAATCGAATCACCCAAAAACAAAACTGCGCCAAGCCACATAAAAGGAACGCCCACCCACCAAAGACTCAGTATCATGGCTGACCCTATTCCCAGAAATAGTATACCAAGGGGCATTATTGCAGTCCTTGAATTGAGTGATGACGTCTTTTTCAGATAAACAAAGTACAGAACTGCAAATAGGATCACCAAGAAGGTAAAGTAAAAAAGGCTAAGATATGCAAGATTTTCCATTCATATCACCTCTCCTCGCATGATTCAGATATATGTTCTTCAGAAAACGGAGGATTAATGGAACCTGAATGCAAGTAAGTACCATTAGTGCCACTTCAAATCTAAGAATTTCTGCAGCAAAGAAGAGCCAGAGGAGACCAAGGACAACAAATGGGATGATTATCGAGAACGCCTTGGCTCCGGCAAAGAACAAAGGCGCAGCTTCTTCCAAGCTATTAGACAGTGTCCCAGAATCAATTTCAGTCTCGTTTTTTTTGCAATAGTAGATCAAAAAGGCTGTCACTATTGTTGTTATTACGAAAAGAACACTAGTCACAATCCTGACTGTTAGTGATAAGATCATGGCAATATCCATTTCATCGCTCCTTGCTTAGGATTTTATATAGTGCGTACGTGCCCAATATGACTCCGCCTATAATCAACCCCGCTCCCACAGCTAAAAAAAGTAGGCCCACTACGGTGGCTATAGCCACACCCTCAGCCACACCTGCACTAAAAAGAGCTATACCAAGCCAAGCCGGTCCAATACCAAATATAACTGCTGTTACTGCACCTAAAGCTAACAGCTCATCTTTATCAGATTCGAGGCTTGGTATCCCACCGAATCCCATGAGATTGAATCCTGCTTCAGCTAGAAGTAAGGAACTCAAGAGGCTTTCTTTTCTTTGTGTCAGGCTCTTCTCTTCAGCCTTCTCAAGTTCCTTTCTGAGCTTATCATGTTCTTTTTCTCTTGCCTTGTCTCTTGCTTTGTCTTCCCAGTCTCCGATATTTTCTCCTTTCTTTGAGTCTATTGTGACGTCACCTTCACTTGTGGGGATTGTAATAACTCCATTGCCTCCGTAGACAGGATCTCCGGTGATTTCCGGCTCATCTACGTCGCCTCCACCTTCGATGCAAGGTTCAGTCGGCTTGTAAGATTCTCCCCACGGATCCGTGTAACTCAACGGATTGTTCTGGCAATATGCAAACCGATTCAGACTCTGTGGATTAGACACATGCCCTATGAGGGAATCTCTGGTTATGAACCGTCCTAGGTCAGGATCGTAATACCGGGCGCCATAGTAGTAAAGACCAGTCTCGTCCAATTCTTTTCCAGTAAATGTATAATACTCAGTCCCTTCTTGTGTACTGACCTCTCCAAAAGGACGATAGGCTACAGCGACGATTATGTTTCTACTTTCATCTGTTGCGAGCCTAGTAGATCCTAGATGATCACCAGAATAGTAGAAAATGTTTGATTCTTCGTCAACAGTCGTTCTCTTTGCCAGTCTCCCTGTTGGCCCATAGATATAGCAGGCAGTACCAGTCGAAGTCATTTCGTACACAACATCCAATTTGGAATATATATAGGTTGTGGTTACACTGTTTTCCGTTGCTTGGATTCTCCTGCCATCACCATCATATGCATATTCCCCTATAGTTTCTGAGTTCTCTTCCACTTCAGTTAACCTGTTGGCATAATCATAGGTGTAGTCCCACGTGTCATTTCCCTTGGCTTTCTGTGTCCTGTTTCCATTGTCATCGTACGTGAAAGAAGTGCCATCTGATAATGCAGTCACTTCATTCACGACGTTTACCGTGTATGTTACGCCATCCTTTCCTGTTCTATTCCCTGCTTTGTCATACGAGTAACTATGAGACCAGGAGTTGCAGCTAGCAGAGGTTAATCGATCCAGTCCATCGTAGCTATAAGATTCAGTATCAGAATGCCACGAGGAACTAGTATCTCTCCATCCATTCACGAGCTGGGTGATATTGCTGCTGTTGTCGTATGTGTAATCCAGATCCAAGTAGGAGGTTGCACCATTCTTGACATCAATGGCTGAGATCCTGTCTCGTGAATCATACGAGTAAGCGGCCTGTAGATCATTTCCGTAGTCGAACTGTGTCAACAGGCTTTCTGTATCATACTGGGTATTATCCATTATGATCTCATCATTAGAACCATCCACATACCTCTTAGTCTCCGTTATTCGATTCAAGTCATCATACGAGTATAGAATCTCCATGTCATCTGGATACGTCAAGGCGGTCAATCTGTTGGCAACATCATACTGGTAGGAGACCGCATAGCTACTCTGAGAAAGGTACCTGATCTCGCTGGTCATTCTATTCCACGCATCATAAGAGTAAGAAACATAGTCGCCCTGACTCAACGCATCATCATCCATACGTATTCTGTTTGAATTCAAATCATAGGTGAATGAGACCGTAGACTGATCCTGGTATTCGATCTGAGTCATTCTGTAAATTGAATCGTAGGTATAGGCCGTTTCATTTCCGTTGCAGTCCGTAAAAGAGGCGATGTTACCCACGTTACCATATTCATATTCTTCGTAATCTGAGTCTGGGTACGTAGTCCTCGTCAACCCGAGCAGAGAAGTATATGTGTAGGTTGTGGTATGATTTTCAGCATCTGTGAAAGATAGCAGATGGCCTACTTCGTCATACTGGTAGGTGGTGGCAGCAAAAGAATCGGCAGCATACTCTTCCTCCACTTCCTCCAATCGATTCAACCAATCGTACCAGTAGATCCTGTCATATCCTCTCCCATTGGTGAAGGTAACCTTGTTATTGGTGTCATCGAATGAATAGTAAACTGAGGAGGAATCCGGGCATTGAATCTGAGTGCAGCGACCGAGAAAATCATAGGTATAGGTATACGAATCATTGCCAGGATCTGTAACACTTGCAATCAAATCATTGTACTGGTGTGTTCTCGAGGCAGTTGCATACAGCGTACCTGATCCATACACTCCTGTATACCACTTGACATCTGTGAGCCGGCCCACTCTGTCGTAGTAGTATGTCACGTAATGTCTCAACTGATCAATGATAGTGATTGTCCTGTTGGTGTCATCATACACAGCTTCCAAGTACGATCTCTGGGCCTGGCCAGATAGTAATGGAAACTCTTTCTTGGTAACCCTTCCCAACAGGTCATAGGTATAAAGGTAATCATATCCAGATTCTGCATCAACGCCTCTTGGTTCCTGTATGGAGGTAATCCATCCTCTGTAGGAGTCGTAGGTAGCCTTGGTGGCAATAGTATCCTGGCCCACAGTGGCTGAGATTTCTGTCAAGTATGCGTAAGAATAGGTGGCAGAATAGGTCAAAGAGAGGGTATTGGATTCAGCATCAGTGACAGACGTGACATTTCCATAGGTATCATACTGCATACTGGTGGTATAGGTGTCTGGTGAATTGTCCACAGGAACATACAATGTCCAGGAAAATTTGGTGTTCGGTGCAGAGGATTCAGTGAAGTATAATGTGTTTTCACCATTTGTCAAACTGGTAACAGCGACCTGGGCTGTTGTATTTGCCAGATTTGTAGAGACAGGTTTCCAGGCGGATCCATTTACATCATACTGGACCTGTGCAGGATACGCTTTCCAGTAAGCGGTCACTGTGAAACCATGCGACTGTTGGTTACACGAGGGATTTGTCGTGCAGCTTTGATACCCCAGAGTGTTAGGATAGTGGGTAAAAGGTCCAATATAGGCCCAGTCCTGGTAGATATCCACATCGGGGAAAACACCACATGAATAGGTATAGTACGTCTTGTAATTGCTGGATTGCCAGCTACAGAGCGTCCAGGTGGCATTAGTGCAGTCCATCCCGTAATCTGGAGTGTAGGAATGTACTTCTGAATAGGTAGGATCAGAGGCCAACCCAGTAATCTGTAATACAGCATTTCCAGCTACCGTATAACCTGTCAAATCAACGGAGAAAGAAGTACTGCTGGTGTTCTCGTTAAAAGTCCCGGAAAAGGTCTCGTATGAGGTGTAATCTCCAAACAGAGAGTCAGATTCCGTGGGATGGGCCTCCCCATCGTAAGTCACATATACTTCTCTCACATAGGTATCATCCTGTTTTTCTGCCATGCCAATCAAGGCCGTATGCACAGAGGAGGGCACAGTACTATTGGAGAATTTATTGGTGAAGGTCTGTTCTATTGTACCCGTATTGTCCATGAAGAATCCTGCATCACTGGTGTTGGCATAGGAGAAAAACTTCTCATGGCCTCCTGCATCTTTCGTATAGGTGATGTTCCCCCAGTTATCGTATGCGCAGTAGGTGGTGTATGAAAGCGTCGATCCATCATTATATACATTCAGCTGCGTAACTGCCTTTTGAGAATTGTAGGTGTATGTGTATTTTCTGATAGGTGTAGCTGATGCATTCTTAGTTGTCTGTTCCGTGACTAACCCACTACTATTTATGGTGAAGTGGTAGGAACCTTTCGCGACATCTGACTCATTCTTTATGGTGGCTGCAGAAGATGTGATTGCTTGAAACGTTCCCGTGTAAGAGAAAGCTGTGTGGCGGACTTGATTCGTCTCATACACTCTCTGGTCAGTAACATAATACTTGTAGTAATCACTATCGGAGAACCTGTCGTACGTGTATGTCGTATACCCTGTAGTAGCATACTCTATCTTGGATAGCAGCCAATAGTTGTACCCACTGTTATAGTAGTAACTTGTTCTCCTGTTCAGAAAATCATCCATCCACTGCAAACACCCATTTCCATCATATGAGTATTCCAATTCTGCACTATTATACGTGATCTTCCATAATCGACCACCGGAATGGCTGAGACTGACTGTCCGTCCAATAGTATCTGTTATGGTGGTCAGAGTGCCACTCTCATAGGTGAAATCTATGCTATTCTCATCAATATCTTGGATTTGAGTCAACTTCCCGGATGTATCAAATTCATAGACTGTCCCGCCGGCCATGGCCAATGTATATGTATTATTGCCATTTTTCACCAGCGTGAAATGAGAACCAACATGATTCTCGAAGGTATTACTCACCCAGGAGATTTTGTATACGGTTCCTCCCCATAAGTGCAAGTACTTGGTACCTACATACGGGAAGTCTAGCGACCATCCTTTACCCAGATCCACAGGTGGAGCTTCATAATCATAGGGACTCGTTCCATAAAACACGGCGGGAGTCTGGTATACTCTAGTAATGTTAACATCCAGCCCCCGTCCCGGAATCACCAGATCCGTCTGGGTAATGGTCAGTAGCCCATTGGCAGGGTTAACGAACTCCTTCAAATTCTTGAAATACTGCCCGTACGGTGTCAACCCGGAAGATTGCCAAGCATCTTCAAAGATCTGCATGGATGGGTCAATCACCACAGGGTATTGGGCAGACTCTAGCCATTCTTGTCCTACAGCATCAATGACCTTATGCAGTTCATATCCTGTCTCCGTTTCAACTAGATCGTAATGAATATCAGTACAAACTGAGTCTCCATCATCCTTCATGAAAGGAGGAAGTATTTCAACTACAGGGTTCCAGTCTGAAGAGAATAGTAATGATCCAGTCTCAGTGTACTCCGGTGTCATTCCATCCCAGGAGATCTCATATATGAATCGCTCGCACTCTTTAAACTCAGAAAGTATCAGGCTCTCTGTTAATAACGATGTATCTACCTCATATTCCATATCTACAGAATCAAATACACCAGAGACAGAAAGCTCATTATCCTCAGAATCACTCTCCCCAGTCTGCACTTCCTCAGAATCATTCTCCACCAATTCCAGCTCGATCCAGGCGTCTCCAATCTCCATCCTCATGGTTTGTCCATCGAAGAACACTGTGTAATATGGAGAATCTGCCATATACTCATAATCTTGGCTGCTGCTGGAGTGGACTTCTAATGGCTCATGACTGGGGGACTCAGTATATCCATAATTCTCTTCAATACCATAAACTGCATCCTGCAGTGTAACGTGCCGTAATCTGTCAAGTGGACTCCCGGGCACAACTCCTTCAGAAGGTATATCCGTCATTCCAGCCAAGAGCTGGACATTAAATAGGAGACCCATAAAAAGAATGGCCCCAATACAAAAAACTCTAAAGATTCTGCAAACCTCATCCTTTGTACCCACATCTCTCATCCTCATGTTCCCAACCTCCAAAGCTTTGTACTGACTTCGCCGTCTGCATGTGCATACTTTTCGATCTGTAGACTTTGCCGTCAATACAGTTCAGCCACGGATATCTGTGCGATATTTTATTTAAACTTTTCGGTTCGGTTTGTATGAAATGTACTCTTATCTCAGTCTTGTGGTAACTAAGGCCGGACATATTAGTCTTGATTTGGGATTTTGTCTTTGAACGAATTTCCAGGATGACCTATTTTCGTTATCAATTCTTGAAAGAACTAATTAGAGTTAATTGAAATCTTCATCATGTCTTATTTCTCTGGGGAGAAAAATATCCGTATGAAAATCATTCAATTCAAAAGGATTGAATCCAGCACTATACTGCTCTCTCGAGTTCCGGAAGCTTGTAACTTCTCACCTTTCCCACCTACATTCTCTGTCCCACAAAAAGAGGAGCCCCGTACTCCAGAAAAGCTCTGTACTTTTCACAGTATCCTTCAAAGAGCGTCCCCGATTGAAGGTATGCCTCATATGCACATCCTCCTCCACACATCAGCGCCACGTCACATGTCCTGCATCGTGGAATAGACAACACATCTCTGTTCATCCAATCCTCAAACTTCTCATTGAATTTCAATTCCGGAATGAACTGCCCAACAGAAAAGGTCCTATCTCCCACGGCCCGGGGACAGCAATAAATGTCACCAAAAGGATCAAAAGAAAAAGTCTGAAAATGAGCAGAGCAATAGAAAGGTCGAGGCTGTAACTCCGTCCCCTGCAATATAGTCTGAGACAGATACCCTTCTACAAAGTACTCCCATGCGTAATGCATCACCTTGAAGAGAGAGGGTGATTCCTTCCTCAGAGCCACAATCCTTTCTGCCATTTCAGAATAGGTCAAGAGACCTGGAGGAGTAGTATCCTTCCCAGGCAACACAGGTGTACAGGTAAAAGAAATATTCTTTCTGTTGACCCAGCCATGTTCTGTGACCCAGTCCCTAAAAGTGAGTAGTTCACCAATATTCTGTGCATCAACATTGATCCTCACTCCTATGGGTATCCCGCTATCCAGGGCATCATCTATACCCTCCACTATTTTGAAGAAGGTACCTCCTCCGTCACTCCTCTTGCGGCGTGCATCATGGACATGTTGGCACCCATCAAGAGTCACGCCCAAGCCATCCACAGCATATTCCGAAAAGAGAGGAACAAATTCCTTGAGGTAATACCCATTCGTGTTGGCATGGAAGCTGAAGTCTCTCTCAGACCCTCTTTCCAGAATGTACGTCACGATAGAACGTGTAGAAGGGAGGAATGGCTCTCCTCCATAGAATGACATCCCCTCGACAGATTCCAGGGCAGGTATCTGCGTCATCGTCTTGAGAGCTGCATCCACAGTTTTCTCATCAATGACCACCCTCATGGTATCAGGTACAAACAGGTGGTCTGCCCAGCAGTAAGTACAGCGAAAATTGCACTGATAGGTTACAATGATGGCAGTCCGCGGATTTTGTGGTTTCTTCTGGTCTTCATATCTTTTGTTCATGAGTTCCTTTTCTTCTTCCTCTGTAAGGGTGGTGATGTACCCTTCATCTTTCAATTGAGATACAACAGCATCATTATCGACATCTGAATCAGTGGGGAATCTCGAGAGGACTTCCAGTTCCTCCCCACTCATAAGTGATGCATTTCCATACAGAGGATTGCAGACCAGGTATGACACCCCTCCTGCTGATGCGGGAAGTGGGATGACAACAGTGTAGCTACTCTTCCGGAATGTGGATTCATTCATATGATCACCATTAGTAGTCTTATCACCTCTCATATCGTCTTAATACGTACGCTGTGCTGTATTCTGTCCCATGCCTGGAGGCACCCATCCCTCGTTGAGGAACCTGCGATAGCAAAACGGAATGTACTCTTCCAGGACCTGTCTCGTGGGTTGACACACGGGAGCACTCACGGTGCCATGTAACATGTACGCATGATATGCACACCCTCCTCCACACACAAAGGCGTAGGTACACTCCCCGCATTCTTTTATGTTCATCACCATTCTCTGCCTCCACACGTTGGAGTTCTCATTAAATTCAAGGGAAGGAATAAAGTGTCCCACACAATGTTCGTCTTCTCCCACAGCCTCCCAGCAGGGATAGATATTACCATGAGGGTCAAAGAAAAGCTGGTTTGAATGGGCTCGACAGTTGTAGAACTGGGGAGACCACACCTCGTCCCTCAATGCAGACTCCAGGGCGTGAAACCCTGCAACACCTCGCTTGAAAACTTCCCAGATCCTGTCCCGGCCCCATAATGAAAGGAGATGCGTAATGGACTCTTCTCTCCTGTATGCTTTTGCATATGTTCCGCACCCGTAATTGAACACAGAGGCCAGATACGGTATGGTATAGGGATTGGTGTGCCACCCCTGTGCTTTCAGAAAGGCTGCCAGGGGTTCAAGGCAGTCAATATTGGATTTATCAACGTTGACTCTGATGTGTGTCATGATCTCATGCGAACTCAATATTTCAATGCCTTCCACAATGTCCTGGAAAGATCCTTTGTTTCCCGGCCCTTTCCTGCGTGCATCATGAACCTCCTGTGTTCCGTCCAGTGTGATCTGAACACCGTGAATACGGTGGTTACACAAGAGGGAGAGGTACTGCGGGATATGTGTGCCATTGGTGACAAAGTAGTGGGTGTATCCTCGTCGTGACCCCTCTTTCATGATGTAGGCGATGAGCTCTCTGTTCTCTGGAAGAAGGGGTTCTCCCCCAAAGTAGATCAGGGGTTTCTTCTCAGAATTTCTGTCATCCAGTTCATCCACTGCTGCAAAGAACAGGTCAATCTCTTCATAGGAAAGGGTCCTGGCAATCCACTCTTTACCTCTGGTGTGCAGGAGCTGTTCCCAGCAGTAGGTGCACCTCAAGTTGCACGTGTAGGTGGGGATAATGATGTGTGTTCTGGTCTGCGAGAAGCGCTGGTGGAGACGACCGCAGAACTCTTCCATGTAGTTCAGTTCTTCCTCAGGCGATAAATCTATCAGGTGGCCCCTCTCTATGAGAAATTCATAAATCGGAGAATCTGGTGGGGGAAGACCATGCTGAACAAGCTCAACCACTTCTCTATCTACAAGATCAACTGCTCCGGTACGGGAATTGACCAGGAGGTACTGGTCTTCATCTATCTTGAGAGGGAAACTGTATCTGCTGATCTTCAAGAAGTCACCTCGACGTTATGATTCCAGGTTGGAACCCCGAGACAGGCACGCTCCAGACAACACATTCTCATCTCTCACTGGTCTTTTCACTCTCTTTTGGGAATCCGTGTCCTGACCTGAACACGAGTACCTTCTCTGTTCAGGACTGGGTTTCTCCTAGGTAACCTAGCATATCAAGGTTCTGCAATAAAATGCACAGCAACAGCCACCACAGCCACAGACACCGTAGGGTGTAACAATTATTTCACATAAGGAAGGGGACTCATTCATGTCTACTATGAGTACGTTCGTCCAGAGCTTCTTGTTCACTCGTAGCGCTTTCATGGGCTCACCTCCACTGTTTTCTCGATCTCTTTAGTTAAAAACTTTTGGGTTCTCTCTTCAATTTCCTTGCGTGTCTTGAACCAATCGAGACTTTCCGGGTTGTCACGAGATTGATTCTGTGTCTTTCCCTGCGCGCGGATTCGTTCTGCGTGTGATCTCACCGGATCGGGCAGAGGGTCAACAAAAGCAACATTTATAAACTTCTAATGCATGCGGTATTGTTGTGGACGCAGTCTCAAGACTCAGTCAAAAAACGCCTGATATTCGGGCATTTTGTCTTATAGTCAATCTCAGTGCCTTGATTGTCGCCCTTTGAGGATGCAGGGAGGCGCCTTTTTGTCTGGGAAGCAGAAACAGGATTCCTTGCTTCATTGGGAATAATGGAGAGAGATTCATGGTAAGAATTGTTCACATAGCAGACGTGCACCTGGGATATTGCTGTAAGAATGTTGGTGATAAATCCGCCAGCAGAGAACAGGATTTCTTGAATGCTTTTCAGCGTGTTGTGGACTATTGTTGTGACCCAGGGCATCATGTGGATGCCCTCATCATAGCAGGTGACCTCTTTGACATGGCTGATCCCCCTTCAGACCTGGTGGGATTCGTCCAGAAAAATCTCTCCTCCATGAGGCAGAATGGAATTCTGGTAGTGGGCGTTCCGGGTACGCATGATGCATATGGATATAAATCGTGTATTTATCGAAAAAACCAGCTTGAGGGAATGCACATTCTCGTTTCTTTAAAGGAACCGTTCATCAGAGAATTATCAGGAGAAAAAGTGTTCTTCTACGGGGCAGCATACATACCCGGTGTGAGCGAGAACCATTTCAAGTCCTTTTCGCCTTTTCAGGAAGAAGGAATCCACATTGGGATCATACATGGGTCAGTGGGGCTTCCTCACCACTGGGAAGGGAGGGGTCAGGACCTCCACATTGACGAGCATGAGATTGCCCGTTCTAACCTTGATTATGTGGCTCTCGGACATTTCCACAATTTGAAACAGATGACGTGTGGCAATACCCTGGCAGTTTACCCGGGAAGTCTTGAGGGCAAAGACTTTTCTGAAAGTGGCCAGCGATTCATGGTAGTGGTGGATTTCAGGGGAAAGAGTCCTCATATTACTCCAGTTCCAGTCAATACCCGTACAATCAAGACGATTGACATCAACCTCAGTAACCAGCCGCTGGAATCCATGAATGACCTTGTCACCTACATTTCACGAACGTACAGCGATCCCGCCTCCATCATCAGCCTCAATCTACAGGGGGCCTGTCAATTCCCACTGGACCTGGAATACCTGCGCCACGCCCTTGGTGATCAGTTCTTCTATCTTCAGCTGAAAGATTCCACCACAGTGGTGGACAGTGATATCGTATCCTCCTGGAAGGAAGAGCGCACCATCAGAGGCATGTATGTTACGACTCTCCTCCACAAGATCGCCAGGGCTGAAGGTGAAGAGAAGTTAATTCTTGAAGAAGCCCTCAAGATCGGGATCACCAGCTTCATGGAGGCATCCCCATGAAAATACACCGCCTCGCCATCAATGGGTTTGGAAGATTTCACACGCCTGCCCAGTTTGATTTCAACCCAGAAGGAGTCACAGTCATCGTCGGCGATAATGAACGAGGAAAGACAACGATCAAAGATGCTATTTGTGCTACTCTCTTTGGATTCCAGACCACGGATGAGAAGAAAAGGTACAGACCATGGGATCTTCCCTCTGAATATTCAGCTGCGGTAACATTCTCCTCGAAAGGAGGGGTATACTGCATCGAACGGGATTTTGAAACTGATAGAGTTACTGTGTGGGATGTATCAGAACACAGCCCCACACTGCTCTTTGAAGGAACGGCAAATCCCCGGGGGAGCAGCCCTGACCGGGAGGCATATTATGATTTTGTCAGAGAGCACATGGGATTTATCAGTTCAGATATTTTCAGACTGACAACCCTTGTGGAGCAGATGCGGACCCGGACAGAAATCTCTCACAAGATACGGCAGTTGATTTCTGGAACTGAGAAAGCAGATTACATAAAAATCGCTCAATCTCTCGAATCAGAACTTGAAACAATAACCAAGGATATCCCCTGGAGGAAGAAAAAAAGGAAAAACGGGCAGATGGAAGACGTTGCAGCAGATATCAGGAACTTTGAGCACCTCATCGAGAAAGCTCAAGACAGTATGGCTGAACTTTTCCTGACAGAGAAGAAAATCCAAACTCTCAAAGACGATATGTCAGAATTGGAAAAGGAGCTACATGCAGGGAAGACAACATTAAAAGCCCTGGGGGAGTACGTCATGTTGTCCCAGGAAATCTCCCGAATTCAAATAAGTCTTCGATTGCTGGATGGTCAATCACATACAATCCAGGATTTCAAAAAGAAAATCGATGATTTAGAGTCGAGAAAAGCTCTCTTGGGAACCCTGGCTCCTGTTGCAATCGCAATAGTGGGGGTCAGTGTCGCCGTATTGCTGCAGCTGACACTGCAGAACCCAGTACTGAGTCTCACTGCTTTACTGTCTGGCATGGGACTTTCTGCAGCAACATACTATTTTTTGACCAGGGCCAGCTCACAGGAAGACGTCAGCATTCAAATCGGTGAAGAGCACCATAATGCTGCGGCAGAAAAAGGGGCCCAGCTGCAGAACGATCTCTTCAATCTGACCCTGCATAAGAAATCCATTTGTGAGCAATACCCTGTGTTTGCTCAGTCAACCATGGACGCACTTCTGACCCTGCAGCAAGATGTGAACCAGCAACAGGAAATCCTGGAAACAACCATCTCTTCAAAGGGAAAGAACCTCTACCAGCTGCAGGTGTCCCAGGCCCAGCGCGAACAGGACGTCACTGATTTTCATTCCTGGGAAGAGGAGAAGGAACTGCTGAAGGAGACATATGATCATCTCAGCCGGAGGAGGAAAGCGCTCCTCGTGGCCATCTCCACCCTTCAGGACTGCATTGCAGACTATCAGGGGAAATATGTTGAAGAGTTGAAGAACCTGATATCGGGAGCTTTTGGAAAGATCACCGATGGAAAGTACACGTCAGTCTCCCTGGAGAAGGACACGCTTGAGCCCCTGGTCTCCACAGATACGAAATCCAACATTCACAAGGAGAGCCTGAGCATGGGGGCTGTAGAGCAACTGTATTTTGCCATGCGCCTCTCCATGGCATATCTCCTTTCCCAGAATGTGAGTCTTCCTTTTTTGCTGGATGACTCCTTTGTCAGTTATGACAGTAAGCGGCTGAGCAACATCGCCTATATTCTCTCCCGACTCAAGAGAACCAATCAGATCATTCTTTTTGCCCACGATCCCTTCTATTCAGCATGGGGAGATGAAGTCATAGACCTGAACAGCAGAAATCTGGATTGAGAGACCCTTTCACATCTCTACATGCTTTCTTCTCTCACAGTTTCTTTTCATGATACTTTCACATTAAATCGTGGTTGGGATTCAATTACATACCTGCGATTTGCTGAGCCAATTACTCTTTACAACTTACGAATCCAGTAACTGACTGTCCAACCTCTGCGATTTCTACTTTTGCTACCATATTTAATCCTTTTAATAGATTTAAAGGAAATAATCTACACGAATAATGAAGTTTATATTTAAAGATGCCCAAAAGCTTGTGAGGTGATCAACATGATTTCAGGAGAATGGCTTTTTGAAACCTTTGATGGCACATTGACCGCAAATGGCGGTCCTGGTGCAGGATCAGGAAACCCAACTTAATCCCAATAGAGAGGAATAAGGAGAAAGTAATCATCAATATATCCTTTTTCCTCTAATTTTTTTATGGCAAACATCATATCAACTGCGCCTTCATGAAAGATGTCAAGTACGATCTCCTCCTGCAGAAGGAAGACGTAGGTGGTACAGGGAAGCTTGCTGAGGACTCTCACAAAATCCTTTTCATACTTAGACTTGAGCACAATCAGTGACTGCTGGTAGTGGCTGTAACCCCTGGGGAAGAAATAGTGAGCTATTTCACAGCATGGCAGAATCCCCTCGTTGAAATACTTCCTGACAGTGTTGGGGGACACGTGACATGCTCGTGCCACCTGTGAAAAAGGCTTCTGGACGTTGGTTTTCATGCAATCGAAGATGCGGAATTCGGAATCCCCCCAGAACAGAAACTCCTCCATCTCTCTCAGGAACTTCCCTGCAGACAGTTCAGAATCTGCAAGTCTCCTAAAGGATTCTTTCATTTCAAGGTTCCACCCGACTGGATGTGTATAGACGGGATTATATAAAATGGATTTTTTCTTTATAGTAAGTCCCGGCTGAAAGGTCAGATCAGACTTAGAGGTTACGAGAAAGTCATATCTCCCAGAAAGAAGCAGCATATACGAGAGAACATGATCATCAATGAGGGATTTAAGGGAAGAGAACATTGTGGTGAGGTTCTTGGGATCATCTACTTTCAGGAAGTATGCTCTCGTGTAGCAATTCTCAAAATTTCTCAGAATCAGGTTGGGATGTAGAGAGATTCCACGCTGATACAAGTTCCTGACATAATTGGAGGCAGTAGTGTACGAATGTCCCCGGCCGCTGAGTCCCAATGTTCTGGCGATGGTTTTGAGGTTATATCTCGGTATGTCTCGAATATGATTGTAGATGACGTAGTACGTTTGCAGGTTTTCAAGTTTTCCCATGATGAAAATTGATAAACGTGCATATAGCCTTTTGGGTAGAGTGATATGAACCCGTCAGGAAATTCGCTGCCACGTACACAGACAGTGTGGTACATGCCACGGTCAAGAGAAAAGATGCTAGATATGAATAGGACAGGGAAGGGTGGATGGAGGTCAGTCTGGGGGGAGGTCCGGCTCGGGAGGTGGGGACAGGCTACCCCGGCGGGCATGGGATGAATGGGGGAACGGGGAAATTGAAGGTTGCTACAAGAGTTTATTTTCATCTTTCACCTCCCTCAGCAACCTGTAAACCTCACAGTTCCCTTCGTTCAGGAAGGTGAAAGCCAAGGGGAAGCAGGGTCAAAGTCTCCCCAGCTTCCCAAGCGTGCGGATGGAGTCTTTGACCTTTTCTCTTTCGTCTCTCTTGTAGGAGGAATGCACATACCGGGGAGTCCTTTCCCTGATGGTGGAACCTTCTTCAAACGCCTCCTCAAGAATTCTCCCGGTGAGAATATCTGGTATGGGGACTCCCAATCCGTGAAGGATGGTAGGGGCTACATCATAAATAGAACAGGCAATCTGATGTCCCTTTCTCACATCCTTTCCCTGAATGAGGAATATCCCCTTCATATCATGGTACCATCGAGGCTGAAGATCGACCAGGGCTCTCCCAGGCCTGGCTGCGATCTGATAGCATGATTCCACAAGGGCTGCAGGTCCATCCTGACACGTCACGTCATGAACTTTCTCAACGTATTGGGACTGCTCCAGGGCACGAACAACAGCTTCTTTCTCACCGTTATCTGTGATATAAAGTGGGCAGAATCGGGTTGGAATTGCAGAATAGGCAAATGCTATACTTTTTTTTCTGTGAATAGTCTCGATTGAGGTGAAATCCTGGCGTTCAGTCCCCAATCTCTTTGCTTCACCCACCATTCTCTTGCCTAGGGTAGTGACTGTTTTATGTCCGAAATCTCTCAACTTCTCTCTCACACCAGCCTTGAAGAATCCCATTTCTTCCAGGTACATGTTGATATGAAAGAGCTTCTCTTCCTTTCGAATACCATGATCGCTCACGAGAACCAGGTAGTCACAGGGGATTTCTCGTATGCGTTTCAGCAGGCTGTCCATGAGCAGGTGGCATTCCTTCATTACACCATCATCCAGTGAGTGGTGGGACACATGGTCAGGGATTCCAAACCGGACAAAGACAACATCATACTCGTGGGCACGGCAAAAGGACACTGCAACGTCGAGAACCATTCTTTCTTCCTTTTCTATTATGCTGAGAGCAGTTTTTCCTCCTCTGAAGAGTTGGCGTTGATTTTCCTTTATGAGGGTGAGATCGTGCTCTTCAGTTAATATATGTTCCAGTTCTGATGGATATGTGCACTTCTCAAGAGGAGTGAGATCCAGCCCGATCAAGTGCCCTTCAATGGGGTATGGTGGGTATGTCCCGGGGATATTCAACACGAGGCTTTTCATTTTCCTTTCCGACAGAATATCCCGCAGGAGTTTGCCTCTGTAGTCACTTGAGGTTACCAGTCTGGATCCAACAGTTTTCTTTCCCATGATGATCTTGTTGAAGTCAAACACACAGAGTTGTTCAGGAGTCAGTCCTGAAAACATGGATATCCATGCGGGTATGGTCATGGGAGGCACTGTGCTTTCCATGGATCCCCAGGTGCTCTCATGCACGAGCGCCTCAAAAGCAGGAAGAGACCCTTGGGCGATCAATGGACTGATAATATCCCAGGTAGCACCATCAAATCCTACCACTAGCATTTTGGCCATGCACCATTCTCACGAAGGGAGATTATATATCTTTTCAGCAGGAGTTGCAGGTAAGTTGGTAGAAAGAGAAAGGAGGGCACAGAGAGCAGTGGTCAACGAGGAAAATCCTGATGAGAATCAGAGGGACTGCCTTTCCAGGACAAGAGGATCAAAGATGAAAAATAAAAGGGGTAGATTATGTGTCAACGCGCTGACCACATGAGCTGCAGAAAGAATCATCAGGCTTCAAGGGAGCTCCACATTTTGAGCAATAGCTCCGTGACGGTTGCCTCGGTGAGGGCTGAGGCCTTCTGGACACAAGAACCAATGCTAGTATTACCACCACAATCACCAGGCCCACAAGTGCCAGATACAGTGGATTTTCCAGGAAGGAGCCGTATTGTCTGGATGTCGGTTCCTGGAATGCCTGCTCCTGAGGGTATCCTTCAGATTGTCCTTCTGGCGGGTAGTTCTCTGGTGGTCGTTCTTCAGGTGGAGGCTCTTCTGGCGGTGGCTCCTCGGGCGGCACCTCTTCAGGTGGAGGCTCTTCTGGCGGTGGCTCCTCAGGAGGTCCCTCCCTGACAAAGAGGAGTATCATGGCCTGTCGGACTATGCCTTGAGCCTCTCCGACTATTTCAATCTGATAATCCCCAGGAGGGGTTTCATGTGACGTGGTGATGGAAAGCTCACCTCCAGGAGTGGAATGCCACTGCATTCCGGGGCCAAGCCCGGTCACATGCAGACTGATGAGGGTTCCGCTGTAGACGGGGTTGCTGAATACTGCATTTATCTGAAAAAATGCTGTGTCTCCTCTTTCTACTTCAGCTTCAGGGGGAGAAACTTCCAGCTGAAAGTCGAACCCCGGACCAGGCTGTCCAGATGATCCACCTCCCAGAACGTCGAAGGTTGTGCTGGCATAGATTGTTCCCCCCTTTGAGAGGTTGACCGAGGCAGAGACTGTGTACGTCCCTGGATCATTGAACCCAGGAGCAGTAACATTGTACAGGAGTCCTCCCGATATGGATATCGGCCCACTCTGCCAGAAAATGGCCAAGAGAGGGGGCTTTGTGATGTCGAGCTGTATTGTACCATCTTCTCCAGGATCTGTATAGAATTCAATGTACACTGGTTGGTTCGGGGAAAGCGGCGATTGAGGAACACTGACATGGACACCTGGGCTTGCTGTAACCAAACACATTGGAGTTCCCAAGGAGACGAGAAGTCCCAGGAGAGTTGCAGCGACAATCATGTTATGAGAAGAGATGTTATGGGCTGAAAAGGGATTGCAGTGACTTTTCTTCTGTGTTGGAAGAGAAAAATGTTGCTTACGAATTGCTCTGCACTCATTTGCGTTATGTTTTGACATAGCGGAAGATGATGAATTCTATCCTTATAAACGTTATTTCCTGATATTAGTCCCTGCCCTTTAGACTGGTATCCACTCGTTCTTGTTGAATGACCATTTACTTTTTTGCAAATATCGAATTAGCGGAATTGTTCTCATGAAAACGACAATGTCACCTCACTCCAGACTATATTCAGACAACTCTGCAGAAGGTAGTAGCAGTACTCTTTTCTTTCCAGTACTTCTATCCCGGAGGTTCATGCAGATCCTTTTTTTCTTCTACCAGGAGCATCAGAGCTATTATCCCCAGAAAAGCGACTGCTCCGCAGATGTAGAAAGGTGTCTGCACAGAGACTGCATCAAACGTAACCCCTCCCAGGAGAGGTCCCACCACGAGTCCAAGGTTCCTGCTCGTAGAGAAGATGCCCATCACCTTACCTCGTTTTTCAGTGGTGGTGAGGCTGGTAACCAGAGCATTCATGGAAGGCATAGTCATGCCCATTCCTAGAGATCGCGCTACAGAAAACCCCAAAATATCCAGGAAATTCCTCGAAGCAGATATAGCTACAGTAAACACTCCATTGAGGGCCAGCCCCATTGTGATTACTCTTTTTCTACCTATATTGTCTGCCAGAGCGCCAGAAGGGGGCTTGATAATGAATCGGGCGACGCCCATTGCACCAAATATGAGTCCCACAGAAGCCTCATCCAGCCCCAGCGCCTCATTCCCAAACAGAGGGAGAATGGGCTGAACCAGTCCCATGGCAAAGGATACCACAAACCCTGTGATGCAAACGCCAATCAAGGACAGTTGATTCAGTGAAAAGCCCTCCATGGAAGGTGATTTTGGCTCTTGTGTTGTAAGGTGTGTTTCCTTCACACGGTTCAGAATGAGGAGTGCACTGACCAGGGAGAGAACAGAACACACAAAAAATGGAACAGCTATGGAAAATGCGGCAGAAAGCAATCCTCCCAGCACCGGGCCAATGGCAATTCCTGAGTCCCACATCATGGAGAAAACACCCATAGCTTTGCCCCTGTCTTTTGAGGGAACAATGTCAGCAACCATGGTGGCTGCAACAGGCCACACTATGCCTGATGCTGCTCCTTGACAGGCTCTCAACACCAGAAGATGCCACAGCTCTGTGGATAACCCAAACAGAAACATGACCACCGTGTAAATGAACAGTCCTGCGACAATGAGTTTCTTTCTTCCCACCCTGTCGGCCAGGACTCCTCCCGGAAACGATGTTATTGTACGAGTAATTCCAAATAAACTGGTCAATAATCCCAGATATACACCACTGGCTCCCATCTCCCTGCCATATATTGGAAGCAAGGGGATGATCAAGCCAAAGCCAATCATGCTCACCAGAACTGCAAAACAGAGTTCCAGAAAATTTCTGTACTTGAAAAGGAAGGCGAAGTCCCTGACGACCTGGAGCATAGTGTACGCCCTCTCTCCAGTATATAAATACTTGCTTTCTATACCTTAGGTTGTCCATGTATCCTGTGAAATGACAAGGGAAGTGTCGCCCGCGACACTAACGTTGGAGATCATTGGTTACGCGGTCGAAATGGGTGCATGACGTCCATTCCTCTCCGCGACGGGAATCCTTTTCTCTTCTCCAGATAACTCCCTGTGGCGGGCTGTATCCCTTCACTTGCTCGTGCTCTCATTTATCAAGCACGTCCTCGCTAAGAAGGGACTCACATTCTTGAAATTCAAGGTATATATAGGTTATTGGTCAGGGTTCTTCTTGGAGGTCTAGAGGGATCTTCCACCTCATAATGAAATGAAGTATCTCGCCTGTATTGCGGCATTTCCTTACCATGAGAGTTCCTTAATGGCTTTTCTAATGTCTTCCTTTCTGATAGTTTTTCTATTCTCTTGGTGAGCGAATTCTATGGCTTTCTTTGAGAGTTCCACACCGTATTCTTCAAGTACTTCGGCTAACTTGGTAGCTGCCTTTCTCGATACACGATCCGCTCCACCCTTTCTGATTAGTCGTTCTATTGGCGGGCCTGATAATGCCATTACTACCACCTCAACATTCCTTTCGTAAGCAAGCTTTATAAATATTTCTTTTCCTGGCAGTAAAGGTGGATTTCCGGCTTCTACCAAGGACGAGTTGAAAACCTTTTTATCCTGGTGGGTTATTCTGTGTCATGAACCTCTGCGTCGTTGCTGACCTCCACGGGATCACCACGTATGTCTCTCGCCTGAAGAGTATTTCCTGTGATCTCCTGGTAGTCTGTGGCGACATCACCCATTTCGGACATGCACGTCAGGCACGTACAATTTTGAGTACTATCCCCACACCCTATCTGGCAGTACACGGGAACTGTGATTATGATGATGTGGTAGACGTTCTGGAGGAAGAAGGATGTAACCTCCACAGGAAAACAGTGACACAGAATGACGAAACGTTCTGTGGACTGGGGGGAGCCAATTGCTTCAAGGGAAAGACGCCAATTGAATTCACAGAACAGGAAATCTATGACTCGCTGTCCTCTATCGAGAAAGACTGCATTCTTGTCACTCACGTTCCCCCATACAACACTGCTGTGGACAGGGCATTCAGGGTCAACCATGCAGGAAGCACAGCTCTGAGGCAGGTGGTGGAAGAACGATATCCTGCTGTACTCTTGTGCGGACACATACATGAAGGAAGAGGTCAGGATTTCATCGGCGACACCCTGGTGGTCAATCCAGGAGAGTTTTCCAGAGGGTATTACGCTCTGGTGTCCACTGAAGATAAAATCTGTACGATTCACCGGGCGTAGCTCTTCTATAGCGATTGCATGCTCTTTCTCACCATCATGAGAATCCATAGAATTGCCAAAATCCCCGTTCCCGCACAGATTCCCGTTCCAGAAGAAGAGCCCTCCACATTCTCTGGGATCCGGGTGGTCTGTCGGTGAGCATCGGTGATCCAGGTCTGATCAAGCCTCTCATATTTACTGCCCATGGGGCCTGGGTTGAATCCCCGGATCCACTCCTGGACAGCATATCCATCAACCCGTCGCCATTGCAGCACCCACACTGAATCCTGTAGAACGATGCCTTCAGCTTCCCGGTATAGCTGGCATGCTTTCTCAATAGTGGGCTCCCTGCGAGCCTTTTCCAGAAGGTCATCCACTTCCTGGTTGCCGTAGAAAGATCCATTCCCTCCAGGGCCCCACGTTGAACTATGAAATAAGAACAGGAACTGATCGGGATACGGCCAGTCTGCATACCACCCAAGGGTAAAGAGCTGTGTATCTCCTGTGTCCACTGCATTCAACAGCGATCCTACATCCAGATAGGTGATCTCCAGGTCTACTCCCACCTCAGCGAGTTGTTCTTCATACAGTGCATTGAACTGCTGCTGGATGTAGCTCTCAGAGGATTTCAGTTCAATTCTGAGAGGGGATTCCCCCGTGTACCCACATTCTTCGAGGAGTGTTCTTGCTTTTTCAGGGTCATATTGGTAGATGTCCCCTCTGTTCTCATGGCAGGCCAGCCCTTCAGGAAGAATGGTCGTCGCCTGGACTGCTTTTCCCTGATAAATGGATTCAATGCCTGCTGTCGGGTCTAATGCGTAATTTATGGCCTGCCTTACTCGAACATCATTGAAAGGGCTTTTCAGGCAATTCATGCCAAGGTAAAGAATCTCGAGCCTGGGAACTCTCTTCGTGATTGATGGGCTGAATTCTTCCCACTGATCATAGGGGACCACACACCAGTCGAGGGTCCCTTTCTGGAATTGAGTGAAGAGCTCTTCTTGCCTGCATGAGGTATAGTGAATCTCAGAGACATAGGGTTCTCCGTTCCAGTAGTCTTCGTTATACCCGAGTATAGCAGGGGATTTCTGAACCACTTCAAACGGGCCTGTCCCCACTGCATGGGCTGAAAACTCCTCCTTCTCAAATCGCACGTCAATTTCCTCTGGAACTACAAGAAAGCACGGGAAAGGCAGCATATACAGGAACCCAGGGTTGGGCTGTTTTAGAGTCACCTGGAATGTGTACGATCCTGTTGCTTCCCACGTGTCAATCTTTGCAGTATCAAAGTAGAAATCTCGCATAGGACACATAGTGTCAGGTGCTACAGCCCTGTTCCAGGAGTATTCCACGTCCTGTGCCTTCACTTTCCTGGATTTCCCCTCAGGGAATACATCATTGCCGTCCTGCCAGTAGATGTTCTTTCTCAAATGGAAAGTATATATCAGTCCGTTCTCCGAGACATCCCATGATTCTGCCAGCAAGGGTTCGATTTCCGCTGTCCCACTCTTGTAGGAGACTAACCCTTCAAAAACCTGATTCACCACAGCCAATGACAGGTCAAAGTCATCATAAAAGACATTAATGCGATGAGGGTCGAGGGTCTGCATCTCCACCGTAGACCCAAGGTTAAGAGTTCCTCCATACTGGCCACCACTCTCAGCAAGGAGCAGCATGGAGCATAGAGCAACAAAAAGGATACGCATGCATGCTGTAAGCAGTATGCCTTTAAAAGATTATAGGGGGATTGTCTGTATTCCTAGGGGCCTGGAGAACACAATGAAGGATTTCAGTATATGGTAGCTATTGGGTTGGTCATTTTGGCTGCACCATAATGATTCTCCTTTTTGCACCCGATCTTTTCCTTGAAATCGTAGGATGTAACACCAGAGTATATCCTTCTCTTTCTCTGTTGGGTCGTGGTTGCAGGATTGACCAACGTCGATGAGTTCGTGAAATGGGTACCTGTGTCCTTGATACATTCTTCTCTCTGAAACTACTGTGATATCCCTTCTTCCCGATAGAACGTAGACTATTATACTCGTCAAAGAGAATCACGATTTCAGAGTCAGAGTGTACAGAAATGATAAAAAGAATATTAGGATCACTTCCAGGTCTACAATACCAGTTTCAATCCCGATGATGGAGTAGGCAAGGACGATACTGTATAATGACACTCCAAGCGGAGTCTTTCTCTCGTACAACCGAGACAGCAAATAACCCAAAAAGATCATTCCCACTCCTATTCCCACCAGGCCAAAATCAACAGCCAGCGGTCCCAGAATCGTGGAGGTGGCTGACACATTCATCCCCACCATCTCGGCAATATACCATCGAGGGCTGTATGCATACTTGGGCATCAGCCGTGCAAGCGATGGTACTGCAGCCACATATACCTGTCCCTTGGTGTACCCCAGAACTCCTCCCAGGTTGGCCATCATGTCATAGATATCCAGGGTTACGCTGATCCTTGTTCTCACAGCATCTATGACCCCTGTACCGGTGTTCAGGATGACATCTCGCAGGCTCGTTAATGCCAACCCCACACCTCCCGTTCCTGACAGCACCAATCCAGCTTCCACTCCTGAAATCACCTTTGTTGCCAGAGCAGCAACACAGGAGGCCAGCATAACCAGTACAACTTGTGTTCTGTATCCCAGAAGTGCCATCAACACCACTGAAACAGCCACCATGACAACAGAAGCCGTCCTGTTCCTGGTGATGACAACACCCATCACACACCCAATGGGTAGGAGATGAGAGAGCATGGTGAATGTGGCATCCAGAGAGCGCCTCGCTTCGGGTTGTACCAGTGGGAACCCACCAAAGAGCAGCACATCCAGCACCCAGAACAGCAACCCCACGCCAAGAAACGTGAACGCAATTACCTTCAGGTTCCTATCCACTGGAAAACTCCTCACCAAGGTAGCCAGAAAAACTAATGAGAACAGTGTAAAAGGCAGAGCTGCTCCCCAGAACCCCTTGTACAGCACCAAGAGACTTCCCAAAAACACTGTGACAAACACTTCTTTCGTATATTTCCGAGTCAGAAAGAGTAACACCATGGGTAGTAACCCCAGTTTCAAGAACAGACTCCAGTCAAATAGCATTCCCACGACACACACACCAAAAAGCACCAACAACACATAGAAGTACTTCTCAGGGACCCTTGGACGGTTCACCCCTTTCAACGTAACCCCTACACAGAACCCCGAGAGTGCCACCACAATCCCCAGAGTCCCCATGGTCGAGAGACTATGGTCTGACAGCCCCAGAATCACAATGAATACCATGACGAAGCTATAAGGACCCAAGAATTTCTCAGGAAACGTGCCCCATTCGATCCTGGGGATTTCTTTGAAGTGCAGAATCTCAAAAAACCTCTCCACAAATCTCTTATAGGCACTCCTTTCATATTCATCTTCCAGGAACGATTGTACTCTTGATGCTGCTTCTTCCAGCATACTACACCCTCACATGCACGCTTCCTGAATACACATTCTCACTCTGGTATGACTCCAGCACAGGAACATCCTCTACTTCAATCTCCTGTGCAGTTTGATACACGACCGTGACATCCCCGGTGTACACAGATCCAACATGAAAATACCTCTCCAGAATACTGAAGACCGTGTCAAAGTCCTTCATTGATAACCGTTCAACTGCAACAGTTATCCCGTCACCATGAAACTCGATATCTGCCTTCTTCATGTAGAAAATTGCCTTTCTCAGTGCATCCTCTATTTCAGCTTCCAGAGTGATATCGGGAGGTGCATCTGCTTCCACGGTCAGTACACAGGAGAGGGAGATATCCTCTCGCGGATACTGAATGAATGATGAAGAATCCTCTATATACTTTTTGACCTCAGATATTGAACCTTTGATAGGTTTTAGTTCATAAAATACAGAAGACTTGCTCTTGAGTTGTAAAGTTATCTCTACTGCCTGAATATCCTCCTTATAGCTTTGTTTGCCTCCTACGCTGATTATCCTGCCATCGTGGAGAACCATCTCAAAATACCCTCTTCCCGTGCCCGTGACAAACCCTTCCTGCTCAAAATGGCCAATATCTGCATTCCAGTACCCCTTTACAAAGACGGTGTACAGGAATCCCGTTGCATCCTGCATCTCACACTCCTGAACCATCTTGTAGATCTGGGATCCTGAATATTCGAACTCGTATTTCGGTTGATATTTTGTGGAAAAGGAGAAAAGTGACAACCCCAAAACAACAATCACAGCAATATCAACAACCGAAACCCTCACGACATCACCAGATATCTGATGTAGGATGCCAGCATGACAGTGTTCTCATAGGTTGAGGTCTCCAGGATGATGATGTTTTTCATGACAATGATTCGATTTTCTGTTCCCCCCACATTGGGAGTCTTGAAGTAAATTACTGGCTTGGACTCTGTACCCACGATGCCAGAGTAAATGAGGACTCTCCGGAACCAGGTTATTTCTCTGGCTATGACGTCCTCGGGCTTCATGTTGAGTCTTCCCTTTCCAATGGCAGCACCCAGTGCTTCTCCCACGCTGGCTGATGCCTTGAGCAGAGACGGGTTATCAGTTTCCTGTTCCGAGGCTTTGAACAGGATGTATACCCGTTCTACAGTGGGACTGACAATAGTGTACTGGATCATCTTGTTGGGGTCTCCTCCGACATAACTCGCCATGGTAACGTCCAGAGTTGCGTCCTCCACAACCAGAGGAAAAGTATACGTTTCTGGTTCCCCTTCTGTATCAAAGGCATGAGCTGAAGCGTAGGTGCAGTAGGCACCAAAAGCAATGAGAATAATAACCAGTCCAACACCAATTTTTATCCTGTTGGAAATCATACTTGGAATGCAGGGTGTGATCTTATAAATGTTTCTCACAGGCAAAATACACCAATTACTCACAACTCACGTGCTTCATGCTTCCTCTGACAAGACCGTGGAGACTACAAGGGCATTTTGATTCTCTGGTTGTTCTTCAGGATAAACAGGTTATCGCCGACCCCGTAGCCTTCCTCCTCTCCCAGGACGCCCCAGGAGGAGAGCCTGTCAAACTCACCATGAGAGGGGATGATGAATTCTGGGTTTACTGCCCTCAGCAGTTCGCGGTGGTCTTCTTTGGAAGCATGACCTGAGACGTGCATGTCTTTTACTATTCTCACGTTTTTCATCATCAGCTTCGTCTCCAGTGCATACCGGTTGGCTTCATTGACAGGATTGGGAATGGTGGATGCTGAAAAGACGACGCAGTCACCCGCAGAGAATGTGTATGGTGTTTTCCCGTCAGCAATTCTGGATAAGACAGCGTCGGGTTCCCCCTGATGACCGGTGACAATCAATGAATAGGAAGAGTGATCTTCCCGTGCCTCTTTGAGAAACTTGTTGAGGGCACCACGCCGGGAGATTCTCAGCACATCTTCTGATACGATGTTCTCTTCCATGGCAGCACTCCAATATCTGCACAGTGACCTTCCCAGGAGTACCGGCTGTCTCCCAATCTTCCGTGAGGCTTCAACCAAAGTTCGCACGCGTGAAACGTGGGAGGAGAATGTCGTTGAAATGAGACAGTCGAATTCGAAATTCTCATCATGAAAAAAATCCTGCAGCATCATGACCGCAATTCTTTCGGAGGGTGTCTTCTTCTGTTCCCTCACCCGCACTGATTCAATAATCAGGACTTTGGGGTTTACTCCTCTCAATTTCCGGAAATCAGTCTTGTCACCAATGGGGGGATGGGGATCCAGTTTGTAGTCATTTGCATAGAGGACATCACCCTCCCGGGTGTACAAGGCTACAATTGAAGAATGAGGAATCGAATGGGTAACATTTATAAATTCAAACTTGAAATCCCCCAGATATCCTTCTTTTTCTACAGTAATCACATTTTCCTCGGATTCTCCGTCATCCTTCATGAGCTGCCTCACAATGTTCGCTGTGAATGGTCTGCCCACAATGGGACACTGGTATTTTATTGCCATCTTGGATACTGCTCCAATGTGGTCCAGATGCCCGTGAGAGAAGATGATGCCCACCACTTTTTTCCCGGCCAGCAGGCGATCATCAGGGACAGCTCCGATTTTCCGCAGCTCCTGTTCCTGTAGAGCGTGAACGTCAGTGTCTTCGTGAATCATCATCCTGTCAATACGAAGCCCCATGTCTATGATGACTACTTCATCACCGACTTCGACAGCGGTCATGTTCTTGCCCACTTCTTCATAACCGCCTAGAGCATAGATATTCATTATTGTTACTACCTGGACGTCCTTAAAAACGTTTTTCCCTCGGTTCAACTGCTGTGTACTGTGACCTATCGAGGAATGATGGAGAGAACTTGTGTCAGGAGTGAGAAAAGGTGGTTCACGGGAAGGAAGACCGAGACAGGTTTTTATACAGGGGATATAATGTGCTGGAAGACAGATAGCAGTTGAACGTGAAGTGATACAATGAAAGTATTGGCTCTTAACAGCAGTCCCAACCTGGACAAAGGAGGCACTGCGCTGCTGCTGAGTCCCTTTCTTGAAGGAATGAGGGAAGGCGGGGCAGAGACTGAGGTGCATTATTTGTATAAGATGGTTATTAAGCCCTGCATGGGGTGTTTCAGGTGCTGGTTTGAAACGCCCGGGCGCTGTTTTCAGAATGATGACGTGAAGGCGTTGCTTGAGAAGATAGCTGCATCAGACATTGTCGTTCTGGCATCTCCCGTGTATGTGGATGGAATGAACGGAGTCATGAAGATGCTGATTGACCGGATGATCCCCCTGATAGATCCATTCTTTGTCGTCCGTGACGACCATTGCAGACATCTTCCAAGGGAACACGTTGTCCAAGGAAAAATAGTCCTCGTTTCCGTTTGTGGGTTCACTGAAGTGGACAATTTTGATCCGCTGATTTCCCATGTCAAGGCTATATGCAAGAACATGGGTCAGCAGTTTGCAGGAGCTCTGGTGCGCCCCTATGGTTCTTCTCTGCCCCATTTCAAGAAATACGATATTCCAGTTGACCATATCTTTGAAGCAGCCCGTCAAGCAGGAAATCAGCTGGTAAGAGAAGGGAGAATGTCAGAAGAGCTCCTGGATCGGGTAGGGAGTGACCTTGTATCTAGGGAGCAGTACATATCCGTGGTGAACAGCAGCTTCCAGAGACTGCTGGATCGGGCGAACAAGCTGACAGAATGAGAAAGAATGGTACGATTGAGAGCAGAGTAGTTCCACAGTAAAAAGAAGAAAGAAGTTTGTCGTGATTCGGAATGGAGGATTTCCGAATCACGACGTCTGTTGTCTTTCACCACCCTTCGTCGAGGTCGGCTGGATTCGCTTCAAATTTCCTTCTTTACAGCTTTGAGCTGTGCTTCTGCATAGCAGAGGAGTACCCCTATATAAATATTTCGGTTGGCATCATGTTCTTCCAATAATATTGTAAATCTAACATCCATTATTGCGATAATCACCATAAGAAAATACAATGATTTCAGTAGGGAAAAGAAGAGGAACATGAGAAAAAAGAACCTTATCCCATTATTTGTGATATCTGTGCTCACGCTTTCCTTTTTGATGTAGTACAGCAACCTGATCTTCTGAAAAGCAAACCAATGATGTGCTGACCCTGATTGCCAGGTACTCAGGAATGGTCCTCCATGAACATGTAGGCGGACATGTAGGGACTGAGAATGCTTTCCTTACATACCTTTATTAGACTGAGAAGAAGAGATAGTGTATGTCGAACTTGGAGAATGTAACCTACTGTGGGCTGTACTGCGGACTCTGCTCTGCCCGGGGAAGGATTCCACACCAGGCTCATGCCCTTCAGAAATCCATGGAAGAAGAGGGATACCCTGTGTGGGGAAAGGAGATTCCCGACTTCGAAGCCTTTTGGAGTTTTCTGGGGAGGATGTGCGATCCTCAGAAGGTGTGTTCCGGCTGTCGCCAGGGAGGAGGGCCTCCTTTTTGTTCTATACGCATATGCTGCTCGAAGAACGGTCTTGATGTATGTGTGTCCTGCAAGGAATATCCCTGTCACAGGATTCGTGGACTGGCTAAAGGATATCCCACATTGCTGGCAGATGGTTTGCGTATCAAGGAAATCGGAATCGAGAAATGGATTGAAGAACAGGAGACCAGGGCCAAGAAAGGGGTTGTATATGCTGATATCCTCTGCCATCCTTACGAAGTCCCCAGGGACTAGTAGCTCTTTAAGACAGAAGAGAGAACTCCAGTGCCAGAGCAGGTGTGAGGAAAGTCTTGCACCCCTGGTTCCGGTGGGATGTTGAGATGACTCAGCACGTCTCATCTCAGAGCATGCGGACATTTTTCGTTATCTGGATAGGGCAGTTTGTCTCATTGATTGGATCCGGGCTGACTGGCTTTGCCCTGGGTGTATGGATATTCTTGAAAACAGGGTCTGTCACTCAATTCACCTTGATTGCACTGTCTGCAGCTGTACCAGGCGTTCTGGCTTCCCCCTTTGCAGGCGCTCTGGTTGACCGCTGGGACAGACGGTGGGTGATGATACTGAGTGATTGTGGAGCAGGCATCTGTACACTGGCCATTGCTGTATTGCTGTATTCACAGCGCCTTTCAGTGTGGCACATCTACCTGACCACTGGGGTGACCTCTGTTCTCAGCACCTTTCAGTGGCCTGCCTACGTTGCTGCTACCACACTGCTGGTCCCAAAGCGACATCTCACCAGGGCCAGTGGTATGGTACAGACGGGACAGGCAGTATCCCGAATTCTCTCACCCATCATAGCAGGCATACTCATTGTGGTTATTGATATTTGGGGAGTCCTAGTCATAGATTTTGCCACCTTTCTTTTTGCCATGACCACGCTCCTCTTGACAAGAATCCCCTCCCCTGTGACAACTTCTGAAGGAGCGGGTGCGAGAGGTTCTCTGCTCCACGAGGCTGCGTTTGGGTGGAAGTATATCAGGGCCCGTGTGGGCCTTCTGGCTCTGCTTCTTTTCTTTGCAGGAGCAAATTTCTCTTTCGCCTTTTTTACGGTATTATTCACTCCCATGATATTGAGTTTTGCCTCCCCCGCGATTCTGGGCAGCGTGCAGTCAGTGGGGGGCGTGGGTATGCTGGTGGGCGGATTTGCCCTGAGTACATGGGGGGGACCCAGAAAACGTGTATACGGAGTGGTGGGATTTGGGTTTGTCCTGGGGGCTGCAGTCATCATGAGCGGTCTCCGTCCAGATCCTGTACTCATTGCAGCTGCGCAATTTGCGGGGTTCTTTACGTTGCCCCTTATCAATGGATGTAGCCAGGCTATCTGGCAGGTAAAGACGCCTCCGGATGTACAGGGTCGCGTATTCTCTGTGCGAGCAATGATTGCCTGGTCGACTACTCCTCTTTCCTATCTCCTGGCAGGCCCCCTGGCAGACCAAGTATTCGAACCCATGATGGCACCGGGCGGAATTCTCTCAGCCAGTGTTGGACAGGTCATCGGAACTGGTCCAGGCAGAGGCATTGGACTCATGTTCATCATACTGGGCGCTGTTATGGTGGCAGTCTCATCAGTGAGTATTCTGTACTCACGATTGCGACACGTAGAGGATGAACTCCCTGACATGATTGAAGAAGAAGACGTGTGACCCAGCAGCGCAATCCAGGGATCTCTGCATATCTCCACCCCTACAGCACGAGTTAGATTTCACCTAGAAGCAGTGGTTTTTCCCCAATTCCTGCCTTGAATGCAGCGTAGAATTCTTCCATTTCTTCTCTTTTCTTCTCTGCATGTTCCTGTCCCACGATCACTGATTTCTTGGCATCATCGAGTTCATCCAGATCGCTGGAGGGAGCGTACTGACTGTAGACGGGAGTTCCGGGATAGGGAGTCAGGACGGAAAAGAGTGCGTACGTGGGATTGATCTCTTTGATGAACGCTTTGGTTAACTCTATGTCGTGTGACGTTTCCACGGGAGCACCAACGATGAAATAAGCATGGGTTGCAACATTCATGTGGTGACACAGAGAGAAAACAGTTCTGCACTGGGCAAGCGTGAACCCCTTGTTGTACCAATCGATGATTTTCTTACTTCCCGATTCCACTCCAAACGCGATGCAGATGAGGCCTGATGACTTCATGAGTGACAGCAGTTCGCTGTTCACTGATTCTACTCGCGCCTGGCATGCCCATTCCAGGTCGATTCTCTCTTTCTTAATTGTCCTGCAGATTTCTCTCACTCTTTTCCTGTCATGAACGAAAAGATCGTCTACAAACCAGACTCTGTCAAATCCCATTTCCTCTATGATCAGAAGCTCATCTGTCAGGTTCTTTGCAGACCGTGCTCTAAATTTCCTGCCAAATACTGTCTTTGAACAGAAGGAGCAGTGAAAGGGACATCCTCGTGAAGAGAGGACTGACGTGACTGTTTTTGGATAGGTTGATCTCCAGTGGTCCAAGTATCGAGCGATGGGTAGCTTTTCTCGTGCAGGGAAGGGCACACCGTCAACATCCGTAATGAGTGGCCGTTCTCCGGGGCACACTGTTCTCCCCTCCACATACGTGAAACTCCCTGGTACAGGGGGCATCTCTCCTGCTTCTATATGGCGAGCAATGTCAATAAAGGTCTCCTCACCCTCTCCCTGCACCACATAGGTACATCTCTTGAGGAACAGTCCCGGATCCATGCTGCTGGGGCCCGGACCTCCAACGACAACCGGTATCCTGCGGTCTTTCATCTTTTCGGCAAGACTGAGCGCAGATTTTATCTGTCCAAAAGAAGCAGAAATACCCACCATGTCTGCATTGATGGAGGTAACCCTGGCTTCATACTGAGACTCTGTCAGAATCGTACTGTCTATGACTTCTACTGTATGTCCCTCTCTTTCCAGCACTGCAGCCAGGTAGAGAATTCCCAGGGGTGGCCACAGCTCAGGATCTCCTCTGAAGCATCCTCCTACCCGTGAAGGTGGAAAGACCAGTAAAACTCTCACGCGATCACCATTGGTCCTCCAGAGCAAAATCAGGATCGCTCTCTTTCTTGAAATCAGTGAACCGGATATATGCTCTTTCAATCATGGCTTCTGCTTCTGCGCTGGAAAAATGTGGATGTTCAAACACCAGGGACATCCTGTTATCAAATGTGTCAAATCCCTCGGTCACAGTCTCGACTTCATGTGATAATCGGGTTCCTGGAATCGGAATGGGAAGTGAGAACTCCACGCTATCAGGGTCAATAGACATGGCAAATCGTATCGTATCTTCAACAGTTTCAGGTGTGTCACGGGGAAATCCCAGTATGAAATAGGCGCACCGCTTGATTCCAGCCTTCCTGGTCATTCTGAAAGCCTTTTTCACTGCCTCTAAATCGTGCCCTTTTCCGATATACCTGAGAATATCAGGGTTTCCAGATTCCACCCCGAACCCAATCCAGGTGCATCCTGCTTTCCTCATGGCTTCCAGCATGTCTCCGTCAATCGTATCAACGCGGCTCTCACAGTACCATTCCAGGTCGGGATGCTCTTTCCGGAGCTCCGCGCACAGGTCGAGAACACGCTTTCTATCCAGCGTGAACAAATCATCAGCAAACCACAATTTGTCGATTCCCCTCCCTTCCAGGTATGAAATCTCAGGCATGATATTCTCTACTGATCGTGCCCTGTAGAGGGTGCCAAAAACGCTCTTATCACAGAAATTGCATTTATGAGGACATCCTCTTGAGGAAAGCAGTGATGTGCAGGTAAATTGGAAGTATTCTTTCCAAACAGCCATGTACTTTTCAAAAATGAAGTTATCCCTGTCCGGGAACGGGATTGAGTCAACATCTTCGATAATGGTAGGAGGGCCATGGTGTACGCCATGTTCTTTCCAGACCAGGTTTGGGATTGCTGAATCAGCAGGCACGGTACAGTCATCGGATGCCTCCAGACATTCTGCTAGCACGGTGATGGCTCTTTCACCTTCTCCTGCCACGAGGAAATCGACATCATCACAGGTTATCAGCTGGGGGTAGCATGATGGCAGTGGGCCACCGATAACCACGGGCAGCGACTGCTCTTTGAGCGTTCTGCAGGTTTCAAGCAAGGCGGAATAATGCAGGAGAGTAGAATACACTCCTGCCAGATCAAAGTCCCTGCCTTTACAGAATGATTTCAAATCCTTCTGGAATGTCCCGTCGAAAACTGAAACAGAATGCCCCTGTTCAGAGAGAGCAGCAGAAATGTACAGAATTCCCAGTGGAGGGAAGGGAGCTTGCGTTGGGACAGGGTCAAACACCAGAGGTTTCCGCGGAGCATCGAGAGGAGGAACCACAAGGAGGATGTTCATCTCGTCACTTCCGGGGCCGTGAAAGACATGCAGCACAGAATTCCAGATACAGTTCGTGGAGCCTGTCCTTGGCAATGTGCTCTGTTACCATGATGGGCTTATACCCCTGGTAATCCTCCCAGTTCTTGTACATGCCCTGGTGGACGCCCACATCTCCATCTTCTATCATTTTTTCAAGTTCAGTCCCTGGAAAGGGAATAGGGAACTTGCCATACGCTATGAGGTTAAGCCCGAATTCTTTTCTCAAATGTTTGACCAGGTTAATGGACTTTTCAATGTCTCCTTCTGTTTCCCAAGGAAATCCAAGTATGAATCCCACCAATATCTGGTCGATACCAGCTGAGAACGCTTTTTCAATAGCTTTTATACCTGCCTGGACTGTAGTCCCCTTTTTCACGTGATCCAGGTTATCCTGTGATCCTGTTTCCAGTCCATAGTATACTGCGTAGCATCCTGCTCTTTTCAATTCTCTGAGCAAGTCTGTGTCAATGGTATCCACCCGGGTTTCACAATTCCAATCAATATCCAGGCCTTCTTCCCGTATCAGTGTGCAGATTTTCAATGCGCGTTTCCTGTTGAGCGTGAAGGTGTCATCCCCGACCAGGATCTTCTTCTCAGGATACAGGTCATGTACGTATCTCAGTTCCTGCACAACGTTTTCTGCAGATCTGAACCGATACTGCCTGAACATCCTGCGGGTGGAACAGAAGATACATTTGTGGGCACATCCCCTGCTGGTGTTAATTGCCACCATACCGTACTCAGGATAGTTGCCCAAAGGGAAGAGATCATGTGCAGGAAAGGGGAGCGCATCCAAATCAGAAACAAGGGGGGCATCCTCAGTCCGCACAAGAGACGTATGACGATATGTCAACCCCCTGATTGGGCGGGGATCGTGCTGCTTCTCAAGGCAGTCCAGCAGCTCAACGATGGTGTGTTCTCCCTCGTTTCTCACCACGTAGTCCACACACTCCTGTGAAGCTGCATCGAAATCTTCAAAAGTGGCATGGATACCACCCAGGATCGTCGTGACAGTAGGATCACACTGCTTACACGCAGTGAGGGCTCTCAGTGCAGGCCGATATCCCACAGTAGCCACAGAACACCCCACCACGTCAGGCTTGAATTTCTTCATGACACCTTTCACTGATTCTGGAGTCAACCCCTGAGAGGGCATGTCCAAAACGTCAATGGTATGTCCCGCCTCCCGCAGAACTGCAGCAATGTAGGCAAGTCCGATCGGGGTGGAATTTAGCCAATCAGAGTCGTGGGAAGAGTAGGGCCGTGGAGGTTGTATGAGAAGAACTCTCATTGTATCCCTGTCCCTACTCTTCTCCAAGCCCGATAGTTCCAACCTTTTCTACAAATTCCCTTACACTGGTAGTGGCTGCTTCCTTGTCCACATCGAAAATCTTCATCAGTTCTGCTACAATCTCCTGTTCCGGCTTTTCCAGAAGCTTCCAGACGATTGCACCACTCTTGTTAGTCTTGTAGATCTTACCATCTGCAGGATCAAACACCAAAACGTTTTCATCCTGATCTCTCCAAACGATATCTGGATTTAGTTTCATTTTCGTCACACTCGATAGCAAATTCAGTGGATGGATCTCGCGTAGTTACATTTATAAGAAACTTATAAATCTTTTGTTAGTGTAGAAGGAGGAGTACCTGTGCGTATGATATTTATTTCAGCTCACCCGGACGATGCATTCTTAGGAGCAGGAGGTGTCATTCTCAAACACAGGGCACTGGAAGATGATATTCTCCTGATCAATGTGACGTCAGCGGAGAAAGGGTTGCCATTTGTGGAAGAGGGCTTTTTGAGAGCAGTGAGAGAGAAGGAGCAGGACATCTTATGCAGGAACCTCGGCATTGCTGTAGAATTCCTTCATGTACCAGATTTGAAAATACAATATGCGGGAGAAGAACTGGTGAACCACCTCATCCTGAAAATCCGGCAGTTCACTCCAGATCTGGTGTTCACTCACTACCCTGAAGATATTCATCCAGACCACAGATCAGTGAGTTCTGTTGTGAAAACAGCATGTCATCTCAGTACATTCCCCAAGGTGTGTCCTGATGCACCCACGCACACGATTTCCAACCTGTTCATGTGGGAAGAATACAGCACCCGGGACTTCAGACCCATGGTGTATGTTGATATAACCTCAGAATATGAGCAGAAAAAGGAGACGCTCAGAGAATACAAGACGCAATACCCCATTTTGAGGAATGTGTTTTCTCATGCTGAATTGCAGCCCAGGGTTCGCGGAATTGAGGCCGGATGTGAGTACGCAGAAGCATTTCATTGTCCATGGCCTGTGACTGCAGGCGATTTGTCTCAATTCAGAAGGAGGCGTACGTGAACATGATTGTGCTGATAAATCCACCTTACGTTTCAGAATGGGGCCCTCGAGTCAACATAGGTCTTGGGTATGTGGCAGGAGTCCTGCGGGAGCATGGAATAGAGGTCAAAATCATAGACGCAACAGCAAGAAAGACGTCAGTTGATGACATCGTGGGTCGTGTTTCTTCTCTTGATCCTGATATTGTGGGAGTGTCAAGTATTGCTGCAACATACCCTGTGTCGCTGGACATTTTGAAAGCAGTGAAGAATCGTCTCTCTGTATTCACTGTTATGGGGGGATTGATGCCCACGTATCTGGACATGCAGACTGCTGGACTGGAGTATGTGGATGCGGTGGTCAGGGGAGAAGGAGAATACACTTTTCTGGAGCTTGTAAGATCATATGCTCAAGGGACGTATACTGCCACCCAGGGCGTTACCTGCAAGAACCATGGAACTGTTGTCAGAAATCCAGATAGACCACTCATTGAGGATTTAGACACTTTGCCTTTTCCTGCCTATGATTTATTTCCCACAAAAGAGCTCATGCAGCAATCAATTCCCAAGAATGCTGCAGTCATGTCCACAAGCCGTGGATGTCCCTACAACTGTAAATTCTGTTCAATGAACACATTTTTCAGGAGAAAATGGAGGGGAAGGAGTGCCGTAAATGTCTTTGAGGAAATGAAAGTCCTGCGCTACGAATATGGGGTTGAAGAGCTGCAGATTGTGGATGAGCTCTTCACGTTTGACATGAAGCGAGCGGAACAGATTTCAGATTTTCTCATTGAAGACGAGACAGAACTACGGTGGATTTGTGAATCACGGGTAGATAGGCTTTCTGAGAACCTTCTGGAGAAGATGAAGAAAGCTGGCTGTTATGCTGTGTGCCTTGGGGTGGAGAGTGGTGTTCAGTCCATCTTGGACAGGGTGGGCAAAGGGATTGATCTCCACCAGGTAGAACATGCAGTGCAAGCGTGCAAGAGAGTAGGCATCAAAGCCATTGGTTCCTTTATCATAGGTCTTCCCTCAGAAACGGAAGGCACGGCAAGGCAGACGCTTGAGTTTATCAAACGTCTGGACTTTGATCGAGTTATCATACACAATTTGAATCCATATCCTGGCTCTGAAATATATGAAAATCCGGAAGAATACGGAATTACTATTGTCAATAAGCAGTTCTCCACATACCATTTTTTTGCTCCTGTCTGCGAGACAGACGGGTTCTCCATAAAGCAGCAGGCACATCTATGGCTGGATATTCTCTGTGATCCGTTTTTTGTAAAGAGAGGGATTACCATTCCCTAGGAGATTCCATGAAAGTACTTCTACTGTCACAGTACAGTCCTTTTGTAGGTGGAATTGAAACGAGGAGTCAGAATATGCTCGAATACATGGAGAATGAGTTTTCAGTGGTCTCCCCCCTGCTTCCCCCTCACAGTAAACATCCCCTGAGAGATTTCAGTCCCGATGTCCTCTACCTGGACTACAGTAATCGGGGTGAGTTTCTCAAGAATGTCCAGGAGCATATCGACATGAGAGAGGTTGCTGTCATTGATGTGCAATGCAATGTGTATCTGGGACTCCTGGGGCTCATGCTTTCCCAGGTAACAGGAAAGCCCCTCATTTCCAGCTTTCACATGAACCTGCTTCACCCTGATCATGCAGAAAAGGCATTCTTCTCAGCTCACCGTGATTTGATAGCCCAGCTCATATACGACAGTGACAGGATCGTCTGCGTATCAGAGAGCGTCAAACAGAGTGTCCTTGACTTTTCTTCTGCAGCAGAGGCAAAAGAATCTGTGTTGCACGTCGTAAGCAATGGAGTGGATGTGAAGACGTTTCACCCCAGAGAAGATGTGAGTAAACAGGATGAAAAAGAGAAGGCGCTTCTCTTTGTGGGGAGATTTAGCAGGGAGAAAAACATTCCATTCCTCCTGAGGCTGTATTCTAAGATCAGAAAGGATACGAGGTATGTGCTCTGGCTGGTAGGGGACGGTCCGGAGAGACAATCGGTGGAACAGCTTGCGAGAACTCTGAAAATCGAAGATTCCACCACGTTCTGGGGGAACCTGTATGGTGAAGAACTGGCCAGAGTGTATGTGGAGGCCTCATTCACGGTGTCTCCCTCGTCTACAGAGGCCTTTGGCATGACCACGCTTGAATCTGTAGCATGTGGCACTCCTGTCTTGGCTTCCAACAACCCGGGGACTACAGAGCTCATGCAGCAGCTTGAAGGAGGGGTTCTCTTTCCTTCAGGAGACTTTGAAGGTGCAGTAGCCGCCTTTAGGAATCTGGTGAGAGATTATGATCACTACCGGACCAAAGGACTCCAAAATGTTCAGAAATTCGCGTGGCCTCGAGTACTCTCCCCTCTCAAAGACCTTTATGACCTGTACCTGTAGCTGTGGACCTGAATGATACCATGAGAATCAGGTGAATACGGGTTTGAGAGTACCAAAAGAGGTTTCCACCTCCTCAGGAGTGGTGACCCCGATGACGCAGGAGTCTATCAGGTGTTTATGCTCTCGAAGAAATGGGACCACCCTATCCAGAGTCAGCCATCCCCCTGCCATCACCTTCTTGGCAATGACAGGCACGTCCACTGCTGCAAGCGCCTTCAAGGTAGCCTCTAGAGATGGCTTCATCATAAATCCCAGGGGATTGAACCCACACAGGCAGAAGTCCACTCCCGCTGCCTGCAGGGGTTGTGCGGTTTCACCTGGAAAATGGGTGGCAGCGCCTGCGGGTGTGCCCGCGTCCTGGAGCACCTTCAGAACCTCAGTCATCACATGGAGATTCCCTGACCGAATGAGAGCGTCAGAAATAATCCCGTGCAGGCACACTCTCACATGGGAGAGCTGGTGCAGCACTGTGAGTTCTTGCTGGATTGCACTGAGGATTTCTGTTGCACTGACGCTTTTCATGAACTCTCCGGTGGGCCTGATGTCAGCTCCTATCACACCGGTGACTATGAAGTCATAACACGAGAACAGAGCTCCTAAATCAGGGGTGGTCTGGAGAACCGCCCCACAAACGCCGACAGAATCACACGCATCTAGAATTGCTCTCTTTTCTGCATCAGAAAGGATAACTTTCTTTTGCGACACGTAGCTATATCCGATAAAGGGATTCGTACCTACGTTGAAGGTGGGTATATGCAGATCAGGACTCATACGACACCATCAACACTTCGATCTCCCGGATATCCGGCTTTTCAAAAGGTTGTTTTTCGTCGCTCATGTATTTCACCTCTGCATGTGGCGCCCCCTTATCCTGCAGGTTTATAAATCTTATGTTGGGAGTTGTCATATGATTGCGCGATCCAGAGTTTTGGTCACAGGAGGCGCTGGCTTCCTTGGTTCTCACTTAAGTACTCGCCTGGTTGAGGAAGGGGCGGAAGTAACTGTCCTGGACAATCTCAGTGCAGGAAATCTCCAGCGTCTTCAGAATGTGGCATCATGCGAGAACTTCCATTTTTTCAAAGGAGATATCAGGAATACAGAAGATGTCAAGCAATCTGTGAAAGATAAAGACATCATACTCCACTTTGCTGCGAAAGTAGGTGTGATAAGGGCAGCTTCTCAAGGAATTGACGTCCTGGATACAACACTGAAAGGGATTTCCCTTCTTCTTGCCGAAAGCACAAAATGTGACGTCAAGACATTCGTATATGCCTCATCCTCGGAGGTGTACGGAGAACCTTCGCGTCTTCCCTCCCGTGAAGATGATCCCCTGATTCCCAGATCGACGTACGCTGTGGCAAAAGTGGCAGCCGAACGGTATTGCGAAGAGTACGGAACGCTCTACGGGATTGATACCTGTATATTTCGCTATTTCAACGTCTATGGACCACGTCAGAATGATAATTTTGTCATCCCTCAGTTTCTTCACCATGCGCTCAGGGGCGAAGCTCTTCCAGTATATGGCTCTGGGGCACAGACCAGGGATTTCTGCTACATTGACGATGCTGTTTCTCTGACTCTTGAAGGTATGAAATGGAATAAAGGATTCAATATCTTTAACGTGGGATCAGGTGAACCTATTTCTTTGAAAAGGCTGGCCGAACTTGTTTCCTCACTTTCAGCGAAGGAGTGCAGCATTGCCTTTGTGGATTTGGATACGAGAAGGCCTCAGGAATATGAGATTATACACAGACAGGCAGATATCTCAAAAATCGTTTCACTGTGTGGAGTCTCACCGAAACACAGTCTGGAAGATGGGTTACGAACGTGTCTTGAAGCTCTGATGTAGCTTCTGGCTGAATCCAGATACTGTATCGAATCTCATAGTGTCCGGGAAGTTCTCCAACAGGGTGTGTACAGCACAGAGTGCGGACGGGGTGAGTTCCCAGGAGTGGCACAAGAACACCACTGGCAGCAGAGGGACGGTGCGGAACTTTAGAATGAGCAGATCAAAGAGCCCCCTCAGAAGGGGATTGCCTTTTCGAATCAGGTTTTCCAGAGAAAATACATCATATTCCAGTGAAGGAATAGTAGAAAGGGACGTGGAAACACATACCTCAGTGATCTCTCCTCTAACCACCAACCCCTTCGAGTGGCTGGCAGGAACACTGGAACTCACAGAGTATCCATGCTGGATCAATGCTGGTATGAAGGTGTCATCAAATGCCAGATAGGGTGCCCTGAAACACAGAGGATTCTTCACAGCGCGAAGGGCTGCAGTGGCTGCGGTCAGGGCTTTTTCTGCGTTGAATCGAGATATCTGTCGATTATCATATGCAGTGGGTACCAGAGGCTCGTGATCGTCCATATGGCACCCCATCTCGTGCTTCCTGGTCACCTCTCTCAGGAAATCAGGGAATTTCCTGGCCACATCTCCTGTACAGAATAGTGTAGCAACAATGTCATGATCATCACAGAAATCAAGGGCCCCAGACAGCAGTGTCATGCCGTGATACGTCTTTCCTTGTGGGGAATGGTCTCTCTCTACATCAATGGTGAACATGAAGGACAGCTCCTTTCCTTCAAGCAGGTTCTTTTCTCTCTTGTGAAGCACATTCCTCCGTGGTGCGTGCACATAAAAAATTGAGGGTCAACTCTCTGGGGCTGCATGAGGAGTGACGCATGATGAGTGATTAATGAAAAGATTTAAATGATTCTCTTGTGCGTTGTGCATGTGAAGACAGCAGCCGTGAGTTCAGTGTATAAGAGCCGGGACCTGACAGCAGCATGCGATGCTATACTTGACATCGGATATGACTGTGTAGAGGTGATGGCATATCCTCCTCATGTTGACCTTTCACAGACATCAAGGGTCCAGGAGGTACTCTCCCCATACGAGGGACACATTTCTGGATTCGGTATCTACGAAAACCTGTGTGACCTCAGGGAGAATTACCGGATCAAAGCAGTGGAAGAGACCATTACCTGCATTGAACTGTGCAACAGAACAGGGGGAGAATTTGTCGTGTGTCAGACCGGCATCGCTCCGTCCTTTTTGAGAAATGAAGCGAGCAGCGCATTTGAAAAGTCTCTGGACCGGATTCTCCCTGCAGCTCATGACTTCCAGGTCTGCCTCGCACTTGAGAATGCTCCCTCCACATTGCTGGCGACGGTTGAGGAAACGAGTTCCTTCCTTGATCACCACACTGACCCAGCTATCTGCCTGACTGTGGATCCAGTGAACTTTTTTGCTGCCCAGTGCAGTCCCTCCGACGCTGAGAGACTGGTTCGAAGAACAGTGAATCTGCACCTCAAGAATGTGGCATCGGGACGCGAAGCACCTGTTTCTCAGGGCGAGGTGGATTTTCACAGGGTACTCTCTTTTCCATGGACCTCCGTTTTCACAGCAGAATATGAGGAAACAGCAATGACAGAGGAATTTCTTCGCGATGCACGTCTATTTCTTGGGTGATAGTATGAAAATATCTACACGATGCCTGAACGGCACTGAGTATTCCCGAATCATTTTGGGTTGTAACCCCTTTATTGGCTGGTCATACAGGGGAAAAGCACTTGCTCAGCACTACAAGGAGAAATTTTCAAGCCCCGAACCCGTACGGGAGATTATAGTCCACGCGTACCAGTACGGGATAAATGCCATTATGACGACAGCAGATGAACACGTACTCCAGGCTGTCGCTTCAGCCCAGAAAGAGGTGGGCGAGATTAGTGTCCTTGGAATGCTGGGGTATTCTATTGAAGGGTATCGGAATTTCAAAGAAGACATTAGAAAATTCAGCAGCATATCAGCGTCTGCAGCTGTGATTGTGGCTGAGATTACTGACCCTCTCATCCAGAAGACACCCATGTTGTTTGATGCCTATAAAGATGAGGTTTCCAAGGAATTCGATACAGTGGGGGCTGCTACCCACAACCCTGCTCTCACCTTCCCCTACCTTGAGACCACAGAGCTCGATTTTCTCGTGGCAGCTGTAAACCCTGCAGGGTTCATGATGGGAAAGAAGGAGGAATCACTGCAGCTGATAAAAGCATCTCAGAAACCTGTTGTAGCCAAGAAAACTCTGGCAGGCGGCACTGTGGACCCCCTGACAGGGATTGAATTTGCTTTTTGTGAGATGGCGGTGGATTTTGCGGCGGTAGGTGTTGCATCACCCGAGGAAGTGGATCAGGACGTAGAGGCCTATCTCAAGGTATCCACCAGGGATACATAGGTCTTGACAGTCCGTTCCAGCGAGTAGAGTCGGTTGATGGTACGAGTGCCTTCAGATGCAATTTGGTTCGCTTTATGAGGATCAGACAGGAGGAGGTCAATTCCTTCTGCGATACTCTCAGGATTTTGAGGCTCTACGAGTATCCCATTGGTGCCGGATTTGATGTACTCTCCAATGGAAGGAATATTCGATCCCACCACTGGTTTTCCACAGGCCATAGCTTCCATGAGAGCCAGCCCCAGTGATTCATATGATGAGGTCAGAACGACAACGTCAGCGCCCCGGTAGATAGAGGGCATCTCTTCCCACAAGTGCCCATTGCCAAATATCACCCTGTGGGAGATGTTGAGCGAGGCAGCTTTCTTAACATACTTCTTCAACAGTGTCTGGGACAGACCCTGCCAGGATTCTCCTCCGCCTGTAATGTAGAGGACGACATCATGGGACAGCAAAGCGATTGCCTCAAGGAGGGAGTCTATCTCTTTGTGTGGGTCAATCCGGGCAGGCAGTAGGATAATCTTTTTTTCCGGGCAAGCAAGGGTTTCTCGTAGGGTGCTCCCCCCTTCAGGTGTGAACAGATCTGTGTCAACTCCGGTTGATATGACTTCAATTCTTTCGGTAACGCCCCGATCTTCGAGTTCCTTCTTGGCGTGATGTGTGGGGCAGATAATGACGTCAAAGGCGCCACTTGTGAGAACCAGAGAAGCTACCTCAACGGGATGAAGGTCAAAGTGCCGCAGTATGGTAACAGGTGCTCGTACCTGAAGTGCAGCCAGTGACCAGACATTCGGGTTCTCGAACTGAAGGATGTCACAGAGTTCTACACTCTTTTTCAGTTCTTTAATGAACAGGGGCAGCACACTGGAATGATACAGAGGAAACGAGTCTCGCCTCTCTACTCGAATGCCTTGAGTCTCATAATGGGTGGGAATTCCCAGTTCTGTTCTGCTGAGGACCGAAACAGACCATCCTCTGGCCACCAGTTCCTTTCCCAATGCATATACAGCAATATCCACTCCACCCACATTGGGCAAAAAAGTAGGATGTATGAACCATAAATCCATGGATT
>JACVGT010000022.1 GCA_018992685.1 Theionarchaea archaeon
GGAAGAATACGTGCAGTTCAAAGAGGAAGCGAGATGAAAACTCCTCTAAAACAGTGAAGACCTCTCCTGAGCATGAGAAAAGGAACCGAAAAGGCAAGCTGCTTCCCTTAGGCTTAAAAGCTATTTAGCTATTTTCGTCCCAAAGCCTGTTAGGATAGTGTGTTACATCCTTGAAATTTGCAAATAATCAACTGCTAGCATTACTGCGTTTACATTGCGACTGTGTAAGGCGTTCGAAAATAGACAGAATAGAGAAAAGTGGCAATCAGAAGGCGCAAATGATTGACGTGACTTTATTAGATCGGATAGTCCTGTCTTTGAGTTCGAAAGGGATGATAGGAAAAGGGTTTGGCACAAGCTACATGTGAGCGTAAGGTTAGCACTTTTGCAGACATCAAAGAAGACTTTCAAGAATAGGACTGGCTTGAGCAGGCTATTCTCAAAGAATCTCACAATCTTTTATTTGCAAAAAGTTTATAAGAACAGAAGAGCAAAGAATTCTCTCTGGAAGCGGAAAAAGGGATTCTGGAATTCCTTCAATGCTTTGATGCAGAGAGGCGATTATTCTTGGAAAAAGGCACGACAATTCGAACGGAGACCACCTCATGCTGAAAAAGCATAGTGGATCGTCTAATTCCAGAGGGAGCAAGACTCCAATGGACAAGATTCCACCAGGAGGAGAAACTTATGAAGGAGAAAGGAGGACTCCCCAATCTTAAAATGCCAACATCTGATGATCGCTTGCTCTGGGACGCTTGGATGTCCCTAAATCTCTTTCCTGCACTTACTGTAGCAGATGAACTTGGCATGTTTTCTTATCTCGAGAAGAAGTCAGCAACAGCCAAAGAAGTGGCAGAAAGCCTTTCTCTGCACGAGGAGGGGACTGAGGCCTTACTGGGAATTCTGACTTCGCTGGGATTTCTGGTTCAGAATCAAGGACAATTTCATCTTACTGCATCAGCTCGAACCTATCTCCTCCCCGAGAGCCCATTTTACTGGGGAGGAATGTTGCATGCGGCGCGAAACGTTCAGAACATGCACTCAGCAGTGAAGGTCATATTGCAGACAAATGAATCGTATTTGTACAAGAATGAAACAGTGGAAATCTCAGAACGGTTTACAAGCTCGTGGGAAAATCAGGAATACGATCTGGAGCAAGCCGGGCTCTTCACCAGGGCGATGCACAGTCGGTCTTTTCCCGCCGCGATAGATGTTGCTCGGTGGGGTGATTTCACAAATGCAAGTCGTCTTCTTGACATCGGAGGGGGATCAGGCTGTTTTTGCATTGCACTTGCACAAAGCTACCCGAAGATTCATTTCACGGTCATGGAGCTTCCCGTGGTCTGCAAGGTGACTCAAGAATATATTGCTCACTACGGACTGCAAGATCGAATCGACACACTCGCGAGAGATATGTTGAAAGATGAGTGGCCCTCTGGATATGATGCCATCCTTTTCAGCAATGTATTCCACGATTGGAATAGAGATCGCTGCGACTTTCTATGCAAACGCAGTTTCGACATTCTTCCTTCTGGAGGTCATATTCATGTCCATGAAATCTTACTGAATGACACAAGGGATGGGCCGCTAACCACAGCACTGTATTCACTGACAATGATGTTAGTTCATGAAGGCCGCCTTTTTACAGCTGGTGAACTTACCGGCTTGCTGGAAAGGCACGGGTTTGAAGATATTTCGATCATTTCCACCCACCCATACTGCTCACTTGTGAGTGGGAGAAAACCCTGATTTCAAGAAATCAAACATAGAACCGGGTTGAAGCATGTAAGTGGTGGCAAAGAAATTTTACTGATCAAGCCAGGAATCGGCGCTGTAAGCAGGATTCTGAAAGATCCTTGGCCTTCAAGACACTGTCCCTTGGGAAAATCAAAATCTCAAGAAGGTAGGCATAAAATGTATCATCCGGTTCTGCTTTTCTAAAAAAGAAGAGGAGTGCTACAAGAGGTGTTTCAAGCACTGCTCTTGTAGGCACCAACCCATAATCTGAGATTCAACATGTCGTTCCATGGTCTGAATTCAGTGGAATTCACTGCACATGCACTCCACTAGCCAGTGGTTTTCATTGATCTGATTGGCTGCATTTTGTTCACTTCTTGATAAAGTGGCCTCGCTTTCAGCAATTCCATTCCCATCAGTATGAACCAGGCTGGAATGAATATCATTCCCCCTATGCCTGCAGTAATTGCCACAAAACTGAGAATCAGAGGATAACCCTGAAAGCTCATGGCAATTGGTCCACCTACTAGGAATGAGAATCCAGCAACTGCTCCCACGTAGTTCAGAGACTTTGAAAATACACCGCTGCGAATTGCAAGAATGCTTATCGCAAAGAACCACAAGCTGAGAGCAGTGTATCTCATTATACCCTGAGGATCGATATCTATCCATGAATGAGCAGCCACAATCATAGCTCTGGTCGAAGCATCTCCGGCAGCAAACACGCTAGCATTTGAAATCTCAAAAGCAACTTTCAGGAGATTGTTTATAGCTTCCACGGCGAGCCCAATACAAGCCAGATTACTCATCCAGCGCAGCCAGCCTTTACTACTACTTTCTTGCAGAATGTCTGTGACTACCATTAGCACAGCAATGGCCAAGAGTGCGCCCAAGGCCCGGTCGTAATGATAGACCAGGTGAACTAAGCGCAGCTTCGAATTCTCAACGAAAAAGACCCAGAACTCACTCTTGTGGTAAAGCATTTCACTCGGCTGTATGAGGTAGGTTGCAGACGCCACCAGATAGGAAAATCCCACGATTGCGGAACAGAATGCTCCAAAACGTCTGAAACTCACATCTTTTTCTGAATTCACTCCCTTAGAATCCCGAAATCTGGTCTCTACCCTCATTTCTTCACCTCCACAGGTTATTTGCGGGTTCTATTTAATCCCACCGTGTGCAAAAAGAACAGAGCTCCGGTATTCTGTCCATCTCCCAAGACCTGTCTCAGTTTCCCCCACCCCGTATGTTTGTATATTCGCCAACTTTCCTGTATCTTTTTTCACTTTAATCCTTATAAATGTTTTCATATTTGTAATATTCGCGAAAGATTTTATGATCAAAGGAGATTTTCTCAATATCGAAATGCTTCACATACTGGAGCGCGGGCCTGCAACATTCCAATAATTCCGACCTCACAGAATCAAAGTGACATGACGGGTTGACGGGAGATGAAAAGACTATAAGAACTGAGGATTAGAGAATGACATGAGTCCCCGAAGAGTGTATTCACTGTTCCTCTTGCTGAGCGTGCTATCAGTAGCAGTCATATTCTCAGCACCATATTTGATGCATACGGGACACACTTTCCTTTCAAGTCAGTGCTACCATGCATTCTCCTTTCTGTGCCATCAAAGACCTGAAAGGAGCATCTTCATGTGGGGATATACATTAGCTGTGTGTGCACGATGCACGTTTCTGTACATCGGGATTCTCATGGGAATGGTAGCATATCTCTTTCGATTTGAAGAAGGAATACGGTTGAAAGTGATGCTACTCTTTGCAGCTCCAATGGTCGTTGATGGATTTTCCCAGCTATTGTTCAGAGAGAGTAGCAATGAAATGAGGGCTCTTACAGGGGTTCTTCTGGGAGTTGCCATCCCCTTTTATCTCATGCCAAAGTTTTTCAAGGTGTTGCGTTGAGACCGAACCCGTTCCACAAGGGCCCAGTACAGATGGAAAAGTGCTTTCTCTCAGATCCACGAACCAACTACCACGTTCTGAACATCACTTGAAGAGCCATAATTATTTACGGATCGAATACAATGAGGATTCATGACATCAAGAGTTACGATTGTAGTATTCCTTATGTTGATTGCTGCTTGTATTGGCACCCCTTCCGAAGAACCTGCATTCCAGTCCGAGCAGCCTGGCGAATCTTCTCTTCCTCCATCATCATCGACTTCTTCTTCACCTCCGTCTGTGTCCCCGTCGTCTCCACCTCCTTCCCAGCCGCCCACTCCTTCACCCGCTCCCTCTTACGATAAAATGGATTTGTGGAACCTGAAAACAGGTCCGCACTTGAGGGGTGCAAACATATGGCAGCGTCGAGTGTATCCAGAACTAGATGGTCCAGAATTCATGGGACCAGGACCTGTGGGCCCTCCTGCGACCCAGGAAGATTTCGACCGATTGGCCGCTTTAGGCTGCAATTACGTCAATATATCACACCCAGGCCTCTTTACCGAAACCCCGCCATACCGTCTGGATAGTCGCATCCAGGACAATTTGGACACACTCGTCGACATGATAGAAAGAGCTGATATGTTCTGTGTAATCAGTTTTCGAACTGGGCCTGGGCGGAGTGAGTTCACCTTTGTCTCAGAAGACCTAGGTGACTGGTTTGATGAAAGCTACCTGAATGACTCTATCTGGCAGGATCAAGAGGCGCAGGATGCCTGGGTGGCAATGTGGAAATATGCAGCCAACCGGTACAAGGATAATCCCGTGGTGGCAGGATACGACCTGATGGTAGAGCCCAACTCCAACGAAACAGGCAGCAGCTATCTTAATGACTACCTCGACATATGGAACCCAGAGGAATTCTATGACACCTATGCAGGGACACTCTATGATTGGAATCAACTGTATCCTGAGATCATTACTGCCATTCGCACCATAGATGGGAAGACCCCAATCCTCGTGGGTGGAAATGGATACAGCGGACTTGAATGGCTGTCATATTTGAAGATCGTGGAGGATCCCAGAGTAGTCTACACAGCACATCAGTATACGCCGACCCAGTATGCCTTCCAGTATGGCACCATGACATGCTCATATCCCGGGACGTGCGATATAGATTGGGATGGTAGAAAAGAATTGATAGACAGAGACTGGCTGGAAGATTTTCTTTCTGCGATTGAGACCTTTTCTACAACGAAAAGAGTGCCTGTGGCAATAAATGAATTCGGTGTGAACCGCTGGGTTCCCGGTGCAGCTGAATTCATGGACGACGAAATGGGCTTATTCGAAGAAATGGGTGTGAACAGCGCCTTGTGGGAGTGGCAGGTGTGGGAACCCTTCTCAAGGAAAGTCAATGCCATGAATTTCCTGTTTGGCCCCGATCCTGAGAACATCAAAGAAGTGGATAGCGATCTTCTAAGAGTCATCACGAAATATTGGGGATACAACACAAAGCGCCCCTCGACATTCTACTCACAAGGAGACATCACAGAATCTCTCCACTCACAGTCAAATCTCACCCCTTCTCAAGAACTCCTCGCAGATGTCTCAACTTGGTTCTATTTCCTTGATACCGAGCTGGATTCAGGTATTGTAGACAAAATTGCCACTTCTCAGTATGATCTTGTAGTCTTGGACTTTATTCCCTCTGAGGCTGACAACACTGACTACCCAATGGCAGATGTCGTTACACGGCTGCATCAATCCGCTCATCCCAAATTGGTCCTAGCATACATAGATATTGGAGAGGCTGAATCTTACCGTACGTACTGGCAGCCTGAGTGGCGCATTGGAACCCCTGCATGGATAGTCGGAGATGACCCTGATGGCTGGGAAGAGAACTATCCTGTGGCCTTCTGGTACGAAGAATGGCGTGCCATATGGCTGGACGAAGAGGGCTACCTCCAGTGCATCGTCGACGCCGGGTTCGACGGTGTATACATGGACTGGGTGGAAGCCTATTCTGACGAGAACGTTTTGGCAAAGGCAGAAGAGGAGAGAGTAGTCGCTCTTCAGGAGATGATCACGTTCATCAGCGACATAACGTCATTCACGCGTTCACAGGATCCCACCTTCATCATTATAGGCCAGAACGCGGCTGAACTGGCTGTATACGATGAGTACGTGGCTCTCATAGATGCAATCGCTCAGGAGCAAATCTGGTTCGATGGAGGTTCTGATGATGACCCGCCAGGAGACTGCCCTTTGCCACGGGTCGAGTCTGAAGTAGACACCCCTGAATATCGAGCGTCTCTGTCAGAGCCGTGCCGTGACTACTTTGATTCTTACCCCGAGGGTACGCTTCACACCAGCAGTGAAGAATACATCACCTATCTGATGATTGCCAGGACCAAAGGAAAAATCATCTTCACGGTGGACTACGCTTTGAACCCTGAAAACGTTTCCTGGGTCTACAACACGTCACGCTCTCTCGGATTCATTCCTTTTGTGAGCAATAGAGCACTCGATATGTGGGTGGAACCAGTGCTCAATTCACCCGCAGTGTTCCTGCAGTATAGCTTTACATCCCGGGTAATATCATCATAGAATCGCCTACAATAACCTGTAATGGATTCAAAACAAGAGATCTCCGGTTCAGGTCCAGAAATCGCCCCGTGTTGTCAAAACTGAAAACAACTCGCCCCCTTGTGATGAAAACTCTTTGCACGTGAGCCGTTGCGGGCTCATTCTTTGATGGACGTAGATAGAAAAAGTTAAATAAATACAGGTTTCTCAGATTATGAATCCAACCATACTGTTGGCAGCAAATCAACTGACACGAGGTGAAAAAGATGAACGTGCTGAAAGGATATCCTTTTGAACCTTTGAAAGACCTTTCTCTGGGTGGCGGAGATGGAGATGGTCCCTTTCCCGGCTAGTCAGGGCGCCAGTGTAGAATAGGCACAGCAGTTTTTATGCAATCGATGTATCCTGAATCCTGTAGGTTATATAGCATGCTGAAAAACCAGTCGGTGAGATCTAGAGGCAGTATCTTGAAATGCACAAGTATCCAATCTGCTACCTTGTACATGGTTGTACAACAAGGCACAAAGGAAAAGAGTTCAATGAGCAGTCTCTCATAGCGACTCTTGAACATAAAGAGGAACCTAATATAATGAGAATACCCTTCAGGATAATAAGGGACAACGATTTGCGTATTTGCCAGAATCCGTTCCAGGGACCACCTGAACCCGTCAAAAGACATCCGGGCCGATCTTGCCAGGATAGTGTACTTCATGGTCAGATCGTAGCGCAGCAGGGAGAAAAGTTCATAATCCAGGGGTTTCCACATTACGTTGCGGGAGAGGCATTCAACATCCCAGAGGCTGGGCTGGAAATCGTCCCTAACATACGCTTCCATCTGACGCAGAGCAGTTGGATAGTCAACAGCAGGTACCACAGGGCAGATAAAATCACTTCTGGACCCTTCAATTCTCACATCTCCCAATTCTTTCTTGCTTTTCTGAGAGAAGGGTGCATCAGAAATTATAAGAAGATCGATGTATCCTGTGGCAAAGAGTTCGTAGCATACTATGTTCTTTTCTTCTATGTTCTTTTCTTTCAATTCCTGAAATGTATCGTGGGCTGAATCTGAGGATACAGCATAGACGTACTCTTTAACATCATGAAACATCTTTAGCCTCAGCTGGGGGTTGAACAAGATGCCATTCTCCAGAGCATATTTGACATGTCGATATACCGTGTTCCGTGCTGTCCCCAAGGACCGAGCCATCTCCTGGACGCCGAGGCGAGGTTCCTTCAAGCGGATTTCGTACAACGCACGTATCAAATCACTCTGTTGTTTTTTCGTGAAAATGCTCACTTGCTCACCCCAAAAGATATAAATAGCATGATATGTAACTTTCAGTGCCCATGAAAGATGAGATTTCCTCTCTGAAACCGCGATTACACACTCTCTCGTACAAAAGGTACTGAACTTGTCCAGTGTTCTTCTTTGATACGTACATACTCATGATGACGGGATGATTTCCTCGAGAGCACGAGAACATGTTTCCGGGTAGAAGATGCATCTTTCACCTCCATGGCACGGTGGGAGTATCTACGTTCTCCTCAGCGGCGCAATACTCCTACCATTTTCATATTTAAAAAGATATGGGTGAGAAAAAAGGATAAAATATACAATTCTGATAGAAGAGGAGAATTACTCAGGTTCAAGGCGGTGTCTTCCGCCATTTTCCTCGTTTGAAGCCTGAAGCAAGAACCCGTGCCTGCCATTTCTGGTCAGAGGAACATTCATGAGAAAGCGGGTTCCTTTGCCTGGTTCTCCTCTTTCCTCTACCGTCCAGTGATACGTTTCACATATTTTGTGGATGATATAGAGTCCATAACCAGTGTCCTTTCCGTACCCTTCTGCAAAGATTTTCTTCTTTTCTGAATGAGGAATTCCCACTCCGTCATCTTCATAGATCAAGTTCAGACTGTCATCCTTGATGTGGTAGTAGAGGTTGATTTTTTTCACTGTCTTCCCGTGTTTCAAGGAGTTCTCAATCAGATCATACAGCACGCTACTGAGTAAGGAGTCTGCAAGTACTCTCAACTCACTACATTGGCTGTTCACCTCTATACCCCCGAGGTCTGCACACAGTCCCAGTGCTTCCTGAAGACTTTCTTCCACACAAATGTAGGTGAGTTCTTCAATGCCGATCTGCTCATATGTTTTTGCAAAATCGAATATCCGCTCTATCTGCTGACATGTTACTTCGATTTTCAAGAGATGGCTCAGGGCATCTTCGCTCAACGATGGAAATTTTCTCATGAGGTAGATGCTGCCTTCAATGGTGGAAATCTTGTTTCGAACATCATGTCTGGTTAAGCTGCCCACAACACGCAACTTCTCGTTCATGGTCTCCAGGTTCTTCATGGTTTGGTTCAGTATTCTTTCTGCTCTCACTCTCTCCGTGTTGTCGATGGCCACCTCAATTGCCTTGTCCACTATGCCGTCAGAATTTGGCAGGGGGGCAGAAATGAGTTCGATGTGTTTCCCATGGATATTGACAAACTGACTGCTCTCCACAGCAGAGCTCCTGATCGCTCGTATCATGGGGCAGTCTGTACAGGGTTCATCCATTCCAATGTATTCTTTGTAGCACAGCTTTCCCGTGAGGTTCCCAAATTCCTCTTTCAAGACAGCGTTCTGAAGTAGCACCTTGTGGTCAATGCTTACAATGTCAATTCCAATTCCAGTGCGGTCCAGTCCATCCATCAGGGCCTTCAGTTTGTCTCTTTCAGATTGCAGAGTCCGTCTTGCTTCTTTTTTCTCAGTGATATCCTGGAAGATGCTCCCTGTCATTATCCCTTGATCTGTGTGTATGGGGAAGACATGGACTTGGACAACCTTTTTTTCTCCACCAGGTTGTTGGATTTCTTGTTCTCGTAATGTTTCAACCCATGAATCACTGGGATTGTGCAAGAATTCCAGCATTCGAGTCTTGATCTTCTGGTAAGATGCAGGAGTCCTCTCTTCTTCGAATTTCAAGGCAAGATAGACATCCCATACAGGTTTGTTTATCACTTCTTCTCTTTTCAACCCTGTAATGGATTCCTGTCCCTTATTCCACTCCACAATAGCTCCTTGTTGATCAAGCAAAACAATACCATGAGTAGACTGCTCTACAATACTTCGAAACTTATTTTCACTCTCTTGAAGTCTTCTTTCTGCTTCTTTCCGCTGCGTAATGTCTCTGGCAATCACCAAGACTCCCGAAATTCTCTCTCCTTCCTTGAGCAGGCCAGCTCTGACCTCAGCTAGATAAGAAGTACCATCTCTGTGATTCCAGATAACCTCAAAAGGATCATGTGTCTTTCCCTCAAGATTGGAACGGAATAACTCCTCATAGTCGGGAGAATCCTCTTTTCTCAGAAACTCCAGATCGGAAAAGTGCTTTCCGACCACTTCGTCTCTGGCGTATCCTGTCATGGCCACATTGGCGGAGTTGCACGAAGTAACCCTCCCTGTCAGATCCAGGGTAACGACGCCATCGGGGAGGAGTTCAGCCAAAACTGCAAACTGGCGTTCATGATCGGGTCCTGTGCCCCTGTGGACAGGAGTGCACTCATCCTCCCTCTTCACCTTGCTGACTCGCTCCTTTTCATCCTTTTCGCATTGCCGGGCCTCCCACAATGCGTGGTCAACCGCTTCAAGAATGTAAGCTGACAGGTCGGAGAAGACTGTTTCAGGATGGCCATGCTTCTTCAAGAATTTGGTGGCCCCCAGATTCAGGGAGGAGATAGCAATGTCCTCCGAGCTCTTGCCTGTGAACAGAATAAAGGGAATTAGAATTCCCTGGCCTCTCAGTTGCTTTAAAAACTCCAGACCAGATTTTTCTGGCATTGAATAGTCTGATACAATCACATCGTAGTGAGAACTGCCCATTCTTTCCGTAGCTTCCTGTACTGAGATAGCACAATCCACCAGGAATCTTCCTTCTCTCTCCAGACACTGTTTTGAAATTTCCAGAAAAGTTGGATCATCGTCTACTTGAAGAACGCGAATCAGTTCATTACCAGGATGTTCTGCAGGATTGTCAACGACATGGGTCATTTTGATCAACTTTCACCTGACGTTATGCGTAGGACTTTTTAAATGTTGCAACCAGTGCCTGCACGAGTGTCCACATCTTTCTCAAATTCATCCCAGTGCTTTCCGGCCTTTCTCTGTTATTTCTACTACTTTCATTCTCCCTTTTTTTCTCTCTACAATCATCCCTTTCTCTTCAAGCTGAATTAGCCTCTTTCTCACGGTTGTCCGAGTGACATCAAATCGCTTCTCTATTTCTTTGTGAGACGGTTTTCCGCCTACCTCATTCCGTCTCGCCACATACTGCAGCAATTCAGACAAATCTTCCGGAAGCTCAACGTTGTTGATTGGCACCAAGGGGCGTGTTTCCTTTTCCAGGAGAGAGAACTCTCTCTCTGTCAGAGTCCTTGGATCAACAGAGAGCAGGATAATACTTTTCTTGGTGAACGCCAGATCGTTGAGCCTTTGCACCAAACCCAGCACAGACTCAAACGAATTCTTTGACACCAGGTAATCCAGCCTGTCAATGAGGATTACCCTGTTGCGGGAAAGGTAGGACTGCAATTTCCTTTCAAGAAGGGCGATATTAGGAAACATGGTGGATTCTCCAGCCACGTCATCAGTAAGCCACAGCAAGGTGGCATCAGTATTCCACGTGCTCTTAATCTCATCGGGGTGATCTCTGGTGACCATGAGACCCCCATATCCTGCCTGAAGCAGATCCGTGAGTGCTTCCATTGCCTTATCTGCACTTTCTTCTGTAATCAGATACACTGATCCCGGCTGTATCTTGTATATGAGTTCTCTCTTGATAACAGGGGCTCCTGTAATCTTGGTTATGTCGCTGACCACTGCTAAGACCCGGTTCCCGACTTTGGTGAGACTGATAATCGCTGTCAACTCCTTTCCATCTTTTCGGATCATGGAAGCCTGAAAACGTCTGGAACTGCCTTCCCAGGCCTTCTTGAGATTCTCCGCCGTGAGGTTCTCAAACTCAGGAGCTACTAGTGAAAGAAGGAGACCTCCAGTCAATTCATCAGCCGAGTACTGCGATATCTCGCAAAATCTCCCACTGACAAAGTCAATGAGTCCCTCTGAATCCAGCAGGGCGATACCCTCATCCATCTTTCGTATGACAGCTTCTGCAAGGTCTTTCAATTGTTTCTTCTCCAGTCCTCGTTCCACTGCCTTGATCAAAAGTGCTGGTTTCAATGGCTTCTGCAGAAAATCATAGGCACCCATTCTCAGCGCTTTGATGGCAGAATCCAGAGAAGCAAACCCAGTGGAGATAATCACAACAACATCAGGATACATCTCTTTGATGGTGTCTATCAGATCGAATCCAGATACTTCTTCAAGCTTCAGATCTACGATAGCTAAGTCGAAATCGCGGGCTGACAGCTCTCTGAGAGCTTCTTCTCCATTGGATGCGATTGACACACCATGTCCTGATTCTTCAAGGACTTGCTGAAGGACTTTCAGCAGGTTCTTGTCATCATCTACGATGAGCAGGGTTCCCATGCCTAGACATGCTGCTTCACCTTTAAGAGCTTTTCCTATTTTACCATAAATTACCCTTTTTACCATGAACTCATGATTGCACTGGCCGAGAAGTCTTCATAACTGAGAAAAGAGGGCAACGAAAGCCATCGTGGGGAAGTTCTTATTATCATTATTTGATGATTCCTAACGTGTATTAACATATTTATTCCCGTATCCTTTTATTTATGTAAGAGTATCGTCTGTATAACTCGTGGTCCCCATCGTGTAAGGGCTGGCAGACGATGTTTGGGCTAACAAAAGGCAAGTTGGAGGTCACATGATAGAAACACATTCAGATTTTGGCCGATGCAGGAGATCAGAAGAAAATGGAGGAGTTCTGTATTCGGTGGTAGGCAGTCTTTCTGCGGATTCTAGTATTGAGTTGATTGCTGAAGAAGAGCCTGTGCAGGGAGTGGTGAGAACGATTATTGTCCCCAAAGTGAGCACGCTGGTGTCTGGAGACTATGTACAGAGAAACCTGGGATACCTCATTTTTGCTTTATCTGAAAGGTCATCTGTGGGACGTATTTCAATAGAAGGTATCGAGGGCAGAGTAGTGGTTCACATTACTGAAAACTTCGTCCTTGGCGCTGTACTCCACAATGATGCTGAAACTGGCATGGTGGATGCTGTTCTGGCCAGGACTGCGTCCAGCTTGGAAGACTATCTTGAACGGCTGAAATCAGTGAGCCTGGAGATGGTGGAACAGAAAATCAGAAACAGAAGTGATGGTACACCTGGATGACATGTGCTGCTGCTGTTCACAGGTGGATAAGTGGTGTCCTACGAGGGGCCGATGAATACAAAGGGTGAAATAATGGCACGTATATTAGTGATTGGAGAGAAACCTAATGTTGATAGAATTGGGAATACGTTGACCTTACAAGGTCTTGAAATAATTGCCATAGTACCTTCTGTCAAGGAGGCTCTTCATGTACTACAGGATGAGCCCGTTGATGTCGTTCTTCTTGCTTCTTCACACATTGAAGGAAACGAAGCTCCGGCAATTCAACCCATAGTAGAAATGGGGCTTCCCGTTTTGCAGGCATCCTTTCAGGCAGGCGGGATGGGAACTCTGCATTTCATGACGCCCTTCCAACAGTCTGACCTTCCTTTCCTGACGGAAAAGGTACAAATATTAAGAGAAGAGACAGATCCTGAGAATTATCTCCGTGAAATGGCAGATATTCTCCCTCATATTATGTTTGAAACGGATGGAGATGGAATTCTCAGCTATGCCAATAGCGCAGCCCTTGAAGCGTTTGGGTATTCAACCAAGGACTTCGAAGAAAGACTCAGCATAATCGACCTGTTTGGAGTTGAGGAATCTGAACGAGTCCGAAAAGATTTCCTGAAGGCGTTGGAAAATATTCCTGTTGAAAGGGCTGAGTATGTTGCGCTGAGAAAAGATGACACGACATTCCCTGCTGAAGTGTGTTTTTTTCCTGCCGAGGATGCTCGGGGGCGTGTGCGAATCATTGCTGCAGATATTAGTGAACAGAAGCGTGCAGAAGAAGCTGTGTATCGTTCCAGAATGCAAATGAGAAATCTCTTTGAGGCCAGCAAATTACTGAATTCAACCATGGATCAGGACGAAATCTTTGCCATAGCCTCTCACTCTATTCAGCAGCTGGTGGGATTTGATCGATTTGATGTTTTTCTTGTTTCTGACCAAGGCATGGTTCAGGCATATACTGTAGGAACTGGAGAGACCAGAGAAGAACATGTTGAAGAAAGCCTGGTGACACACTGCATTCAGAACAGAGAAGTTCTCTTTTTTGAGGATTCACCCAGGGAGTACTCTCTTGGAGAACACACCTCTCGAATTGTTGTTCCCCTTATTGTCAAGAATCAGTGTATGGGAGCACTCCTCATGTCAAGCAGCACGCAGGTATACACTCAACACGATGTTGATGTTCTGGAAGTTCTCAGTGAAGTGATTTCGTCAGCAACAAAGAACGCCCAGCTGCACCAGGAGATTAAAGCCAGTGGCCATGAACTGGAGAGGAAGATTGAACTGCGTTCAAAGCGTATTGAGGTTATTCTCAGTACCCGGCAGGCTCTCCAGACTGAGAGAAACTGGGAGAAAGGACTGAGCATTATAGTGGATAGCATGAGGAAGTTGGAATTTGAGCGATGTGGGATTTTCTTGGTGAATTCAAGGAGAAAGACACTGGAATTCCACTTTGGACAGGGGATTCAGCTGCCAGAAGTGGGAGCAGCAGCCCCCTTGGGGAATCCCCAGTACTTTGGAGTATCCTGTGTTTTAGAGAAGAAGACGATCCATGTCACAGACTCGAGCACTGTCAAGGGACTCCACGTTGCCAGCCTTGCCAGCTCCTTTGTCTGGGTCCCTATCGTTGTCCAGGATGAGGCCTTCGCTGCCTTGGCAGCGGATAATGTGAAAAGCAATCGAGTAATAACAGAAGAAGATGTAAAGGATCTTGAGATTCTGGCAGGTCTGTGTGCAGCCTTCATTGATCGGACTCGTGTCTTCATCGAGCCCGTCCCTGAGAAGACTCTGAAGACAGAAGTAAAATACGGGCTAGATTCTTCAGAATGTTATATCATTACAGAAAAGCGTCCCAAAGTTTCTTATGAGATATTTGCCGATCTCGTCACTCACAGCATTCCGGGCTTCATCATTACCCGGGAGCATCCCGAAAAAATCAGGAGACGTCACAAGCTGATTCGCACGCCCATGCTGTGGCTTTCTCGTTCTGGTGTTGAAAATACTCTGAGCCCCGATGATCTTCCCCGGCTCGTGCGCATGGTGGATGATTTCACCCGGAAAAGTGATGAGTCCGTTGTACTGCTGGACGGGCTGGAATATCTCATGTCGCAGACGAGCTTTGCTACTGTTTTGAGACATCTCCACGAATTGAGAGATATCACCATGCTTAATAACGCACGAATGATCATCCCTCTCCACAGAGGAACACTTTCCATCAGAGAGTACTCCATACTGGAAAAGGAGTTCAGCATCCTTGAATCGGGATAGAACCTGCAGAAGGGTGTCCCAATTGAGTGGTTCAACTGCCAATTGTCACTCTGGAATTCCCACCCACGTGGAGGACTCTGCCTTCTTCTTTCAGTGCTCTCTTCAAGCTGCCATTTCTTTTGGAGTCTCAGACATCTCTGTGTGAAGAACCCTCCAAATCTTGTTCAGGTAACCACACAATTTTTCCGGCTTTCTACGGTGAGGAGGCCCCTTTGAGCCATTGTTTGATTCCCTGCCATCTCGGTCTCAAGACCAGGAATCCCAGCAATCCGAAGTTGAAGCTCGTCAACACAATGAGTATTACAGCATCAACGAACAGTGCGGGATTGGCTGCATAGCCCGTGAGAACACCATCCAGAGCCCGTCTAACCTGTAATACAATCAAAGGAAGGTCTCTCATCACATAGGTGGCTAAGGTGACAACAGTGCCAACGAAATACAACGGAGTATACAACTTGATTGCTCTCATCTCTGATGGAGGCGTGTTACTGAAATCAGTTTTTTCAACCCTGTGAATGAACCTGCTCAAGAAGTTTCTTATTCTAGCTTGCGAATCGCCCAGCAAATCCCTGCACTTGAAGTAATTGGCGACCATGTAGTATACATCTGTTTGCATGTTGAACCTGAATTGCCAGATAATTCCCCACACTTTTATGAAAATGATTGCTTTCACAAAGTTGTAGGCAAGCTCAGGCAGATGCACCAGGTGACTGTCAGAGAAGAGTAGCAGGAGCAGACAAAAGAAAACCATAACAAAATCCCATGCCATCCCAACCACATATACAACATATCTCTTTTCGCGCGGAATTGTCCAAATATTACCCAGATTTGTTTGTGCCACAATGAATATGAGTCTATTGCTGAGACTGAAATACCCCTCTGTACCTACAGATTTGGCAGCAAACAGGTGCGCCAGTTCATGGAAGGCTACCAGTATCCATCCGAAAAGAAAGGTCAGCCCCACTGCTATTGAATACCATGGATGCCAGAAAAAATCAGCAGGGTGCGGTATGTACTGCGGGCGCCACGCAAACATGAGAAGGCATGCTGCAGCCAGAATACTGTACGAGGCCCAGGCATACCTGGAGAACATCCAGTCCACGTGGGACTTTGTTATTCCGCTAAACAGATCTTTCTGCAGCTGAGATGTTGTGGGGACTTCATAATCATCTACAAAATGAACCATTTCATTACTGATCATGTCCTCTATGAAATCCTCAATTTCAGCTTCTTCTCCATATTTTGCTTCTAGGACTTTCTTTGTTTCCCCAACAGTCTTCCCTGAATCCAGTAAATCGATAACCTCGAGAGCTTCTACAGGTAGACTGACATAGGAACCAATATCCCGTCTTCCAACGAGAACAAGTCCATCTTCTTCCTCACCTCTGAAAAGGTCGTGGAATCGTATGACACTTTCGTTGGTTATCTGATATTCTTCAACCATGCGATTTCTCCTCCAGCTTTCTCTGGTAACACGGGGAACTCTTTTAAAGCTTTCTATTTCTCGCCTGTTTCCCGTCAAAGAGCACAAAGCTGAATCTCTTCTTCTGTATCACACGCCCAGCGTCCTCGTTGATTCAAGCATTTCTTGAAGGACCTTCTTGGTTATCTCTTCCCCATTTTCCTTTATCTGATTCACCAGAATCTTGTTAGATTCACAGTCCAAAGGATCAGGTTTCAAGACCGAACCACTCATTGCATGGGCGAATCCTCGGCATCCCCCTCCACAAAAATATCGAATTTCACATGTTCTGCATTCTTCAATCCCGTGAACATCCAATTCCAGGACAGTACTCATGATATCAGTGTCATAGATCGACGAAAGAGTTGTTCCTTTGATATTTCCCAGACGGTATTCTGGAAACTGCATGTAGAAGCAGGGGAATATGTCTCCATTTCCCGCAATGTGTATGACGTCTCCTGCGTCGCAGCGAGTTCTGGGGGCAATCAATGTTTCAATCTTTCCACCCTTCAAATGGGCAGTCTTGACCTTGAAGACCTCTTCCTGAGTCAGGAGCATGTCCTGAGTTGTTCTTCCAAAAGGGTAAACAGGGGCAACATTATAACTGTCAGCTGTTGTCTCAAGAAACTCCACAATATCCTGCAGGTATGGATAGTTCAACCGCGTTATGACTGCGATGATATTTACGTGTATACCACACTCTTTCAGGTTGTTAACACCATCCATGGCCTTCTTGAATGTTCCTTGCCCTCTCATAGCATCGTGCAATTGTGCAGTATGGCCATCAATCCCTACTCTCCCTATCGTGAGACCTGCATCTTTCAGGTCTTCAGCATATTCTTTGGTTATTAATGTTCCATTAGTTAAAACGGGAACTGTGATCCCCCCCACCTGAGAGAGTTCCTCCAGTATATGGAGCAAGAAATCCTTTCTCATGAGAGGCTCTCCCCCGTTGATCATCACTGGGGAAGGCTTCAAGGTCTTCACCTGTTCCAGGAAAGGTGTAATATCATCGGTGGTCAATTCATCTGTCCATGGTTCTCCAGCTGTCACTGAACAGAAAGGACAACGGAGATTGCAAGCATAGGTTATGTCAAAGGAGATGCTGAAGGGCTTGTTCCTCTTGTGGAGAGGTTCCACAGGACTCTCTGCTCCACTCCATTCCAGGATGCCTTCTTCTATCATGTAATCCACAAATGCGTCAAAATCAGCTTCAAATTCCTGAATGGGATCGCCGGTCTGTTGAGACACTAATTGTAGAAGATCTTCTCTGGTGTGAGTCCCATCACAGAGTGCGAGTATATGCTCTACCGCCTCGTCAATCTCCAATATGGGATAGAAGGACTCCAGCTGAAACCCGTAGGGAGCATATAAATATTTTCCCAGGGGCGTCTTTTTTACTATTGATGATTTGATGACTTTAAGATAGGGCACAGTATCATCTCCTTGTAATAAAAAAAGAAATGAAAAGAAACTCAAACTCTCGGGGAACACACAGGCTTACAGGCACTGCATCTTGGTTTCCTTCCAGGGGTTCTTTGCTGCGGGAGCGACGGCGGTCGTTGAAATAGACTCAACCTTCTTGACGTTAAATTTCATGAATTCACCTCCTGCATTTGTTTTTTACTCATATCGACTAATACTTATAAGTTTTTTGGTAAGAATATTTTGGTCAGTGTCAATGAGTGATCACAATTACATTATAATAATTATTCAGCTATACATTCATTGTATGAGAATAGATGATGAGCACGCAGGGACTGTCCTGTTTCAGCACAGGTCTGAAGAAGATTGGATACAACGACATGCACGAGATGTCTTGCCGTGACTCGGTGAACATCCAGGAGATCCTTCGAGATGAACCTGTGAGAATGAGAAAACATATGCTGCAATCTGGCAGGATGAACATCGCAACTCACTTGAAGAGGCCTTCATATAATGCAGATCAAGCACTAAAGCACTGAAAAGGTGCAAACCACGATCAAAAGATCAAGGGATCAAGGGGAAATCCTTTTATACTCCTAGATAGGGGTGATACTATGAAGATCAGAGGAACTGTCTTGAGCTTGGCGTTAGTGATGCTGCTTTTGATGTTTTGCTCCATACAGAATGGAGAGCCCTCCTTTACTGAGTATGGGGCGAATCCGATTTTTTCTCTAGGCAGAGCGTACTACCCTACCGTTGTCTTTGATCTGCAACATTTTGATGACATTTATGCTCAGGGTACTCCCTACCACAAGATGTGGTATACATCCAGCTCAGGTATTGATCTGGCGTATTCAGAAGATGGTATGGTCTGGCACCAGTTGGGCTCTGTGTCAGGATTGACATCTGCCCATCATGCCCACGTTGTGTATGATTCAAACGGGTTTGGGGGGACATCAATTCGCTACAAGATGTGGTTTTGGGACACATCAGTCAGTATTTATACGCTGTCTGCCCTCAAGTATGCACAGTCTAGTGATGGTGTGAACTGGAGTGTATTACCCTTATCCCAGGATGCAACGAGTCCTCTGGTGACTGGTGTGCATCCAGATTGGAACAGGGGCACATACGGACCTGTGGATGTCTTTTACAATCCCTGGGGATCCTCCATCCTTGAAGACACAGAGATTTGGGAAAATAAGTATGTCATGTACTATGATTGCACCACGGGCGGAATTGAACAAGTAGGGCTGGCCTACTCTGCGAATGGATTGCACTGGAAACGATATGGCGATGTGCCTGTCTTACCTATTACACCAGGAGCATGGGATTCGAGCTATGCAGGGTTTGGTAGCGTGATTCCGTGTACGGATGGGTTCCATTTCTTCTATTCTGGAGGGCAGAACAGTATGCACGAAGGTATAGGATATGCGTTTTCAGTGGATGGCATTACTTGGGAAAAGGCTGCTGATCCTCTTTTCCATATTACGGATGGTGTTTCCTGGAGATCGGAAAGGTGCTATACTCCTTCCGTCGTTCTCAGACTGAGGGGAACGTATGCGTGCTTCTGCATGTGGTTTTCAGGGGATGATGGAGAATCCAGAGCTGTTGGCTATGCTGAAGGATGCATGGCTCTCAGACAGGAGAGGGGAGTCCTCTTTCGGAATACCGAGAGAGAAATCCAGCAGCAGATGACAAGCTTGGCCCAATACAACTACAGAGAGTGCTGTCAGAGGAATGAAGAGACCATCAGTGAGCTTCTGGACAGACTTGGAAGGATCTTTGATGGTTCGCCCGAATACATGGAAGCCTTGGCATTGATTGAGGAGGCCCGCAGCAGTTGCTTCCTGTCAAATGACATGATGGCGTCCGGAAACGCTGTGGCAGGGAATTGTCACGCCCTGAAGTCATGCCAGTTGTATTCACAGGCGCTTGATATCCTCCATGATCTTGAAAAACAACTCTGAAACCTCTCGATTCTTGATTTGAGAGCACGTGAGGATCGGTAGTCCATCAGAGGTAAAGACCGCAGGAAACCTGCACACGTGATGAGAGGTTGACCCCGCTCTCAAGGTGACACCGTTCAACAAGGGTACCTGCAGGATAGTAGAAGTAATCCTCCTGTCATCAGTCATCTGCATTCACTATGGGATCCCTCGTGTTCAAAACTTTCTTAAGCAGGAATACAGAACCTTCCATATGAAAGAAATATTCTACATCATAGGATTGTACTTCGTCATGGAACTTGGTGACAAGACGATGCTTTCCTCTCTTGCTCTAGCAGCCAAATACAATCCCTGGATAGTCTTTGTGGGTGCTCTCATTGGATTGGGATTGGTTACCGGACTGTCTGTGACTGTGGGACAGACACTGAGCCAGCATCTCTCAGAGAGTGTTGTTCAGAAAGTGTCTGGTATCATTTTTGTCCTGGCAGGCATTTTGATTCTTATGGGAAAACTGTGAGGGTTAAGGCATGATCGAAGGCCCCTCACAGAATGGTTATCATTGTGCCTCCTCCCTGAAAGCGACACCTGGAAGGAGGTATACAGGTACAGTATCAGAGGATTCCTGATTCCTCTCATATCTGCGCGTGGAGTTGGATGCACATCTTCTTCTCCACCATTCTTCTCTTACAAGGGAGGACTTTTCGTGCAGTTCTGGCTTTTTTCTTGGCGCAACACCATCAAAAGATTTATATACAGTATTTGAAGAGTAGTGTGTAATGCTTCATCCCGGCAAGGAGATTCTCAGGAGAAAATCCCATGCAACAAAAAAGTTCCTGCGCGATTCCATTGAGCGAATGAAGGAATCCAAAACAACTGGGTGCATTGTAGTCCACTTGCCTGAGGGAGACTATACTATTGCCTTTCTGCAGGGGACACTGGTTACTGTACTGGGTCCGCTGTCAACAGACTTGGAGATTCTGCTTGAGCGGGCTGACTGTGGAGACATTTCAGCGTTCACGGTGGATGAAAAGGTTTTCGGTAGCTATATCGGGTATCTTGAAAAAAGGTCGCCCCAAAAGACTGATGGGATGCCTCTCAATACCGTGCTCGTTGAATTAGTAAACAGAAAACATACAGGTACTATTGAAGTGACAACCTCAGAAGGGGAAGGTCTCATTTTTCTTGTGGATGGAATACCTGAAACTGCATGTTATTCAGATGAGGGCAGAACCATGGCCAGCACAGAAGCTCTTGACAGCATCATGAAGATGGCAGTGTCAACAACTTCTGAAATCAAGCTCTATTCTGCAGTAAAATCCACAGACTCTCTTGGAAAGGGCATTCCCATCTCTGAAATGAAAATGAGAGGGTTCTTCTTTAACGTTCTCAGGTCTCACATAAGGGAAGAGAAGGATGAAAAAGCCGTTTCTGTCTTCGACAGGAGAATGGGTCGTTCAGGATATTTCGATCTTATCATGTACCCTCTTGAAGAGTTTTTGAGAGCTTCAGATACTGCTGAAGAACTTCTGGGGATGACTGATTTTGAGCTGGGGAAGATGGTGTATCCTGATTTCAAGAAATCTGTACTTGGTCGCCTCGTTTTCTTCCTTGGAAATGCAGACACTCCTTCCAAGCTGGCCAGGATTGCTCAGGCAGCGTGGAGTGTTTCTACAAATTATGGTGAGAGGTGGATTGAAGAGGACACAGAAGGAAGAATAGTGCTGCGTGTGAAGAATGATGGAGATACGTGTGAGAGGTTGAAAGGCATTCTGGCAGGAGCAATGGAGTGTATTGGATACGAATGCACAGTATCGGAGACTGAGTGTGAGAAGAGAGGAGGCCGATTTTGCGAGTTTGTGGTTGAATGGGATCCCAGAAGCAGATAATTGCTTTGTAACACGTCCCTACTGATTCATTCTTTATTCACTTGATGGATGGTACCCGATTCAGTCATATCTTCAGGTTGCACAATCGCCAGCCCTTGGATTTTCATGGTCCCCAAGAGAATCCTGTGGGAGTAGTTGAACTGCAGTAACAAGTATCTCTGTGAGGCGTTTCACCATCAGAGGTAATATGAACGTCCGGGAAAGACTCTTTCAGAAGCCAGTTTGTTTTACCAGGCAACCAGATCACCCGATTTCGATGTGCTCTCCATTGACCATGTAATGAACCTTTTCTGCAATCTTGCAGGCATGATCTGCACATCTCTCCAGATAGCGGGCGACCATGATGTAATGGGCGCACTGAGTGATATTCCTGGGATTCTCCGTCATGTAGGATATACATTCCCTGAAAATGGAGTATCGTAAGGCATCCACCTTGTCATCACGCTCATCAAAGTCTGCAATCAGAGAAAGATCTTCTGTCTCGAATGCCTTCAGCACATCATCTATCATGCTGTTGACCATCTCAGCCATGTAGGGAATACTCACCAGCTTACTGATGTGGGGTTCCTGCTCCAGTTCAAGTACAGCCTTGGCGATGTCCTTACCGTATCGACCAATCCTAGTAAGATAGGTAATCATTTTCAGGATACAGGCAATTGTCCGCATATCCTTTGCCATGGGCTGGTACAGCGGCACAAGATGAAGGACATCTTTCTCAATGTTGAAGTCTAGGGCAGCAATTTCTCCTTTCTTGGAGATGACTTCTTCTGCCAGCTCTTTATTTCGGTCTTTCAAGGCGATGATGGATTTTTCGAGCATTTCCTCTGCCAGAAACCCCATTTTCAGGACCTCTTCTTTCATATCATCCAGCTTCAGGTGAAATTTCTCAACCATAGTACCACCTATCCGAATCGTCCTGTGATATAATTTTCGGTGAGCTCCTGACCTGGTCTTTCGAAAATCTGCACTGTCCTTCCGAATTCTATAAGTTTACCCAGGTACATGAACCCTGTAAAATCAGATATTCGTGCTGCCTGCTGCATGTTGTGAGTGACAATGACCACCGTATACTGCTTCCTTAAATCAGTGATCAGGTCCTCGATTTTTGCTGTTGCTATGGGATCTAAAGCAGAGGTGGGCTCGTCCATGAGGATGACCTCAGGCTCCACAGCAAGGGCTCGAGCAATGCACAGTCTCTGCTGCTGACCTCCAGAGAGCCCGATGGCTGATTGATCCAGTCTGTCTTCCACTTCATTCCAGAGTGCAGCAAGTCTCAGACTCTTCTCCACGATCTCATCGAGGTGCGACCTCGCAGTGATTCCATGAACCTTCGGGCCGTAAGCCACATTATCATACACAGACATAGGGAAAGGGTTTGGTTTCTGAAAAATCATCCCTATTCTCTTCCTGATTTCAATGACGTCTACATCAGGATCGTAGATATTCTTGCCTCTGAAGTAGACTTTCCCCTCAATTCTGCATCCGTCAATAATGTCGTTCATCCTGTCGAATACCCGGATCAGCGTGGATTTACCACATCCTGAAGGACCTATGAGAGCAGTCACGTTGTTCGTCTTGATCTCCATGGTAATGTCGAGGAGGGCATGGGTTGCTCCATACCATAGGTTGACGTCTTGCGTCGTGATGACGGATTGGCTACTCCCATTCGCCTTTCCATCTCTCGTTATGTCTTTATTCATGTTACCTCCTCACTGTTCTCCTGTAGCGAAGCCGTATCACGGTGGCTGCAGCATAGATCATCAGAACCACGATCAGCAGCACCAGGGCTGTTCCATATGCATTGTGAAGAGAATCGGGGACACTTGTGGTCAAGACAAATAGGTGATAGGGCAGGGCCATTACCGGTTCCATGGGGGAGTGAGGCAAGAATCTCTGGCTAAAGACAACAGCTGTAAATATGATGGGAGCAGTCTCTCCCGCTGCTCTCCCGACACTCAGGATGACTCCTGTGATGACGCCTGGAGCTGCAGGAGGTACTACTACTCTCCTGATAGTCTGCCACTTGGTGGCCCCCACTGCCAAGGAAGCCTCTCTCATGGACTGAGGGACACTTTTCACAGCTTCTTCTGTGGTTCTCACAATGGTAGGGAGGACCATGAACCCGAGGGTTATCATTCCCGCCAGCAAAGAAATGCCCAGGTCAAGGTACAGTACCAGGAAGGCAAATCCGAACAATCCAAAGACGATGGAGGGAGTCCCATTTAAGTTATCAATGCCGGCCCGAATAAGTCGGGTTATTTTCCCTTCTCTTGCATATTCGGAGAGGTAAATGCCGGCACCTACTCCTGGAGGAATAGCAATCAACATTGCTCCTCCTATGAGGTATAAGGTCCCCATGATGGCAGGAAAAATCCCACCTGCTCTACCCAGGTCACGGGGAGGCTGCGTCAAGAAATCCCAGGATATGGCAGGGATTCCTTTTACCACGATGTAGTACAGGATTACTCCCAGGAGAACCATGACTACCGCCATTGAGCCAGAAATCGCTGAAAAGACAATCTTCTGCCCCTGTCTTGGAGAAGATTTTCGTGCCAGGAAAGTTAGCAGTGCCAATGAGAAAGCCAGTAAGACCACTGCTTCCAGGCCACCCCTGGTCCCACCCCTGACATATGCATAGTACACCACCAGCAGGGCAACGGCTCCCCAAAGAACTTTCTTCAAAAGAGGGGCCACGATTTTGGGAATCTGGAACAGGCTCTTTTTTCCTGAAGGCCTGAATCTCTCGCTGAGTTTCATCAGAATGAAGAGCGCTGAACTGTTCACCAGGAGCACAATGATGAACAGAATCACAGCCAGGGCAAACAGCGCATGGTAGTGGCTGCTCCCTGCCGCTACTTCTCCCATCTCAATTCCAAGAGTGCCTGTAATAGTCCTGATGGGAGAGAAAACATTCATTATGGGTTCAGGTAGTATTGCTGCATTTCCTGTGACCATCATGACTGCCATGGTTTCGCCAATAGCTCTCCCCATGCCCAGGATGATGGCGGCAGTTATCCCGGAGAGAGCAGAAGGCACCACCACTCTCCTGATAGTCTGCCATCTGGTAGCCCCGACAGCCAGCGAGGCTTCTTTATAATCCGTGGGCACAGAGCTAATGGCATCTTCTGATACACTGATGATGGTGGGTAAAGCCATAATTCCCAGCAAAATGGAACCTGCCAGCCATGATTCCCCAGTGGGCTGATCAAAGGCAATTCGCAGCCAGTTGGTCATAATTACCAACCCAAAAAACCCGTACACGACAGAAGGTATGCCTGAGAGAAGTTCTGTTAGAAACTTGAATCCTGTTTTCAGCCTCGAGGGTGATATCTCGCTGATGAAAATAGCAGATCCGATACCCAGAGGGATAGAAAACGCCATTGCGCCGAGAGTTACCAGTACAGTCCCCACGATCAAAGGATATGCACCGTAGGACGGAGGCTCCCCTGCAGGGTTCCACTTCATCCCGGTGAGAATTTTCCCAAGACCAATGTTCCTGAAGGCAGGATATGCATCCCTGAATAGATAGAGAATTATGAAAAAGACAACAATGACTGCAACGGTTCCACTGATCAGTAATGATCTTTCGATACCACGTTCCACAATTCTGCGTCCACCTGTGCCCTGGAAAGGGTTCTTAATCTCTGCAGCCACACTATCAACCTCTGAGTTACTGCATCCCAGCAGGTTCTTAAACCTTTCCAACCTCGAAACAAGAGAAAAATGGAGGAAGAAAAATCACTAACAGTCACACGGGGACGAATCCTTCTTCTTCCACAATGGACTGCCCTTCATCACTCAAGATGAAATCAATGAAGTCTCGTGCCAGTCCTTCAGGTTCGCCATCAACCAGGATGTAGAGACTTCTTGATATGGGATATAACCCACTTTTCACATTTTCCGTGGTGGGCTCTACTTCCTGATTTCCCACTCTGATGTTGAGCGCCTTGACAGTTGAATCGATATATCCGAGTCCTACATATCCAATGGCACCGGGTGTCTGGGAAATGGTCTGCTTTACTGCACCATTGGAGTTCTTTTCCAGCATTCCCTGAACAAAGTCTTCTTTCTTCATGATGTACTCCCAGAAAAACTCCCGGGTGCCAGAAGCACTGTCTCTTCCCACAACAACGATTCTCACGTCTTCTCCGCCAAGTTCACTCCAGCTGGTGTACGTCCCATCATAAATCCCTTTTACTTCTTCAACAGTCAAGGTAGAAACTGAGGATGATGGATGCACAATAAGAGCAATCCCGTCTCGGGCTATTGCAATGGGATTTAGGGTGGGATATTCGCTTCTTTCGGTCTCTTTTAGCTCTCGTGATGCCATCCCAATGTCTACTGTTCCTTCACCAGCTGATTTTGCTCCAACACTTGAACCTCCGCCACTTATTTGTATATTTACGTTCGCGTGGAGATCCATGTACTTCTCTGCTGCGAGTTGTACGATTGGTAGGACAGTGGTGGAACCCCGCACTGAGAGCGTCTGTATTTCAGCAGTCCTGCCATTCCCAATCAGTCCGCCTGTGTAGGCACCAATGATCATAATCAGGCCGACTGCCGCAAGCAGTGCCGCGTTTTTCTTGGTCATAGGACTTCACATAGTTTCCTTTGATGTACACAATATATATCTTCTTGACATGGACCGTATTCAAGTGCACGAGGACCATGGGCATATGGGGGGGCCATTGAGGGGCGGCTCATGAATCAACCAATTCCTGATACCCTTCTACCAAGAAGTGAAGGGATGTATGGAAGGATTCAATTTGAGCAACGAGACCAGAAAGTCCTGAGTTGAGAGCAGGGCAAAGCACATGATGCGGTACCCGACAGCACATCGTGTCATGACAGATGAGTAAAGACTTAAATAGTGGAACAGGCAAATGTGGGTGATGGTGCTGGACAGAGCTGCTAGCAAGAAATCGCAACACCTCATCGATGTATTGAACAAGGCAGGCTTTTCAATCCGGAAATCCGCCACACAGGAAGAAGTCTTCACAGTTGTAGCTAGAGAACTGGAAAAACTTGATTTTTTTGTTGCTTTCCTGGTACTTGAGAGGGATGTGTCCTCAGGAAAAGCTGCTTATTTTACAGAATCAGAGAGAATATCCAAGCCCATAAGGGAGAAACTGAAGGAATGTACCTTCCCCATAAATGCTCGTCTGTATAACGCTATAATTAAGAAGAAGAAACCCCTCTATGTCGAGAACGTGAGAGCCTCGCTTCACAAATATATCCCTTCTCATACTATGGAAACGCTAGAAGCATTGATTGGAACCCTGGACATGTCAGGAAAAAACATGATAGTAGTTCCTCTATTAGTTGAAAATGAACCTGCAGCCCTTCTGGCTGCGGTGTCGTGCAGGATTTCAGAGGACGATGTCCCTTTGATGCAGCTTGTTGGCAACCAGATCTCAACATGTCTCGAAAACATGAGATTGAGGACAGAGAGTAAGCAGAGAACGAAGGAGCTGGCCAAGAAACTGGAAGAGCAACAGACACTTGGCAAATTGAACACGAGTCTGTTCCTCGCTCAGTCACAGGACGATGTCCTTGATGCAGCCATTGAAGGAATCCATCACCTGGAGGGATTTTTCTCCGTTGCATCTCTGCTTGCAGAGAAGAAAACTCATGTTGACATTGTTCGGGTCAAAATGGACTCCTCTTTGTCAGAAATGATTGAAGAAATGGCAGGATCAGTAGCGCCAGGGTGGATTGTAGAGGGACATCAAATTCTCTTCACAGATACTGCAAGTATGTACCACGCCTTTCTTGATGGAACTATCCCCCTTATTAGCTCCAATATCATCGTATCTGGACACCCCGTAGTGAGAGCAGATCTCCGTGAGATTTATGCGGGGATTGTCCTTCCCGGAAAGAGATTTCACAGATCTCTCGAGGACATCGCCGGGGTTTTACGCTTTCGATCAGTAATGGTCTTTCCGATAGTGGTGGAACGACGCACCATAGGAATGTTGGCTGTTGCGGGTGAGGAGGTCTTTTCGGAAGAGGAATTCGTCCTCATCAAGACAGTGACAGAAATGGTCTCCGGAGCCATGGAACGCATTCTCCAGGCTGAAAAGCTTACCAAGACCATACAGGAACTGCGAGCACTCCAGAAGATCAACACGTTATTGAATTCAGGGGCTCCCCTAGAGGAGATCCTGGATCAGATCTCCTTGAGCATAAAGGAGATTTTTCACTATCATTTCGCCCATGCGTTTCTGCTGGACCCTTCCCGGAAATTCCTCGGGTTCTCCAATCTGCCCGTTTCACCAGAAATCAAGAGAAAGGTGCAGGATACTCTTGGTATTCCTCTGCAGGACCTCCAGTACCCCATTGTTGAAAATAGATCTCTCTACCGCGTGATAACTCAAAAGACCTGCCTCATCTTCAAAGGAGCCGAAGAACTTATTGAAGAGATCCCCATCCCTGAAATGCAATCAGCATTACGGACTCTTGCTGGCGATTTGTCCTCCAGTTTAGGAATTACCGAAAGAACGTATCTGATGGTAGCTCCACTTCCTTATGGTGAGGACATTATTGGCGTCCTGTTTCTAGGCCACGAAGATCCTCTAACTGAGGTGGACTTTTCCCATCTGGAATATTTCTTGGATCAGGTAGGAATTGCCATTGCAAAGTCTGATACAGAATCCAGATTGCGCTATTCCTTGGAAGAAATAAAGGAACTGGACCAGATGAAATCCGAATTCATTGATATTGCTTCTCACGAGCTAAGAACACCCCTCACAACATTAAAACTGTACCTGCAAATGATGAGCTTGGAGAAGTATGGACGTCTATCAGACTCATTGAAGAAGAGGATGCAGATCATGGAGGAGGGGGTCAGCAGGCTGGAAGATATCATAAATCAGACACTGATAGCATCCAGACTACTCAAGAACAAACTCGTGCTGGAGAGAAAGCCAGTGTCTCTTCTTGAAATTACTTCTGAGGTTGTGAACCAGCTGCGCCCCCTGTGGGAGATCAAGAGCCAGAATGTGTTCATTGAAAGTCCTCGCAACCTATCGTTGGTTAGAGGAGACAGAAAGGCCTTGTTTACCATGATGAGCAATTTAATCGACAATGCGATCAGGTATTCACCTCAGAATTCTGAGATCTTGATCAAACTTGTGGAACATCCTGGAGAGATTGAATGTATGGTGATAGACCAGGGGTGCGGAATTCCCCCGGAACACTCTGAAAAGATTTTTGAAGAATTCTACATTGTGCCCAGCGGCACAGAGTATGCCAGGATGGATGGGAGGACCGGGTTGGGGTTATTTATTGCCAGAGGCATCATTCAGAGGCACAATGGGAGGATATGGGTAGAGAGTGCCCTTGAAGAAGGATCAACCTTTCATGTTGTGATGCCCAAACTGTGAGGTCTGAGAGGCTGTAGCCGCCTGTAACCTCACTGTTCACATGAAGAATCAATTGTCATTTTTGATTTCCTGGAATTTGAGTGCTTGAAGAATGGTCCTAATGAAGATCTGCGTAGTACAACAACAAGTGGTATAGAAGAACATTTTTATACCAGTTGATAATGTTGGATTTATGTGCGAGTGGTGTAAGAAACATGGGGCTGGAGGAAAATGGTATCTCAATGCCCGGAATTACACTGATGATCTAGCCAGAGAGATCGGGGCAGAGGAGTACCTTACTGTTTTGTGGCAGAATTTTGAGAGGGTATATGTACAAAAACACTTTGGAATGTCTGCAACAGGGCTTAAGAGAAAGCTCGAACTTCCTCTGATAGGCAGGTTTCTTCGATGGTATGTGGATTACAAGATTCACAGGGAGAAGCACCTGAATCCCAAAGATGGAGATGGTCATTTCGGACAAGTTATCCCCGTGGAAGAAGCGCAGCTCCTCCTGAACATGGCAGGACAGAATGAGGGGGGTATTGCCAGAGTGAAATGCGTGTGTCGAAAAATGAACAGGAACATTGATGACTACAACTGTTTGGCCTTTGGAGTTCTTGCTGAGGTTGCCACCAGGATACCTCGATACATACCTGAGACTGGCGTTGTCAAGCTGGATGTGGACCAGGCCTTTGACTTTGTTCGCGAGATGAATACCCGTGGAAGAGTGCACACCGTCTGGTTTGAACCAGTACCCTTTATTGGAGGACTCTGCGCCTGTGACTACCCTTCGTGTACAGGGCTTCGCATGAGGAGGGACTTTGGTTTATTGGCAGTCTCAAAAGCAGAATACGTGTGCATGGTGGACTATGATAGATGCGTGGGGTGCAGAACCTGCATACCACGCTGTCAGTTTGGTGCACTCAATTTCTCTGATTCCATGGGGAAGGCCTATATCAGCCCCTTTAGGTGTTTTGGATGCGGATTGTGCAGGGACGTATGCCCTGAGGAATGTATTCGACTCGTTCCTCGCCAGGAGATTCCTGGGCTGCAGGGTGAATACTGATGAGGATTATTATTGATCAGAATCTGTGCACTGAACCTGAGCGCTGTGGGATATGTCTCAAAGTCTGTGCTCCTCAGGTTTTTGCCCTTCACCCAGAGGGAGAAGATACACTGTGTCCAGAAAAGTGGGTAGTTGATCCTATCTGGACGACTTTTTGTATCCAATGTGATGAGTGCGTGAAATACTGCCCCCGACATGCAGTATTCGTTGGACAGTAGGCCAGTGTGGACCGCCTGTTACTCCAGTCTTGGTGTCTTCAGCTACAGGTCTTCCTAATCTCAGCTCCACTTCTTATCATTTGGACAAGTGGTAATCCACAGAAAAGAGATCTTTTCAGAATGGCATGGGGTTTGCACAAAACCTGCAAACCCAAAATTCTTCAATGTTCAAGAACCAGGAACTGTAGAAGAAGTACTTGGAGGTGATGAATTGAGAAAAAGGAAGCAACTCGATTCTCGGAATCTGAAGAGAGTGGCTATGGGAATACTGCTGTTAACCACCTTGTCTGCATCCTGTAGTAGTGTGGGAGCCCAGTCTGGCACTGGCGTCGAATGGACTGGTATTGCAGGAGATGGAAAATGGGAAACTCCTCAAAATTGGAGTACTAACAGGGTTCCTGATGCAAGCTCTGCTGTTTTGATTCGCGAGAACTGCGAAATTACGGTTAGCAAGCCAGTAGAGATTTACAGCCTGACAATGAGTGCTGAATATTGCTGCATAAGAGGAACTGAGTCCAGCAAATCAGTCACAATCAGAGCATGCGAAAACGTTAGTCTTGCCAGTCATAACAGGATATACGGCCTTGAAAGTTCTGCTGGAAAGGATGGAGGAAACGTCGAGATTTGTTCAGAAAGGGGCAGCATTCTGAATCACGGGGACATTTATGGAGGATTTGGTGGAGAAAATACAAATAGCGGCAGTGTAACGATCTTCGCAACCAATGGTCACATTCAAAACCATGGTTACATCGGAGGGTCAGTCGGGGGAGACAATGGAAGCGGTGGAAATGTGGAAATCACTGCTCGGGGTAACCTCACAAACAGTTCGGAAATTTCGGGCGGTCACGGAGGAACGAATGGCAAGGGTGGAGAAGTGCGTATTGCTGTAGGAGGAAATATAACAAACGACGGCTCCGTTAATGGCGGATATGCTGGATCAGGCGGCAACGGGGGCAGTGTGGTAGTCAAAGCCGGTGGAAACATCACAAACAAAGGGAGGATTTCAGGAGGAAACTGGGAAGGAAATGGACTCGGTGGCAGCGTAGACATCAGAGCTAATGGAAACATCACCAATGATGCGGAGATTTCTGAAGGAACAGTGCTAGCAAAAAGCAAGGGATTGCTCAAAGAGGATTCAGAGAACAACTTGAAATACGGTGTCTTCATCAGGGCAAACGGCCTGGTTACTATTGGCAGGAACGGGAAAATCTCAGCATCCCGTATAGTCTCCATTTCGGCTGGCAGTTCCGTTTCGATGAAAGAACACCAAGGAGATGCAATCACTACAGAGAAAGACGTGTATATAAGCGTCTCAAGGGAAGGCAGCATCGACCTCACAGAGATTCGAAAGAACACCAAGGTCATAAGAGCCAAGGAGAGTGTTTTTCTGTCAGACACAATCTTGAAGAACACGGGCGTAACGTTGGCTGATATCGTGGAAGCCACAGACATTGTAACCGGTTTATCTCCCTACGAACCCAGCAAAGAGTCCATTCCTGAACCCGAAGAGTGTATGCTGTGCAGTGACTTGGTCTACTGTGACCCTCCCATCTGGGGAAATTTCCTAGCGTTTCCAGCTGTGGAAAGATCACCCGACTCAAATGTCAAAAGCAGCGGGAAATCTGGCAGCATCATCCTGTGCTACAAGAACCTCAAAACAGGACAGGTCTCAAAGACGGATCTTCTTGTCTCAGATAGCTTTCATTCCATCGACATCTACCAGACCACCATAGCCTTTGTGAACCAGGACTCAGGAATACTGTATCTGGATATTAACACGGGTAACGTGGAAGAAATCGGTGTCAAAGGCTACCATCCATCAATCTACGGGAATTTTATTGCCTTTGTGTCAGAGGGAAGGATTTTCTGCTTCGACTTGACTACTCGGACGCTCTTGGATACACAGATTTCAGGGGACAGACCATCAATCTGGAAGGAAAAGATTGTCTTTCACACTAGTCCTCGGCCTACCATTCAGATCTATGACCTTTCAACCAGAACTGTCATTGATACGTCTATTGCTGGACTGAATGCCAACATCTACGAGAGCAAAATTGTTTTTGAGACTCCCGAATCTCTAGTCTCCGAATGTCTTAACGGCGACGGTGACATGGATGACGTGGTCATTCGCTCCTATGATCTGGAGACACAGAAAATCTCGAATACAGGTGCTGCTGGCATCTATCCAGTCGTATATGGCGACACAATTGCTTTCACGGTGAGAGAACAGGATGCAGGAATAGACCTGAATGGAGACGGACAACTACTTGGCAATGTCATTCATTGCTACAGTTTCGAAACAGGAAGTGTGATCAACACGCAGAAGCTTGGAACTGAACCGGACATTTTTGATGGTACAATCACTTACTACGTGTGGGAGCACTGGATGGGCAAAGATCTCAACGGGGACGGCGATCTTGATGATTCCGTACTCGAAACCTTCGAAATACCCGTTGATGGGATGGCCGTTCAGGATCAGGAGACAGCGTATTTCCTGGCAATCTCCCTCATCTGTGTTCTTGTCCTCATGTTCCGGAGAAAAAGGTGATTCTCTCTTTCTCTTTTTTTTATTGGTTGAATACAGCATTTTATTGACGTTCTCTTTGAACCATGAAGTCTGTTCTGCACGTTCAGGCTGTAGTTAGATCAAATGTCCGATACTTTCGGGCCAGCAGCGTGAGAAGTCCCACTGCAATCACTGCGTTAATCACAAAGACCACAACGAGGGCCACATGCAACCTGCCTACAGCCACCAGGAACAGCCCCATCAGCAGCGAGGGTACCAGTATCACCATCATTCCTACCATGGACAAGATTCCCGGAATGGCCTGATTACCGGTCTGGGGTGGATAGTACAGTGCTGCCAGGTTCAGAAGAGAAACGATGATTAGACCAAACAGAGGGAGAGCCAGAGCACTGAATGCCACCAAGAGACCTTCATGTGCGGCTCCACGATACAGAAAAACACTGATTCCCAAGAAGACATAGGAAATCAAGGTGGAAAAAAGGGCGGGAACAGCCACTTCTGAAACAACAATCCTGAAATTCGAGTCAGGAATCGATTTCAGGATCTCTATCCTCCTTAAGTCTTCTCTAAAATCCCAGCGAATGTACCCCGCAGTGACAAACACCAGGAAAAACAACAGGAACAGTGCCAGGTAGAAATCTTCACCACTCCTGCCACCTCTAAAGACCATTACGGAAAAAAAGATGGCAGCCATGATGAAGGTGGGCAGCAGTGATCTGATATCTCTCAACAACCCCACCAGGTTCTTCCAGATCAGTGCAGTGGATCCCATGCCAAAAGGGCGAATAATGAGCATTTTTTTCACAAAGGATTCTGAAACCACTACTTCTTGTCTTTTGAGTTTCTGAAGAGATTCCCACAGCTCCCTGCTGGTGGCTTCTGAGGCCTCATAGAAATGAGCTTCTACAGACAGGACAGCCCAGGTAGTTGAAGCAGAAAGAGCCAGAAGAGCTAGAATCTTCAAAGCTGTGCCCACGGTCAAGGTCCAGGCCACCGCAACGTCCGAGGCCGCTGCCATGGGATACATGGCAATCCTTACCACGGTGGAGTTGAGTGTTTCTATTACAGCACGGGGAAGCGATTCGCCCCTGGCTAATTCCAGCAGGATGCGTGCCCCAAGGAATCCCAAGAAGAGCAGCCCCGCACCAATGAGTATCTTGCGATTCCTGGTCCTCCTGATTTCTGAATAGTGAGAACTGACCAGGGAAACCAGATCACCCAGATTTGATGCAAATATCATGATGAATACGATTGCCAGCCACAAAAAGACAATTCGAGGCCAGATAATAATTCCAAAGACAGAAGAAATCATGAGAAGGCCAAATCCAGCGAAAAACAAGTACTGGGTTGTGATCTTCACATAGTTGATGAGGAGCCGATTGAAGAGAATGGTCTTCCTTCTCAAGGGAGAAGGGAAAAGAAAATCGATCTCAGACAGAGAGAACACAAGAGTGCTCTTGGTGGTAGAGTGAATAACAGTCACCCAGGTAACGAAGGTCATAAATGAGAAGAGCGCAGGCTTGACAGTCTCAGTCGTAAAGGGGAGAGGCAAAGAGGGAAAGTCCAGGGAGTAAAAAATGAGTATGGGAAAACCCAGTAATGTACCTAGAAAGAGGAAGGGCAGGATTACTTTGGGATTCCGTAGGGCAGTACTTATGCTGTTCTTGAGCAGGCGCAGGTTCAGGTAGAGCAGGGCTTTCATGCTACTCCTCCTCCCTCTGGTTGACCATGGCTGTGGTCACCACACGTGGCTCAAGGGTGAGGATGATGGACTCTGCTGAAAGGGGTGAGAGTACGCAATCCATATATCTTCATACTAGAGTGCCCTTTAAATGTTGGGGCAGGTCCTCCAGGTGAGGTGGAATCATGTACGGCGGTTCTGGATGTCACTCGGCATAGACGGCTCTCAAGAAAGACATGAACTCTGGATCGTCGGGGAGATACATGATCTCTATGATAACATTGTTCTCAGCCACATTGTGTGCTGCTTCCAGTAAGAGGTAGATCTCTTGGGGTGTGAGTGCAGAACGTCCCCTTTGAATGTCAATCTGTATGAAAAGAGGAATGCCGAGTACCGTTTGTTCTTCTCTAACAGCATGAATAACTTCTACATTTGGTGAAACATGTCTTACAATTCTGTCTGTCAGAGGAGCTATTTGTTTCAAGGTGTTCACCAGCGTGTTATTTTGAGTGATGGGGGGTCCGAGGATAGCTATTTCCAGAGTAGTGCCGGGATCAAGAGTACTGCGTACCGATTTTACATAGGCTAGTGAGAGTTTTTCAGACGGGAGGAGCAACCGAATTGCTGCTACTCGTGGGGCAGATACAGGCTTGTGTACGTCTTCTACCAGGATTGTCAGTCCCACCTCAGAGAGTGAGGAGAGCCTCGTGATGAGATTGAAAAGGTCAGGGTTTTCAAGATCTTTTTGCTGTACTCCAAGGTACACCCTGCGTGGGGCAAGGTCAGTAATGAAGGCGATCCACTGATCACTGCGTTGCGGCAGGGCAAATGGCACGACCAGGTCTGTCAGGTGAAAAGGCATTTCCTTGGGAACTGGCTGAGTCTTGATCCCCTGTAACACCAGTAAGTCCCCAAATTGTGCTATAAGGGCCATCTCTGGGATGATTCCACGTTCTCTCATCTTTTCCTGCTCAATTATGAAGATACCACTCTTCTTTCCTTCTCTGACCGCCTGTAACAGCTCAGGAGTTGTGACTTCTCTGTACATTCCTGCATCTGTTCTTCTCTCTGTGAATAAAGCCAAATAATCGGCAAGCATGCCATTCTCCATGTGGAGAATTTCATCAGGGGATGTATTATCAATTATCCAGGATATGAGTTCCTCAATTTCTGGGTTGGTGATCTGCCACACTCGCGGTGGTCGCCTTCCAGTTCGCAGTGAATCGAGCATGTCCAGTAAGGGTGATGTCTGTACCCGTAGAGTCATTCCGGAAATAGAAGATGGGGTGGGCCCTCCCGGTTGGACTTTTTGCACGGGCTGTACACCACCCTGGAAGCCAGGGGGAGCAGGCTGATCTGGGTTATTGCCTGGCTGGGGACCCTGGGCAAGCGGCAGGTATTGTGCTGGTCCAGGTACCTGAACTCGGGATTGAGGCGGGGAAAAAGGAGTTGAAGGAGTTCCAGAGGCCAGTACAAGGGAGTATGTGCCAAGCGGAATCAGTAAGAGCAGGAATACAGCTCCCACCTTCCTGTAGTTCCCTGCAGAAGAACTGATCTTTCTGTAAACTGCCTCAAATCCAATCCCTGTTATCACACAGTTGATAATGGGAGAATGCATCCTGTAACGCCATCCATAGGCGGCAATAGCCAGGAATCCTGCAGCAGCACTCAGTACCAACACATATCTGAGATCCTTACGTGCCTTGTCCACGCATGAGAGCCCCCCAATCACAAAAAAGAAAAATGTTATTATATTGACTCCCGTCAAGAATGAACCCACATTGAACAGCTCCGGTGATCCGAATTTCAGCCAATCCTGATGCATATAGATGTGAATGATCCAGGGAAGAAACAGTAAGGCTGCTGCTCCCAGGACTATGCCGGCCTGTTTTATGTACTCTTTGGTCTTATACAGGCTGACCACGGAGAAAATTGACACACCCAGAATAATCACATACGGCAGTCCCAGGTGGAGGTACAAGAAAGAAGCCATCAGCACCATGGATTCGATTATCCTTTTCTTGTAGAATGCATATAAGAATAATGGGTATAATGATATGATTAAAGCTGTGGGGGCCACAGATACCTGCCAGAACCAGAAATCGGATGTTGCTGACAGCACTACCACGGAAGCCAGGGCAGTCAGTGGATTAAAAAGCTTCCTTGAGAAGAACCACACAGTAAACAGAGGAAGTGGGTACTGAATCAAAGAGATGAAGCGGCCTATGTCCCACCATTCTGCACCCGTTGCGTCATGCATGAACCATAGAAGCACATGTTCCAAAGGAGGATACAGGTTGGGTCTGCCTACAGGAGCATACTCATAGTAGTCCCACAGCATGACAGTATCATAATCAGAAAACATCTTTCCCATTAAAAGATGGTAGGGAGTATCAAGTTCTGCTGAAGGAAGAAAATCCCAAGTCAGAGCCAGAACTACTGTTTCCACTATGATGAGAGAAAGAGCAGCATAATCCAACAGGGTCCAGTTCTTGAAGGAAACTCTCATGGACGACATATAACCTACTCTCTTATAAAGTGTGGCTTCAACAATGGAGGAACCTCTTGACTCGATATCGTACGTAGTAATTTTCACACTGAGATTACTTTTTATATACGGACTGGAGATTGTACATGGAGGAACTCATGATAGTCTCGAAACCACTTGACACTACCACCATTTATGACCTGTTCTCTCCCTGCAGGGCTTGTGTCTACTGGGAAGCACCTGAACAGCAGGGCCTCATCAGGGAAGAGGAAGCCTTCGCCCTCAAGAAAGCCTGGGTCCAGACGACACTGAAGACCTTCAGCACCTGCGGGAGACTCCTCTATGAAGGGGGCATACCCGTTGCCTACGCCCAATGTTGTCTTCCTCGTTTTCTCAAAGGTGTGGAAGAATATACTTCTCTAACCCCTGTGAGTCCGGATGCTGTCTTTATTTCATGCCTATATGTTGCAGAGACGTATAGAGCCCGAGGACTTGGCACGTACCTCCTCAACGAGGTCATATCCCAAGTGAAGGGACAAGGGTGGAAGGCTCTGGAAACCTACTCACGAGATGACTCTCCTAATAATTGCTCTGGCCCCACTACCTTCTATGTGAAGAATGGATTCTCGGTATTCAAGAGAGAGGAGTGGGAGGGTACTGTATTCTCCCTGGTACGAAGACAGTTCTGAATTAAGCTGCATGGGAAAACCAGATTCTGCTATCTTTTATAAACGTAGAAACCTGCGTCAATGGCAGAGAATAGACGCCCCTCTTTCTGTAGAGAGTAAGAATCAAAACCTTCATAACTCTCAGACCACTTTATCATAGAGTTGTACCGAGATGACTTGCATGACAGTAACAATCAGACAGGGGAACCCCCATGATTTCAAAGACATTGCTGCCCATTATGGACCTGGAGACAGTCCCTGGGACCCCTTTGGCAGTGGGGAGGGGCTGAAACACATTCCCCTGGAGGGACTGCGGATAGCAGAAGTCAATGGTGACTATGCAGGATTTCTGTATTGGTTTATTGGAGAAAATCCATGGTTTGATAAAAACACTAAAAGATACGCCTACATTACAGAATTACACGTTGCGGAAGAATATCAGAACAGGGGCATAGGGACCAGCTTGCTGGACTATGCAATCAAGGAACTCAGACCAAAGCCCCTTGCCATCTTCATCAGCACTACTGAAGGTAACATGGTGGCCCGGACACTGTATGAAAAGGCTGGATTTCGTCCTTTTTCCCGGACTATACACTACAAACTATCTCACGACTCCCATCCGCATGAGTGATGTGTTCCAGCATGCCATTCAGGTTCTGGAAAATGCCCATTCCTACTGGACGCGGGTTCCAGTAAACGTCATCCTTTGCCCGTGCCGTAAGCGTCAATCCAATCAAGGACAGTAGACTCGCTCACGCCAATTCCGAATTCATTCTTTATCTGCTTCGTTATCTGCTTCAGGGTTAATCCCTCTTGTGTTAGACTGATGGTAGCCCTGATCACCTCAGAGGGGAAGCGCCTTCCTTTGAACCCATCATCAGGGGTAAACTTGTGCACACACTTCCTGCAAAAATAGGTTTGTTTTGATCCATGCTTATTAACCCTCTTCCCATAGGCCACAACATCTGCTGAGCTTCCACACCGGTCGCATGGAGGATAGCCTTTGAGGGATCGTTTTCTTCCCCGCATACCTTTTATTGATTGCAGTGTTTATAAATGAACCGTCGAATTCATTTCTCCTTCTCTTAAAATTTGACTGGTTATAACCTACACGTCAGACACCTTAGCGGGAAGGCTGTATGATGAGCTGTGCAGGTGATAAAACCATTGCTTCAGGAAAGAAGGAAAAAGCCTTTTAATGCTGAAAGGAATAGTCAGCACATGAGAGAGAAGTTCATGGCAGCTATGAAAAAGAAAAACAGCCAATTGTGCGTAGGGCTGGATCCCCGCCCTGAAATAGGCGGTCCTGATGCTCTTCTGGATTTCTGTATTACCATTGTGGAAAAAACGTCAGATTGCTGTTTCTGCTATAAACCCAATACCCAGTATATTCTGCCCCTGGGGTTTTCAGAGATCAAGGAGTTGAATGACCTCATCCATGACAAGGGGTGCTTGAGTATTTCAGACCATAAACTCTCAGACATCGGGTCTACCAACAGGGCTGCCCTCTCCTGGCTCAGCAGCATGGGATTTGACGCTCTGACGTACAGTCCTTTCCCTGGCAACATCAAAGAGACTATCGAAACTGCTGCAGGGTACGGAATGGGTGTCATAACCCTGACGCTCATGTCCAATCCCGAGGCAGACTACTTCATGAAAGGAGTAGTTCAGGGGGTTCCAGGCTATGAGTTCATTGCCCAGCAGGTTGCAGCCTTCAAAGGGCTGGGAGCAGTGGTGGGCGCCACCTGTAATGTTGAAGACATCAACAGGTTACATGCTGTCCTGACTCATCAACTGATCCTTTCTCCTGGTGTGGGAGCGCAGGGCGGAGGGCTGGATATTGTGAGGGTGTTTAAAGAGAGAACCATGGTCAATGTATCCAGGGACATTATCACCCATGAAAATCCTTCAGAAAGGGCACGTTACTATCAGATCCTTATCAACAGTGCAGTCAAGGAGATGTAATGGACATATCTACTAGCTTATGCGGTATACCCTTGAGGAATCCATTGATACTGGCCTCTGGCATTCTTGGGAATAAGGGTGCTCTGTTGCGGCGTGTGGCAGAAAGCGGGGCAGGAGCTGTTGCCACCAAATCTGTTGGGCCTGAACCCAGAGAAGGATACAACAACCCTACTGTGCTTTATGTGTCAGAGGATATTGTGCTCAATGCCATGGGGCTTCCCAATCCGGGGTGCGAACAATTCGCTGGGGAAATTGAAACAGCAAAAACCAGTGGTATCCCTGTCATTGCTTCTGTTTTTGGACGTTCACAGGAAGAGTTTTCGTTAGTAGCAATGGCTATGGAAGAAGCGGGAGCTGACATTGTAGAACTCAATGTATCCTGTCCTCATTCTCTGCCGAGATTGAAGGGGCTGCACCTGGGGCAAATTCCAGTGGAAACAAAGGGGGTGGTCAAAAGAGTGAAACAGGCTACTACTGTTCCTGTCCTTGTCAAACTCTCTCCCAATGTGACTAGCATCGTAGAGGTGGCCCGGGCCTGTATTGAGGGAGGCGCAGATGGACTGTCGTTAATTAACACTGTCCAGGCATTGGAGATTGATCCGTTGACAGAAAGACCCATGCTGGGCAACATGGTGGGAGGGCAGTCAGGGCCTTCTATCAGGTGCATTGCCCAGAGAAAGGTTGCAGACGTCCTGACTGCCATGCGCAGGGGCGAGCTGGAGGCGGTTCCGGTTGTGGGAGCGGGCGGAATAGAATCCGGAGAAGACGTGGCCAGGTACATTCTGTTGGGATGCCAGTGTGTTCAAATTGGCTCTGCTGTGTTAAAATATGGACTTGATGCATTTTCAAAATGCTTGAAAGAGCTAGAAGGGTATATGAAAGAAAAAGGATATGAAACTCTGGAAGATTTCAGAGGAAAGAGCCTGGAATGGTTGGTGTGATCAAGCATGGATTCAGACGTATGTGCGAGAAGGAAAATAAAAATCCTGCCTATTCATGACATTGTTACAGAGAACGAGATTGTCAGGAGCTTTTATTTCAAGGACAACCTCGCTGCTCAGGTAGAGCCAGGTCAGTTCGTCATGGTGTGGGTGCCACACACAGTACCTCCAAGGGTAGACTTCTCCCTGCCCGATCAGGTGCCCATGAGTGTGTCTCGTGCAAGCGACAGGCTGTTCTCCATAACAGTAAAACGGTGTGGTGAGACAACCACTGAGCTGTTCAAATATGAGAAAGGAGATTATGTAGGAATTACAGGCCCTCTGGGTAAGGGCTTCTCGGTGAATGGACGACACCTCTTGTGCGTGGCAGGGGGTATTGGAGCTGCTGCTCTGTTCTTTCTGGTTCAAAGGGAACGAGAAAAAGATGTGCATTTCATCTTGGGAGCAAGAACAAAAAAGGAATTGTTCTTTGAGAGAGAATTGAGGAATCTCTGCACCTCATTATGCATCACTACCGATGATGGATTGTGTGGGACACGGGGATTTGCCTCCGATGTGGTTGCAGACGTCTGTGAGACGCATGAGATTGACCAGGTGATGTGCTGCGGCCCCGAAATAATGATGTATAAGGTGTTCTCTGTGTGCAAAAGACTGGGTATTCCTTCTCAGTTCTCACTGGAGCGATACATGTACTGTGGGCTCGGGATCTGTGGGCACTGTTCTCTTAATGGGTTCTTGGTCTGTAAGGATGGACCCGTCTTTGATGCACAGGAACTAGAGAAAGCAGCTGATTTCGGAATGAAAAAGGTGGATAAGACAGGAGGCAAGGTTCCAATTCAATAATATCTACTGGTGTGGGGTTGATAACAGAGATAATGGTTTCCCAGGAGTCCTACATTCTGCTCAAAAGCGGAAGGAAAGGGCTTAAATACTTTCAATGACATAATAACATGGGCTCAGTGCTTGAACGGGGGTGGTACTGGAGATCGTTGGATATTCCTTTCAATGACAGTGCCAATGGTCCCACTGGGCATACAGAGAGTGTCAGGGCATTAGCTCTGACCCTTCCTTTTCTCTTTTCCCCTGAAAGCTAAAGAAAACTCCATTTGCGGGAGATCAGGACTAAGAGTGAGAATATCCATTTCCCTTCCCTCAGAATGACAACACGTTTCTGACCACGGGTACTGTCGCCTCAGATGATGCACCACCTGCAACCGTGCGACCCAGGCGGCCTAGAGTTCCCTCACAACATGCGAGAACGCAGATTCCCCTCTGTGTTCCAGGGCCCACGCAATGTCTTCTTCTGAATCAATATCTCGAAATCTGTCAGACCTGACAATCTCATAGTGAAGTCCCTGACATTCAAAAGCCTTCAAATGGTTCTCAAAACTGTTGCTGCCGAATTGGGTTACAATATTGACATGAGCAGGCAGAAACAACGCATTGGTGCCACCATTCTGAGAAGGAACTATTTTTATTCTATCATTGAATAATTGTGTGATGTCGTTCCTTTCTACAAAGGGCAAATCGCATGGTAAAACCAGCATATCCTCCTTTACAGTCTTTCTCGCTCTTGTGATGACTTTATTGATGTCTTTCCACTCGTCTCTAATGACCTGGAACCTCCCATCAACCAGATCATCTGGGGTCGCTACATATACGGTAAGCCCTTCGAGAACTTCCAACATTCTTTCAAACAAGAACACTACGAGGGTTCTTCTTTGTTCCTCCGTATACAGGTGGGACAGCCGAGCTTTCCCACTGAGTCTCACCAGGAGCAGGACAGATCCCATGTCACTCTACAATCTCCGCATCATACATTTGCTCAACAAACCTCAGAGCATAGTCCTTTCGTTCCTCAGTAATGGTGGCAGTACAGCTCCTGGGGACTATGGTCTTGTACCCCCTGTAATACGCATCGGCTGCTGTGTGCTGTATGCAGACATCAGTTAGAACCCCCGTCAACACGATAGTATCGACCCCTAACTGTCTCAACAACATGTCCAGGGGAGTAGCATAAAACGCAGAGTACTTCCACTTCTTCAGGACATAATCAGTATCATCTGGTTTCAGTTCATCAATGATTTCAGCACCCCACGTCCCCTCCACAGTGTGGGTTCCCCACTTGTCAAATTCACTATCACCCTTAAAATGAGTATCACACACATAGATAACGGGAGAATTCTCCTTTTTCATGGCCGCTTTCCATTTCTTGATGGGTTCCACACACCTGACGGCATTTTCCACTCTGAGGGCACCTTTCTCGTCAACAAAATCGTTTTCCATGTCATTTATTATCAATGCTCTCATGAAAACCACAACCTTATTATATCACCGTCATATATAAGGTTTATGAGCAAAATATTCTTCGTGGCATCAGATGAGGAAATCAAGAATGGAAAGACGACTGACATTTATTTTGAGAGGACAGAAGAGATTCTGAGGAAGAAGAATATTTCACAATCTGTGGTGGCAGAAGTGACCTGTGGAGGGATTCCGAATTCATGGCCGTGGGGCATCTTACTGGGAACAGAAGATGTGGCGCACCTATTCGAAGGACTCCCTGTTACTGTCTATTCATTAAGAGAAGGTACCTTTTTCAGGGCAAAAGATGAAAAAGGAGTCAGGACCCCTGTAATCATCGTGGAAGGGGATTACGCTGCCTTTTGTGTCTATGAGACCCCCCTACTGGGGTTCATCTGCCAGGCATCTGGGATAGCCACTGCAGCAGCCAGGGTGAAAAAGGTCGCGGGAGAAAAGACCGTGCTCTCCTTTGGGGCACGCCGAATGCATCCCTCTATTACCCCCATGATATCGCGAGCATGTTACATTGCAGGATTTGACGGGATTTCAGCAGTGGTCAGTGCTGACATGCTTCATATTTCTGCCACAGGTACCATGCCCCATGCCCTGATCATTGTTATGCAGGATCATTCCAAGGCGTGGAAAGCTTTTGATGAAGTCGTGGATAAAAACGTGAACCGGGTAGCTCTGTGTGATACCTACCTGGACGAAAAACTGGAAACACTGATGGCAGCCTCCGCTGTACGAGACTTATCTGGTGTGAGGCTTGATACACCAGGCTCCAGGAGAGGAAATTTCAAGGAGATAATCCAGGAAGTCAGGTGGGAGCTCGATTTGAGGGGATATACTCACATCAAGATTTTTGTTTCTGGCGGATTGGACGAAGAGAGTGTACAGGAATTGAAGCCCTTTGTCGATGGATTTGGAGTGGGCACGTACGTGTCCAACGGAAGGACTCTTGATTTTTCTCTGGACATCGTGGAGATGGATGACCAGTACGTTGCCAAGAGAGGCAAATTCAGTGGGAAGAAGCAGATGTACAGGTGCACAGAATGTCTCCGAGATGTAATTGTGCCCTGGAATTCCAAGATACCTGAGTGTCATGGTAAGATGGAACCGCTGCTCGAGCCATTGGTGGAAAAAGGTAAGGTTGTCCGGAAATTCCAGCCTGCATCCAGGACGAGAGAATACGTGCTGGAACAGGTCAAGAACCTGGACCTCTGGTGAATTACTCCCAAGGTGATGTCTCTTATAGCCCGGCAATTTCGCCACACTACCGTGGGGAATTCTGGTTGGGGCCTCGCATATTCTCTGGAATATCCCCTACATTGGAGTATCCTCGTGACTCCCAGTATCCTTCATAGTCATAGTCTACAACTTCGATTCGCACCACCCATTTAACCCATTTGTAGCCCACCTTGTCCGGAACCACGAGCCGAAGAGGGTACCCGTGCCCTTCAGGGAGGGGTTGACCGTTGATCTGGTATGCCAGGATGGTATCTTCCTCCAGTGCTTTTTCAATGGTAATACTGGAGGAATAGTCATCTGCTGCATAAAAGACGACACTGACAGCCTCTCCGGAATACCCTGCTTTCTCAAGAATGTATTTTACAGGGACTCCTGTCCATTCTCCGGTGGCTTCAAGTCCAGTCACGCAGTACAAGTAGGTTATCTGTGTTACTGCGGGAAACGATAGAATATCTTCATATGTTAATGAGAGTGGAGTGTTGACGAACCCTGTCACTTCCAGCCTCCATTGATTGACATCAATTTCCGGTTTGATACCCAAGTCCACCACGAAGAAATCTTCCAGAGGCGTAATTTCAGCCGGTCCACTCGTTCCTTGTTCCTGATATTCAGAATTCATCTCTGTCTTCTCCTCCTGTCCGATGCACCCCGTGAGCAGAGAAGCCAGAAGAATAACAAGGAAATACTTCATATAGTTCATATGTATTTGTTTGGTTGAAGATATATAAAATGGTTATCTTTGACCTAAAAGGATCACAAGAGAACCTTCTATAGATTATTGGCAGGCAGTTCTGTGGATTTCTAGGTTTCCATACTGGTTGCTATCGAGGAATTCTCCCATCTACATATATTGCAGAAAGACCCAGCACAATACCAAGAATCAGAAGAAAGAAGTCAACAGTTCTCCCCCTGATATGAAACCTCATCAATTCAAACCGGGCAGCGAGCATCACATGAGCAACTAGGAGGAGTATCAAAGGGAGTTCCAGTTGGTTGTGCAGGTCAAATGCAGCCCCCCTGTGTACGAGCTGGATTTTTCTGGTGTACGAATACCCTGATATGATGACTGCTGCCATCAATGGGACGAGCAACCAAGATAGTATCCTGTGAATCTTGAACAAATATCTATTCAACTTCATACTACTCTCCTGTTATATCTGCAGAATTGTCTTGCATCGTTAAATAGCTTTCACTGCACCATATCACTGGCTTGCAGAGTTCACCTTTCTTCCTCATTCGTAGAGTGCAGGATACAAATCAGTAGATTGCTGGTTCTTCATACTCCCCGTAGACCTCTCTCAATACCTGGCACACCTCACCCAGTGTGGCATAACATTTCACCGCTTCCATGAAGTACGGCATCATATTCTCCTGGCCACCTTCTGCTGCCCTTTCAACATCCCGGAGTGCTTTTTCCAATTTGGACGCATTTCTCTCATTTCTTAGCTTTTGGAGTCTTTTCACCTGCTTTTCTTCCAATCCAGGGTCAACCTTTAACAAGGGAATAGCAAGCTCCTCTTCAGATTCAAAGTCATTGACTCCCACCACTGTTCTTTTCTTGTCGTCAATCTGCTTCTGATACTCATAGGCAGCCCGGGCGATTTCCTGCTGGAAGAACCCTTTCTTTATGGCAGGGAGAACTCCTCCCAGAGTTTCAATCCTGTCAAAGTACCTGTACACTTCCTCCTCCATGTGTTCAGTCATGTACTCCACAAAGTAGCTCCCTCCCAGAGGATCAATAGTATTTGTCACACCAGATTCGTGAGCAATTATTTGCTGGGTCCTCAGTGCAATAGTTGCTGCTTTCTCTGAAGGGAGTGCAAGGGCTTCATCCATGGAATTGGTGTGCAATGACTGGGTACCTCCCAAAACAGCGGCCAAGGCCTGTATGGTTGTCCTCACAATGTTGTTCTCTGGCTGCTGGGCAGAGAGTGAACATCCTGCCGTTTGTGTGTGAAACCTCAGCCAGCATGATCTCTCTTTTGCGCCGAACTCCTCCCTCATGATCTTTGCCCAGATTCGCCTTGCTGCTCTGAACTTGGCGATTTCCTCGAAGAAATCATTATGACAATTGAAGAAAAAGGAGAGTCGAGGGGCGAAATCGTCCACATTCAGCCCTCTTTTCACTGCTTCCCGTACATATTCCCTCCCATCTGCAAGGGTGAAGGCCAGTTCCTGGATGGCAGTCGACCCTGCTTCCCTGATATGGTATCCAGATATTGAGATAGTATTCCACCGTGGAACTTCTTTGGAACCAAATTCGAAGGTATCAATGATCAATTTCATGGAAGGCTCAGGAGGAAATATGAACGTCTTCTGAGCAATATATTCTTTGAGAATGTCATTCTGGATCGTCCCTGAAATTTCTCCTAAAGATGCTCCCTGATTCTGGGCACATACGAGGTACAGGGCCCATACGACGGCAGCAGGCCCATTAATGGTCATGGAGGTGGTGACCTGGTTTAGAGGTATACCGCTGAACAACGTCTCCATGTCCTCAAGTGAAGAGATGGCTACGCCACATCTACCCACCTCCCCCTGAGCAAAGGCGTGATCAGAATCATACCCATACAATGTAGGGAAATCAAATGCAACACTTAACCCTGTGTTGCCGTGGGCCAAAAGGTACTTATACCGTTGATTGGTTTCTTCTGCAGTCCCAAAGCCCGAGAACAGCCGCATGGTCCATAATCTCCCCCTGTACATGGTAGGGTGAATTCCCCTGACAAAGGGGTACTGGCCAGGAAAAGACAGATCTCTGACATAATCGAAATGTTCAATATCCAGCGGAGTGTATAACCGACCAATTTCTTCTGATGAAGTGGTGATAAATCGTTCTCTATGCTCCTTGAATGCGGAGCCTTCTTCCCACTCTTTTTTCTTATTTCTCAGGTTGTTCAGCATTCTTCTACCTCCTTACCGTTCTATTGTAATGAGGATTTAAATGTTGTGGTAGTGGTAGAGGTAGAGATGGTGTGGCAGAGTCGCCATATTCTGCAGTCAGAGAATGAGCTTCCGGTCATTTAGAAAGCTTGCCTTTACTTGCAGCAAGAGCTCTGCCGGCATAGCCAAAAGCACCCAACGCATGAGTGGGTACATGCCACGTGCCAACAGCCTGACCGGCTGCATGGGCCACGAATTTCGCTGCGTCTGATTTGGCTTCTCGTGCAGCCGCATGAGAGCTACGTGAGAGGTTGCGCACTTCTGTCATCCCAAGCTCTCGTTTTCCCTGGGCCCAATCCCTTATCGCCTCAATTGCCTGGCGCGGGCGGTTATCGCCAGGACATTCCTTTTCAAAAATAGGTAGGACTCGCTCAACTTCCTTTGCCGCTTTGAGTCCGAACAGCTTATGATAATAAGAATCACGCCATGACCTGCTATCGCTGGGCTTTGGGTTTGTCTTCTCATTCATGCGTGCACTACTGCTGTTACTCATGCTGAATATAGATCAAGTCACATTAATAAATGTTTATAGTAGATTATAGGCAGAGAAAGTGAAGGAACCACAGCAGTTTGAGACCTTCTAGTTCCTGGAGACTCGAATGAGTCTGGTGAGCCCCAGATTCCCACAATTGCAATCACAGCTGCTGTATGAGAGATAAGATCTCTCTTGATAATGTTCAGAAGACTCGTGAGTCGATGGGCAAACCTTTTAAACCATTGCCAGGATACAGACCTATGCGATTAACAAAGATTTTTGAAAATGCGCCGGAGGTAGATGCAATTGTCCTCACCAATGCTGCCAGCCCCCATGTTGACATGAGCTTTTTTTATGTTACTGGATTGATATCTGGCATATTTGAAGGGTGTTCGGCCATCGTGTATCCGGATCATGTTGAACTCATGAGTAGTGCTCTGGAAGAGGAAAGTGCCAGAAAAGGGGGATTTGATGTCTCAGTATTTAGCACAAGAGAAGAAGGGGAGACTCTTCTGCGTGGTAAATTGAAAGGATTGAAAAAGATTGGTATTAATGCAGATGAACTCACATATGCCTCATTATTGAAACTGAAAAAGAATTCTGAAGCTGAATTTGTAGACGTCAGCACCGCCATCAACAAGGCCCGTCTGACAAAAGACGAGGAAGAACTGTCAAGAATACGTACTGCCAGTGACATCATTTCTGCAGTGTCAGAAGAGATTCCGCAGTTGGTCCAGGAGGGAATGACAGAACAGGAACTGGCGGCTGAAATCAACTATTCCATGCAGAAGAAGGGTGCTTCTCAGCCTGCATTTCCCAGTCTGGTCTGTTTTGGGAAAAATGCCTCGGAACCCCATCATTCCAGTGATGATACTCCTCTGAGAAAGGGGGATTTTGTTCTGTGTGACATAGGAGCCCAGTATAACCGATATGTCTCTGATATTACCAGGACATTCATTTTTGGCGATGCAGAGGAGAAGCAGAAAGCCATGTACATGACGGTTCTTCAATCCCAAACCCTTGCTCTGGAACACATGAAAGAAGGCGTGGAAGGATCTGATGTCCACATTGCTGTAAAGGAATTCTTGGACAAATCGTACCCAGGTAGGTTCATACACGGGCTTGGTCATTCTATTGGGTTAAGCGTACATGATGGAGGACGCATGAGTGCCGATTCCGACATTACACTCGAGAGAGGAATGGTATTTACCGTGGAACCGGGAGTCTACATTCCTGGATATGGTGGAGTGAGAATAGAAGATGATGTGGTGATAACAGAAAAAGGAGTTGACATTCTAACAACTGCTTCAAAAGAGCTCCAGGTACTATAGGTCCTCGATGTCTTACCACATTCGCCTCCTTTTTTCAGCTGTGTCTTTTCACCTGAATAAGTCTTTCTCCCTGTCTCTCAGCAGCTGGCTGGCTGTTCCCTCGCCCTTAACATAGGATGCCCCTCGAATTACCACGATGGGGATTCCTTCATTGGACTGTCCCTGCAAAATAGATGCAGCTGAAGCCAGTTCGTCAGCTATGGCAATGGGAGATGCCTCCAGTACATATCCATACAGATCTGTTTCCCCTGCTCTGACCCATATGGGAACGAGCCCTGCTAATCCGATAGCCGTGCCAATGGCCCCTCCACGGAGAGGCCTTCCCTGTGTATCATTGACAATGACTGCGACTTCCTTCCCTGTTTCTTCACGGATTCTATCACGAATCTCTCTTGCAGAGGCATCGGAATTTTCAGGGAGCACGATGATATGGTCCATGTCACCTGCGACGTTGGAGTGGTCAATACCACAACTGGCACAGATGAGCCCGTGTTTGGTTTCAGCAATGATGGGTCCTCTTCCCACTCTCACGATCTCAACCGCCTCTCTCAGTATTACTTCACAGAGTCGGGGGTCTTTTCCAGTGACCTCAGCAAGTTCTTCCGCCCTCTTACGTGGAATAATATTCCGTAAGTCTATGATATTTCCTTCTGCTTTGGAGATGATGGTTTGAGCAATAACTATAACGTCGGAGTCTTCAAGGGTAATGCGACTCTTCCTGAGACAATCCAGGAGGATGCCTGCAATATCATCCCCTTTCTTGATGAGGGGTACTCCGGGAACCGGAATTATCTCGATTTTGCGAGGAACACTCATGTTGTGAATAGGATAATTCTTTTTTTAAAGGTTGTGTCCCAAAGAAGAACTTGGATATGAGGGTTCAATTGGGGGTATCTGTTCATAAATGCGCAGTTTATTTTCCGAAACCTTTATAAAGGAATATTCTTCTAACAACATGCTGGTTCTGCAATTCAACGAACTGGTTTTTGGGTGGTTTCCTATGGATACAAGAAAGGGAACTACAACTGTGGTGCTTGTGTTGAAGAATGGTGTCGTCTTTGCTGCAGATAAACAAGCATCTGCAGGAATGGCTGTTGCTTCCAAAGAGACGCGCAAAATATTTCAAATCGATGATCACATGGCAGTAACTGTGGCAGGGAGCCTTGGCGATGCACAGAACCTGGTCAGCCTCCTGAAGGCAGAAATCAGTCTGGCTAACATGGAAAAGGATTATCTCACTGTCAAAGCGGTGGCTTCTTTGACCTCAAGCATACTTCACCAACAGCGGTTCGCCCCGTACTTTGCCTGGCTCATCGTGGGCGGATATGATGAAAAAGGGCCTTCAGCCTTCTCCATCGATCCTTTAGGAGGGGTAACTGAGGATTCATTCATTGCCACCGGGTCAGGAATGCAGATAGTGTACGGCCTCTTGGAAGACCAGTTTACTGAGAAGCTGTCTCTTGATCAGGGCATCAACCTGGCGCTCAGAGCCATCCGCTCCTCTCGGGAACGCGATCTGGCAACGGGAGGAGGAATTGCACTCAGCATCATAACACCAGAAGGATATATGGAGTTCTCAGAACAGGAAGTTCGAAACAAGTTAGAAGAATTGTAAGGTGATTCTTTGACTTCAGAAGAAATATTACAGACTATCAAGGAAGTTGTGAATGAAACTATTCCCATCGGAGCAGTAGTAACGAATGTCGAGTTCGAAGGTCCCGATGTGGTAATATACACCCGCAATCCTGGCATGCTCATTGACGACAGTGAACTCATAAAGGAAATGGCGAGAAAACTGCGCAAGCGTATTGTCATCAGACCAGATCCTTCGGTTCTCACTGACGAGGAAGCTGCTACTGAAGGGATCAAATCTGTGGTACCTGAAGAAGCACAGATTACCAGCATCAGCTTTGATCATACTTCGTACGAAGTTGTCATCGAAGCTCGAAAGCCAGGACTGGTCATTGGAAAGTCGGGCAGCACGCTACGGGAGATTGCAAAGAAAATTCGATGGGCGCCCAGAGTGGTGAGAACACCACCCATTGAATCCAGCACTGTGCGGGGAATTAGAGAGACCCTCGAAAGGGAGATTGTAGAGAGAAGGGAGATTCTCACGAAGATTGGGCATCGCATCTATCGAAGTGAAGATGTCCGGTCTGAATGGGTGCGAATTACTGCTTTGGGGGGCTTTAGAGAGGTTGGACGATCATGTCTCCTCCTTCAGACCCCTGAATCAAAGATTCTGTTGGATTGTGGAGTAAATGTAGCCTCAGATGATCCAAATATAGCTTATCCATATTTGAGTGCTCCTGAATTCAAATATGTTCTTACCTCAGGCGATCTGGATGCAGTGGTGATTTCCCATGCTCACCTTGACCATTCAGGGTTTGTGCCTTTCCTGTACAAGTACGGGTATGATGGGCCAGTGTACTGCACGCCTCCCACCCGGGATTTGAGCACCTTGCTGCAGCTGGACTACATGGACATTTCCCAGAGGGAGAATAAGGATGTGCCCTACTCCCGGAAGGAAATCCGTGAAGTGGTTAAGCATACCATTACCCTGGACTACAAGGAAGTCAGGGACATTGCTCCAGATGTGAGACTCACGCTCCACAATGCGGGTCATATCCTGGGGAGTTCCATAGTCCATCTTCATGTGGGGAATGGACTGCACAATATCGCATACACAGGGGATCTGAAGTATGATTACACCAAGCTGTTTGAACCTGCAAGCACCAGATTCCCTCGTCTTGAGACGCTGATTATCGAATCCACCTATGGAGGATACAATGATCGGATGCCTCCACGGACAGAGAGTGAACGACAGCTCATGAGTATTATCAAGGATACCATCATGAGAAGGGGAAAAGTCTTGATCCCTGTGCTTTCTGTGGGAAGAGCTCAGGAGATTGTGGTAGTTCTGGAGGAGTACTTGAGGACAGGCCAGCTGGAAGGTGTCCCTGTGTGGCTGGACGGTATGATATGGGAAGCCACGGCAATTCACACGACCTACCCCGAATACTTGTGCCGGAAACTGCGAGACCAGATCTTCCACCAGGGTCACAACCCGTTCTTGTCTGATGTTTTTGATGCTGTGGGTGACTCAAATCAGCGGAAGAACATCATGGAAGGAGATCCCGCCATCATCCTGGCCACCTCTGGAATGTTGATAGGTGGACCTTCAGTGGAGTATTTCAAGAATCTGGCAGATGACCCTGCCAACACGCTGGTATTCGTGTCATATCAGGCAGAAGGGTCTCTGGGTTCTAGAGTTCAAAAGGGATGGAACGAGATACCTCTGAAGGGAGAAAACGGGAAGACAGAAGTGATCAGAGTCAATATGGATGTATGTACCGTGGATGGGTTTTCAGGTCACTCAGATCATACCCAATTGATCAATTTTGTGAGAAAGATCAATTCGAAACTGGAGCGGGTATTAACGAACCATGGGGATGGCTCCAAGTCCATTGAACTGGCCAGCATCATTTACAAGACCTTCAAGAAAGAAACTCGTTCTCCTCTCAACCTGGAAACCATGAGGCTGAGCTAACATTCAGAGGGAATTCTTCTTTTTTCCTCTCAGATTTTTTTCCACCTACTTGAAAGTGGACGAAAGAGGCTCATTGCCACCTTTCAGTCCTGTGGCAACAGGTGGAGAGAACAGTGAAGATTACCTCTCATAGACTAAAATCCAAATAAAGAAAAGAAAGAAAAAGTTAGACAGGAACGTACTTTACCGTGATCCTGTTCTTATCTAGTTGTTCTGGTTTTAATTTGACCTTCATTCCCACCTTGATGGCATTGGGGTTGGCAAACAGGTGAGCTAACAACCGGGCCCCGTTCTCAAACTGCCCAATGGCTACGACGTACGGCGCTCTGTCTGCAATAGATTCTGGAGCAAACATAATCACTGTGTAGCTGAAGAGTTCAGCTTCAGGGTTCATCTCAAACCACTCAATGTCTCCACCACACGGACAGTGCCCTCGAGGAGGTAGGAATACCTTCTGACAGCTCGTGCACCGCGTAGCCAGGATTTTCCCCTGGGTCAGGCCCTCATTCCACTTTTCCACCACTGCTGTATTGGTGGACCAGTTGACGTATCCGAAATCCATGCAATCACCTCGAATAGATCAATACGTTGGCGAACTGCCCTGTCTGTCCCACATTGTGAGATAGTCCAATCTCTGCTCCTTCTACCTGTCTCTGGCCACACTCACCTCGAAGCTGCTTCACCAGTTCCGCGCACTGGGAAACGCCTGTGGCCCCAATTGGGTGTCCTTTTGACTTGAGGCCGCCGTCCACATTGACAGGTACAGCACCGCCAATGTAGGACTGCTTGTCCTCAATGAATTTGCCTCCTTCTCCTGCCTTGCAGAATCCCAGGTCTTCATAGGCCAGAATCTCAGCGATGGTAAAGCAGTCATGGACTTCAGCCACATCCACATCTTTGGCCTCAATCCCTGCCATCTTGTACGCAAGCTGGGCTGCTCGTTTCACACCACTGAGGCTGGTGAGACTGGGTCTTTCTGCAACCATCATGGTATCAGATCCAGAACCCACGCCCGAGATCCACACTGGAGTATCTGTGTATTCTTTTGCCTTTTCCTCTGACATTAGGACAACTGCAGCACCTCCGTCTGAAATCATGCAGCAGTCATACAATCCTAGGGGCCATGCGACAATCATGGCATTGACTGCTTCTTCCAGAGAGATCTCCTTTGGCAGGTGAGCCACGGGGTTCTTGGCTCCATAGTAGTGGTTCTTCACTCCCACCATGGCCAGCTGCTCCTTTGTGGTCCCATACTCATGCATGTGGCGCGTGGCAAACAGGGCATAGAACCCAGGGAATGATACTCCAAAAGGATATTCCCACCGCGTATCCCCTGCTCGAGCCATTAACTCTGTGGCCCTGACAGAGGAAACAGCATTCATCTTCTCCACGCCCACCACAATGACAATGTCGTGCAGCCCGGAACTGACCATTCCATACGCTGCCTTTATCCCTGCAGTACCCGAAGCACAGGCTGATTCCACCCTGAATACTGGACGCGGCTGTATTCCAGAATAATCACCCACCAGAGCAGCAGGTGCTCCCTGGCCTGCAAATTCCTCACCTGCAATGGTCACTACGCCCGCTTCTAGATCGTTCTGAGTGATTCCAGCATCTTTCAGAGCAGGGATGACTGCCTCAAAGGCCAGTTCACGCAAGGTGGCATCATTACGCTTTCCAAACTTGCCGTGCCCTACGCCTACAACAGCAACTTTTCTCATACCGTTCACTTCACTTTCCCTTGAAGGTGGCCTTCCTCTTTTCGAAGACAGCCTTTATTCCTTCTTTGATGTCCTCAGTGCCGAAACAGGCAGCACAGGTTGTGGCGTCAAACTCCAGTCCCTCTTTCAAGGTAACATCAAACACCCTGTTCAATGACTCCTTTGCATATTTCAGGGCAATTGGAGCGTTCCCTGCAATCTTGGCAGCAGTCCAGTTGACTGTAGAATCCAGTTCATCCGGGGCCACCACCTTGTCAACCAGTCCAATCGTCTCAGCTTCCTTTGCTGTTATCATAGCGGCGGTAAATGCGAGCTCTTTGGCTTTCCCCATGCCCACAATCTTGGGCAGTCTCTGAATGCCTCCCCAGGCGGGGATCAATCCTATGCTCGTTTCGGGGCACCCCACTTTGGCTTCTTCCTGGGCGATGCGTATGTCACAGGCCAGAGCCATTTCAAGTCCCCCGCCCAGAGCGAGTCCATTGATAGCAGCAATGACAGGCTTGGGGAAGTTCTCAATGTAAGTAAATATTTCTTGTCCTCTCTTGATAAGGGGGAGAGCAGTCTCCTCAGTCAGTTCAGAAGCAAGCTTTAAATCTGCGCCCGTGCAGAATACTTTCCGCCCCTCTGCGGTGATAACCACTACTTTTACTTCATCATCTTTTTCTATCTCTTGAAGAAGCTGATGGAGTTCAGAAATCAACTGTTCATTTAATGCGTTGTAAGCAGTGGGTCTGTTCAGCTTTATGACTCCAATGTTCTTCTCTGGGCTGAAAAAACTTCCTTCTTTGCTGTAGATTAGAGTTTCGTATGTCATGTTATCCCTCCTATTTCACATGTTCATAAAATCCTTTTCCAGTTTTCATCCCTAGGTGTCCGTTCTTTACCAATTCTGTTAGTGATTCCGATGGCTTGTAAAACTCACCAAATGCGTCATAGAGCGTGGTGAGAGCAGCCAGAGCCACGTCCAGGCCCACGTAGTCTGCGAGAGCAAAGGGTCCCATCGGGAAGTTTGCTCCAAGCATCATGGCCATATCCACGTCCTCTTTGGTGGCCACGCCCGAGTCAGCAAGTTTCATGGCCTCATTCAGAGTTGGAAGCAAAATGCGATTAACAATGAATCCCGGGGAATCTCTTGCCCGCACTGTGGTCTTTCCCAGGTTCTTACAGAACTCTTCAGCAGCTTTATAGGTTTCTTCGGACGTCTTTTCTCCCATGACCAGCTCTACCAGTTTCATGGCAGGAACTGGATTGAAGAAATGCATGCCGATAACCTTTTCAGGCCTGCTGGTCTGAGATGCTATCTCTGTTATACTCTTGGTAGAAGTATTTGAAGCAAGAACAGTAGATTCTGGACAGACTTTATCCAGATCGGAGAACACTTCTTTCTTAATTTTCATATCCTCAAACACAGCTTCAATAACCAGGTCTGCATCCTGTGCTGCTTCCTTTATGTCCGTAGTTCCCTGAATATTCTTAAGCATCTTTTCTCCCTCTATTGGGGAGAGTTTTCCCTTGTCAATACCCGTCATGACACTCTGGCGGATTTTGTTCATTCCCAGTTCAACAAATTCTTCTGAAACATCTCTGACTTTCACATTGTATCCTTTCCACGCAGAAACATAGGCGATGCCTGATCCCATGGCACCAATTCCAATAACAGCCACTTTGTTTATCATGTCGATCCCTCTCTGTTGTGTCAATGTAGTTTATAAGCTTTGCTAATGTAAAAGAAATCAATCAGCCCGTTAAAATGCGGTTCCGGCCCAGAACTATGATGCCATGAATTGACTCGAAGACGTCTTCTGTGTATAGGAGTCATCATCACGTCGGTTCCTTCTGAGTATGTCATGACTCCTCTTTCAGCGATAGAAAGACTATCTGGACTGCCGAGGGGTAGTACCCTCTGCTGCAGGGAGTTGGCCCAACCCGGATTCTTCAACTGTCACCTCATGGGAATCCTGCGCCTGGCATCAGCCCCTCTTCTTTCTTCACCACAGAAAATGCTTCCCATACTGCAGGAGGAACAAGTGAATCTGCGGGGCTTATTCTTCCAAGCTCAAAGAAAACGGCATATCCAAGCTCCCGTGAGATATCAATCACTGCTTGTTGCAGGCTTCTTTTTCTGGTACCTCTTTCTTCCTCATACTGCCCTCTTTCATACCCTGTGTTGCTCGAATCAAAAAGATCTGCTGCGTGAGAATCCGCACCGAAATATGCTGCCCTCGCCTCATTGAACGTATTCTTCTGTCCTGGATCTATCGCCCTGGCTATAGAAAGCCCAACCATGGCTGCTGGAGAATATTCACCGCTAAATACTTCCTCTTCCAGGTACTTTGCCGTTTCTTTCAATTTCCTCATTTCGTCCTCAAAGTCCTGTCCTTCATTCTGTCCTTGCCCTCGTGTCCTGCTATCCATAAGTATTTGAAACGCCTTCTCCACTGACCTCTTCCACGATTCATCTGCCACCACATGACGCTCAAGAAATTCTGACCTATCACCTTTTGCCTTCAGCCCCATGTGCATGGCCATACCCTCTCTCATGGTGATACGGAGGAATTCTCTTAGATAATCCTCAGGGGTCTTGCACCCGTCAATGCCAAAATCACGACCTGAGGTCTCACAGAGCAGGTACCGATATTCCTGACGCCCAATGTGAAACTGAACTTCACTGTCTACCTTCATACTGCTGTCGTATCCTAGATTGATGCCGAGCCCCGTACAGTCTGCATAACTTTCTTTCATCCCACCTGGCAGCAGATAAAACCTCCCTTTGGGTTCAGTTTCCTCTGGCAGGTAAGAAAGCACTATTCTGGACGGCTCTTCTACGAGGTACTCCCAACGCTGGGAGAGTTGGACCAGCCTTCTCGTGGTTCGAACTTTCTCACGACAAGCAGCAGCCCATCCCCCGAGTTTCCCTTGCTCCCCTTCTCTTGCCATTTTAAGGAATTCTTTCACCTTATTTTCACTGTTGTTCCAACTGGTGTCTTTTTCCTGCCTTATGAGAAACTGTATACCTGGTGTGGATACAAACTTGTCCAGATCTTCTTCTTTCCATTGTTCTTTCTCCATGAGTTCAAAGAATTCGTGCATGCTTACTGAGTCCACAGCTATCTTGTGGGCAATCCTGTCCATGGTCATTAAGACATGCCCTTTGATTCTCCTTATAAGGTTTTTCTTTTTATATTGAACTTTTTTAACATTTTTATTTCCATGAAATAGTGTTAATGGAAATCAAAATTCTTGAGCGATTTTTTTTGAATGACCTGCTAGTGGAGAACCTCAACCTGGCAGAATATGCTGGAACCATCAACCTCTTCAGTGGTGACTGTGGTGCCTTTGCCTGAGAAGAGCTTGACAAACTGAGATTCTGTTACAGAGGTCAGGTGCAACCCATCCTTACAAACGATAACCCCATTCCCCGTACGTGATTCATCAATCTCTCCAATGAGGCCATGTTGAGCCTGCAGGTGAAACCATTCCAATCGGTGTTCCCAGAATAGTGGAGAGTAACTGCTATAGAGGAGTAACCCACCAGGGCGAGTAACTCTCAATGACTCTCTAGCAAGCAGGGAACTGTCAACTCTGAAGGCGGATAACCCATTCTGTACACATACGACAGCATCAAATGTACTGCGAGAAAATCCCAATTGAGATGCATCCATGGCCAGCATGTGCCAGTTGTCTTCTTCTGACAGAAAGTCCTGCCCGTACATCAACGAGTGTGTTGAGGTGTCAATGCCCACCACAGTACCCACATGATGGCTCACTGACTTCATCACCCGTCCATATCCGCATCCCAGCTCCAGGACGAGATGACACCCTTCAACGTGTTCAATGACATACTGAATTTCGGCAGTCAGGTACTGTTTCACTCTGGGGGGTGCTATATCATAACATTTCCTGAGAGCTTTTCCATACAGGGATTTCGAGTAGTAATCTGCCATTTCAGAGGTTAAGATTTCGTCTCTTTTTAAGATTTGCTTGGGAAGTGGAATCTCGTGAAGCGTACCACATTGGACCGACTATGGGAAGAATCATTCTCTTCTTTCTCAAAGAATCAACTCTCTTCTATCTGTATTGCACACAGGTCGTTTTTGAGCACCAATACTAGATCGATATCGTTCCTGCTATTTGATAATGAGAGGTGATCCTCCTTCATCTGATGATAAGAAAGGAAAACCAAAAAGTATTTATCCCTCTCAACCATGGTACGCCTATGGATCTAACTACTTTGAAAAAAGTAACAGATTATGAATGGGATGTCCCTCAACGTGGCGACATGCGGGTTCCGGGACGGATTTTTGGAAACAAACAGATTATTGATCATTTGGTGGATGACGTGAAGAAGGGGAAAGAATGGAATGCACTGGCCCAGGTAGCTAACGTGGCCTGCCTGCCGGGTATCCAGAAAGCATCCATCGCTCTGAGTGATGTTCACCCAGGATATGGGTTTCCCATCGGCGGGGTGGCAGCGTTTGACCCTGAAGAAGATGGTGTTATCTGCATGGGAGGAATCGGGTTTGATATCAATTGCGGTGTGGTCACTATCAAGACTGACCTCAAAAGACAGGACATAGAAAAGAAAACAAAAGAATTAATGGATGTCTTATTCAGGACAGTACCTGCAGGACTGGGGTCAACAGGTGAGATTCGGCTGACCACAAAGCAGCTGGATGAAGTGCTCATAGGTGGAGCTCAATGGGCAGTTGAGAAGGGGTACGGTAGAAAAGAGGACCTAGAATACATTGAAGAGAAAGGGTGCATGCCTGATGCGAACCCAGATGCCGTCTCTCCCAAAGCCAAGGAACGTCAGTTCAAACAGGTTGGCACTTTGGGATCTGGGAACCATTACCTGGAAGTGCAGTATGTGGCAGAGATCTACGACGAAGAAGCAGCCAAAGTGTATGGACTCAGAAAGAATAGCGTGGTAGTTAGCATCCATACGGGATCCAGAGCCCTGGGACACCAGATCGGAACAGATTACTTGCAGGATCTGGCCAAAACCACCAAGAAGTACAATATCAGAATTAAGGATAAAGACCTGGTGTGCGCACCCATCAAGTCTCCTGAAGGAAACCGATATTATTCTGCGGTATGTGCAGGAATTAACTGTGCCTTTGCCAACAGGGAAGTGATCACCCATTTGGTAAGAAGCGCATTTCACAGCATCTTCCCGGATACAACGCTGAATCTGTTGTATCATATTGGACACAACACCTGCAAGAAAGAAGAGCACAATGGAAAGGAATTGTATGTCCATAGAAAGGGGTCCACCCGGAACTTCGGGCCTGGGAGAAAAGAAGTTCCTGCAGCATACAGGGACATTGGACAGCCTGTCTTGGTAGGAGGAACAATGGGCACCTGTTCGTATGTGCTGCACGGCACGAAAGCTGCCATGGAGCGGAGTTTCGGATCTGCCATTCATGGAGCTGGGCGGGAAATGAGCCGCAACCAGGCCAAGAAGGTCTACTGGGGCAGCAATGTGGTAAAAGATCTGGAAGGAAAGGGCGTCCATGTCAAAGGGCATTCCATGGCAGGCATAGCGGAGGAAGCACCAGGTGCGTATAAAGACATTGTCAATGTGGTGGACTGCATGCACAATGCAGGGATTTCAAAGAAGGTTGTCATGCTGAAGCCATTGATTAACATCAAGGGATGACAGCCAGCCAAGAGCTGATATCTTGAACAATCATTTTCTGGGAAAGCCCTCTCAGGAGAGATGAGGATGGCTGTCCAAGAAAAAGGTTACAATAGTTGAACCTTATCAGGGTGACCACATCGTGGTCATTGGATACTGTTTCTGGGAATAGTCGTTCGTACAGGACCTGACTGCTCTCATCGAGAATAACTACAGGGTACCTTCTCTGGGCGCAAAGGCCGTAGCACTTTTGATGATATGTGGATTCTCTCAGGCGTTCTCCCGACTACAACAGAAATACATAAATAGACATACGGGAAAAAACCTGTATGATCGCCATTATTGGAGGCTCCGGAGTCTATGATCCCCATATGCTTCAGGATGTCCAGGATATCTCTGTGGACACAGAATACGGGACTGTAGCCCTCAAGTCAGGGAGCCATCAGGGAAGGACAGTCTATTTTCTCGCACGACATGGCGGCAAGCACTCTGTGCCCCCACACACTGTGAATTACAGGGGCAACATTAGAGCACTGCAGCAGTTGAATGTCGGACGCATCATATCGACATCGGCTGTGGGTTCTCTGCGAAAAGAGATGAAACCTGGAGATTTTGTTCTCCTGGACCAGTTCATTGATTTCACTAAAAACAGGCATTACACCTTTTTCGATGATTCAGTCGTGCACACTGATTTCACCAACCCCTACTGCTCTCAACTAAGATCTATCATCTGCCAGGCTGCTCTGGATGCTCAGGTAACACTCCATCAGCAAGGGACCTACGTTTGCACTGAAGGGCCGAGGTTTGAGACTCCTGCAGAAATTAACATGTTCTCCTTACTGGGGGCACATGTTGTAGGAATGACAAACATCCCCGAAGTCGTCTTAGCAAGAGAAGCCAAGATCTGTTACAGTTCCATAGCTACTGTCACCAACTATGCGGCAGGAATCTCGCCCACCAGGATCACCCACCAAGAAGTCATTGATATCATGGACAAGAACAGCGAAATGATTAAAAGGCTGATAGCCAAAATCATAGAGATGATCCCTCAAACAAAGACCTGTGAGTGTGGTGACTGAATTGAAAATCTCAGAAATCTTGTCAAAATCCGTCGATGTTGTTACGGGACAACCTGAGATTCTGCTGCCCTACTTGGCCCCTATCGTCGTGTCACTGATAGCTACCTGGGGTGGTGTTACCAGCATGCTGGGATGGGGTGTGGGGCGGTTTTACCCTCTGGGAAGGACGCCTCTCAGGTATTTCTGGTATTTGATAACCTCTCTGCGGACAGCAGGTGCAGGTGATCTGGCAGTGTGGATTGCAGTTCTGATCCTCTTGGCCATCTGTGTTGCCCTCACTATCGTAATGAGTGATGCTCGGTTATCAGGGAGAACCATGAAAGTGGGAGAAGCATTCGATGCTACTCTAAAGATGCTTCCCTTGTTCATTATAGCATTCCTCATTTCATGGCTGCTGAAATTTTGCGGGCTGTTCGTCTTCTGGGTGGGGCTATTTGTCCCTTCTGTACTGCTGATTTTTGCAGGACAGGTCATGATCCTGGAGAAAAAAGACATCTTTGACAGCTTCAGCAGGAGCTATGATATTGCCAAAGGAAGCTGGGTGGAAATTCTGTTACTACTGTTTGTGTTCCTTATTATTCTCGTTTTGGTGAGGACAGTTCCTCTAGTAGGAATTCTGGTGGCCTGTCTCCTTATGGGTTACAGCACAGTAGTGTTCACCGTCATGTATCGGGACAGAAGCAGGGTAGGGCCGGTAAAAAGAAGAACTCCTTCAGAGGGTCAGTAGCTGCCGGGCCCATGTATCGGCTTTCAATAACATGATCAGTATCCAATCACACCGTCAGATGTCCAGAGTCACTCTACAGTGAGGTAGAAATAGATCTCTTCCCATTCGCCCGCTTCTGTCAACGCGCATGAAAAAGGTATTATCCTCTTTTCATCCTTTTTGATCAGAACTGTTCCTTCACTGCTCTGACCATTTGCCGTGATCACATAGGTATACTGATGATCTTGTAATAGGTGGTTTACCACAACAAATGAGAAGTTAATCTCTCCAGCACGCACGTTTTTTGGAAACTTGCCCAAGAGTATCTGACCCCCATCCTTGGCCACATCGGAGATATTCCAGAATTCTCCCCTAACTGCAAAAGTGTCTCCAGCCAGAAAGGTCTCTTCTTCCGAAACACTCTGATTTCCATCAAGGTCAATCCAGATACTGTCACCAACCTGTATCTGAATCCCCTGGAAGGTTCCTTCCCCATCTGTGAGGTCTATCCGTTCAAAGTAGAAATATAATTCAGTAAACTCTTCCTCTGTGGGGTTGTTCTTGATCAAAACTGCACTGGTAAGAATGATGCCCACGATGCAGGCTAGGATTATTCCGTAGTACAGGGTATTCTCTTCATCACTCATTGACTCCCTTCTCTACATCACCTTATATACGTTCCTCTCCGAGGCGAGTAGCGTACCACCAGCAACATTTTATAAACAGTGACACTAACTGATACTGAGGTGATTGCATGAAAAAGGTGTTGGCTGCTTCCATTGTGATTGGAGTGATCATAACACTGGTCACGGGGGTTATCAACACGACGCCTTCGGGGTTGGTGGGTGCCACCTGGTACGGATGGCCTTTCGCATGGAGGATTGTCCCTGTGGTCTTGAATCCTGTTAGCAACTATGATATCCCCAAGCTCGTTGCTGATCTCGTAGTATGGATTGTTGTTGCACTGGTGCTCCTGGTCATTTTCCAGAAACTCAGAAAGTGATCATTCCATCATTTCCATCCTCTTTTCGAGGAGTCGTTCATGATAGTCCACGAAGTTCTCAAGGGATCAAAACGGAAGTGTGATGATGCATCGGTTCACAGTCACAGATTTTCAGGCTCGCTTCAGAGAGAAGATGGCAATGACAGACATCAGGATCTCAGCAGTGATCACTTGATGTTGTATACTACTCCAGCAAAGCTTTCAGATCTATTTGACGGGCGATCATCTTCCTGATCAATTCAATCTTCTGGTGATCGTCAGGCCGAATTTCTGGCTTGATCTTTTCAATTTCCTTTGCTGCAGCATAGGTGTGCCCTTCCACCAGCAGAAGTGGTATCTTTAGCTCCACAGCCTTCTTTATCACAGGGGGTGATGGTCGAACTCCTCCTGATGCCACAATACAACTGGTTGAGGTTTCCATGGCTGCCAGCATGATCTCTGCCCTGTCACCACCTGTCACCACCGTCTTGTCGGCAAAGCGCCGGAAATATGTGAGCGCAGCATCAAAGGTCATGGCACCCACCAGCACCCTGTCAATACCCCTGTCCATCCCTTCTTCGCAGACTACCTGGGCATCCAGGTGCTTCTGCACGTCACGAGCTGTAATCATACGCAGGATCTTATACGAGGGAATATGGCCCAGAACAGGGAATCCCACATTCTCCAGGGCAGGTATGACAAAAGACGTGGTCTCCTCTAAATCGGAATAGCCCACCTTGTTGATAATCACTCCTTTGATGCTTTGAAAACAGCCTTTCCCCATGATCAGTTTGTCCACAATGGTCTCCACGGAACCTGCAGTTATGATCACAGGCTCCACCTCAAGCACTTTTGCAATCTCGCCAGGTGACAGCCCCCTATACGCTCCGTAAGACAGGTTTGGGCCGCTCTCCACAATCATCAGATCTTTGTTCTCTGAAAGTGCGGAAAATCGAGATATAACGTCCCCGTCCTGCAGGGACAGTTCTGACTCCTCTTCTTGCAGATTCAGGACTTTCCTGAACAAGGTACAGTCCATGTCAGTAGTTAAGGGTTTGAAATACCCTACTTTTCCCGAGAAATTCAGTGCAGCACACAATCCAACGGTACTTTTCCCAGCATATGAACTCGTTGAAGTGATGAATAATGTCTTCATGTCAATCCTCCCTCGGCTGCAGGGTCATACGTGCGTCCACCACCTTGCATCCCTTCTGCTTGTCCAGCACCATTAACGGGTTAATGTCCATTTCTGCTATTTCAGGAATACCTGCAGCCAGCAGCCCTAGTCGGTAAATAGCCTCCTCCAGGCTGGCAATGTCCTTTTTCTCTCCACCCCTCACTCCATATAGTAAAGGTGTGGCTCTGATTTCCTGGAGCATCTCTTGCGCATCCCGTCGAGAGAGGGGCGCTACCCTGAAGGAGACGTCCTTTAGAACTTCCACATAGATGCCTCCCAGTCCAAACATGACTACAGGTCCAAACTGAGGGTCTGACGACATGCCCAGGATGGTCTCCACTCCTTTTTCCACCATGTCACACACAATAATTCCTCTCACATTGGCATCAGGGTACTTCTTTCTGGCCCTTGTCATGATATCAGTGTAGGCCTCTCTCACCTCGTCCACCGAGGATATGCCCACCCTGACGCCTCCCACCTCAGTCTTGTGGATGATGTCCTCTGAAACGATCTTCATCACCACAGGAAATCCAATCCTCTGTGCTGCTCTGACACACTCCTCTTTGGTACTGCCCATCCAGAAGGCAGGAACATCAAACCCAGCCAGTCGCAAGATCTGTTTGGCTTCACTCTCCAGCAGCTGTAACCGTTGTTCTTTTCGTGCAGTACTGATGATTGGTTCAATCTCCTTCAGGGGAAGTGAAAGTTTCTCGGGAGGGGCTTCCTTCTTTTCTGCCTCAATGAAGTGAACCCACCGGTAAAAAGCACCCAGCGCGTCCATGGCTCGCTCTGGTTCAGGATAGGTGGGAATCCCATGTTCATTGAGCATATTGATGGCCTCCTGAGAACGTGAACCCCCGATAAAAGCAACAACCACAGGCTTCCTGGACTCCTGGGCTTCCACTTCTTCAATGATAAATGCAGCAACTCTGGAAGGATCAGTGAGAGGGGCTTCACAGTAGATCACCACAACACTGTGGATTCTCCCCTCTTTCATTGCAGCTCTCAGGGCAACTTTGTATCCTTCTTCTCCTGTTTGTCCCGTGAGATCAATGGGATTTCTGGTAGATCCAAAAGGAGGAACACATTCTTTAAAAACGTCCTCGAGATAGCTGTAATCATCCAGCAGGTGCAGGTTGTTCTCTTCTGCCTCATCAGTAGCCATCACACCTGCTCCTCCGCCATTGGTGATTATTACGACATTGTCCCCTTCTGGCATCTCCAGGTGGAAGATGCGCGCCCAGTCAAAGGCTTCCCTGCTTGTCTTGGCACGGAGGATACCCACCTGTTTGAAGGCCGAGGTGAACACAGTATCGACTCCCGCCAGAGAGCCAGTGTGAGAGGCAGCGGCCTTAGCACCTCTCTGAGATCTTCCAGATTTGATGACGATTAGCGGTTTCTGCAGAACGATTTTCTCAGCCAGATCCATGAATCGTCGCCCTTCTTTTATCCCTTCCATGTAGATGGCGATGGCTTTGGTGTTCGTGTCCTGAGCGAAGTACTCCAGGAGGTCATCATCATCAATGTCTGCTTTGTTGCCTACACTGACCACTGACGATAGCCCGATCCTTTCTGCAATCGTCCAATCCATCAGAGAGATTCCCAAAGCACCGCTCTGTGTAATAAAGGCGATCTTCCCAGGAAGCAAGTGAGTGGGACCGAAGGAAGCATTAAGATTTACGGGTGTGTAAACAACTCCAAAGACATTGGGGCCCAGGAGAATCATAGATCCTGAATCAGCGATTTCTACCAGCTCCTGTTCTCCTTTGATATTTTCTGTCTCAGAGAATCCCGAGGTAATAACCACACAGGCCTTGACCTTCTTTCTAGCGCATTCTCTCATGGCATCTGCCACGTATTGGGCAGGAATGGTGATCAAAGCCAGATCAACGGGACCCGGGATATCTCCCAGGGATTCGAAGGGTTCTAGTCCCAGAATGGAGTCAATCTCACTGGCTCTAACGTTTACGGGATATATTTTCCCTTGATAGCCAAACGTTATAATGTTATTCAGCAGTTCATAGCCAATCTTCCCCTTATGTGCTGAAGCGCCGATAATTGCCACAGATTCTGGATTAAACAAGTAGCGAAGGTTGGCTCTCATATGGTGAGGTGGGAAAGGGACTTAAAAAAGGTTTGGAACTGAAAGCTGGGACAGCACGTAAGTCACAGGTGTCATGTCCAGAAAATAAGGAGATTCTGGCAATTCAAATGATACCGGTTACCTGGTCCAGAGTCCTTCTGCACGGTTTATTCCTCTGATGGCGCCAGTTGAGCTCCTTTGCGACATTCTGTTTTGGAGTAATACATACCTATTTGCTTCAGTGCGTGCTTTTTCTCTGACTTTTAAAGAAATCTGATTGATTCAGTAACCGCAAACCTTAAATAAGGATTGCTCTAGTTGCTGTAATGGTGCTGGAGGAGATCTTCAATGCTGTGTGGTTCATACTCCCCGCGTGGATAGGAAACATGCTAGCCTGCACTTTTGGAGGAGGAAGACCCATAGATGGTGGACGAACCTTTGTAGACGGCAACCCTTTTCTGGGAAAGGGAAAGACAGTCAGGGGCTTGGCCGTGGGCATTCTTAGCGCAATTATCGTGGCTTCAATACAGAGTGTCATGGAATATACGTTCAACCCTGTGATCTTTGGATTTCTCATGGGGTCAGGAGCTATGCTGGGTGACATGGTGAAGAGTTTCTTCAAGAGACGGTTGAATATCCAAAGCGGAAGGCCACTTCCTCTTCTTGATCAACTGGACTTTGTTATTGGAGCACTTGTCATGTATTACCTCTTCGGTCCTCATGTCCTGAGTAATTTCCGTGCTCTACCAGGAGTTACCATAGCAATCGTTGTGATCCTGACACCTGCTGCGCACCTGTCACTGAACGTCCTGGGGTACAAGCTAGGGCTGAAAAATGTGTGGTGGTAGTATGTGTACTAGATTTCGTGGATCGTCCCGGATCTTTCTCATCACATACCATTGATCAGACAGACTACACGTTGCTTTTCTCAAAATGGGGTAGAGCGTCCCGATACAGGTTGGCAAGGTATTTCCTCCCCAAGGGCTCTGGGATGGATTTTCCCTCTTTTTTGGCCGCCTGCAGCCACTCTTCGATGGCTGCTTTCACCTTTTGGAGTGCTTCTTCTTCTGTTTTTCCCGAGGCAGTGCAGCCTGGCAATTCTGGCACAATGGCCAAATACTCTCCATCTTCATCACTGAAGAAAATATGGAGCACATACTTGTTCATGGCAACCATCCTTTCTCTCGGAGTATTCTATGATGGGCCTGACTAACCCATTGCCTCCACCTCTAGTCAGTATATAAACTTATCGAGAAAACACGGGAATTTACTGGAACAGGATTCAGAACTCGTGATACGAAGTCGTGTACCAGATTCCAGTCCAGAAAGTAAGTTTCAAGGTCAGCAATTACGGACCAGGGTTCGAGTCTAGGCTGTCCAGAAACCTCGCGGAGTGATGCTGCACTCCTTCCCTTTCACCTGAAAGTCTCCAGCCAGGCAGAATGGAAGCTTCAGAAGTTCGTCCAGATGATTGACTGGACCAGACCCTCTGTTCCAGCTCCTGCTACACCACTTTTATCATATTGTCATCAATCAGTCTCCTTACCGGAGCAGCTCCGAATGTTTTCTCCAGATATCTCTTGGGAACGGTCTTGTTCTTTCTCAAGTAGTTGATGATCTGGACTTCAATACCTCTCAGTTCTCCAAATCTTTCCAAGTACTCCAGAGAACGCTCTCTTCCCGCCATGCTAAGAACACACATGGGTTCCTTAGCTGCTGTCCTGTACACACTTCCTCTGAGGAACACCCGGGTTACCACGACATAGACAGTAACCAGCAGAACCACCACCAATATGTACAACAGGTAAGTAAGGATGAAATTCACCAAAGCGTTCCACAGATCCCGGAGTACGCTCAATGCAGTTTCTTGAAGAATGCCGACATGACCTAAAATCATGGCCCCCCCTCGTCACTCTGCCATATAAATATTATCCCTCATACTTCAGGTAGAGTGATGGCAGACAGCAGGTTGCCTCTCTGTATCCGGACCTGGTCCATGGTATCCCGGTCGCGCAGCGTTACTGTCCCGTCCTCCAGGGAGTCGTAATCCACGGTGACAGAGAAAGGCGTCCCGATCTCATCCTGTCTCCGGTACCGTTTCCCAATAGATCCTTTCTCATCGAAAAAAACATCACATTCCATTCTTAACTCCTGATAAATCTCGTATGCGAACTCAGGTAATCCGTCCTTACTGACCAGGGGGAACACGGCTGCCCTATAGGGTGCTACCACGGAGGGGAATTTCAACACCGTGCGTTCCTCTTCCTCAGTATATGCAAGATCCAGGAGCATCAACAGGTTGCGATCCACTCCAAAACTCAACTCCAGAACATGGGGCACGAATTTCTTTCCCTGGATATTCACTTCCATTTTCTTTTTTGAACCTCTCTCATGGCCAGAAAGATCGTGATCGCCGCGGTAGTGGATACCGCCTGCTTCTTTGAATCCTCCCAGGACGTCGGTGAAGATTTCCATGTCCCAGTGAATCCTGTTGTAAAAGGCCCGTTCTTCCTCGGACAATTCCCTGAATCTAAATTTCTCCCTGGGAACTTTCAGCACCTTGAGGTAGAAATCCTGGACAATAGCCATATGGTACCCGTAGAATTTCGGCACTCCCACCTCTCTGAGAGGTATTTCTTTGATTTCTCCTTTCTCTCTATCTGCTACTGCGTAAATCCGCATCATCTGATCCTGGACTGCCTCGTAGCAGGGATGTTCGTCCAGGCATTCAGGGTCGAAGAAGATCTGTAATTCTGCCTGATTCAGCTCTCGCAGCCTGTAGAATCCCTGTCGGGGAGAAATCTCATTTCTGTATGCCCTTCCAAGAATGGCAAGCCCCATGGGAATCTGATTCCGCAGCACTTCAAACATACGCTTGAAGGAGACATAGCAGCCCTGTGCAGTCTCTGGTCTGAGATAGGCCTTCTCATCAGCCTCTGCTGCACCCAGGGACAGCTCGAACATCATGTTAAACCAGCGCACCTCGCTCAGTTCTCCCCCACAGCGGGGACAGCGTATTTCCCTGTCCTGCAAGGCCTTGCCCATTTCTTCTGCTGTCAGTCCTTCAGCTTCAACCCCTTTCTCTTCCAGCAACAAATCTGCCTTGTGTCGTACATGACACTCCGTGCACTCAGTCAGGGGGTCATTGAAGGATTTGAGATGTCCTGAAGCCTCAAAAACAGCCTCGGGCATTATGGTGGTGGCATCAATCTCCACAAAATTTGGGTTAAGAGCTAGAAAGTAGTTCCTCCACGTGTTCTCGAATTTCCGCTTCAGCAAAACTCCTAAATGACCGAAATCATAGAACCCAGCACTTCCACCGTAAATCTCAGAAGATGGATAGAAGAATCCTCTGCGCAGCGCAACGTCCATGAGACTCATTAATCCACCAGTACCCTGAGAAGATCATAATCGCGCAAAATACCAATAAGGTTTCCCTGGGCATCGATGACCGGCAACTGTTCAATATCATATTTCTTCATTTTCCGTGCACAACTGGTCACGGTGGTCCCCTGCCCAATGGCAATCACTTCCTGGGTCATCAGTTCCTTTACTGGCTTGTCAGGCAGTTTCAGCCTCTCAGTCCCCACATACAGGGTACTCTTGGTCTCCCACACCCATTCTTCACCCTCTGATTCCTGCTGAATATCAGTCTTCTGAAGCACGTTCACGATTTCAGAAGCTTTGACAAAGTCTACATTATCGACAATTCCTGCAACTTCGCCACCGTCATTCAGAATGACTGCAGCCAGGGCCTGGGCGTACCGCATGATCTGGGCAGCAAGTGGTATTGGTGTTTCCTGCCATACAGCGAGAATGCGGGGTTTCATGTATTTTTCACATTTCTCATCGATCTGCATGCGAGAGATTCCTTTGGTCACCATATCTTTCAAGGTAACCAGCCCAACCAGAGCACCATCGTCCACCACACAAACCTGTTTTACGTCCTGCTCATACATGATGCGAGCAACTTCTGAGATGTCGGCTTTCGAAGGAACAGTAATGACATTCCGGCTCATAATGAGGGCAAGTTGGTCTTCATCGGGGTGTGCAATGAGATCCTCTAGTGAGACGAATCCCACGATTTCCTTGGCTCCTTCCTTGAGCACCGGAAGCCCCGGGAGATTGTGCTTACGCATCACTTCCAGAGCGGTTTTCCGTTTCCCAGGAACAGTAATTGTGACCACGTCGGTCGACATTATTTCTTCTACGAGCATGTGTACATCCCCTTCCTATGAAGTAGAATCTGAGGATTTCCTTCTGTTGGCTTAAACTACGTTATCCTATTTAAAGCTTTCTAATGAAAGAACGACAGGAGTGGTTTTTCATTGGCTTTTTCCCTTCCGGGAAGATTGTCGGTGAGAAATGCTTGATACCGGACTGTATGAAAGGAACAACCAATTCAGACACCACAATGATCGATAAGAAAGGTCAAAATCGGGAAAGATTGGAAAATCAGGGCGTCAACGGAAATGTATGAGCAGAAAGGGAATCTCCTGGAAAATAGGAGAAGGAAAATAAAAGATCTACTCTATGATGAAACTGCTGGTCCATGGAGGGAGTGGGGGTTTCTCCATGCTCTGCCACTGCTCGTCTGTCAGTCTGTTGCGGAGGGGCTGCAAGAATTCGTAATAGCTGAAGACACCTCCCTGGACGATCACAATGTGCCCTTCTGTGAGAACTACAGCAAAGAGGTAGAAGACGTTACCCACACCTTCTTCCAGCACCTGACCGGTGTTCACGTCTGTGTGCACATCTGCCACCACAGCCACCTTCTCGTCAGTCTCTGTCTCCACTGCAGTCTCAAAGGTTACCAGAGTTTCCAGCGTGTCCCCAAAATTCCAGATTATCCGGTACTCGTCTTCACTGAGGTCTTCACCAGATAGTTCTTTTTCTGATATGGTTGTGAGGTTCAGGAGAAGCGTTTCTAGAGTCTGCAGTTTGCCACGATATTCAGGAAGCAAGAGGTCTCGATTCTCTAGGCCTTCTCGCATCATCCTTGCCAGAGAAGCCAGCCGGGCATAGACCTCTGCATTGGGCTCCACATAGCCTCTGGTCATTCTGGGTTCTGAGGGAATACCCGTGGCTTCGAGGGTGTAGCTCTGCTTTGCATAGAGAATGGTGTCATGGCGGAGCTCAGTCCAGCTCCCCAGGGCAGTGTTCAATTCTTTGTCTGTCCAGGCATCTGACTGCATGAAGGCAGGGTAGCACTCGCCCTTTTCCTCCAGAAGAGGAAGCAGCGAATACAACCAACTCCAGTACAGGTTCTGGGTCCACGTCAGTACATCCACCTGTGAGAACTCAGACCTCAGAATTTCCATCTGCGACTCATAGTTCTGGTACTGCTTCTCTGGTTCCAGATGGGAGAGAGCTCTCTCCGATCCCAGGACTGCCATAATGTCGAGTCCTTTGGGGAACAAGCGGGGACTTGACGCTGTGCCAACCTTGTCATACACCAGCTGCTGGAACATATATGAGTCAGGGATGAACCGCTGCCCCATGAATCTGAACCCTTTGGTTTCTTCTTCTACATCCTGGTAATCTCTTACCCAGGTCGAGGTTATCCGGGGGTCGCGCAGTTCTTTGACCAGATCAATGAATGTGGCGAGCTTTTCCACATCCTGCAGATCAGAGAGGGTGTACGAATCCCCATACACTGTCGTGATCAAGGCCCCATATTCTATGATGCTGAGGTCATCACTCTTTCCAACAAAAAAGACAGTTGGTGAGTACACAGTATCCCACAATGCAAAGGAATCAGTGTCCTGGATCCCCTTCACAAGGTAGAGGGCCTGTTTCGTTTCTTCTGGTGACTTGAGCCTGAACATCATCCTGCCATACCACATCATGGCTTTGAAATACTTCTCTAGTTCCTCAGAGCGCGTATAGTGACCACGAGGTACATATTGCGAGTAGTCTTCTCGATACTCAAAGATGGGAGAATAGTCAAATCCACGGTGGGCTTCAATGAGTTCCAGTTCCCGGGTAACCAGGGTCTCAGCGTCTGGAGGTGTAGGAAAAGATGCATCCAGGAGCCTCCCTGCAACACAGAAGTATGCCACGTTCTTGAGGGCGAGCTCATCTCCAGTCTGTATGTAGTAGTCATGCTGGGTCTCAGCCATGGTCTGTGTCAGCCTGAGTATATCACGGGCGAAGTGCTCACTTTCCAGTATTCTCAAGGTGTAGTCATAGAGAATGTGGTAGGTGTGAAGAACAGCATCACTGGTGACACATATCGGTATATTCCGTTTCTTGCAGTCTTGATACATGTTGTAGAACTGCTGGTACCCAGAAGGGACCACCACGAATCCCTGGCTCAGCAGCACACGCTTCTGATCAGGAGTGAGCGGAATATCCCCCAGATTCTCAGGGTCAAAGGAATAGCCAGGAACGGAGCAGGTGATGCTGACCTCCAGGAGAGTGTAGGGCGCAAACTGGTAGAGGGAAGGGTCCATGACTGGGAGCTGAGATGAGGGTGTGGATGGTGGGGTCGTGGGCTGTGGGCCTGTCGATTGGGGAGGTGGTGTTGACTGCGTTGGCTGCGGTGTGGAGGATGGTTTCTTTACATCCCCATTCTGGGTGAGACAGCCTGTGAGTAAGATGCATGCCATCAGTACAGTGAGAATCTTTTTCATGAGTACTCTATGGAAGACATTTATAAAGATTTTTCGGTATGCTTCAAAATATTTTGAAGTAAATCAATTGATGGAAACTTAAATTGTCACACATTTTAGTCAGCAGAAAGGACTGAAGGGGATTCTGTAGAACTCCCACCGCATTATTACTCCTTTTGCGTAGCGACCGCCATAATTCCCAATGGCAAACTCTTTTATACCCTCACAGAAATGAAAGAGTATGGTGCTATTTGCCACTGTTCACGTGTGCGGCATTTATCTCTGCAATGAGGAAATCAGTGAGTTTGTCCCTTTTTCCAGTTCCGAACAGTATCTCAGAGTGAAGAGAGGCGAGAGGGTGGATGAGCTTGACAGAGCTGTAAAAGATAGGCAGGTCGTTTTTGAGCAGAAGGAGATCGCTGAAGTGCTGGGCCAGCAATATCAGTTCCCCAACCCTGCTGGAGAGCATGTGAGGAGCGCTTGTTGTGAGGTTTCTGGAATGAGTGGGAATGATTTGTTTGAGAGAATGCGTGACGTGGCCTTTGCTCTCACCAGGGAAGGGGTGAAAGCAGCTTCCGAAAAGAAGGACAAGGTAATTGTAGAGAGCGTTCGTGCTCTGGACGAAATTGACCAGGTCTTGAATGTGCTGTGTGAGAGGCTGCGAGAATGGCACGGGCTATTTTACCCCGAGCTGGAGAAGACTACAAAAGACAATGATACGTATGCGAGGAAAGTGGTGAGAGGACGTGTGAAAGAGGATATCATGGGTGGAGAGCTTGAATCAGGAGATGAAGAAAGGATAAAGGAATTTGCAGGGAGTATTCTGGGTTTATTTGAAGAAAGAAAGGAACTGGAAGACTACATCACAGCAGAGTCTCAGAAGACTGCTCCTAACATGAGTTCGTTACTTGGGTCTGTGTTGTCGGCTCGCCTGATTTCTGCTGCAGGTGGACTGGATGAACTGGCTCGTCTCCCGTCGTCCACCATCCAGGTTCTGGGCGCGGAGAAAGCGTTATTCAGGCATCTGAGAACAGGAGCACGACCCCCCAAGCACGGATTGATCTTTCAGCACCCCATGATAAACAGGGCGCCGCGGAAGGTCAGAGGAAAAATTTCGCGCAGTCTGGCTGCCAAGATTGCCATTCTGGCCAGAGTGGATTGTTACAGTTCGGAGTTCGTGGCAGATGAGATTGAAGAACAGTTGAGAGAGAGAGTTTCTCATATCAGAGGTGTCTCTCCATGAAAGAACATCCTGTCTCATCTCGTGTTTTTGTTGAAGAAGACTGGCTGCACACGCGAAACCTGGTCTCAGGTGAGAAGGTGTATACTGAGAAGCTGGTAGAGGAGGACGGTGTGGAATACCGTTCTTGGAACCCCTATAAATCAAAACTGGCTGCCGGTCTGCTCAATGGGCTGCAGACCTTCCCCTTTGCTGTTGATACCACTGTTCTGTACCTGGGTGCAGCCTCAGGGACCACGGCTTCTCACATTTCGGATATCTGTTCTGAGGGACTGCTCTTCTGTGTGGAATTTTCACCACGCACTGCCAGGGAACTGGTATACACCTGTGAGAAGAGGAGGAACATGCTCCCTTTGTTGAAAGATGCCTCTCGTCCTGAAACCTATGCAGATATGGTAACCCAGGTTGACGTCATCTACCAGGACATTGCCCAGCCCAATCAATCTGAGATCTTGAGAAGGAACTGTGTTTTCCTCAAGAAGGATGGTTATGCATTCATCTGCATCAAATCCAGGAGTATTGATGTGGCGGCCGAACCAGCATCAGTCTTCAAGAAGGAAGTGAAGTTCTTGAGGACATTTCTGGACTTGAGAGAGAGGATACCTCTGGATCCCTATGAGAGAGATCACCTCATGGTGGTTGGGAAGAAGCTGTAGCCTCTTGAAAACTTCTTGAAGGTTATTCTTCTGGAATTATGGAACGGGTCGTTATGTACTCTCCTTGTCACGATGATACTATCACTATCAAAGTGAGATGAAAAGATATAAAAGGCGCATGTGCCATCAAAGGATGGAGGAATGCACATGGATGAACTTGTTCTGAAAGCCGGTAGAACAATTGTTGAGACCTGTTCACGGCTCATGCCTTCAGAAAAAGCCACCATTATTACTGATAGAGAGACACATGTCATTGGTCAGACAGTTGAAAGATTTGCACAGGAAGTCGCCACGAAGGTCAAGGTTCACATATTGGAGGACTATGCCGAACGACCCCTGACCTTTCTTCCCGAGGAAATCAAAGAGGACATTAAAACGACAGATGTTACCTACTTTTGCGCACAGGCTCAACCTGGTGAATTAAAGGATTTTAGACGGCCTTTGATCAACCTGGCCATTTCTGTTGGAAGACAGATTCACATGCCGGGTATTGACCTGAAGATCATGCGAACTGGCATGCAGGCAGACTACTACAAGATTGCATCTCTCACCTACCTGGTGACAGGAATTGCTTCAAAGTCAAAGACAGCCAGAGTCACCACTCCTGGAGGGACAGACCTTGTAGCAACGTTTTCTCGGAAGTTGAAGTGGATCCCCGACACCGGACTGCTGTGGCACCGGGGCATGTTTGGAAACCTGCCCGCTGGGGAGGCGTACACCTGTCCTGAGAAAATAGAGGGGACCATGGTCGTGGATGGCATTCTGGGAGATTTCTTCAACCAGAAATATGGAAGCCTGGACAAGACGCCGGTCACTCTATCCCTGAAGGACTCCCGGGCAGACTTTGACACCCTTACGTGTGAGAATACTGATCTCCTGAAAGAGTTTAAGGAATACCTGCGCCAGGATATCAATGCTGATAGGGTTGGTGAATTTGCTGTTGGCACCAATATTTCCCTGAAGGAAGTCGTGACAAATCTCCTGCAGGATGAGAAGTTCCCTGGTGTACACATTGCTTTTGGATTCCCGTATCCCCATGAGACAGGTGCAGACTGGGAGTCTGCCGGTCATGTGGACGGCATTCTGAGAAAGTGCTCAGTGTGGTTTGATGACACCCAGATAATGGAAGATGGCAGATTTATGGAGAAAGAAATCCTGGATTTAAAATAGAACTGCAATTGTCTGAAAGACGTCACTGGTATTGATAGTCATATGGAAACACCAGGAACCATCGGCAATTGATACACCTACCTGTAGTTTCAGTCATCTTTTGGGGAATCCTGTCCAGAGGTACCGGGACCTCGACATTTTCACAGGAGTAACCTTTATATACGTAAACTTGGTGCACAGGTCATGGCGGATGAAATTGCTAATCCAGCACCACTCGGGCTGGCTGGGTTCGGATTGACCACGCTGGTATTGAATATCGTCAATGCAGGATTCATACCCGGAGAATCCATTGGCATGGTGCTTCCACTTGGACTCTTCTACGGAGGACTGGCTCAGTTCGTAGCCGGTATGTGGGAGTTCAAGAAGGGTAATACCTTCGGTGCTACTGCCTTTGGCTCTTTCGGTGCCTTCTGGATGTCTTTTGCTACCATGGAGATCCTCATCGGTACAGGAGCCCTGGAACCCGTTCCTTCAGGAGGAATTGCAGTCTTTCTGATTGCCTGGGGTATCTTCACTGGGTTCATGAGCATTGGTACGTTCAAGATCAACCGTGCTCTCCAGGTAGTGTTCATAACGTTGACTATCTTATTCTTCCTGCTTGCCATTGGTGTGTACTCACCTGTAGTACACAGGATCGCAGGATTTGAAGGCATTCTGTGTGCACTGAGTGCACTGTACACCTGTGCTGCACTTGTGATCAATTCCACGTGGAAAAAAGACGTATTGCCTCTAGGCGAAATCAAGTAGATACTCTACTTTTTTCCTTTTTTTGTCGCATCAACCAACGTCTTTGGCATGGTTCAATCTCTTGAGATACAGCAGGAATACTCCTCCCAGGAGGACCAGGACACCACTCATTCCTGTTTTCCTGACAGAAGCTTCACCCTCAATCCATCCTTTGTGAGTAGAAAAATCCACAAAGACGGTCCCTCTCTCGAATTTCCTGGAATATCTCCCGTTTTCATATATGAACTTTTCCAGGGGGGCTCCCAGGTCATACGGGACGTCTACACTGCATACTCCTTCATACGCATCTTTCCAGGCATAGGAAAATCCTTCCAGCCCGAAAATTCGGGATGCGCAATAGCAAAACATGATTCGATCTTCATCTCCTTCTGTTCCGTAATTCAGCCCCAGGACTTCCCGTCCCTGTGCGTGTGCAAAAGAAATAGCTTCTAAAGGGTTCCAGTCATCAGAATACTGATCTGGAGTTATAGACCATGCCCCTTTAAGCAGGAGGTAATCTGCTTCGTAGGGAAAGAGGTCACGCTCACCCTGCTTCACCCAATTCATCATGTCGAATAGATCACTGACGATGACAGTGCCACCAGAATAGTGGACATAGTCAATCAATTCCTGGACATCTTCTGCAAACTGAGGCTGTCGGTTGTACCCCGGTCCCACACAGTCAAGGAAGATGCCTTCTGCATATCGCACAAAGAGCCTGATCTGCCTCTTCTTGAAGTCCAGCCATTCTTTTCTATCAGATTGAGAGTAGTACAGGCCTCCAGGCTCCTTTTCGCAACCGATGTCTAAATAAAAGTAAATTTCGACTCCCCGATCCTTCATTGACTGTGCCATGATGAGAAATGCAGTATCTTCCAAATTTCGGTAGCTGTTTTCAGGTGTCCCGGGATGGAGAATCATGATGTCAAAGTCTGACCAGTCAGTGTTACGTATCTCCATGTCTGCCCCTCCATAGTATGTGCCAAACCGGATAACCCGGAGTTGAGAAGGTGCACCATTCAGGAACGGTGCACAGATGAGAGCGCCCAGCAGGAGAAGGGGCAATACTTTCATGGAAAAAAATGCCTTTTCTATCATATAAACTTTCTCACGTCAGAGGGTGGCGGTACGAAGGGGAATCTGATTATCGGTCTGCACGTACTCTGCCCGGTAACGGTCGATGATGGTGCGGGATTATCACTCCTGTTGCTACCACTTCACGCAGATGAAAAACGGAAAACCTTAAATAGCGGAGGGGCAAAAGAGGAAGGAGGAGTGAGAATGATAGACACGGATGAGTCTCATACGGAAAAATCCTTTCTGCATACCAAAACCCGTACCGAGCTTGAAAGCGATCTGGAACAGTGTCTTGAACGGAAGAGGAATCTGGAGGAAGAGAAGAATGCTCTCCATAATCTGAAGATTGACCTTGAGACAATGTTGAAACAGCGGGAAGAGGAACTCAACGCCATCACATCTCAGATTGATTCTGCGAGAGCTGAAAAAGAGAGGCTCCGGATAGAACTGGAGACTCTGGTCAACCAGAAGTCCAGTGATGAAGGGATACTCGAAGAATTAAAACAAAGAGAATTTCAGATAAAACAGGAAAAGAAAGAATTACAGGAAGAGAATGAGCGACTGAGAAATGAGTTGCTCCAGAGTGAACGTGATAAAGAAACATACAAAGCATACAGCGAAGAAGCTGAAAAACTCCTGGAGGTCAAGACAAACAAGCTGCAGGCAGACCTGAGAGAAGAAAGACAGCTGTCCCAGCAGTTACGGAATGAGATAGAAGAGAGAAACAGGAGAGCTGAAGGACTGCAGTCAGAAATTCAGCGCGTTGAGGAAGAAAAGCTGAGGATAAAACAGGAGATTTCAGTCCAGCAGAAGATGCAGGCTGTCAGCAATGAATTTACTGAGAAATTGGGGGAGAAATTGGAAGAACTTCAGGATCTGATCCGACAATTCAGAATACAACCTTTGGGACAGAGAGAAGTATCAGTGGAAGATGAAGGTGGAGAATTTCAGGTGGAAGAATCAGAGGTAGACCTGGAATTTGAGGCAGAAGAAGGAGGACCTGAGGAGGAATTGCCGGAGGAGGAAATAGAAGAGGAAATGGAGTCATTTCTGGACGAACCTGAGACTATTGAAGCCCCACCTGAAGTTGACATTTCAGAGGAGCTGGAAGGTGAGGGTGAAGAAGGGGAACCTGAAGACGAAGAAGGACCTCCTGTCATGCGGGACCGTGAGTTCATGCCAGAAGAACGGAGCCGTGGACTGCCCGTGGAAGAGGAGTCTTGGGAAGAAGAACCCGAATTTGAAGAGCGTGAAGAGCCAGAACGTCCTCGTCGCGAGGAACCTGAGGATAAATCAGAAGAAAAAGAACGCTTTCCGTGGGAAGAAGACGACAACTATGCCTGGGGATAAATAGTACCCTAGCCTGGTATTCTCACTCTTTTTTCGTCCCTGGTTTTGCAAGGTTTGGAGGTTCTCTGACCATTGAGGTTCACTGTGCCACGTTCAGGAGATAAAAATAACAGGGAAAAAGGATTTAACCACACACTCATTCACCAGCACATGCAGATCAAAACTGACATGAGGCGTTCCACAAAGGCCATCAAGGATTTGGATCATATAGAGTCTATTCTGGAAACAGCACCAGTAGGGATTCTCTCCATGTGTAAAGAGAACATTCCATATTCCATACCAGTGAACTTCTTATTTTGTGACGAAAAAATCTATATTCATTGTGCAAAAGAAGGTGAGAAACTTTCGTACCTGAAAGCAAACCCGCAGGTGTGCTTCGTGGTAGTTTCTCCGGTGGATGTTCCAGTGGAAGAGTGTCATGGGGCTATGAACTATGAGAGTGTTCTGTGTTTTGGCAGAGCTGCATTTTCTGATACATCTCCCAAGGATATTCTGGAGAACCTGGGGAAAAAGTATGGTACCTGTTCAGGAGTTTCTGAGGCAGACTGCCAGCGGACAGCCATGATAACAATAAGTATTGAACAGGTGTCTGCCAAACGAGGGTACCCGCAGAAGGAGTGACCTGAGTTAGTGGTTCGAAACCTTTTTAACGCTCTATGGTGTTCATACTGTATGCCGAGGTGGCGGAGACAGGACAAACGCGCCGGCCTTGAGAGCCGGTTCTCCTTCCGGAGAGCTTGGGTTCAAATCCCAACCTCGGCGCTATTTTTCTGTCTAAATCCTGCCCAACTTCTTACATAGGAGAGGTGGAAGACTCTCCAAGAAGTCTGAAGAGTTAGAAAGATGGGTTGACAACAGCAATGAGAAATATGGGTGGACAGACAAGCAGAGAGCAGTCTTTGACAAGTTTGTTGATGAGCGGTATGCTAATTATAGGAAGCCAGAGAACACTCTCCGTTCTTACCTTGACCTCTTGAACCAGGTTGTTCTGAAGACAAAGAAGCCTTTCTCAGAGATTACGTATGATGATCTCATACCGTTGTTAAGGGACTGGCAGAATCGATATGGGAAAAGTACGATGCACGGCAGAAAATGCAAGTTGAAAGCTTTTCTCCGCTGGGAAAGTGGTAATAAGCACGATCCACGGGTGGACAGGATCCGGTCAGGGGGATATGTGTCACCAGTGACAATCCATGATTTGCTGACTGATGATGAGATCATTGTACTAAGGAGTGTGGCCAAAGATGATCCTCGAGATCTGGCTCTTGTTGATTTTCATTTACTGTGGGGTCCTCGTCCTGCAGAGAGTGCTAAAATGAAGATCAAAGATGTGGAAGTGACTGAAGCGTACATTATTGTGAATATCCCTCAGACCAAGACCATTTATAGACCTGTTCCCATTCCTTTGGCATCTGAGAGTGTCATACAAGATCCCACGTTTCTGGATTCTGCTCTGAATGCCTTTACTTCTCTGATGCAGTACTTGAATGCTCACCCCGGATATCCTGGAGATCTGGAATATCCCTTGTGGTATGATGAAAAGAAAGGGAGGTCTCACCTAAACCCTTATTCACTGAGCAGGGCCCTCAAGAGACTAGGGAAACGGGCAGGAATAGAGAAGAATGTCTCAACCTACATGCTGAGGCGTACTGCCTTTAATCGATTCAGAGGTGTCAACAGGGAGATGCTCTGTGCTGGGTTTGGGTGGAAGCCTGGCAGTAAAATGCCTACCCAGGTCTATAACAAACTAAGACCACAGGACTATCTGGAGACATTGATCAATTCTAAATCCAAACAGGAGAGAGACATCCAGGTATGTCCTCAATGTGGAAAGGAGAACCCAAAAGATAAGAACTTCTGTGTCTGGTGCTCCCATGCTCTCAAGGAGTCACTGATGGCAGAAACGGTGAAACGATTCCATGCAGACCAGGATGCTCAGAAAGAACTTGAAGAATTGAGAGGGCAAATGGCTGACGTGGAGAAGATGCTGAAAGTGATGATCAAGATTCCTGGATTTGATAAGCTGATTGAGGAAGCCGCCGATAAGTCTGTGTAGTGACATTACCTGATGAGAGAAAATCAAGTCTCATTTCTCTTCAGAATAGCTCTCCGACGCACGAAGGTAATCAGAATCACCATCAGAGAAGCCGCAAGAATGACTAATCCCCACGGTAGGAGTCTTTCAAGGGGGAAAAGAGTGAGAGGACCTCCTTCAGGCTGAATTGGCTCTGTCAGTTGACAGGACTGGCAGCACCAGTCAGGATCCCTGTCGTTGGCTGGATTATTGGTTATATTATGCTGATTGGTACCATCTGCATTCATGACATAGATTTCATTATTTCCATCTCTATCCGATACAAAGGCAATCTTCTTCCCTTCTGGCGACCAGGAGGGATGCCCATCGTAAGTAGAATTCTCTGTGAGTCTTTTTACATTGGCACCGTCTGCATTCATTACATAAATCTCACCGTTTCCATCCCTATTCGATTCAAACGCAATTCTTTTACCATCGGGAGACCAGGCAGGTCTCCCGCCACTAATAATTAACTTTCTTAGATTGCTGCCATCTACGTCAATTGCATAGATCGCACTTTCTGTCGAGAATATTCTTGCACGTGTGAAGACGATCCTTGTTCCATCAGGTGACCAGGCAGGGTTAGCATCAACTTCCATCTCACCACTCTCAGTGAGGTTCCTCACAGTACCGCCCTCAGAATCTATAATATAGATTCCAGCAATGTGATCCTTACTGGCTGAAAAAACCATCATCTCTCCCCCAGGTGACCACTCAATATCCAGATTATCATCTGAAGAAATAGATAGATCCATGATATTTCTGCCATTAGCATCCATGACACAAATCCTGAGAATATTAGAACCTGATTGAATGAAGGAAAAAGCGATTTTTCTCCCATCGGGAGACCAGGCGGGATCAAAGTGTGAACCAGGATCATTGCTCAGCCTTGCCTGATCATCTCCATCCTCATTCATTGTGAAGATTTGGAGTCCGATATTTCCACTTGAACTGAATGCAATTTTCCTTCCATCAGGAGACCACACTGGATCCAAGTCCCAACTGAGGCTGTGTGTCAATCGTATCTTATTGTTGCCGTCTGCATTCATTACAAAGATCTCGAAGCTTTCATCTGCAAGTGATGCATAGACTATTTGCGTACCATCGGGTGACCACGCTGGATCTCTATCGGGAGGAAGATTATCTGAAAGTCCTTTCACATCACTGCCGTCTACATTCATTACGTAGATCCAGTTATTTCCTTCACTGGTAGATTCAAACGCAATCTGCTTGCCATCAGGTGACCACGAAGGATTTCTATTCCAATCGAAGTCAGGTGTTAAGCATTTCACACTGTTGCCATCAACACTCATTACGTAGATTCTGTCACTCCCGTCCTTGTCTGAATCAAAGACGATTCTTGTTCCATCAGGTGACCATGAGGGGTGCTTGCCGCTGCCAGCAAGTTTTACTGTATTGCTTCCTTCACTATCCATGACGTAGATTCCACCACTTCGCTCAAAAGCGATCTGCTTCCCATCAGGTGACCAGCAAGGATTAGTATCGTCTTCAGAATTCTCTGTGAGTCTTTTTACATTGGTACCATCTGCATTCATTGCATAAATCTCCCAGTTTCCATCCCTATTCGATTCAAATGCAATTCTTTTACCATCGGGAGACCAGGCAGGCCCTCCATCATCATAGAAATCGTGCGTAAGGTCTATTAGATTGGTTCCATCCGCATCCATTACATAGATCTGCCTCATCCCTTCTCTATCTGAAACAAATGCAATACTCCCTAATTCTCTCGATTCTGCGAACCCTGAAAATATAGTGACGACAAATATCATTCCAATCAAGAGAAACACGCTCAGTCTCAACATTCAATCTCCCTCTTTTCACCATCCATTCTTGTACAACCATCGTTGCATAGCTTCACTAATCGGACATCGACTTGTGTGATCTGGATCATAAGCATTATGCATCCTAGATAAGTGGACCATATAGTCGTCAGAGAATTTGATGCCAGACCACCAGAGAGCACCAGCATAGAAATATTCCACGTCGTAAATTATGGGTTCTTGATCCGGTGTATCAATCTTGGTTAGAACGCACAATATCGCATGACTTATTTCGTGAAGTGATGTTAATGCTATGTCTGCAATGTTGCCGCTTTTTTTGAGATTAATAGACGCAACCCGTGTTCTTGTATCGAATTCACCAAAATTCCCCATACTATTATCAACTTTAAAGGTAATTCTATGGCCTCTGTCTATTATCAGGTTGAAGGTTTCGTTCTCTGTGTCAACATCTCTAGTCTTATATCCCAATAGATGCAGGATTTCAAGGAAAGCTGCAAAAGCTGTAATCTTTCCACTGTCCAATTCTCTCTGAATTCTTGCAATATCGTCTGGATTGACATTCAGGATTCTCTGGAATATTTGCTCAACGATATCCTCAGGACTCTCTCCTGTTGAGTCTTCTTCCTCAGGGTCATTTCCTGTAGGATCAACGTACTTCAACGGATTGTTAATGCAATATATGTATTTATTGAGAGTCTGAGGAGACTCTTTTTCCCCTCGAAGAATATCCCTAGTCAAGAATCGACCAGTTTCAGGATTATAGTAGCGGGCACCATAGTAGTAGAGACCAGTTTCATCTAATTCTTTTCCATTATAGGTATATCTCTCTTCTGTTTCATTGAGGCTGTTCACCGAAGGGTCTGTACTTAATTTCCTCAGTTGTGACCCCATTTTCTGATGTCACCAGTCTGGTAGAACCTAAATGATCTGCGTGGTAGTATTCTGTGCTGTCATTCACTTTTTTGGCCAGTTGTCCAGTGGGTCCATAGATATAGGTAGCTTCCATCTGAGTCGTTGTGTTCACCTCATACAGAACGTTTAAGCCGCCATATATATAGACTCTTTCGGAATCAGCATCACTCTTCTTAATCCTCTTTCCATCACCATCATAGAAGTACTCTTCTATTACCTGGCCATCTTTCTTCACTGATAGGAGTCTATTCTCATTATCATAAGAGTATTCCCATAGATTCTGGCCGTCATCCTCAGTAACCAAATTCCCACAGATATCGTAGGTGAACACTAAACTGTCACCGGAGTCTGAAAGGGAGAGGAGCTCATTCATTTCATTGTACGTGTAAACAGTACTATTTAACTGTGTCCTGTTTCCTGTGCTGTCATACTGGTAGTTCAGAGAATATGTTTCTCCGGGAGGCCCCCCTGCAGCAGTCAGCAGTCTGTCCAGAGGATCGTAGGTGTAGTTCCACTCTTCTCTGATCGAAGATGAATCTTCATTCTTCGTGTAAAGGATATTTCCAGCTGCATCGTAGTTATACGTGAGATTCATTGAATCAGTCCCATCCTTTGAGGTTCTCATTTCCTCAGGCCTTCCCCGCAGATCATACACATGGGTTGTGGTTACATCGGTTTGATAGGAAATCTCCTGGATCCGGGAGTTAGCATTCCGGGTGTATAACAAGCTGAGGCCGCAGGACTACTTGGAGACATTGATCAATTCTAAATCTAAACAGGAGAGAGACATCCAATTATGCCCTTAATGTGGAAAGGAGAACCCAAGAGACAGGAACTTCTGTGTGTGGTGTTCCCATGCTCTCAAGGAGTCATTGATGGCAGAAACGGTAAGACGATTCCATGCGGACCAGAATGCTCAAAAGGAACTTGAGGAATTGAGAGGGCAAATGGCTGACGTGGAGAAGATGCTGAAAGTGATGGTCAAGATGCCAGGGTTTGATAAGCTGATTGACGAAGCTGCTGACAAGTCTGTGTAGTGGCATCACCTAAGAATACCAATGGTGGATTTCTCCTGGCAGTTCCAAGACTCCGTGAAAGAGAGTGCTTTCAAGAAAATCATAGATGAATCTGATCTTGAAGAGGGGAGAAGCAGCTGATGAGAGTATCTCAAGTTTCGTTTCTCTTCAGAATAACTCTCTGACGCACGAAGATAATCAGAATCACCATCAACGAAGCCACAAGAATTGCCAATCCCCACGGTAGAAATCCTTCAAGAGGAAAAGAAATGTGAGGACCTCCTTCAGGCTGAGTTGACTCTGTCAGTTGATAAGCCTGACAGCACCACTCAGGATCTCTATCATCAACTGGATTGTTAGTTATATTCACCTGGTCTGTCCCATCACTATTCATAAGATAGATTTCATTATTACCATCCCGATTCGACGTGAAGGCAATTTTCCTACCATCAGGTGACCAGCAAGGATTCCAGTCAAAGCCCGGGTCTGAGGTCAGTCTCACTGCATTACTTCCATCAGCATTCATAACGTAGATGTCACTATTACCATCTCTCTTTGAATCAAAGGCAATCTTTGTCCCATCTGGGGACCATGAGGGATATGAGCCACTATCACAAATCTTCTGTAGGTTGCTTCCATCTGCATTCATCACGAAAATCCTCTGGCCTGCTGCAAATACAATCTTTGTTCCATCAGGAGACCATTCAGGAGACACACAGTGACCTGGAACATCAATCCGTTCCATATTGCTCCCATAAGGATCAGTGATGAAAACACAGGGGCCTGCAGAAAAGGCAATCTTCGTCCCATCGGGTGACCATGCAGGCCATCCATTGTCAAACGTGAAGGTGGGAAAGTCAAGATAGCACTTCTCATTGATGTCAAACACGTAAACAGTCAAGATTCCGCAGTCAACAGTAGATGCAATCTTTGTCCCATCGGGAGACCACGCAGGGAAGAAGTGGGTGCAGGGATGAGTACTCACTCTTTCTACATTACTTCCGTCAGGATTCATCACGTAGACTTGAGATCCCGTGCCTCCATGTGTAGCAAAGGCAATCCTTGTCCCATCAGGAGACCAGGCGGGTTCAATGTCTGCCGTTAGGGCGGATGTCAGCCTTTTCTTGTCACTTCCGTCAAGACGTGTCACATAAATATCATAGTTTGGTTCTCCACTTGAGCGAATGGTCTTTGATCCATCAGCATTCATAGAGCAGAAACTAATCTCTTCTTCACCTGCAGAATAAGCAATCTTTGTCCCTTGAGGGGAAAATGCAAAAGTCATGAAATTGGAAGGAATGTTCATACATCTTCT
>JACVGT010000006.1 GCA_018992685.1 Theionarchaea archaeon
CAACATGGCTGAAGATAAACCCCACCTGAACGTGGCGTTCATTGGACATGTCGATCACGGAAAGTCCACGCTCATTGGAAGAATGATGTTTGAGCATGGAGATGTCCGAGAAGCCCTGATCAAGAAGTTCGAGGAGATGGGTGAGAAAGGAAAGACATTCAAGTTTGCATGGGTTATGGACAATCTCAAGGAGGAGCGTGAGCGAGGTGTTACCATTGACCTGGCTCACAAGAAGTTTGAGACTGACCACAATTATATTACCATTGTGGATTGTCCAGGTCACAGAGACTTTGTTAAGAACATGATTACCGGAGCTTCTCAGGCTGATGCTGCTGTGCTTGTCGTGGATGTCAAAGATGGTATCATGCCTCAAACCATTGAACACGGGTTTCTAGCGAAGACACTGGGAATCACCCAGCTAATCGTCTGTGTCAACAAGATGGATCTCGTCAACTACGACCAGAAGAAGTGCGAGGAACTAGAAGAGGAGCTGTCCAAACTCTTGAAGCGTATTGGATATGATCCTGAAAAAACGCCTTTCATTCCGACCTCTGCCTTCAATGGTGACAATGTGATAAAGGCATCTGACAGGATGGCCTGGTATAAAGGAGATACCATGTTCCAGGCGCTTGACAAGCTGAAATCACCAGAAAAACCAATTGACAAACCTCTGAGATTACCCGTACAGGACGTATTCACTATCAAGGGTGTCGGTACTGTACCTGTAGGTCGAGTAGAAACAGGAATCATGAAAGTAGGAGATATGGTGACGTTCGAGCCTGCTACTACCATTCTCAGCAAGCCCATTTCGGGTGAAGTGAAGTCAATTGAGATGCACCACGTGTCTCTTCCAGAGGCAACTCCCGGCGACAATGTCGGATTTAATGTGAGAGGAGTTGGAAAACAGGATATCAGACGAGGAGACGTAGTTGGACATTCAGATACACCACCCAGCGTCATCAGGCCAAAAGACAGCTTCAGAGCTCAGATCCAGGTTATCAGACACCCCACAGCTATCACCGCAGGGTATACGCCTGTGTTCCACTGTCACACAGCCCAGGTTGCCTGTACATTTGAGCAGCTGGCGGCAAAGCTCGACCCCAGAACGGGTGGAGTCCAGGAGGAGAATCCAAGCTTCCTGAAGACAGGCGATGCTGCGCTGGTTGAGATCAGGCCAACCAAGCCCATGGTCATAGAGGTTTTCAAGGAACTACCTCAGATGGGTCGATTCGCTATCCGGGACATGGGTCAGACTGTGGCTGTCGGTGTCTGTGTCGCCATTCACAAAGCAGGCTAAGAGAGGATCATGGTGCAGAAAGCCAGAATACGCCTTGCAGGTACCGAACCGCGGAAACTCAACGACGTCTGCGAACAGGTGAAGAAGATTGCAGAAAAGACTGGGGTGGACCTCTCAGGGCCCATTCCCCTGCCCACCAAGAAACTGAGAGTTCCGACTCGGAAGTCTCCAGACGGTGAAGGTACTGCGACTTGGGAGCGTTGGGAAATGCGCATTCACAAGCGGTTGATAGAAATCGACGCTGACGAGAGGACCATGAGACAGATCATGAGGGTTCGAGTACCTGAGGGTGTGAATATCGAAATCGAATTGATATCTTGATTTTTTCAATTCTTACTTTGAGGTTTCACGCGAATCCCGTGCACTGGTAATCTAGGTAATAGATTCCACACTATCCTCCTTTTTACAGTCTCGTATCAGGGTTGAATGGTATCTACATTCTGCAGGTGCTTCATTGTTCCGTACATTCTTTCCAGGTTCTCATATTCTTCTACAGTGTAGAATGCACATGTTCCTCCCGTATATTCCTTTGCCACCTCCACACAGAACCTCGCAGCTGCTTCCACATCCAGTAATTGATTCGTCCCCGTTGCACATCCAGGAACCACAACCTCGGACGTGATGGCAACTCCGACCACAGGCGCACTGGTTTTTGTGCAGGGCTGCATTATAGCATTGAGATGATATACTTCGTTGGAATAGGGAGTGATGTCCTGCATTGTAATGGGAAATACGACAGGGTGCTTCCCTGTCACCCGCTCCTGTATGCTCAGCAGGTCTTCACTGACCCGCAGGATCCACCCCTCTTTCACCGTGGGAGAAAGAGCAAACCCCCTGTAGTTGATGATCCTGTTGCCCCTCGTGGTGTCCACGGACAGGATAGCGTCCATTTTCTCTTCTACCAGATGTTCCATCATCGTACTCACTGAAAGGGGTGATCCCATGAAATCGACGAGGTCATGGGGGATGATGGGTGCTCTGGGGCATACATGGGTGGTAACGATGACAGTTCCATTCACCAACCCCTTTTCCAGCTGCAGTGCGCAGGCAAGCACAGTCAGTGCACCTTCAGCATCCGATACCAGACCTTTTCGTTCTTCAGCTCCAATACCTCCCAGTTGCCCAACAATACCAAGAGTGGGAGAACCTGATCCAAATTCAATGCGAACAAAATCCGTAGATTTCTGTTCAGTGACTGTTTTTACCTCAGCTCTTGAAAAAAGACTTGCTACATCTTCCCCGGTTACCCCGGGGTTATCGAGCACCTCGTATACGTCCAGCACATTTTTCAACATGGTACCACATGCTGCAGTGTGCATATCTTGTTTTATCCTTTTCGCCTGTGAGAACCACTTTCTCTATCTCCATATCCCTCGGAGAACCCACCTCCCCTGAGTGTAACCACCTGGCGCAGCAGTTGTTCAACCAGTTGTCTTTCCCATCTATGGCAAAAGCCGAAAACCTTAAATAGGAATTGAAAGAGACTATCGCACATGATTGATGATTACAAAGAGAGGCTTGCCAAACGTATGGCTGGTGAAATTACTCTTTCTGAAGATCCCGGGAAAACTATGAAGAAATGGCGGGAAGTGTTTGGCATCACCCAGACCCAGCTGGCAGACCATCTCAACATCTCATCATCTGTCATCAGTGACTACGAAGGGGGCAGGAGGAAATCACCAGGGTCTTCCACCATCAAGAAAATTGTGGAAGGATTGATTGACCTTGATGAACTCAATGGGGGTCATGTCATCCATGCCTTCAGCAGAATGATGGATACAGAACTCTCCACTGATGTCATTATTGATATGCGTGAGTTCGCAGTTCCCATTGATGCACGTATGGTTCAGAAGGCGGTCCAGGGAGATATTATTGTGAATGAACAGTTGATGGACCGGGAAATCTTTGGCTACACAGTCATTGACAGTATCAGGTGTATTTCTGAAATGACGTCTGATGAATTCACAAAGCTGTATGGCTGGACCACAGAGCGGGCTCTGATTTTCACCCAGGTCTCCAGGGGGAGATCTCCCATGATTGCCATACGCGTAAAGGGGCTGAGACCCGCCCTCATCATTCTTCACGGCCCCTCAACGATAGATGATCCTGTCGCGATCAAGCTTGCAGAAGTAGAGCGTATTCCACTGATTCTTTCCAGAGCCGACTCCGTGGATACCATGATTCGTGGGTTGCGTTCTCTCCCCATGTAACCTGACTTTTCGTCATTTTACCCTTTTATCATCATAAAATACATCGAAGATAATAGACTATTGTCGAACTCCAATAAGTTAATCACCGTAATCTTTATATGGACCGGAGGGTATGCTTACGGAGATTGTGCTTGGTGACGATATGAAACCGAATCAGCATACAGGCATCGTGGGATACGGTGTGTACATCCCACGGTACAGGATCAGTGGTTGTGAGATTGCACGAGTCTGGGGACAGGACGCAGGTAGTGTTCCTGTCCAGGAGAAATCTGTGCCAGGCCCTGACGAGGACGCAATCACCATCGGTATCGAGGCTGCGCAGAACGCTTTGAAGAGGGCTCAGGTCCCGCCTGAGAAGATAGCTGCCGTGTGGGCAGGATCCGAGTCAAAGCCCTATGCAGTCAAGCCTTCTTCGAGCATCATTGCAGAAGCCATTGGGGCCACACCTCACGTGGAAGCGGCAGACTGGGAATTTGCCTGCAAAGCAGGGACAGAGGCCATGCAGGCATGTTTTGCCTTGGTGGGGTCAGGCATGGGATTATATGCTCTGGCTCTGGGAATTGACACTGCCCAGGGGAGGCCGGCAGACCCCCTGGAATATACAGCAGCTGCAGGTGGGGCTGCCTTTCTCATAGGAAAAGGGGAAGAGAGCCTTGCCGTCCTGGAAGCATCTCATTCTTATGCATCTGACACTCCTGATTTCTTCAGACGAGAGAGTAATCGCTATCCGGTGCATGGTTCCCGATTTACCGGAGAACCGGCCTACTTTCATCATGTAGTCCAGGCAGCCAGTGAATTGATGGAGGACATAGGGCGGACACCAGAGGATTATCAGTATGTGGTCTTTCATCAGCCCAACACGAAATTTCCCTTGACAGCAGCCAAAATCTTGAAATTTCCTCCAGAAAAAGTAAAACCCGGATTAATAGCTCCTTATATCGGAAACACCTACTCGGGCTGCTCAGTGTTGGGACTGGCTGCAACCCTGGATATTGCATCACCTGGAGATAGGATTCTGTGCGTTTCCTATGGAAGCGGGGCAGGAAGTGATGCCTTCTCCTTCATAGTCACAGACCTCATCGAGGAACGGAGAATGCGAGCTCCCCATGTTTCTGTCTACATTGAGAGGAGAAAGGCAGTTGATTATGCGGTCTATCTCAAGTACACAAAGGCTCTGGTGATGAGATGAATATGAGAGAGGTGGTCATTGCAGGAGTGGGACAGATCGCAGTTCGCGAACACTGGGAGACTTCTCTGCGCGATCTGGCATACCAGTCAATCAAGAAGGCAGTGTCTGATGCGGGGACAGACAGTGTGGATGCACTGTACATTGGCAATATGCTGGCAGGTGAATTGTCTGGTCAGGAGCACCTGGGAGCCCTCATCAGCGACTATTGCGGATTTGATGGCATTGAAGCGGTGAGGATTGAGGCTGCAGCAGCCTCAGGAGGAGCAGCTCTGCGGCAGGGAGCAATGAGCGTGGCGTGCGGGCTCAATGACTGTGTGGTAGTAACAGGAGTGGAGCAGATGACTGACGTGCTCCAGGACAAGGTAACAGCAGGCCTTTCTCTGGCACTGGACACTGAATATGAGCTGGCCAGTGGTATCTCCCTGGCTGCATTGTTTGCCATACTGACAAGACGGTATGTTCATGAAGGGTGCTGCAGTCCAGAGGATCTTGCCCTCTTCTGTGTCAATGCTCAGAAGAATGCTGTTGGAAATGACTACGCCATGTTCAGAAGAGAAATCACGGTAGACACTATCATGAGGTCACCCATGGCTGCAGACCCCATCCATGTTCTGGAATGTCCCCCCGTATGTGATGGTTCTGCGTCAGTGGTCTTGCTGCCTGCAGAAAAGGCAGACCTTGAAGCTCCGGTGAAAATCACAGGAAGTGCAGTGGCCACTGGAACAATTGGTGTAAACAACAGGCCTGATCCTCTAGTTTTTGAGTCAGTGAGAGACTCCACAGAAAAAGCACTGCGCATGGCAGGCAAGACCAGGGAAGATGTTGATTTTTACGAGCTCCACGATCTGTTCCCCGTGGTAGCTGCATTATCGCTGGAAGCCAGTGGATTTGCAAAGAAAGGAGAAGGCGCCCTCATGGCCAGAAATGGTGATATTGCACTTGAAGGAAAGATACCCATTACAACCATGGGGGGCTGTAAGGCCAGAGGGAATCCAGTAGGAGCCTGCGGCATATACCAGGCTGCAGAAGCTGTTCTTCAACTCAGGCAGCAAGCGGGAAAGAACCAACTCCCCTGTGAGGTGGGAATGATCCAGTGTATGGGGGGAACTGCTGCCACAACAATAACTCACATATTGGAGGTGTAAATTTGGAAATATCGCGAAACTGGAGGTTACGGAACCAGCGTTACCGGCTGGTAGGAACGGAGTGTGGATGTGGGCACAGGAGTTTTCCACCCAGGAGAATCTGCCCCACATGCAGGGAAAATCCCCAGAACCCTGTTCAGTTTTCGGGAACTGGGACAGTCTATTCGTACAGCACCCTCTACGAAGCACCGGAAGGGTTCGAACAGTTCATTCCCTACACGGTGGCTCTAATTGACCTGGACGAAGGCCCCATGATCTCAGCACAGTTAACGGATGTTGACCCTGAAGATGTTGCCATCGGGATGCGGGTGGAGATGGTGACCCGAAAACTTAAAGAACAGGGGGAGTCAGGACTTATTGTGTATGGATACAAGTTCAGACCAATCGTAGGGTGTTACCCATGACGTCCGAATTGAAAGGATTCTATAAGCTCCCTCTGGAAGAGAGGCTACGTACTGTACAGGAGTTTTCTGAGCTCTCAGCAGAGGATGTTGAGATTCTCAGGAACAGAGGACTGGGCATGGACCAGGCCCAAAAGATGATTGAAAATGTGGTGGGTACTTTTGAGCTGCCGTTTGGGATAGCAGTCAACTTCTTGATTAATGGGAAAGACTATCTTGTTCCCATGGTCATTGAAGAGCCATCAGTGGTAGCTGCTGCCAGTAATGCAGCAAAGCTGGCCCGTCCTGCAGGAGGATTTTCCACATCTTCTACAGATCCCATCATGATCGGTCAGATTCAATTGGTGAATGTTGACAGTCCTTCATCAGCACGATTGCAGATTCTGGAACAGAAACAGAGGATACTGGATCTGGCGAACCAGCAGGATCCGGTGTTGCTTCGGTTCGGTGGGGGATGTAAAGATCTTGATGTGAAGGTTTTAGACAACGGCATGGTAGTCACCCATCTGTTGGTGGACTGCAGGGACGCCATGGGCGCCAATGCTGTCAATACCATGGCTGAAGCTGTGGCACCATTAATCGAAGAGATTACAGGCGGGCAGGTGTACCTGAGGATTATCTCGAACCTTGCAACATACAGACTGGCCAGAGCGCGGGCAACCTTTGCAAAAGAGGTCATCGGACCTGAGACGGTTGACGGCATTGTTGAGGCATATGAGTTTGCCAGGGCTGATCCTTTCCGGGCAGCAACCCACAATAAGGGGATCATGAACGGAATCACCGCAGTGGTGCTGGCCACGGGGAATGATACTCGCGCTGTAGAAGCAGGTGCCCATGCGTATGCTTCCCTGACTGGAAGATATACATCTCTAACACACTGGGAGAAAGACAGTAACGGTGACCTGAAAGGAAGTATCGAGATTCCGATGGCTGTGGGGCTGGTAGGGGGCGCCACCAAGTCACATCCAGTGGCCCGGGTAGCAGTGAAGATTCTGAAGGTGAAAACTGCACGTGAACTGGGAGAAACCATGGCTGCTGTGGGACTTGCCCAGAATTTTGCCGCGCTCCGTGCACTGGCTACCGAGGGGATACAGCGCGGGCACATGAAGCTGCATGCCAAGAATATTGCACAGATGGCAGGGGCAACAGGCGACTTCATAGAGAAGGTGGCAAGCCAGATGGTAAAAGAAGGTATGGTAAGAGCAGACCGAGCAGAAGAGATCCTGAAGGAAATGACCTCCTCCTAACCACTTTGTCATCTAATATTCCCGAAGTACTTTCAGAAATCCAGGCCGGGGCTCATAAATATCTCCATCGTGCTTGAACTTTGCCAGCCACTCTCTGACAAAACTCTCAGACAGCCCTTTGTCCTGGCTAATTCTAAAAACGTCTTCCTGCTGTGCTCCGTTGCCCTGATTGCCTTTGTCCAGGTCTTCAATGATATCTCTCAGTATGAGTATCTTGTCACGCTGTGATTTCCGGGTTCCCGTCATTAAGGTGTCAATATCCATCTTGCCAGTTTCTGTGTCCATGGCTACTTTAACCAGGCACTCTCTGAACAGTCTGATAACCTCTTCTGAGTCCTCTTTTTCCACTCTTTCTGCAAGGCGCATCCGTGCCCTCGCTTCTGACAGCCTGATCAAGGCTTCAAGCTGTCGAGCAGTGATGGGAACAGGGGCATCTTCTGATTCCCCACCTTTCCGCATCTGCATGTAAAAGTTCAGCAATTTCTGGGCAGCTTCCTTTGTCAGTAGTGGCTTCACATTATTCTTTGCATACATGATGTATTTTTCCAGCAGATCAAGCGAAATGGGCTGGGTCACAGCTTCGTCAGGGCGCCTGTGTATGTTAACAATATGCTCTGCAATACGCCGATCGGTGTCTTCGTGCGGTCTGTCTGTGATTATGTACACCAGGTCAAATCGGGACAGTAACGTAGAAGGAAGGTCAATCTGGTCAGTAATTGACTTATAACTATCAAAACGTCCATACTTAGGGTTGCAGGCTGCCAGAACTGATGTTCTCGCATTCAATGTGGCCACTACTCCTGCTTTTGCTATGGAGATGGTATTGTGCAGGAGAAGGCCTGCGGCTGCAAACATGTGGTCGGTCACTGTCACATCATACACCCATTGGGCTGTGTGATTGGCGATTTCGTCCACCTGCTCCACCTTCAGCACACTTACCCCCTCCTGGCCCAAGGGTCCAGCTTCACCTTTGAACCCACTATGCTCTTGGCTCATGGTGGTTTCAGCCAGGTGTACGACTGGTGTCTGTTCAGTGCTGTCCGGACTGCCCAGAACAGTCATGAGGCCGCTAGCACCCCTCTGTACTGTTACTGCATGTTCTAAATCCGGAGGACCTGACTGGATAGAGAGTGCATAGAGACTCCTTCCATGAACGTCCTGAGAATGAATTGAAGCGTGCATTCCCATGCACAGAAAGGCATCCTGGAAGTCTTCCGCCAGCTCCCGAGAACGTACCAGGATCTGACTGTTCTCAGCGGGAGTCCAGAGCTTATCCTCTGGGTTGGTACTGGTATTGTCCCTGATGACAGCACTCTTCAGGAATTCACCTATCAATTGAGGAGAACACTGCAGTATCTTGTGAGGAACGCGTTTTTTCGAGAATAGTCCAACCAGTTCAGGAAAATTCATTTTGATGAACTCATATAGTGGCATACAGGGACATCTCAGTTTAAAAACAGGGGTACCCTTCCTCTTTCTATCATGAATGAACGAGTATGCTCCAAATTCCTCTTGAAGGATGCTTTTTGCGTCCTCTATGATCTTTTTGTCACGACTGAAGATAATGACCTCCGAAATCTTGTTCTTCTTATTGAAATAGATATGACCAGCACCGGTTATGTAACCCAACAGCCTGGCCAGTTTGTAGGTCATCTCTTGCGGAAATCGTATTCTGTTCATTGTGGCGGTGTGTTTCAAATGGCTGGCTCCAGGAATATGATATCTGGCCGCTCCTGGGACAAGTAGACCGGTACGTACCTTTTCTGCAGGAACAGTCTGGATTTTGCCTCTTTCATATATGAAAACGGGATGCTCGGGCGTGACAGTGATTCCTCTTCCGTTTGAGTAGCGAATTCGAACAAATCGATCAGGAGCTTTGTGCCTGCTCACCCCTTCCACTGCCGTTGTTCCCCTGATGGACACCAGTTCATATCCCGACACGGGCAGAATTTCACAGTTCACTCCTTTAACAGGTTCCCGATTCTCCATCAGGTTATCCACGAATTCTCCAATTCTGACCTTTTCCCCGGTTGACAGCAAAATTTCAGTTTCAGGATGATATGATTGCTGTTCCAGTGCTTCATGGATAGCCGATCTATCATCAGTGGACATCTTATCTAATTCATCAATTGCACACAGTCCCCCATCTGCAAGCACCAGGGCGCCTGCCTCCAGAGCCCAGCCCCCTGTCAGCTCATCTCTTACCACGGCCGCCGTCAGTCCCACTCCGGACACTCCCTTTCCGGAGGTATACACTCCTCGAGGGGCCAACCGTGCTACATACTGGAGAATCTGACTCTTAGCAGTCCCTGGATCTCCCACAAGCAGTATGTTGGAGTCCCCACGCAGCCGCGTTCCATCTGAAAGGACTCTGAACACCCCAGAAAAGAGCTGGAGGGCAATAGCCTCCTTCACGTCTTCATGACCGTAGATGGCAGGAGCTATGGAAGACACAATTTTCTCACAAATGAAGGGTTCTGCACTCAACCTTCTGATTTCCTCCTCATCTTCCTTGGAAATCTCGATTTCTTCCACGACCTTCTCCCGCATTTCGACATGGTTGACTTCGGCATAAATATGAAAGGTTGTTTTCAATCCTCTTGAGGCCGTCTCCTGCTGCGTCTTGAGAATTCCCACAATGTTCACTCTGTTTCCTGCCTGTGCCCGATCTACAATATCATCCCGTATAATGCAGTCCACTGATCGAGGCATCTTCCCCCCCCGCAGCCTCTCAGGCCGTTCCTGGACCTTCACCGACTGCCAGTCCACGAATTTGGATTGATTCTCAATAAGTTTGAAGGGCCCCTGTCTTCCGCAGGCTGGATTAGTACACATGGTGGGCTTCTGGAAGATGTGGGAGTCCTGTTCCACAATCAGGAGCTGACCACACCTCTGGCATTCAAATACTGCCTCTACAATCTCTGGTTTCACCTCGGATATCCGCCGTACCACCCCTTCGATTTGAACGAGTTTGTTGATGTGTTCAGAACGCAGGTCACGGATCTCCACTCTGGCCGGCGTCACATTATAAAATCGCACGTGCAAGTCAATTCTTTGTTCAGGACGGTACAACGTTTCAAAAGCAGCATCGCTGGCGGGAAGTGCAAACATGGGTTCATCAATAATCAGCTGAGAAAGTTCATAATCATGATCCAGCACATGCTCAAAATCAACACTCAATGATCTCAAATAGTTAACCCTGCACCTGTTGATCTCCTGCATGTAAACCGGGCTGTCCATGGAGGGAAATGTTTCTAGAAAGTCCCTAAATCTGTTCATCGCTTCTTCGAATTCCATGGTGACATCATCTCTCTCCTTACTGCTGGATTATGCAGGTTTTCATTTCCTGAAGACTATGCGACATAGATGCAGCGTAGCAAATAGCCTATTGGCTTCATACCCTATACGCTGGGTCTGGCAAAATTACTGATTTGGGAAGGGTATAAAAACTTATTTTTTACATCTTTGTAATGCTGGTGACGATTCTGCAAGGGCTCATCTCGGATTGTCTGGGTTGTTCCCCTCTGAAGACGGCTGCACCATTTTTGATACACCTTCTTACAACATCAGATTCTGCCTCACAGTTGGCATTTCGCGTAAGCGGTGGGTAAAATTGTATTGCACAATGAGTGGTATCTCAAAAAGCGCTCTTAAGAGTTTGCCGCCAGCACTGGAAAAGTAATCACTCCCCCGCTACCTGGTCAATCCTGGTGGAGAACTCTTCTTACCATGTCTCTTTTCCACGCTGCAACGAGCTCCTGTATCTTGTCATACAGGATTTGCTCATCGTCAGGGAGCTCAAGCTCAACAGGATGACAGGACATTCTCGCTATCTTTTCCAACCTAACATCCAGTAACTGGAGGAAGGCCTTCTGGGTTTCCCTGTCCTGGGAGAATTCCATCCTGTCGTAGAAATCATCAGGGATTTCAGACAATCTTGGACCCCTCTCTTTCATGAGCATGGCTTTGATCTCGCTGGACTTTAAGGGGACACACTCTACATCCAACATGGGAACCAGCCATTTGGGCAGCTCAATAACTTCGCCTTCTTTCAGGATGTATTCTTCCCCATTCATTTCTATGACCTGCTCCCTTCTGGGTATCACCGGGATCTTGGTGGTGTGCATCAGTGCTACTATGTTCATGCCTTAAAAAGGTTGGACTCTTTTGCTCTTGGCGTCTTGATGAACCTATCCAACGTCGAGGTTGTACTGCTGCGCAATCTCCAAGAATGCATTTGAAACCCACTTTATCTGGTCCCAGGTCAGCCCATACACATTTAATTTCCAGGTTCGGGTGGCTCCAGCAAAGGGACCCACAATTCCCCGTTTCTTTAATTCATCGCTGAAAAAATAACCCCGTCTCTTATGTGTCTTGGCTACCCTATCGAAGCTCCCGGACGTATCCACCCTGGACAGCGTATGGGCCCTGGGAGTTTCACTCAGGACTTTCGAGCCAGAAACTCGCTCAAACTGATTCACAAAATAGTTGCTCTTTTTTACTTCTTCATCCCAGGCCAGAACCCGGTCTTTGACATGGGGGAATGAAGCCATCATTGTCATGACTGTTACTCCCATCAGTGTGCACCCCAGCATTTCCACTTCCTTGATCCCAAATGTACGACCAGTGACATCTCCTGAAATGCCTGTGGTTCGGAACACCCGTTCTGCCCACTCCTCAGTTGTGGCCACGACTCCAGAAGGAGCAGCAGATGCCATGCTCTTGTGTCCAGAGCCCACCACGAAGTCAACCCCCAGTTCCTTCGCATTGACCGGCAGAATTCCCACAGAATATGCTCCATTCAGAAGAACAGGTATCCCATATTCTGATGCCACCTCCCCAATACCTCTGATGTCATGCTCATTTCCGTACATGTAGTCAAAATGATCCACCATCAACAGCACGGGAAGAGAACCCGTTTCCTTCTTCACCTCTTCAATAGTCTGTCTATATCCTTCTCCTGTCACCACATTGTTCTCAGAAGGAACCTCTCTTGCCACTCCACCTGCCTGTTCTATGGCGAGAAATTCTGTATAGTGGGCCAGGGACGACAAGATCACAACATCTCCCCTTTCCACCAGGGAGTTAACCACTACCTGAAACCCTCTCCGTGCTCCTGGCACAACTCTGGCTTCATCCATACCCAGGAATTTTGCCAGCTCCTGGTGAAACTGGTCCAGAGGTGGCTTCCTGATCTTATCAAGCCTGAAAGGGCTCAAACACTGGTCACAGACAGAATATCCATCAGCATATGAAATCAGAGCTTTTCTGGCTTCTGGAGTGAGTCTTCCTCCAGCCTGAATTGGCTGAATGTTAATGTACGCTTCTTCCCGGATACGGGGCTCCAGGCTGTTCACAATGTACGTTTTCTGGCTACCCCTTCCTGATTCCAGCGATTCCAGTATATTTTTGAGCTTTTGGAGCTTATCATGAACTTCAAGTCCCTCTTCAGGATTCAAAACGGGAAGAGATGTTCTGTATACTTCTCTGATGTCCTCAAGTGTATAGAGAGCATCAAACAAAGCATATATTTGAGAGGATTTATCCATGGTATTACCTACATAAGCCCTTCTGCAGAACATATAAATCTTTGTGCTTCCCTGTATGAATCACCACCTTATACTGGTCTTGTCCCTAGGCAATGAAAAACCTTATTACTCCCTGTAAGAAGTGTGAGCATGGACCCTGTAGAGCAATTGCGAGAAAAGGCAGAGCAGGCCACTCTCGGTGGTGGAAAAGAGGGCATTCAAAAACAGCACAATAAAGGCAAGCTCACCGCGCGAGAGAGAATAGAGACCCTGCTTGATGCTGGTAGTTTTGTGGAACTCGATCGATTTGTCGTTCATCAATGTCATGATTTTGGCATGGACAAAAAGAAGATACTCGGAGACGGAGTTGTCACGGGATATGGCACACTTGACGGTCGCCTCATATACATATTCGCCCAGGATTTTACCGTGTTTGGAGGGTCTCTGGGCGAAATGTACGCCCAGAAAATCTGCAAGATCATGGATCTGGCCATGAGGACAGGAGCCCCTGTCATTGGGTTAAATGATTCTGGAGGTGCTCGCATCCAGGAAGGCGTGACCAGCCTGGGAGGATATGCAGAGATTTTCTGGAGGAACGTCATGGCGTCTGGTGTCATCCCGCAGATTTCAGCAGTCCTGGGCCCCTGTGCGGGAGGGGCAGTCTACTCTCCTGCCATGACTGATTTTATCATCATGGTAGATGAAATCTCTCACATGTTTATCACAGGACCCGAAGTGATCAAGACAGTGACAAAGGAAGAAGTGACCTTTGAAGAATTGGGAGGGTCCCGCACTCATGCCGGAAAGAGTGGGGTGGCTCACTTTGCCTGCGGGGATGAGCAGGAGTGTTTCGCCACTATCAAGCGGTTGCTGAGTTTTATCCCTCAGAACAACATGGAAGATCCTCCAGTCATAAAATCGGAGGATGACCCAAACAGGAAAGACACTGAACTGGCATCTATCGTCCCTGATTCTCCGGAGAAGCCCTATGATATCAAAGATGTCATTACGCGAGTAGTAGATACTAATGATTTCTTGGAGATTCACAAGGACTATGCCCAGAATATTGTGGTGGGGTTTGCTCGCCTTGATGGGAGGCCGGTGGGCATTGTTGCGAATCAACCCAGCGTGCTGGCAGGTGTTCTGGATATTGCAGCCTCAATGAAAGGAGCCCGGTTTGTCAGGTTCTGTGATGCTTTTAACATCCCGCTGGTGACTTTTGTCGATGTTCCGGGATTCCTTCCAGGAACTGATCAGGAATGGGGAGGGATTATTTCCCATGGGGCAAAGTTGTTGTATGCATTTTGTGAAGCAACAGTACCCAAATTGACAGTGATTACCCGGAAAGCGTATGGCGGGGCCTATGATGTGATGAATTCGAAACATGTGCGGGCAGATTTCAATATAGCCTGGCCACAGGCTGAGATTGCCGTGATGGGTCCCCAGGGTGCAGTGAATATCATCTTCAGAAGAGACGTTCAGGAAGCCGATGATCCTCAGAAAAAGGTGGAATCTCTGGTGGCTGAGTACAGGGAGAAATTCGCCAACCCATATGTAGCAGCAGAGCGAGGATATATCGATGATGTTGTTGAGCCTCCCGAGACCCGGCCTCGACTGATCAGTGCACTGACCGCATTGCAGAACAAGAGACAGACCCTTCCACCCAAGAAGCACGGGAACATACCCCTGTAGGATACCTGCCTGTATGTACCGTCTGTGAAAGAGCCCAGCGTCCGTTTTCAGAACATGCGCTAGCGTGAGTTTCGGTTTCCTCTCTCTTTCTCAGTGGCCTGATGTCTGCCAATGCTAACCTTAATAAGGGATGTGTGCAATAGGGATCAGGAAGAGGGAGAGGATGAACGTGCTTACACAGCGAGAATTTAAGGATTCGGTCATAGGATCGGATGAAGCTGGCCAGGTTCTGGAAAAGATCAGGAGGGAGAAACGTACTGGGTATTTGAAGATTGAATTTCGCCATTTGGATTTCTTGTTGTTTTTTGAGAATGGAGTTTCTACCCACGGGTTCAGGATGGTAGAAGATGAGCTTTTCTCTTATTCTGGGTTGTCGGATTTGCTGCCCACTTTGAAGGAAGGCCAAATGGTTTTTTATGATACTCACCCAGGGGTCTTGCAGGCACTGCTGGACAAGAAATTCGGGGAGCGAATCTATGGAGACCTATACACGAATTTTACAAATGCAGAAAAGTTTTTCGCGATGCTGAAACAGAAAACGCTCACAGGATGTGTGGAAATTGATCTATCCTCCACCCACTGCTTTATCCTTCTGGAGAAGGGTGACCCTGTTCAGGTATTATGCTCTTCAGATGAAGAAGAAAAAAGAGAGCCGTTCTCACTGGATTGCCTGATAAAGAGGATGGTTTCTGAAAACGGGGTTATCAGAGTATTTGAAAGGAAACCTCCCCCTACCGTGCTGTGTCCTGCTCCTGATAAAATCTTTGTGTGGTCAGACCCTCGCAGACTGAAACTTGAATTTGCATATGGGCAACTGGGAAAGGAATTTGAAGAATTGCTGGATCGGGAGATGAGTGTATCCCAGATTTTAAATACCTTGCATGTAGATTTTGAAGAAATAGCTGACATGTACACTTATTTATCCGCAAAGGGATATATTTCTACCAAAAAAGGTATTAACCAGGAATTTCACGCTATTCGGTGAGTTTAGGTGAACGCGGGTACTTTTCTTCAGTCAGTCCAAGACGGAGGAAATCACTCTTTCTGCGATGCAGAAGTCAGTAACACCTTGGAGTCCTTTCCATCCAGGGATAGAATTAACCTCCACAACATAGTTCTGGTCGGGGCCAGGGAGGATATCCACACCAGCATAATGACAGCCAAGGACCTCAGAAGCCGCAATAGCCACGTCTGTGATGTCATGAGGCAGCGTGATCGTCTCCACTGAGGCACCTCTGGCATAATTCGTCTTCCAGGTATCCCCTCTTCTTCTCATGGAGGATATCACCTCATCTCCAACCACGAAGACTCGGTAGTCCTCGTTGCTGTGGGGAATAAACTCCTGGATGTAAAAAACACAGTTGCCGTAATCCAGAATGCGGAACAATCGGTGTGCCAGGTCCCTGTCCTGTATCCTCATCACCCCAATCCCCTGAGACCCGAAGAGAGGTTTCACCACTACATCACCCAGGTTATCGAAGGCATCCATTGCCTCCTGGTACTGTTCCGTACACACCGTCAGTGGAGTCGGGATACCTGCATCTTCCAGGAGGGAACAGGTATAGTACTTGTCAGCACACTGCTCAATACTCTTAGAAGAGTTGATGACGGTGATCCCCATGTTTTCAACCCGGTGAAGTACATCCATTCTGAACACAACTTGTTCTGCAGAACCCCCGGGGACCCACCTCACAAAGATTGCATCCATTTCATCAACTGCAACATCACCCCAGGTGACCCTGTGCGATGCCGAAACCTGGGCAAGAACCTCAGTGATAGGAAATACTGTATATTCCCTGCCTTTACTGACGATTTCCCTCATCAATTCCCTGACATTCCAGTCGAGTTCGTTTGCAATGATGCCTATCACGATGCTACCGCCTCTTTCACCATGTGTGCTGCTTTCACCATATTATTCAGCTTCTCCTCACAGATGGTCAGAGCTACATCCTCTGTCAGTCGCCCTCTAATATACCCTCTGAGTCCTCCAAACCCACAATCAGGGTCCACAACAATGTTTTCTGCTCCCCATCGTTCAACAGCATCAGTAATTCGCTTTCTTATAGCAGAGACGGGTTCTACCACTCGCTGCCACGTTCCATCTTTCTGCACGTCCAAGAGTAGATTGGGTTCAACATTCGTTTCCACACAACCGTATCCCAGTACCTTCCCTCTGGATTCCAGATCCTCTCTGCTGTACATATCCAGGTTCTTGGGTAGGGCTGCAAACTCATGATCCAGAACATATGCTCTTGTGGATAGGACAATATCTGTTAAACTGGTATTCATCTCGCCGCAAACGTGGATGGAAGGAACAGCATTTCTAATACTTTCCATGGATTTATTAATCATTTCAATACAGAATTCGGGTTCTAACCCCACGTACAGTGCATATACCAGAGATGGCTCATCCACGCTAATAATAGATGCACCTGCCTGATCGTATCCTCTGGCAATGTGGGCTGCAAAGGTGCTCAACTTCTCTACAACCTCAGGATACCCGATAGCAGGGGTTTCTCCCACTTTTACGGCTGCAGCCAGTGTGAGAGGTCCTGTTACCGGCATTTTAACCCCCTTTATCGGGAAAAACTTCTTGGCTATCTGCAGATATTCGATTCCAGGGAACCCGTGTGGGATATCGATGTCACCGACCACCTCAAATCCCTTTCCTGAAGGAGTCAGCCCGTGTCCCACGAGATGCCCTAAAAACATGGAGCACATGTCCTGAGGCTGGCCATAGCTGGGATAGTCAACACCAGAGCTGCACTGGATCCTCAGCGCTCTGAAAACGCCCGGTATGAAGGGATTATCTACCATCACTTCCCCATCAGGGACCACGTCAGTGTAGGGAGGAAAATCCTGTTTCACAGGATAGAAAGGGAGCACGGGAAAGCTCCCCACCACTGTTGTATCCAGTTCGTTCATTGTACACCCAGCGACGTTCTGAGAACATCCTCTTTGATTCCTCCTGCATGGTAGCAGTTCCCTGTCTTCACATTGTTTACAAAGATCTCTGCAGGAGAGAATAAATGGGGGTCTATCTTGTAGAAGTCCTTGTTGTATTTCTTAAAGATATCGTAGAAGGGCTGTCCATAGTCTCTTGAAGCAGAAGATGGGACCTCCTCAATAATGCTTTCAATCTGTTGATCTTCTGTGCTGACAAAGTACCGGGTTTGCCCACCGTACAGTATACAATCATTTGTAATACCCATTGCTTTCAGGTCTGACTTTGCAATGGGAGCTATGGGGCAGGTACCGTAGCCCGACAAGACTGCATCCAATGGAAATCCCAATTCGTGGAGCTTATGCAGCCCCGTTTCCACAATACGAGCTGAAATTTGAATGGAACCCACTAGACAGGCTGTGGGAGCCACCAGTATGTACAGCTTTTCAGGGGCAACTCCTGCCTTTTCAGCAATATAGGAAGCCACGTCACCCGAGGGGATTGTCCTTGTTTCCAGAGCAATTACAGCCTCAGGATAGTCATCCTGATATCCCAATGTCTTGAACAGTTTCTCATCTCTAGCGAGGGAACGAGCAGGTCCGCTCCCCAGAGCAAAGAAATCTCCTACTTTGATTTTCCAGCCAGCAAACTGGGACCCCATGCATGCTTCCTTGGGGTAGTCTGTGGAGACATTGACATTCATCCCAAACCCGGTGTAGGAGAATTCCACCTGGGCCAGTCCACCCATGCATGCTTCTGAGAAAAGCTTGCCAGCCATGATGCCACCCTCTCTGTCAACTCCACAGTCCACAAGCAGAGCGCCATTATCCAGGGATTTCACACCTATTTTAAGTTCGTCTTTTTCCAGTATCATTTTCCTTGCTATGTGTGCTGCCTTTTCATTAACGCTAACCACAGAATCACCACGTGATAGAAGATAAAGACTCATATAAATTTTTGTATTGAGTGATTTTCCAGGCGGTATCCCTCTACAAACGTAAATATTCCTTTTTTGGACTGATGCCTGGGGACACATCCCGCGTGCTCCAGAGAAAAAGAGATGGGGGGCTCGAATGAGCCCCTTGTGATTTGCTCCAGCCAACCATTGACGCCTTCACAGCACAGGAATCTTTCCAGTTCTCCAGCGCCTCCCCTTCTCAAGCTGGATATTATTCCTAGTGAGTTTGTACTATTTAAAGATTTCTGAAAGTCCGCTGCAGAAAGAAATATCCGGATTCTCCTCTATGGTTTTCTGTATTTTGGCTGCAAAAAGGCTGCTGCATGATTCATGATCTGTATAGTAGGTTAAAACATTGCAGCATTTCTTAATGCACGGGTGTGAAGAACTTATGCTGCTTCACTTTCGCTGATGAAAGACAGCGTTGGTGCTGAAAGTCTGTGACATCCGTGCACCTGTTGATAGATTTCACGATGTACTTGCCCCAATCAGGGAGGAGCAAAGCCTGTTCCCCATGTCACACACCTGCTGTTCTCCTGGTAATCGTGGTCCAGGAGGTGTCAACGAAGACTATTTAAATACCGGTTACTCTTGACGGATGGTCTAAAAGCCCTTTCACCAAGTATTTCAAACATACCATTACTAGAAGACTAACACCAACTGAGGTGAAAAAAAGATGTGGAAAAGAACCAGTATATTCATGTTTCTCCTCTTGATACTGACTGCAGTGCCTGACACTGCAGCGAGCCCTGCGCTCGACGTGCGAATGAGTGAGAATGTCGTGGCAGTCGCTGCAGGGAGTCCTGGTACAGTCCAGGTAACCTATGAGAATGTTGGAGATTCTCCTCTCCACATATACCTGGTAATTATTGATGATGGAAGCAATGCACAATCACCCCGGCCTGTTCTGGTATACGACGGACAGCCCTTCACCACAGCCGTCAATACGGGAATTATCTTCGGTGAGATGGACTTGCCTGTAGGAGAATTCGAGACCATGGACATTACCTTCCGGGTTTCTGACACCGTCACCCAGGGAGACTATGCCTTTCGCATGGCAGGATATCAGGAAAAGGTTGGAGATACCTATATTGGGTACGGAGAAGAGAGTTTTGTCGTAAATGTTGGTTCTCCCACACTGTCTGCTCCCGCTTTAATAAGTCCTCAGAATGAAGCCCAGGTGACAGGCACCCCTGTGCTGCAGTGGTCAGGCGTTCCTGGTGCAGAAGGATATGCGTACGAACTTTCCATGAGCCCTGATGTGGATGAGAATGGCCACTTTCTCGCGGGTGTTTGCTCTGGTTCCACTACCAGTGTCTCCATAGGAGTCACCTGCACTCTTCAGAAAAACACGTGGATTTACTGGCATGTGTGGGCGTACGCGGGGGAAAAGACGAGCCCGGTCAGTGCTGTTTTCAGGTTCATGATCACTGATGCGAATACAGCCCCTGTCATTCTCAGTGCTACAGTCACTCCACAAACAGGGGATTCTGATACGGTATTTACCTTTACGGTCAAATACCAGGATCAGGACAATGATTCAGGAATAGTCCACGTCTATATTGATGGTATCGAATTCGACATGGTTCCCAGAGACCCCACAGACACGGTGTACACAGATGACTGCACATACCAGCATGAGACTGTGTTGCCTGAAGGCGTTCACAATTACTTCGTTGTCTGTGAGGACGGGAGAGGAGGGACCAGCAGGTATCCTGAGTCTGGTACTGTGTCAGGGCCTGTTGTATCGAATGGAGCTGCACTGACTCCACCAATTCTGGTGAATCCTCAGAATGACGCCAGCATAGATGCTGTCCCTGTTCTGACCTGGTCAGTGGTGTCAGACGCTGAAGGGTATGCGTGGGAAATGTCACTGGGGTCTGATGTAGACCAAAATGGTCGGTTCTTGAGCATCGTGTGCTCAGGCACGTCCACCACACCAAGTGCTGCCGTTTCCTGCGATCTGCAGAAGAATACGTGGATTTACTGGCACGTATGGGCCTACGCAGGAGAGGAAATAGGCCCCATCAGCAGTGTCTCTCGATTCGAAATCGTGGAGCTGTTACCCACTCCAGTTCTGAATTCGCCGGCCATCAATGCAGTGGATGTGGAATTGAGGCCCACGTTCTCCTGGAGTGCTGTAGAAAAAGCATCCTCCTATACTGTTCAACTGGCCACAGATTTCTCTTTTCTGAGGATTATCATTGATGAAACTGTGAGCGCCACCTCATATGTCCCCTCTTTTGATCTGCAACCGTCCACCACGTACTACTGGAGAGTGAGGACTCGCTCTGATGGGCAGACAAGTGAGTGGGCATCAGGATATTTCACCACACGGTCAGTTTCTGGGCTGATGCAGCCCCCCATCCTGTCCTATCCTTCTAATAATACGAAGGACGTGGAATTGCGTCCTATTTTTTCCTGGAGTGTGATGGAAGGGGCGGGAGCGTATGTCATCCAGGTTTCTACCAGTTCTTCTTTTTCCCACTTCGCCATCAATGAGAAGGTCACTGCGTCATCATACATGACCTCTTTTGACTTGGAGCCTGAAACTCAGTATTTCTGGAGAGTGAGAGCTGAAAATGAGGAGGGTCCCAGCGACTGGTCCCCGTACTGGTCTTTTGAAACAACGGTTGTGGAGAAAAATGTTCTTGAACCACCCATTGTGGCCACGCCAGATGGTGAAGAAGGAGAAGGGGGAATCAGGCTGTCCTGGAATGCAGTTGATGATGCTGATCTGTATGAGATCCAGGTGAATAAGACAAAGGCGTTTCCTGAGAGTTCACTGGAGAAGATGAGTTCTGTTACTACCATGGAGGTGACCACCACCTCTGCAGAGGTGAAGCTTGCAGCGGGGATCTACTACTGGAGAGTCAGAGCCAGGAATGAGGATGGAAGCAGTGATTGGTCAAAAGGCGACCACTGGTTTGTGATTGCCGAAATGAATACGCTTAAAAACGTGGTGTTTGATCCTTTGGTGCAGGGCATGGTGGTGATCTCAGCTGCCCTTTCTATCATCTACGTTCTGGTCCCCTTTTTCAGGAAGAAGAAATAGGTGATTTCATGGATGTGAGGACCCATACAGCACTCCATGTGCTGAAGGGAGCAGTCCAGAAGGTTCTTCATGTGGAGTGGACTGCAGGAGTATGGGTTGAAGGCCTGCATGGAAGACTTGTTGTCCAGACTGACAGGAATCCTTCTCAAGACGAGCTGGAAGAAATCCAACGCGAGGCCAATGAGAAGATACAAGAAGATCAGGAGATTGAAGAATACACACTGGATAGAAACGAGGCAGAGAATCGCTGGGGAGATTCAATATATGATTTATTTCCTCTTCCCGAGGGGATTACCACCGTGACGGTGATGTGCATTCCAGGCTGGAACGTCAACTGCTGCAGGGAGAAACACACCAAAACAACGGGAGAGATTGGAAGAATCACAGTGAGGAAGTCCAGGTTCAGGAAAAATAAGAACCTGCTGGAACTCTCATTTTATATTGAACCATATTGAACCAGGGTCCTAACTTCCAGGACTGACGGGTCTGTACCATACCTTGCACATGACGTTACTCCATTCTGCTGAACCGTCTTTTTCCCAGCAGGAGAACTGTGATTCCCACAACCCACATAACTGGAATGACGAAATAGAACACTCCGGTCTCACCGAAGGCAACCAGACTGCCAAGCACAAAGAAGGCTGACCCCTGAGCAGGTATCATCATGTTCATCATGAATTCACCACCTCGTTCGTCATAGGCAGGCTTCAACAAGAAAAGCCCCAGGGCTAGCATGGTATGTGCTGCAACAAGTAGTATCACAGCTACCGTATACATGACACCTGCCATCAAGGTGGTCCCCGGTATCAATTTCACTGAAAGCACCATAAGTGTACCCGCCACAACAGGAACAAGCAGCCACCCCTGGACAAGTCGTGTTTTGATCAGCTTCTCCACTCCAAAGGGGACTTTTTTATACAAAAAGAGTGTCTCTTTCCCCCGAAGCGTAACATCACTGGCAACTGCGACAGCCAGCAGTGGGAAAATGAAACTGCTCACCAGGAGGACAGGGAAAAGATCCTGTGGCTTCATCAAGAAAATGTTCATGAGTGCAGCGAGCGCTACGATGTAAACAATCCATGACAGGTTCTGAAACCTTCTCACGTAGATTTTGAATGTTGAAGCCAGGAGAATACCGAAAGGACCCGTTCCTCCGAGACGTTGGATAGTCCTGTAAAAGACACCATCTGGTCCGGCCCGTGCAGCAGTGAAGGTAGCAGTCTCCATGCTGTACGCACGATCAGCCAGGTTCATACCGATCAAGAGGGAAGCTCCCAGAAAGAGAACGCTTCCTGCAAGCCGTGGCACGACATCGATCCCAACAGTCCCGGGATGGGCTGCAAACTGCGTAATGATACCGGCTCCCCACGAGCTGGGAAACAATGAGAGTATGTCCTTGATCAGTGTGCTGGTTTTGGGATCTGCAAGTGCCCCAATCAAACCTCCTCCCATGAACGCGTACATGATGGCAACAAAGGGTACCACCAGGAGGAGTGATATGGCCTTGGCCACATCTTTGCTGCGGGATGTTCTCCCCAGCCTCGTTCTCAGAAGGGCAGCTATCACCGTGCCAATCCAGAGAGCAGATGTGAGCGTAATGACAAAGCTTACTACGATTATTGCTTTTTGCGCCCCACTCACTCCCAGGGGATCAAAAAGAGCCGTAATAAATCCTGTAATGATGGTGATCATCACGAGATAGAGGGGCAGCTCTCCCAGAAACTCTCCAAGGAGAATGTCACGAGGATTCACCGGAGCTGAGACCAGCAGTACCTGCTGTTCAGACCTGACGTCTCTCAACATAAAGGTAACAGGAAGCCAGATGAAGACAAGGAAAAACATCAGAAACAAAATGGGCACGAACGCCACAGCTGCCTGGGACAGGAAGAATGCGACCAGTTCACTTGTGAAGAGATCCACGATTGCCGGGGCAATATACAAAACAAAGACTGCCAGAATCCCCAGTACCATGAAGGGGAAATACCTGCGTATGGATCGTATACTGCTGGTGCGAGCCCGATAGTCATTTCGTGCAATGACGAACCATTTATGTGACATTTTCATCTTCCCTCCATGCCAGCAATTCGCTTTCTCGCACACCGCCGGTCAATGCAATAAAAGCTTCCTCTAATGTGGTGGAATTACTCTGGCTGATAATATCACTGACACTCCCCACGGCAATGAGCGTGCCCTGGTGAATGATTCCAATTCTGTCACACAGTTCCTCTACAATGGGGAGGATGTGACTGCAGAGGAAGATGGTCCTGCCGGCCTTTTGTGACAAGTCCTTAATCAAATCCTTTACCATTAAGGCTGCTCGAGGATCCAGGGTAGACGTGGGCTCATCCAGGAATAAGATGGGGGGGTCATGGACCAGAGCTGCGGCAATGAGAACTTTCTGTTTCATACCTCTGCTGTATCCTTCCAGGAGGTAGTCACGTCTTTCGTCAAGTCCGAAAAGTGTGAGTAGATCATCTGCCCTGCGGGGTAATATATCGCCAGGAACGTCATATAGAGCTCCCATGAACTCCAGGAATTCGCGAGCACTCAATTTCTCGAATAATCCAGGTGATTCAGCAAGTAATCCGGTAATTCGTTTCACCTCTTGTTCCTGAGTGAGTATGTCAAATCCGTTTACTGATGCTGTTCCAGAGGTCGGTCTGATGATGCAATTGAGCAGGTTGACAGTGGTGGTCTTTCCGGCCCCATTTGGACCCAGAAGACCAAACGTCTCTCCCTCGTATACTGTGAGGTCAAGACTGTCCACTGCTTTGATCTCGCCCTTGCCATAGTACTTGGAGAGGGCTTTCGTAATTATGAGGGGCTTCATAATGGCCCCCGTCTCAGGGAGGTTTAAGAATGTTTCCCCCCTGGTCTTGGTTAGTCCTATGAATCGAGAACAGATACTCTGCAAGAGTCATCAGTGAAGGTCAGGGAATCCCGGGCTTTTCTGGGTGTGAGGGTGAAGTCAGAGGGAGGCTGATCGGGATGAAGCTGCCGTAAGGAACGAATGAATGAAGGGTTGCTGGCCAGACAGTTATCGAACCGTTCTGAGAAACCTGTGAGAACCAGGAAGTCAATGGATGATAAGTCAGTTATTGAAGAACCCTTTCTTTCAAAGGAAACCAGTTTATTAATCGTCAACTGATTGTCGTATCATGAGGTATTCAGTTATTTTTCTAATCCTCCTGGTAATAGGCTGCCTAGAGCAGCAACCGAAAAACGGGAATGAAGACATAACTCCTCTTGAGGATTTTTTTGTAATAGATTCGGGAGTGGTTCCAGATATTGACAGTGCTCAATGGACACTTGAGGTGACGGGACTGGTGGAGTCCCAGCTTGCCATCACATATGAGCAGCTGCTGCAGCTACCATCTGTGACTCAGGTTACATACCTGTTTTGCATGCCTGGTTATGAAGGAACAGGGGAGTGGACAGGTGTCCCCCTGAGATACGTGCTGGAGAAGGCAGGATACACAAAGGATGCAGGGTCTGTGACGTTCTATGCTGCTGATGATTTCTACTCCAGTATCTCCCTGGAAAAAGCGCTGCAGGAGGATACCATACTGGCCTACAAGATGAACGGAGTAGTCCTTCCTAAAGAACATGGATACCCACTCCGTCTCGTTGTGCCTGACGAAGTAGGTTCCAATTGGGTCAAGTGGATAGTACGGATTGAAATAGTGGAATGAAGCACCCGATCACCGGGTCTCTTGAGGGTTCTTTCACACATTCACACAGAAACCTTCATAAGGGCGTACATTCAACATCATCAGATGGGTTGGGGAGTGAGGGTCGAAGCATTCCTTGAGATAGGGAGGTTGAATCATGATGAACCGTAATGTGAAGAGGGCTTCAATCCTGTTTGTGTTGGTGCTGGGCGGTATCCATCCTATTTTCAGTACAGATCCTATCAAGGTTCTCGTTGATGAGTCTAGGATTGACATGGTAACAAACCCGGAACAGTGGATGATTGATATCCTGGAGGCTATCGGGGTTGAGTTTGAAGAGATCGAGGACCCCCGGTGTTCATTTGAGAACACGGTGGAGGGGTTTGGATTCGGAACTGCTGCAGAAAGGCTCAGAAGTGAATTCTCGCTGAGCCTCAGGAAATCAGGGCGGCTTGACTACTCGACCCTGAAGAAGTATGATGTTCTTGTCATAACTTCTTTCAGTGAACGGTATTCTTCTCAGGAAGCAGAGGCCATTCGACAATTTGTAGAAAATGGAGGAGGGCTGTTTCTCGCTGCGGACTATAGTGCGCCAAATAACAGCGTTTCCGCGGTGTTTGACGTTTCTTTTCCTTCAAACATAAATATCCTGGATAAGAATGACAAGAGTTCCTCTAATTGGAGAATCTATATAGATGAATTTGGATCTCATCCAATAACAGAAGGTATAGATCAGATTCTCCTGGATGATGGAGTTCCAATTGACAAGTTTGAGTATGGAGAGGTTCTTGTCAGAACAAGCGAAACCTCGTGGGCAAACAGAACAGACTTCGGAGCCTTCTATGACGAAGACGCAGAGGAGAAAAAAGGCCCGTTCGATGTAGTTTTGGCGCAGTCAGTAGGAGAAGGAAGAACAGTCATCTTTGGAGGCAGTGACAGTTTCATCAATTCTGTCGTGGATGAAGATGACCAGCAGAATCTGGATTTTCTCGTGAACGCTATACGATGGTTGGGGGAACCCGGAGGACCATATAGGCAATACGCAATGAGGAACCAGCAGGCACAGCAATTAATGTCTGAAGCAACATCTCTCTTTGACAGCCATAGCTTTTCAGCTGCCAAGAAGAAATTCCAAGATGTAATTGACCTGTACACGGAATCAAATGAGATTTACGCCAATGTAGAAGCTCAAGAAAGAATCCTGGAGGCAGAAAAGTTTTCTGCCTACTGTGAGACAGGCATGGAAGCTGACACGCTCTTTGACGGAGCCCTAGGACTGTATCAGGAACGGCACCTTGAAGATGCTGTTGCAGAGTTCGAGAGGGCTCAGTCATTGTACCGGGACATTTCATATGAGGCACGAGTGTCAGAGTGCAGTTCACAGATTGAAGAATGTCAGCGACTGATGACTGTGCAGGAGGAAGCTGCCAGCTTGTTCAGCCAGGGACAGACCGCGCTCGAGACGGGTTCCAGTGGATTCAGCGCTGCAGGCTATGAGAAGGCACAATCCCTGTTCGAACAGGCCAGGTCCAGGTGGCAGGAGTATGGCGATGAATCCAAAGTGGCAGACTGTGATGAACGGATCGCTGAATGTGAGAAAGGGATTTCCGCTGTCAGCAGGAACAGAATCGTCCTGGGTGGTATCATTGCAGCAGTAGTACTTGTTGGCGTCGTTTTCGTAGTAGTAGTAAAGAGGAGGAAAAAACCAGAATCTGAATGAGCGACCCAAGGTTCTATGAAGTCATCGTTGACCCTCTTACAAGAAAATCACGAGAGTATTCCCTCTCACTGATTGCACGAAGAGGTGAGTGCAGAAAGAGAGAAAGAAATCACTACCTATTTATGGAGGGAATGTCATATGGTTTCATGGATCAAGGATATATCTTCATGAGGAAACCGTCTCCACAATTGCGGAAGCAAGAATCGAGTCCTGGGGAGGGATTACATGGCTAACTGGCTCGTCTTTCTGTGCCTTCTTGCAGTATCCATTCCAGGGATTGTTGTCACCGTTCCGGGTGCAGTTAGATCAATGGAAAGCAGGATAACGGAAAGTGCGCCGCCTGGCAAGAAGATACCCTCCATGAAAGTGATAGTATTTCTTGGCATACTTCAGAGCCTCGTACTGGTGTTGATTGCAGATGCTGCAGGTACTGTTACCACTCCTTCCATAGGGTTTTCTGCACCTTTCTTTGAAGCCCTGGTAACGGGCGAGAATATATGGGCCTCTCTACAACCACAGCTCCTTCCTTCTCTTGCGCTTGGGATTGGTGGCGGGGCTTTCTTTGTGGCTTTGTACTACCTTGTGTTTCGGCCGCGCCTTGACGAACACACTGTTAGAACCATGGAAAAGCTGAGAATGGACCTCGGTCTCCCGGGACGGGTCTTGTATGGCGGCATCGTGGAAGAGGTCTTAACCCGTTGGGGGTTGCAGAGTGTTATAATATGGGTGGGGAGTCTTATTACCGGTGTCGTCACTCCGACGACCATCTGGATCTCGATCATCATTGCAGGAGTCCTCTTCGGACTTGGACACCTTCCTTCGTACGTGGGAGCAGGGTGCAAGAAAACGCCCTTGTTCATAACATTCGAGATAACCCTGAATTTACTGGCTTCTCTCATCTTTGGCTGGTTGTTCTGGAACTATGGGTTGCTGTCCTCGATGATTGCCCATGCGTTGTTCCATGTGGTCTGGTATCCCTTTGACGTTCGCAAATTCGCAGAACTGTAGATCGTCAGAATCCACTTTTTTTTCTTTTCTCAAGAACTGATTGTCCCCTAGCAGAAGCTGCAGCCTCCCCATCAGTCACGACTATGAGAGCGACTCTCTGAATGGGTTATATCCTGCCCTGTTGTTCGAGGTCGTGAACGGTGCAACATGTGAGGAGTCAATCTTTTTATTGGCATTCGCCTCCTTTTGGGCATGGTAGTAACCTTCTTCATACAAGGGTTCCTTATCGGTGTTGCAATCGCGGCTCCAGTTGGCCCTATTGGCCTTCTCTGTATCCAGCGGACTCTTTCTGAAGGATGGATTTCAGGGTTCGTCTCAGGGATGGGAGCTGCCACTGCTGACGCCGTGTACGGGTGCATTGCTGGGTTTGGAGTAACAGTCGTCTCATCTTTCTTGGTCAGTCAGCAGATGCTACTGCGATTATTCGGTGGTGCATTCATTATTCTCTTGGGTGGCAGGATCTTTGTTTCACCACCTGCAGAAAAGGCAGCTGTTCAAGGAGGGGGGAGTCTCATTACACGCTATGGTTCTACTCTTGTTTTAACACTCACCAACCCTATGACCATTCTTTCGTTTGCAGCCATTTGTGCGGGAGTGGGGATTTCTACCTATGGGGATGCAGGGCTGTTGGTTCTGGGGGTTTTCATGGGATCAGCAGTGTGGTGGTTCACGCTAAGTGGGTTGGTTCATCTGGTTCGATCTCGGATTGATCAGAAGAGAATGCAGTGGATAAACAGGGCTTCTGGTGCTATTCTGATGGGAATTGGTGTTGTTATCCTTTTCAGCCTGGATGCTTCTTAGAATGAGGGGGTAAACTCGGTACTCAGTAGCATGAAAATGAGAAGATAAACCCTGAAAAGGACGGGATTACAGGGATGAGATACTGTTTCAATGTTTCTGTGAAAAGATTCTCGGGGTACCCAGCGGTACCTTTATATGGTAATACTAGGATGAAGGCGCGGGTGAGACCCTTGAGAGATGAAAAGATGCACAAGAAAGGATCAATTGTTGTAGTATTGATCCCATATCTGTTAAATTCTTCAAATGAAGACGACGCTGTATCACCCTTGGAGCTGGAATGTTGGAGGTGATGATATGCTTGAAACACCCCTTCTGTTGTCCCTTGCGAGCCTTTCGATGGCTCTAGTCAGCATAGCAATGTCAGTATGGGTCCTGACAAACCGTGAGGCACAACAGACCGAGGAACATCTCATTATGCCTAGAGACTTCATTCCTTGGTCTGAAATTGACTCAATAGATCTTAGACACAGCAAATCAAAGCCTAGGTGGCTGACTCTGTCTCTCAAAAACAAAGAAGAGAAAAAATACGACTTGAAGTTCTTCAGAAACCGGTGGGTTCTGGTCAGCTATCTGGACCAGATATCTGGAGAGAAGGGATTCACATTTTTCTCAGACATACCTGTTCCGCGACAAGAGGAACCGCTCGGTGCCTTGAGAACTGTGGAATACAAGGGGAAGGTGATACCCGATGTCAGTTTCCCCCCACGGATGAAACTAGCAGTATATGGATTCATGGCTATTTTTGTGTTGGGATTATCCTATGTTTTCCTTGGAGTGGGGACCACGGCGCTTATTGCCATTGTGCTGATGGTACACGAGGCTGGTCATCTTGTGGCTTCAAGACTCGTGGGCCTGAAGCTGGCACTTTCGTCGCTCCTCCCGTTCGCAGGTGTGGGGACATGGACAAATCCATTTTCCTCGTCAGAAGCCGAAGCTGGGGTGGCCCTGGCAGGCCCAGTGGCATGTTTGGCCCTGTATGGAGTTACAGCATTGATCGATCCAGAACGCGGACTCTTCCATGAGGATGCGGTGAGAGGGTTATACTGGTGGATGGCCCTCCGTGGGCTTCCAATCGTCTTTCTAATAAATGTGGTGGATCTGTTGCCCATCTTCCCTTTGAACGGTGGAAAAATACTGAAGGCAGTCCTTCTGAAAACAAGGAGAAATGCACTTGTAGTAACAGTAATTACCATGGTGGTCTGTGCAATCATGGGGATCGGGCAGAGGAGACTCTTCTTCTTTGCGGCCTTTGGCGTTGGTCTGTTTTGCCTAATGGCTAATAGTGGCATGTATGTCAACTGGAAGCGACTCAATGGGCCAGTGCCCGACAATGACCGTCCCCCTTTGTGGAAATCTGCTGTGACTCTCCTGCTCTGGATAGCAGTTGTGGTACTGTACTGGGTAGCCCTCCCTATGCTATCTCGATTTTTGCTGCACGTGGATTATGGGATTCACTGACAGAAAACTCCATGAAGAGAGAGAGGGCAGATCACTGCAACTTGCCTGTCTTCTCTTTTTTTTCTTTTCATAGTATGAAAATGAGAAGAGAAACCCTGAAAAGGACGGGATTATAGGGATGAGATACCACGTATCTACGTTTTTGTGAAAAGATTCTCAAGGGACTCAGCGGTACTTTTATATGGCAATACTGGTACAAAGGCGTGGGTGATACCCTTGAGAGATGAAAAGATGTACAAGAAAGGATCAATTGTTGTAGTATTGATCCCATATCTGTTAAATTCTTCAAATGAAGACGACGCTATATCACCGCTGGAGCTGGAATGCTTGAGGTGATGAAGTGAGAACATTGAAAACAAGTATGCTGGTGGTTGTACTGTTTGTAGGATACATTGCCAGCACTCAGGTCATGGGAACTCAAGAGAGCGTCTCTTCAGAGAAGGCACTGGCTAGTCAGGAGGGGCTAGGGAGAGAAAAAACGAGAGGCAAAGTATTCACTTTTTTGAAGGACATTGACTCCAAAGAACAAAAGCCTTTTTCAAAGAACGCTGGAAACAGGGGATTTTTCTCAGATGAAACTGAAGAACAAGGATTCTTTTCAGAAGGCAGTGAACCCATTTCTTCACTCTACATTGATCCCCGCCAACCATCAAATCCTACCATCAATCCTTGCACCAATATGGAGTTTGACTATGAAGCAACGTCGCCCTATTACAAGGCCTTATTCAGGGATGGGACACTTCGAATCTACGTCGCAGGGAACTACATTGAATTTAGACTGAAAGAGAATTACCTGACAGCAAAAGAAAGCACTCGCATTGCTGAGGAGCCTTCAGTCAAGGAGAACTGTCTCTCAGTTAGTGAAAATACCATATCCGTCTCCGAGATTTTCGAAGCCATCGATCTCTCCTACAGAGTTGGAAGCTCTCAGATTGAGGAAGCTCTGACTGTCAAACAATTCAGGTCTATCGAGAGGCTCATATACGAGATTTCCTGGGAAGGACTCACACCAGAGGTTCAGGACGACGGTTCCATCATCTTCTCCGGTGACAAACCGCTCTTGGTGATCCTGCCCCCCTCCATGACTGACGCTCAGGGAGATGAATGCCGTGATCTTCATTACGAACTGATAGAGACAGAGAACGGGCATGAACTGCACAAGGTTGTGGATGAAAAAGGGGTGGAGTGGCTACAGCATGCGCACTTTCCTGTGGTACTAGATCCTCTGGTCGAAACCATTGAAGATGCATGGGAATCATCTGGGTTCACACCATACGGGAAATACTTCGACAACTTCCAAGAACATGTCAACATTCTGAATGGTCATCTCATCGTATCACAGACGGATCTTGATATTCCAGGAAGAGGTCTGGACCTTGTGATATCGAGGATATATGAGACACCAGCTGTATTTTATCAGGCAGAGCCCTATGATTATACAGCACCACCTGTGAACGTCGGAATAGGATGGCGACTGGATTTTCCCTATGTCGGTGAAGAGTACCTCTACTCATGGGGCGGAGGAATATACAAGATTGAATGGTCAGGCGATACGTTCACGAACCATACCGGCAGCCACTTTGTTCTCGTGAAGAACGCCGACAACACGTACACACTGACAGGGGCAAACGGTACGGTATGTGAATTCGACACTACTGGTAAGATAACACACATGAGAGATTTGGACCAGAATACTATAACGTTCAATTACACCAGCGGAACTCTTACAAGCATCACTGATACCATCGGACGTACAGCTACTCTCAGCTACTCTGGCGGGTACTTGTCTGCAATTTCGTACAATGGTACTGTGATTGAATATGGAATCAATGGCTACGGCAACCTGGTTTGGGTGGACGATGTCCTGGACAGGAGAACAACCTATAGCTACGACTCGGGGTGGACTGAGTGGTTCTACTATGGGTCAGGATACGCTCTGAAGGAGAATCTCTACCTGCTCACGCAAATAGGCTATCCCACAGGAGGTTACTCTCAATATGAATACGACAGGTTCTCTTACAATGACCTCTATGGCGGCAGTTCCTGTCTTGACTACTACAAGTACTTCGCGACAGATCAACGAGTCTATGAAACGACCCAGGCAAGGCACAACGTGTACTCTTTTTACGGAAACTTCGACATCATCAGCGATTGTGATGTGACAACAAAGGACGAGTATGACATAACGCAGGGACTGTATGACTTCTCTCTGGATACATCCAGTGGCCTGGTTGTCCAGATGGCTCTTGAGAACGCATCACAGGCAACAATACGGAAATATGCATTTACATATAGTTCACAGAAACAGCTCAAAGAGGTGGAAGTCTACAACGACGGGGCAACTCTGTCGTACGTCAAATACTATGCCTACGATGACTGGGGCAACCTGATATACTCAAAGGATCCAGAAGGGCACGAAGAATTCTTCTCCTATGCACATACGTCCACCTCAGGGTTCTTTGTTAATTACAGTGGAACAGTGGTTCAGACCTTCACCAATGCGTTCTCAAATGACCCTGTGCCGGACTCCGTTCACACGGTCTTAATAGGCATGGCAGAGAAACAAGATGGTACCCACGTAAGGGAAACCTACTTCGAGTACGATTCTGAGGCTCATCCAACACAGGAAAAGAGTTCCTTTGGAGCCTACACTACCTGGCTGACGGTTTCAGGTACCTTCAATGAGAAGACTGGATCAACGAGCTTTCCTGTTGATCTGACAGGTCACACAGTGGTTGGAAATGCAGTCCTACGGATTGCAGGACTGCCTTCTGACGATACGTATACAGAGACCCATTCAGTCCAATGTAACACCAACCCCTCTGTTCAATGTACGTGGAACGGTGGATACTGGTTAGGCAAATACTACAGTGTATTGTGGATGTTCTGTAGCTTTCCTCTGGATTGTGACAGTGGAAGAGTCTCTATTGGTCCTTTCGTTCATTACCCTGGAACCTTTGGATACCAGAGTTACACGACGAATCCAAGCCTAGGAGGAAAATCCAACTCGTTTGCCGTTACGACATACTGGAAAGCATATCCTGCTGAGGTGCAGTATAACCTCGACGGTTCTGATTGGACAACGGTAACCACGAATCTGAGGAATTCTGCAGCGCAGGTGGCAGTCCCCATCACAGATGGAACACATACCTTGAACTTCACTGAATCTTCATCGCTGAAAACAAAATTCTCGTGGACCTTGTACGTCCCCGTGGACACCACTCCTGAAACATACATCACAACCACAGCATATGACGCGTATGGCAATGTAGAGTCTGTCACAGACCCTGGAGGACACACAACGACCTTTGGGTATTCGGCTGATTATGGACATGCCTACTTGACGAGTATTACCAATGCGCTTGGACACACAGCATCTGCAACGTATGATTCTTCGACAGGAAGGATTCTCTCTTCAACAGATCCAAAGGGGAATACCGTCGCCTTTGAGTATGACCTCATGGGCAGAATAACAAAACGTATCCATGCAGATCTTTCAGAGGTTGAAGCTGTCTACGACGATTCGAATCTCATTGTTACTATCTTTGATGAACTGGATCACTACACCAAGACGCGCTACGACAAGATTGGCAGGCTCGTGCAGACTGACTACTACTTGAATGATACGCTCTATGCCACAGAGGTCTTCACGTACAACTACCTGGACAAGCACGTATCGTATACAGATCCCCTCCTTCAAACGTACTACAATGAGTATGATTTCCTGGGCAGGACAGTTAAAACCACAAAGCCTGATAGCACGTTCACGACAACGCAGTACGATGACACCAACAATGTGAAGACGGTTCTTGACGAGAATGAGCACAAGAAGCAGTACAAGTATGACTGGATGGGCAGACTGCTGTGGGTAAGAGAATTCATTGATGAAACCACCTACTATCTCACCGAGAGTACCTACAATGAGACAGGAAACATCACATCCATAACGGATGCCAATGGAACCACCACGAGCTGTGAGTATGACGCTCTTTTCGGCATGACGAGAACTTTATATCCAGACAGCACAACGGAAATCTTTGCCTACGATGTCGTGGGGAATTTCACATCGTATACAGATGCCAATGGAAACACCACGAGCTATCAGTACAATGCTGTCTCGCAGCTGATCTCAGTTGAGTTTTCAGACGAATCATCTGTGGAACTTGACTATGATGCAAACGGTAACCGCACCCTCATGGTGGATCCAGCTGGAACTTCAACGTATGTGTACGACAACAGGAACCGCTTGTGTCAGGAGACGAGGACTATCGACGGAATAGCATACACTGTCGGGAGACAATTCGACATAGCCTCTCGCACAGTGGCCACAACGTACCCCGAAGGAACGACCGTCACTTTTGTATACGACGATCTCAATCGACTGACTTCCATTTCAGGCTACGCTGACTTCACTTACAACGCGAAATCTCAGGTTGAGAGTGTTGCCTATGCAAATGGTGTTCAACTGAGTATTTCCTACGGACCGTGCTGCAGCCAGCCGGCACGATTTCTTGCAACGAAGAGCGGAGCCACTCTCCTGGATCTGCTCTACACCTACGATGACGCAGATAATATACTGGAAATCGAGAAATACATCTTCAATCCCGAAACACAGGTGCTCGAGGACTCTGTTGATCAATACACGTACGACTGGCTGGATCGAATAGTGACAGCGTCAGGTGATTTTGGCTCGCTCTCGTACAGCTACGATTCGGTGGGCAACAGGACGTCACTCAATGGAACGCAGTACGTGTACAACTCAATGAGTGAACTTGAATCCACCAGTGAAGGGACGAGCTTTGCATATGACCAGAACGGGAATCTGGTCAGCAAGACCAATACTCACGTGTGGACATATCAGTACGATTTCAGCAACCGACTTGTGGAGGCTGGCTACGATGGACAGATGATTGGCCAGTATGTGTACGATGGAGACGGAAGGCGTGTCAAGAAGACAGAATGGTCAGAATCGATGCAGGTATTCCAGAGCAGGATATACGTGTACGAGGGCATCAGCGTTCTGTATGAGAAGAATGTTGACGCAGGAATGGAAGCACTTTATATCTATGGAGCAACTGGGCGAATTGCTGAGAAAACGGATGATATGACATTCTATTACCACAACGATTACCTGGGATCACCGAGGATTATCACAGATGAGGATGGCGTTGTAGTTACGGGGATAGACTATCTTCCTTTTGGGGAAAGTGAGTTGAAGGGGGAGTCTGAGGACTATCTGTTCACAGGAAAAGAGGAGGATGTGTCTGAGCTGTACTATTTTGGTGCACGGTACTATGATCCAACACTTGGGCGGTTCATCAGCAGGGATCCTATTCGAGGAGTAATGAGTGACCCGCGTAGTCTGAATCGGTACACATACGTTCTGAATAACCCTCTGAAATACCGTGATCCTTGGGGAGAGAAACCGGCAGATGAAGAATGCAGTTGTGAGTCAGACGTTGACGAACTTCTAGACTTGTTGGCTGCCGCCGAAAATCAAATCAAGGAATTTGAACATGACATTGAGGAGGCAGAGTATCTTCTTGAACAGTATCAGCCACGAGTAGAGTGGTGCGATAAAGCGCGTGAAGCCACTAGTTTCAGTATCGTTCAGAGTGTTCCAGAACTTGTTCTGACACTCTTCATATGGTACTACATAGAGGCGCCTTGCTGGACACAGAGAAGTGGAGTAGATAATACGCATCAACGCATAAAAGATCTGGAAAGATCAATTTCAGACCTCAAAGAGGACGCAAATAAATTCAGAGCGGAAATAAAGAAGAGGTGCTCCTGCGCGCTTCCTGAAGATGATGGGTTAGGGTCTACATCTTCAGATGATGATTCTCCGTTGCCACCAGGAGCAGGTCGTCCCGACATTTTTGAGTGCTGAACAGTGCGAACAGCTCTTCCTATTTTTTTCTTTTTTTCCCTTTTGCCAATACTACTGATATCTGCATATTTTGTGGCGCCTCCAAAGGATTTGCAGAAATTACCTGCATGTCGATCTAGGACATATTTTCTCATCTGGGATATTTCGATGCCCCGGACTTGGACAGGATTAATCTGATAGCAACGCGAGACACTGCTTGCCAGCTGAATTATCTATGATCAACATCACTTTTTGCAGTTCCTGAGCAAAATTCATTTGGAGACACTGCATACCTGATCCTAGTTTTCCGTAGAATGGGAGTTGTACTCTTTCTAGAAGTGTCTAGGTTTGCACAAAGGAGATCACACCCAACTTTTATGAAGAGTAAAGACAAGGAAGAGATAGCGTAACACCCGAATTGTGTAAGCAGGAGGTGAGACAAATCACTGAAAAGAAAATCATTCAAAGGCAAATCGCTGAAAGATCTTATGTGAGTGTTACGGTTGCGACTCCTACTTTGAGTAGAGCAGAGGACTTGATAAGAGGTACATCATATAATGGCAAAGCAGGTTCATATCCCTTATATGCATTCTTTCTCTATAGTGATATGGATGAAGATCTCGCTGAATTCATAAAAAAGAAAGGATATTGGCTCCATTGTTTGAGTGGCGACGATTGCCTTATCGGCGCATTCGAAAACCCAGAAGACTGGGGGAGAGGGTGGAAAAATCACTGGCAGGAAAAGCTCGGTTTTTTGTATTGGTCAGCTCAAGAAGAATGGACGAAATTGGAGGCATGTGACCGAAATCTAGCATTCTGTTTGGCTGACAATCTGGGGATTGAGAAAAATGCTTTGCCATGCATGGTCTTTGCAGAATCTTCATTCAGCACAAGAATCTTGTGTTTACCCATAGTTGCTGACAGAGACGACTATCAAAAGTACTTTCAGGACATCTTCGCTGCCGTTAGTACTGCCGCAAAAGCAGATACTGGTTGCAGACTTCAGACCCTTCAATCTGAATGGGGAAAGATCTGGAGAAAATGGATTCTTCCTAAAAAAATTGAAAATCTGTCAGAAACAATCCAAGAATGGGGTTCCATCATTAGGGAGACGACATGCATTATCATAGGTGTTGCAGAACCTCTCAAATTCCTTTTTGGAAATAAAAGCATGTAGTTTTGATTGGGCTTTCTCGAAGCTCTCAGAATGATTGAAAGTTCTTCTTGATCATTTCATTCAAGTCACCTTGCTTTCTTCAAATAGATCTCTTTCTGTGATCTCTATTCGTGTACCTTTAACAGCATAGATATTCTCAATACTCCAGAAACAAGTATCTATGATATATTCATCGTCCCTATGTGAAGCAGCTATTTCTCTTATAATTGGTATGCCAATGAATATTCTTCTTGCCAAATATCCAGCCAGCATTTTTTCACCTGTCCATTCGATCCACCGATACCTAGACGCGTGAACCTACATCAATCATTTCCTTCTCTAAACATCTTGCCAAATATCTCATAATATCGATCACAACTTCAATAATCATCTCAGTTGTCATTCTTGGCGCTGGACCGGGATGTGGTCCCCCGTAACTAAGAAATCTACTCAAATCACTGGTCAGTTTCCTTAAATTCTTCAAAAACTCCTTATTCTCCTCTAGGTCTTTTAGTTCTATATTCTTTATGAATTTATCCCTGAGTATCTGAACTGCATTTCTCAATGAGGTTCTTGCACCTTCAACATCATTTTCCTCCAGCCTTGAATGAGAATCAAAGAGATAGCTTGCAGCCTTATCCAAGATATCATTCTTAACGACAAAGGATATCAACCTCTCTTCAATTCTTGACAGTGTTCCAGCAATTCTTTCTGAGCTGTAGTCAAGAGCTTTGATCTCAAAAGGAAAAACAGGCTCACCGTTGTAGTCCACAACCAGGATTGAGATTGTGTAGTTTCTAGCCACATTGAGATCTAGTACATCCTTTTCAGGAAATGCTATACGGGGCACCCAGATTTTTTCCAGCATATCAAAGTAATTTTCTGGTTCTAGCTCCAATTTCCTCATGGGTTTGAATCTTTTTATCAGCTTGTTATTGTTATCAACAATCTCAATTATAAAAAACCTTAGAATCCCTCCTTTACTAATGAAAGGAAGTAATCGATATAGATTCTTTAGGTTTACGCAAAGACCTTCCTCAAATTCGATTCTCTCAGTCACAATAGCTGGCATGTTGACTCACCTAGTTTTACTATTGATGATTTGGGAGTAGTTCACATCCTAGGATATAGCAATTCCTCATCGTGTTTTCGTTGGATATCAATCAGCATATCAATTTCTTCTATCTTTCTTTCAATCAATATTCTTATTCTTCCCGGTCTAATATTTTCATGGATTTTCTTGTACAGCTCTCTCTTTTGGATCAATTCTGGAGGTGGTTCACCCAGTTTTGAAATCCAAGCCATACCAGTATCCATTCCATGATCGAGTAGTTCTTCCACTTCTTTGAGCTCCTCTGAAGTTCTGGCCCCTTCCATAATCCTGATTAGTAAATCAGCCGTGTCTTCGTTGAAGGGTAAGAGTCGAAGTATTATCATAACGTTTCTGGCGTTACCAGCTTCAAGCTGTCTGTCTGTATACTCTTCAAGGTACAGTTTTCCATCCGCACTGCTGAAAGATTTTGCTTGTTCCATCAGACGTCTCAGTTCGTGCACTCCTAGACCCCTTTCATACCATTCGATGACTCTTTCCACGAGTCTCACATAATCTCTAAAGGATTTAATCTGACTTTCTATACAATCATCATCTTCAAAGGGAATGATATCGTATCTCTGACTCACTATTCCATTTCCTTTGGCCTCTATATACTTGGAGACTCTATAATTTATGAAATCAATAACTGAATCAAGGCTATTGAAAACGAAATTCCATAATTCTCCAGCGAGCCACTGAAACACTGGCACATCCTTCAATTTACATAACAATTCTTTTCGAAAGCTTTCTTTTGATCTTCCTTCAAAAGATGCAAGGTCTCCACTGCAATCATGAAGAACGAGTCCTAAGTTCTCTATTGTGCTGTCTCTCAGGACACCTTTTTCTGAGATAGTTAAACATAGCAGTCTAAAAAAGGAATCGTGATTCTTGTTTTTATCAGGAAGAAGGAGATCTGCGAAGCGGATTACTCTATCTCTGATTTCTGGACTTTGCTTTGCCAACTTTGATAGCCAGTCTTCCAGAGTGGAGTTTGGAATATCATGTCTCCTGAGCAGCCTTAGGAAGTTGTCAATTTTGGAAATAGGTGTGATGGGAAGCTCGGAGAGCACCTCATCTGCCAATCCATATATAAAATCGCTGTTCAAATCGGCTAGAGCAAAATCGATTTCATTCTTGAATCTCCCTGGAACTAATTCCCAAAGTTCCCTGTCTTCTCGTATAATGAAAAATGGTCTTGATTTTAAGCTGACCCACCACGTAATTATAGGAGGATTATGTCTGACATCATCTTGAGATATTTTTTCATCCATAAGTCTCAGGAAGTCTATTATTTCCGTTTCACTTTTGTATTTCTTACTAAGAGAATCAATTAACTGTCTAAAGTCCTCTAATTTTGGGTGGACAAATCTATCCATGGACATGTGAACAAACCAGTGCCATTTGCTTTCAATAGGTGCTTTCCTTTCTAATGAGCAGAAGTCTTCAAAAGCGTATTGGGGAGAGACAAAATGCCGGTAAACCATGTATTCAATGCTTCGTGGAAATGTTCGTAAATACTCCTCAACTCTTTTCGTTCCTGGCTTGTCCATAGCCCACCAATTCAGGAACAGATCTTCTATCGCACTCAAGAGTTTGAAATCGGTTTGGGGAGATATCAATTCGCCGACATCTTCAATGATTTCCTCTCTTTCGGCATTTGTTTTACTCAACAACGGTATGTTTTCTGCCGGCGTGTTGCCCAAGTTTCCTTTGCCTATGTTTCCCGCTATTTCGATAGCTGTCAGTCTGACTTCTAGTGATTGATGTCTAATCATCTCCTTCAGAATCTGCATCGCTCTATCTCTCATCCTCTGCACTTCGAATGTATTTTTCATTACTTTTGCACCAAAAGTCATTCCTCCAATGGTAGGTCTTGTATATTGGTGAGAAATCGCCAGTACCTCAGACAGCCCAGCTGAAATCAGTGTCAGTCTGCCACTTCTGGGATCATGTAACCACTCAGCAAGAATGTCCAACGTTTCATGTATTTCATTGGTATTATTGAATGGAGGAGAAACAGAATCCCTGATCAGAGATACTGGTTTCCAGTTGTCAAAATGCTCCTCAATGCCCTTCATTTTGATCTCACCAATTATCTCTACAACGTCTTTTCTCATAGAAGATATTCTCATTAGTTTTCTAATTACTGGACCAAAGTCATCGGCCTTCAGAGGAGCTTCCGTATTCAAGTAAACACGCACTAACGCAAGAGCACATTCAGGGACAATATTAGCTATTTTTCCAGCTAAATCCAGTTTTCTGGCTTTCGAATCAGCTGAAGTACTTTTAGCCTTTTCAACCCAGGAATAGATGACTCTTGACAAGGGATTCCGAATACTTTCGTTTTCAGAATAGTTGGCCGCTGCCTCTAAGTTTACAAACAGCTTTTCAGGTGAGATGGGCAATAATTCCTGTACTAGTTTTTCAATTTTGTCCATACTCATTTTTTCTAGTTGGTGGGCAAGATAGAGATCACCTTTCATATCTGGATTGAATCTATAGGAACGTCCTATCGTTCTTAAGATTCCGGTCTCTTGCAGTCTTTCAATTGCCTCTTCCATGTTCTTGCTAAGTTTTGTAGTTAAAAAATTAAAAACGTTGTCATTTTGTGAAAAAGGAACTAGAAAAACGAGATATGTTAAGAAATTTTCTAATTCAAGATTTTGAACGTCTCTTAAACATTTTCTTGCTTCAAAATACATTTCATTTGCAATTTTCTCTTTAATCTTCTTCAAGTCTACACTGGTGTCTTTCCTGAGTATCCTGCCTATCTGCACTATCAAATAGGGGTTGGAACAAGATGCAGCAATTGTCGCCTCATTCTCAATCACTTCACCTCCACAAACTAATCTCAGAAGTCTGACTAAATCCTCTCTTGACCAATCTGTGATCTTCGTTGCATCATAATGCTCTTCGAGTCTCAGCTCGCTTATTATGTTATAGACAGATTCAAATCCGGATGTTCTCAGTGCCAAGATCAGTTTGACCGAGTCACTCCTAGATCTGACAATAGATGAGAGTGGTTTGATTTCTTCTAGATACCTATCTGCGTCATCGAGAATCAAGAGGTACTTCCTGCCTTCTACTATTTCATCTTGAAAAGCATCCTGCACTTCTCGACGTCCTGGCCATATCATCCACAACTGCCTTTCACGATCTGTTTCATGAGTAATCTCAGCAATTTCTTTTAGCAGGTGAGACTTACCGTAGCCACCGGGAGAATGAATCAAATATATATACTTGCTTTCAGAACGTATGAATAATTTTGCTTCTCTGAGATAATCATGAAATCTGGGAATTTCGGTGACAGATACGTCGAGCAGATGCTTTTCAGTTTCACTGAAATATTCACATGAAGGAACAAACATGGGGTATTGGGGGTATCCAAAAAAGTGGTACCTCAGGTAAGGCTGTAGCTCAATTCTTCTCTCTAATTCCTCTCTATGCCAGACTTTCAAAGTAATTAATCCGTTATCATTCAGTTTTTCGAGTTCCTTCACTTGATTCACAGTGAGAACGGCATTTGTAGCAATCCTTAAATGATTAACCTCATTGTCTCTGGCCTTTTGGAGTTCCTCTTTTATTTCCTTGGTCAGATGGGAATAAGCATCAGTATGAGATTTTAATGTCCATTTTGATTGAATAGACCATGATCCTTCCTCATTCTCATAATCATAATAACCTCCATAACGGCCATCCCACCCTCCGTCTGCACCGATGTAAGGACTGCTCGGTATAAATCCAGGGGATCCACATTCTAAGGCAAATAAGTGATTAATTAGCCTTTGGAAAATATGGTAGTTGTCTATCTTGCTCCAATCAAGCATGAGTC
>JACVGT010000028.1 GCA_018992685.1 Theionarchaea archaeon
GCCAGACTACTGGAGCATCTTCGAAACAAAGAAAATCACCAGGACACTGTACATGCCCGCTTTTTCCAATTTCTGGACTACTGTGATCTTGTCCATTCTCATTTTCAGCAGGAGATACACAGCATACACCATGAGGGCATCCACAGGTATCACGAGAACCAAGTACAGCCAGCCAAAGATTCCTGCAGAATACGGCAAGAAGGTAGCAACTATTCCCAGGACCAGGCATACAGCAGAAAGTTGTGCTGATCTTCCAACGCCCCACAAAATAGGAAGCGTTCTCGATCCCAGCCTCTGATCTCCTTCTATGTCCTCAATGTCTTTGGCTATCTCACGAGAGAAATTGGCAAAAAACGCACTGACTGCCAGCATACTTACAAGCAGAACCTTCCCGGCAGCAGCTCCCCCGTACACCAACGTCAAGCTCGTCAGGAAGGCCACCACGAAATTGCCACTGAGGGGGCTCCGTTTCAACTTCCAGGAATACACGAAAATCAGTGCTATGGCAGGATACCCAATCAGGATACATATCCAGTTGGTGAAAGCGATAAAAAGAAAGGCCAGCCCGAACAAGAGAAGTGCGAAGATACATGCATTTCTCCTGGTCACCGCTCCGCTGGGGAGGGGCCTCTGAGGCTTGTTAATACTGTCAATGTCATAATCAAAGTAGTCATTCATCACCATTCCGGCAGACGAAGCAGCAATAGTACCTATAACAGCCAGGAAAACGTCCAATGGAGGAACCTGTCTTCCTGCAGCAATCATCCCGGAAAGAAAGACAGCAAATCCAGCCATTATAGAGTTAGAAGGCCTGATCATTTCCAAATATGCTTTCATGGTAGCAGAACGTGTACATACTATAAAGAGTTTTCGTCTTCAACGCCCTGCATACTCCACTGTGTGAACTCTGAAAATCCATCAATAAAGAAAAAAGAAAGGTCACAGAATGTGACCGATCTCTCACCTCCCTTCGGGACCAGTCCTTCTCTCTACTTCACTCCTTGCATCTTCAGTACCTTTGGAGTATATAAATGTTTCGGTTTCAAAGTTGCCGAATGTTACTAAACCTATGTAGTAAGAATAAACTTCATCAATCAGAGATGGGCTGCTCTAAACAGACACGTCAAGAAGTAGATTGAACCAACTTGTCCCGGGCAATTCTGAAAGCTTGCCTCACTTTTTTGTTAGTGGTCTGAGATCTCTTTTCAATATAATCCTCGAGGTTGTTCTCTCGAGTAGATTCTCGTATCATTTTCATTTCGTACAGAAAGATATTGAGGTTGTGCAGCGCCAGAATGATTTCTGAGTCGCTGTCAGCCTTGATCATATCCTCATGAGTGTACTGCTGGCAGATTGCACACTCACAAGGGGGTAGGCTGTCTACACGTTTGATGTTCTTCACCCGGGAAAGAGTCACAGGATGCACAAATTCCTTGAACGCTGCAGCCACCACATAAGCCCAGGAGTCAAAGGTGTCCACTCCCAGGTATGACAATGCGAAAAGAGCTGGAAACCCTGTTATCCCAAAACAGTGCACCGGCTTCTCAGTTTGCTGGCGCACCTCGTGTATCATGTCCACCAGATGGCCCAAATGATTCTTCCGGGGGACTAGAGAACCAATGCCGTACCCAGAAAACCCAGAATCAAGTTTCTGCATGTAGTCTGTTATCTCTCGAGGGTTGGAGCCATGGATAGCTCCATACAGCTGCATGTCAGTTTTTTTCTGCTGAAGCATAATGTTGGCAGAGGCAATGGAGCGTTCCAGCCTAGCCTCCTTCTCCACGTCGTCAATATCGGGAAGGATTGGGAAATCAAAGGTGATGCCGATGTCGCAGCCCATGCGCTCCTGGTACTGCAAAACCTCCACCGGCTCAAGTTCCACGCCTTTCTTCATGTACTGAAACCCTCCGCTGTCAATGTAGACAGGGTTACGTGTGCGCAGCACATCATGAATCCCTTCTTTCAGAATTCGATCCCTGTAGGGATACTTCAAAATATGATAGAGACTGAGAATAACGCCCTGAGACAGTTCCCACGGTGCAACGTAATCTCCTCCAATCCACTTGTCCCAGATGCCATAAGAGGCTGCCACAACAGGGATAAGGGCGGGAGTCTTTATGATACCATGGTTTGTCACAATGTCGGGCACGTAAGTCCCTCCAGAACCGTCTTCATCCTTTCCAAGTAGTCATCATAAGGAAAGTACAGTGTTTGATGTTCCTGATCGTAGTAATCCATGGAAATACTCTGTCCTCCCCATAGAGAGATGGTCTTTCGAAGCACAAAAAGCTGCTCATCTTCTATGAGCTCATACCTGTCCAGCTGATTCAACAACTTTATGGTAAATTCGGGGTGAGAAATACAGTAGATGACTCCATACATTCTCCCCGTTTGATATGAAGTCCACAGGAAGATCTTCTTGTAGAGTCGGGAATCCTTGGCAAAATTGAACAGCATCTTCTTGGTAGTCGAACTCTGGGGTGTGCGCACCAGGAGAAAGAAATGGGAGCACTTCCAGTACGACAAAGGAAAAATGTCACATACAGGCTGCAGGATCTTCCTCTCTGTCAAGAGCGTCTTTGCGTCTTTCCATTCTGCGTATGTGTAGAAATTCCCCTGGGCCTTCTCCTGTTCCATGATATCAGTGAGGATGTTCTTCCCCTGCTCGAAACAGGTGATGAGCTCCTGTTCCCGGATGGACAACTGAAGGCCTTCGAACTTGCCGAACGACAGATCAGGAATCTCCGTCTCGCCGAGCAGGTTGTCAAGAGAGGGGACAAAGTCAGCTTCTTCTGAATCTCTAAGAAAAACAGGTGGAATCACGTGTGTCTGATGGTCTTGAACATACAACTCATAGTGGAAAATTACCCCTTCCTCCTTGAGGAAATCAAACAGTTCCTTGACAGCCGTGGTATCACTGTCGAATATACTGACCATGATTCTCTTGAAAAACCGTTCTTCAATAGGATACATGTAGGAAAAACAGCCAATATTCTTAAGTAGAGAAACCATGAATCCGTACGATTGTTCAAACAGGATGATGGCAATTGACTTTCTCACGCTATTCCTGAAAATCTTGCCATAGTCCGTCTGGTAATACGGTCCAACAAAGTATTCCTTCTCGTGCAGTATCCTCTTCAAGGTGGATACATACGGTGGATTCTTAAGATTTAAAAGATGAGCCAGTTCCTTATTGGTGAGCTCTGGCCATTTACCAATGTAATCGAGGAGTTTCATTTCAGTAAGGTTAAGATCGTCATTTTTTTCCATTTGTATAAATTTGACCAACCCTATTATTTAAGTATTGTGGACAAGGTAGCAGGTACCACGGAAGAGAGTCGTTATTCTGGGCAGGAGTTGGAGATCGGATGCCACAAGAGGATGAATCAAAACCAGAATCGGAAATTCTGCACAAGAAAAAGAAGGTGGATAAGTCGGAAAAAGAGAATACTCATACAGCCATGTACAGCATTTTCCCATGAGTTACTCGATCTTGAATCGTAGGAAAGCTGCAATACCTCCCAGGTGCAGTAGTTTTTCTCCTCCTTCGTGCTGGGATGAAATAATGTGAGTTCTGCCCCCGCGCTGACGCGCCTGTTCCAGCAAATATTCAGTTTCCCGAGTAGTTCGCAGCAGTGTATCTACAATAAGCAGGTCTTCGCAGGCACTGTACGTAACTGCTCTCTTGACATCTTCCATTCCGTAGACTGCATCATTTGTGATGATCCTGGCGAAGAGTTCTTCCACCAGCTGAATATCTCGTGCAGCTTTTGAATCCTGATAGACTTTTTCGATCAATCCCCGTTTGACTATTTCATAGAGCCCTGTCTTTCCTGTGGTGCTCACTGACTCTATTTCCACCTGTTTCTGCCCAGTGTCTGTTAAGAACTTTCTGAACTCCTCCTTCGTGAATCCAGGACCTGCTACAATAGTAGGAAGATCATATTCAGAGATCTTGGTAGAAACCTCTTTGAAGTACTGGGCCTTGGCTGCTTTTCTCTGGGAGGGTTCCCTCTTGCCAGGGATACCCGCATGCACGGTGGCTACTTCTTCTATTCCATATTGGCGCATTACACCAAAGTCTGCCTGTTCATCATCCATAACGACCAGCAGAATCCGGGGGGTCGTACTCTGCTGGACTGCTTCTTTCAGTCTATCCAGGTGGTACTGCCGCCATTGTTTGATAATGGTACACCTGGTACCTTCTTCGAGGTTAATGGTATGGTGACTTCCAGAATCTTCTCCCCCTTCAATGACTCCTGTGGCTCTCAACCAGTTTGAATGGGGGTGAAACTCTATCTTCTCAATCCGTATGGTGAGGGTTACGGGTTTTTTCTCAGCTCTCTGCGGCCGCAGCAAATCTGAGGGTTGATCAGTCCTCCGGTACGTTCTGGCTTTCAGCAAGTCTCCCTCCTCCAGAATGTGGTCCAGGTGCCATAAATCTTCCAGTGATTCTATCTGAAGGCCGATGGTTCCCCGTTCTGGATGATAAGAGAAAATCTGCATACCAACCTTTTAAAATGCCCACATATAAAGGTTCATATGTACAAAAAGGGAAGACGGGCTGAACGCTTCCTGGTGGAGAAACTGTGGGATCTGGAATATGCAGCCATACGAGTCCCGGGATCAGGCAGATCGTACAAGAGGCCCCATCCTGATATAGTAGCCGGGAACGGGAAAAAGTATCTGGCCTTCCAGGTGAAGAGCACCAGCAAAGAGCGCAAGTACTTCAATGAAAAAGAGATTGCAGACTTGAAGGAGTTCTGCAGTGTCTTTGGATCATTGCCTGTTATTGCAGTAAAATTCTCACGTTCACTCAGATTATTTCATCCTGAAGATTTAACACCCACAGAAAACGGGTACAAGGTTGATTCCTCGCAAGGACAGACCCTGGAGGAGTTTCTCCATGATAATACGGCAAGTAACAGAGGATGACCTCTCGCAGGTAGCTCACATAGAGGAGGTGAGCTTTCAGAACCCGTATCCTGCAGATATTTTCACCTTTCTGTTTGAGAAGTATCGGGAGACGTTCCTGGTGATAGAACAGGGGGGAACCGTTTTAGGATACATTACAGGAATTGATAGCTGGCGCGAGGGCCACATCGTCTCTCTTGCCATACACCCAGCGTGGAGGAACAAGGGGATAGCCGCCCAATTGGTAGAAGAAATATGTATGATACTGAAAGAAAAGGGAAAGAAACGGGTGAAACTTGAGGTGAGGATCTCAAATGAGGCAGCCCTCAATCTGTACAAAAAGGTAGGATTTGAAGAGCAGAAAATCGTACAGAACTATTATGAAAACGGAGAAGATGCCGTCCTGATGAAGCGACGACTGCAATAACTTATTCTTGTTCTAATTCTTCCGCCATTTGTTTGAACAGGCGGGCCAGCCTCTGCCTCTCTTCAGAAGGATAGGTACGGAACGTCTTGAGGTGAGGTTCAGTAGCCCTTCTTATGAGCTCCAGGTGCTTCTCAGGAGTCTCAATGGCTTTGATGACCTGCCTCGTCTTTTCCAGAAGGACATGCTCAGCGTACGAAAGCCGGGTAGAGACAAACCATAATTTGGCCATTCCCACTTCCTTGTAGTCCAGCAACCCCGTTGCTCTCATGACTTCCAGGTACTTGACAGTAGTCGTTCTTGACATATTGAGTCTGTTTGCAATATCTGTAACTGTAGCCCCCATGGGTTGTTTCTTAAGGAAATCCAATATCAACTTCTCTGTATCAGTTTCCATTAACAATTCTTATCATCCTCCCTATATAAACGTTACGGATAAAGATCACGCTTATCTATGTTCACCGAAAACTTTATATAGTATTGATTAACAATAATGAATAGGTGAAATGATATGAAAAAGAAGACACCATTAATAGTTTACATCCAATTATTACTCATCTTGATTGTTGAAGGGCTAGCCGGAAAGAGAGGAAAATTCACCGGCCGCTGACTTTTTCTAGAAATATTATAGCGCATCAACAACAGCCTTTTCAGAGACAATGCAGCTGAACCCTCTAGAATCCTCAAGGATCACCGTAACTGCGTCCTTGCCTTCCAGGACATTCACCAATTTCTTCAATATTTTCTTTCCTTTCTTTTTCTGTTCATGATCACCCCAGCGAATAGCTGTCTTCAGAGCACTCTCCACCCGGCGAAGAATGCCTTCAATGTTAGTGACCACCCCCTCGGATGCAGGACCTGGATCTACCCGGACGCCCAGCTCTGGTATCTCTATGACACATGTAGATGACTTTACTACCCGGACACACAGCGCGTCCTCTCCCACAGACAGTGAATATCGCATGGGGACCTTCTCCTCAAAAGGAAAGATATCTACAAAGCGATATCCACAAGAACACACAAAGGTAGACTGGAGAACCATACCAAAATAAGGAATATCATAGGTTTCAGTAATGAGAGTGAGCGCGCCACCACAAGCAGGACATTCCATACGATCTACTCTTTGCTTCTATATATCCGAATATTGGTAGGAGTCACCAGAATTTTGCTTTCCCCGATCCCGATGATGTCACCGCCAATTCCTCTGCAGATCCCTTTCAGCTGATCTACGGCTCGCTTTAGCTCCTGAGGATCCCGATTGAGCAGAGGAGTAATATCGCCCAGTACGATGTTCCCTTCACTGAGTTCCTGGTTCACTTTTTGCACGTCAGCCAGACTCCTCAATTTAACGGGCTTTACATAGGTGACACCGTACTCTAAGAACTCCTCTGAAAGGATGTCCTCTTCATAGCTGACCGCATCTACATCTCTAAACCCTCGAGACATGGAAAGGCCGCCAGTGTCCGTATCTTCATAGTATTCCTCTGCGTGCCCTTTTTCTTTCGAGAGTTTGTCTCCGAGCACTTCGCTGAGCTTTTTCATTCCAACACCGTCAAATAATATATCGCATTCACTCCTTATAAACGTTTGCATTGTTGATTAGAATTATCAATTAACAATAAAGATTCACATTATGGAAAACCGACAGTAGTATTCAACATGTAGTGATAGGGAAATCGAAACGAATGCATTCAGCATACAGAATCACATCTGAAAGCCCTTAGGAAGTCTAAGCTTCTTTCCTCTCTTTCCGAACTGCTTGAACAATTTCCTCATCATGTTATACTGATCCAGGAGTTCCTTGACCTCCTTGTTACTGGTGCCCGAGCCCCTCGATATCCTCTTTACGTTGGAGAAATGAATCTTCTTGGGAGTTTCCAGCTCTTCTTTTGTCATTGAATCCATAATAACCTTGAATTTCTTAAGCCGCTCTTCAGACATCTCAATCATATCAGAGGGTACATTCATTCCAAGTCCAGGGATCATTTTCATGATCTGCTGGAGGGGGCCCATGGAAGACACCATTTCCAGCTGCTGATACATGTCTTTGAGGTTGAATTTCCCGGTCATGAATTTCATGGCATCCTTTTCGGTCACGTCGTGGTGTTCAGTAGCTTCCTTCACTCTGGAAAGCAGAGATTCTATGTCACCCAGCCCCAAGAGACGGGCAACATACCGCTTGGGATCGAATTCTTCTAAAGCATCAATCTTTTCTCCCTCTCCAATCATTTTAATGGGTGCTCCTGTGGCATGCACAGCAGAGAGTGCTCCACCACCCTTGGCAGACCCATCAAGCTTTGTGATGATAATCGACCCGATGTCCGTAGCCTGCATAAATGCTTCAGCCTGCTGGTAAGCCTGTTGACCGATCGTACCATCAATTACGAGAATAACCTCTTGAGGGCTAACAGCACGGGATATTCTTTTCATTTCCTCAATCAATCCTGTTTCCTCTTTGTGCCTTCCCGCAGTATCTACAATGATTAGATCCATTTTTCTATCAGAAAAGTATTTTACCCCTTCTTTGGCCATCTTAATAGCATCTTCTGCTTCGGGATCTCCGAATACCTCCACTGTCGAGAACTGTTTCAGCTGTTCAAATGCGCCCGGCCTGAAGGTATCAGTACACACAAGACCCACTTTAAATCCTCTCTTCTGAAAAAATCTGCCCAGTTTTCCGCAGGTCGTGGTCTTTCCAGAACCCTGAATCCCCACCATAAGGAGCTTCGTGGGATGTGCTGAAATTTGAATCTTCTCCTTCCTGTCTCCCAGAACGGTGGTAATCTCGTCATAGACAATCTTGGTTACATGCTCTGCCCTGGAAATTCCTGGAGGAAGTTTCTCCTTAAGAGCTCGCTCTTCAATTCGTTCGGTAAGCTCAAATACCAGTTTGACATTTACATCTGCCTGTAGAAGAGCTCTCTGAATATCCCTGCATATCTCTTTCACCAGTTCCTCATCCACAACTCCACGGGTTAATTTTCTCAGAGCTGCATTAATGGCTTTTCCCAGATTATCGAGTGCCATGCTCTTCTTTCCTTCTCACCCTTTAAAAACACTTGTATAGTGAGATCTTCTTTGAAGACAGATATCATCGTGCGGGGAAGAAACTGTGTTCTGGACTACCAGATTTACATGAAAGTGATAGCTGGAGATCATGTATCAAGTTGTTCAGCAAAAATAGAACTAATATTCAAAATAATAGAAACATTTATAAAGGGGAGAGTGTGAGTGATGGCATGGATGTGAACAGCTCAATGAACAACCTGGGAAAGACGATAGCTGAGTCATGTGAAGATATCGCTCTTATACTGGGTGCTCTCGCTCATGAGAAACGACTGCATCTGGCTGTAGCACTCTTGGCAGGTCGGGGTACCTTTGAGGAATTGAGACAGGCAACAGGGCTTGGAAAGACAGCTCTGGCACACCACCTTGCGCTTATGGTAGGATCAGGTCTGGTACTCCGAACTGGAAGAGGCCGTTACGAGTTGAGTAGTGATGGCAGAGACCTACTGAACATTGTGGGTAGAACGTATTCGGGCTCGAGACGGAGGAGAGAAGTAGAAGCGGCAAAACGAGCAAACTACATCCAGAGGATACACACCAAGGAGGTACATACCATGAAGAAACTCAATGTTGAGATAGTCACTCTTGAACCCATGCATGTGGCGAGCGTTCAAGTCATTAGTGAGACGCCTGAACACGACGCATGGAAGAAGATGCGGGCATGGGCAGAACCCAAGGGACTGCTTGAAGATATTGAGGAACATCCGGTATTCGGATTCAACAATCCTAACCCTTCTCCCGGGAAAAAGGAGTATGGCTACGAATTCTGGATACAGGTAGAACCTGATGTGAAGTCAGAGGGTGCAGTAAAGATCAAGAAGATCAATGGTGGGAAGTACGCTGTTACTACCTGCAACCTGAAAGAAGAACTGGAATCGGAGTTCTTCAAGGAGAATGGGTACCTAGAGTCTTGGAAAAGGCTCGCAGAGTGGGTCGAAAATAGCAAGTATCGATATGGCAGTCACCAGTGCTTGGAAAAGGCACACGACCCGGATGCCTCTGACGAGAACCTGATTCTGGACCTGTACTGCCCCATCGAAGAGTAGATAGTAGTATTTTTTTCTCATTTTCTTTTTATTTTTCTTTTCTCACTTTTCTTTCTTATTCATTAGAGAATCACCTCTACTAGAGCACTCTCCTAAACTCACCCTCACCAGGGTAAATCCTTTTCAATGAGAAATGCGTGTCATGAGTATGAAAATCACTCCTCTAGCCTTTGATTCCATGGGAGTGCGGAGCATGAGCTGTTTCATACAAGGAGATCGCAACATACTTGTCGATCCGGGGGTGAGTCTGGCACCCCATCGATCTGGACTACCTCCCCACCAACGGGAATTAGAACAGTTGGCAAAAAAGAGGAAGATAATAAATGAAAAAGGCGAAAAAGCTCATATTATTATCATATCCCATTGGCATAATGACCGTCACACTCCTTTCACTACAGAGTTATACGGGTCAGTCACTCTGCAAATGGCCAGTAGACTCTATCAAGGGAAAAGCATCTTTGGAAAGAGTCTGTCTGGATTGAACTACATGCAGAAGAGAAGAGCTCTTTCCTTCCTTGATTACTGTTCTTTCACTCCCGCAGATGGGCTCTCCTTTTCCTATGGAGACATGAAAATCACATTTTCTCAGTCTGTTCCTCACGGAGCTGCTCACAGAATACCCGTTATCATGGTGGTTATAGAAGGGGAAAGAAAGATTCTTCATGCATCAGATACCCAAGGGATATCTGGAATCCAGTACATCCTGCAGGAATCTCCTGATCTTGTACTCATGAGCGGACCCCCTGTATACCGTATGAGTTCTGAACAGATTCAAAGAGCCCAGTCAGATATTCTTGCCCTGGCAGATTGTACAGGAGAGATCATCCTGGATCACCATCACCTGAGAGACCTCAAGTACAGAGAGCAACTTCCTGAAGTATGGAAGAATACTAAGGTGAAGACTGCGGCAGAATACCTGGGGCATCCCAACCTCCTTCTGGAAGCCAGAAGAAGAGAGTTATTCAGGGAGCAATGTCCACATCTATGACCTGAATGGAGACTATATCGCTTTCATGATCATTTCTGAAACTCGTTGGGGGCCCACCCCACTTATCAGAGTTCCTGCTCGTGGTCCTCGATCTGTTCCAATGACAACTCTGTACAGCACCTGAAAGAATCTCCCTGGTTTCACCTGATGTTCCTGGGCAGTGAGAAAGATCAGCTCCTGGATTTGTTCACCATCTGTGTACTCAGGTAGCTTCTCAGCCAGTCTCCTGAGAGCACTCCTTTCAGGTTCACTGAGAGAGACCTCTTCCTCTTCAGCTTCTTCTGCCTCCTCCACCCAGTTTGTGGCATACTCGATCTTCTGACACAATTCTTCGTCTGAAAACTCCTCATCAATCAATCCGGAACGCATCAGAATATCCTTGAAGAGCGCGAACCTGTTCTCCACAGTCTTGGGCAGCATCCGTGCCAACTGAACCAGGGTGTAGTAGTTTATGAGAAGCCCCATGTGATCGGGAGGGTGTAAGAAAGTTACATACTCATACAATCGGCGGACATGCTGTTCTTCTCTCTCGTTCGTAATCTTCTCTTTCCCGAAGAAAATCTTCTTCAGAGAATCCACCTCATTCATGAACTTGGGGATTTCTTCCACATCCACCACACGGGTAGTCCCCAGTCTTTTCAACATGAGAAGACGGAGGCTTTCTGGTGAACCATACGAAAGCCACACCTGTGGGGTAAACACATTACCCTTGCTCTTTGAAATGCGGCCTCCTCCTCGCTCGATAAATAACTCATAAAAAGCGTGTACAGGATGACGTATGTGAAAGATTTCCTTGGCTATGTGGTCATTCACTCGAACAGAATCCAAAATATCCTTGCCAAAGGCCTCAAAACTGATGTCCAGCGCCTTCCAGCGGGCGGCAAATTCTACTTTCCATGTGAGCTTTCCATCCCGAATGGACGCTTCTCCCCGGTGACCGCATCCAGAAACTGTCAGTTCCTTCCCTGTCTTTGAATCCGCCCCCTTGAATTCCTGGTCACATACATACAGTATTTTCTTTTTCTCCGGAATCCACTCATACGCCCGGGTGGTATAAATCTTGCCACATTCTGAACAGATGACATTGAAAGGCAGCTGCTCAAGATACTTTTTTTGCCCTGTCATCTCGAAAATGATTTGTCCTGCCTCTTTCCAGTTGTTCAAGGCCTCCACAACGACATCATCCAAAGTCCCATCCTCATATGCCATGGTTCCGCTCTGAAAGACGAACCTGACACCTACCTTGTCCAATGCATCAAGAAGCAGGGACGACATGTGTTCCCCATAGCTCGTATGACATTCAAAGGGATCTGGAATCGTGGACACGGGGCGACCAATGTGTTCCTCCAGGAAAGCAGGAAATCCCCGGGGCACCTTCCTCAGTCCGTCCCTGTCGTCCGAGAAGGCTACAAACTCACTGGGAACTCCCCTATCCTCTAGGGCAAGAGTAACAGCGTAGGCTCTGATCCCGTCGCCCACAGAACCCACGTGAGGAATACCTGATGCACCTAATCCGCATTCTGTTCTGTACAGTTTCTTTTCTCTTCTGATTATCTTTTCTGCAGTCTTGTCTGCCCAGAATATCACGCGATCACCTGAGTGACTTTCCTTTCATGGTTTATAAGGTTTTAGTAGTCAATAGGTGGTAGTTACAGGTCACCAGACAATCCCAGATAAGCTCGCACATCGCATCCTGTTCAGACTGCCCTCTTCCAGAGATCTTTGTAATTCAATCTACTTCGGCAGGGTGAAGTGAAAGGTACTTCCCAATCCGAATACACTCTCAACCCAGATGTTCCCCCCATGTTGTTCTACAATATTCTTGGCTATGAACAGGCCCAACCCAGTTCTCTCTTCCACGCGTTTGTATTCGCTCTCTGAAGGAACAATGACAAATGGCTGGAAGATCTTCTCCTGGTCCTCCTGTTTGATACCAATTCCTTCATCCATGATAGCGACTTCAACGCTGTCTTCATGATCGTAGATCTTTGCTGTTATTCTGGATTCTTCGGGAGAGTACTTTATGGCATTCTCCAGCAGTGCTGCCACCACTTTCCACATGGCTGTCTTATCTGCCTCCACCGGAGAGAGTTTGTACGGTCCTCGAACTTCAATCTTTTGCTTCCTGAGCTCCCATGAGGGGCGAAGTTGACTGATGACATCCTGAATCAGCTCACTGAGAGATATCATCTCCATTTCCAGGTCTTTCTTCCCCTTCCTGGAGGATAGAAGCGTATTGTCAATTATTTCTCCTAGTCTGTTTGAGCTGGCCTGAATCAAATTGATTTTCTCCTCCAATTCGGGGGCAAGGTGTCCATAACGGCCCATCTTTATCATTTCCAGGTATAATTTGATGGAAGTGAGAGGTGTTTTCAGTTCATGGGAAGCAATGTCAATGAAGTCTGATTTCACCTGGTTTGCTTCCCTCAACTGCTCATACAACCGAGCCTTGTGAATGGCCAGTACTGCCTGGTCCAAGAATCCGCTGATAGCATTGATATCTGCCTGTTCCAGCTTCTTCTTGCTTCCAACCACAAGCATACCCACAGGTTCCTCCTCGGCAGTCAACGGAAAGGCAGCGACCCAGTTCACATTCCCCATTCTGTACAAGACTCCCGCCAGTTTACGCAGGGACTCCTTGTCCGTGTAGTCCTTCAGGAATGCAGTGATGTCGCTGGTGATCAGAGGGCACTTCTCGTCTATAACCTTTTTCAGCTGACTCCCCTCAAACAAGGGGATCTTGTATTTTTCCGGGCTGAATCCCACCAGCTTCGTAATTCCATCCAGCAGCCTGTGACTGATGTCTATTTCCTTCACCAGAAGATACCTCTTATCTTCACTGAGCAGGTAGACAGAAGGTGTGGTATACCCAAAGACTGAACTCATTCCCTTTACCAAAATCCTGAAAATCTCTCCCAGATCCATGGTGGAGTTTAGCGCATTATTGATCTCCTGCAACAGGCTGAGCTGTTCATTGGTCATCTTTAGCTCCTGTGACTTTCTCTCCAGTGCTTCGGAGTAGTTGAGCCTCTCCAGGGCATCTCCCGCCATTTGCCCCACTGTTTTCAGAATAACGAACTCATGATGTGTCAGAATGCGAGGACTTGCCACAACGAAAGCTCCTCTGCATTTTTTTGCCACGTACATAGGAATGCAGAAGGCTGACTGTAGAACAGCCAGGTCTTCCACCTGGTTGTACCTGGGGTCTCCCAGCCACAATTCCATGAACTCCTCCATGGTCAGGGGATGAACCTCCTTCTCGTCCTGCAACAGAACATTCTGTGTGATTAACGCAATGTTCTCTCGGACACCTTCTCTGTAGACTGCCCTTTCTGCAATACTGATCCTATCAAGCTGAGGTTTGGTTCCCGTGAGCTGCTCCATTCTCTTCTCGACCTTCTTCACCAGATTGTCCGGTTCAGTGTACACCAGTCGTGCTGAGGTGTCCTCATCCCGGCTGATCACTGCGAGATACTCGTGGCCCAGCTGAAACAGGTGCTCTCCCACCAGGTCCATCACTTCTTTTTCAGTCTGGGTTGTATACAGCTTTTCTGCCAGCTCTCGCAAGGTGGTTTGTTCTTTCAGATGGGACTGCAGCTCTATTGAAGTTCTCTGGATAATGTCATCAAGGTGGGCATGATGAAAAGCCATCGCCAGGTGCCCGGAAATAGATTCCATCCTGTGGAAGTCGTCCTGTCCCAGAACGAGTCGGGATCCCACAATCATCACACCAAAGACTTCATTCTCTACAGTCAGGGGAAGAACGACTGCTGACCTCATCAGAGTCTTCTCGAGAATGCTGGTTGCTGCACCCTGGGCAAGAGCTCCTCCAAATATCTGACCAAGAGATTCTTCTTGCACCAGATAGCTCCTTTTCTTCTCTGCCGCCTTCCCAATGAGACTTCCCCTGTCCAGGTTGAACACGATCTCCTGAGGTTCTTCTTCCAGATCGAGTATGTGACGGATTGCAGGAGAAGCAGCGAAACAAGGCAATCTGACTCTCTCATCCTCTTCGAGGAACACGATAGCTGCAATATCAGAATCAAAAATCTTTTGAACTTCCTGGACTGCCAGGTTCAGAATCGTGCTGAGATCTTGCCCAGTATTCAATGCATGGTTTATCCTTGACAGGAGCCTGAGATCTTCATTCCTCTTCTTTATTTCTGTTTCCTTCTCCTTTATCACGGTCAGATCCATGAATACTGATATGACACCCGTGAAGGTATCATGGTCAAACAGGGGCGTGGCTCCTACCATGACCGGTGTAATCTTGCCACTCTTAGCAATAAGGGCTGCTTCATACTGGCCGCTGGCGCCCTTCTTTCTTCTGGAACTTTCCGCCTTCACTTTCTCAAGATAGTCGGGAGCTACAAATTCTCTCCAATGATGACCGATGATTTCCTCTCTCGGGGCTTCCAGCAGGTTCTCCACTGTGGAATTGACATACGTGATAATGCCCTTATCATTTTCAATGAACAGAGCATCATGCAGGGATTGGATGATGTTCTCACTGAACTCCTTCAGGACTCGTATTTCCTCTTCAGCTTTTTTCTGGGCAGTCTGATCCGTGAAAACAGTGAGGTTTCCTGTATATGTCCCGTTTTCAAAGAGAGGAGTAGCACTGACAATGACCGGTATTGTAGACCCATCTTTGCGCACCACACCTGCTTCGTACTGGCTCTTTACCCCCTGGGGTCTCTTCCTGGTTTCCGCTTCCACCAAAGAGAGACTCTGGGGACTGACAATGCAGGAATAATGCTTACCAAGGATCTCGTCTGCAGAATAACCCAGCATTTCAAGGATTTTTGGATTGACGAACATGATTTCTCCTTGAGTGTTCTCCATGAGAATACCTTCTTGCACTTCCCGCACGATTCTCTCCGAAAAATCTTTCTGCTCCTCGATTTCTCTCATTCGGCTTCTTATGTGAATAAAAGACTCTACGACATTCCTGAAAATGGAAAAAAGCGGAATTTCCTTTTCTGTGACGTCATCTCGGCCCAGAATCAGGACAGAACGGTGATCCGGCAGGGGGATTACGGCCCCTCCATTGGGAATGTACTCGGTGCAAAGGTCAGGGGGCACTCCCAATCCACGAGCCAGGTGCCTAAAATCACACGGAACCACGGCGCCGTCTTCGGGTAATTCTCTCTGGAAAAGGGTATCTCGTGTCAGTTTTTTACCTCTAGAAGCGGTTTCCATGATTTCTGTTCCCTTTTCTGCTGGCAATGACGGAAAATGAATAGCCACAAGTCTCAAATTCTTGCTGGGAAGATCATCCCGCAGGAAAACACTGTGAAATCCTGCTTTCCCCAGCTCCTCAGAAAGGATAAGATGAATGTCTCTGGCATCTACCGTTCTCTCAAATGCTGCCAGTGCAGCACTCAGAGAAGAAAGCACATGCTTTCTCCGCTCACTTCCTGAATTCTCAGAGCTCGTCACGGTCACCATCCTCTCCTTACCCTACAGACTTGTGCCCCTTAATATACCTTTTGTTGACACATGCCCTCTAATAGCTGCTTGCTCCATCAAGAAAAACGGGCTATTGCTTTCTGTAGAGAGTCGAAGCTTGATCTCCATCTCTTTTCAATACTTTGAGATAGGGTCTCTCAACAGGACCAAAAACATCCACCACGATTCCTACTGGCTTTTTCTTCTCCGAATACACTGTCTGCCCCAGCAACAATTTGGCTTTCTTCTTAGTCCTGCAGACCAAGAATCGATTGAACCGAGAGATTACTTTTCCAATTTCTTCCATGCTATCAACTCTGGCAACCTATGGAAAGATGCCATCCCTTCCCACCACCACTTATAAGTTCTTCTGTTTACCGGTTGTAGTGAGCATCTTCACAATCTTGGAACATCATCTGCGCTCCAACTCGCCCCCACATACGGGACACGCTTCGTAGCAATCTGGACAGAGATGTGCCACATTCACGGTGTATTCGCACTCTGAACACTGATACATGATATCACATCCTGAACTTCTTCTCCCCTGTTATAGGACTTTGCCGAGAGCACGGGAAAAATAGGAAGTCATGAAGCGGGGACCGTTTTCATCTCATCAGAAGGATTATTCGCCCCGTATGGACACTTCTCCGATAACCCACACCTTCTTATATCTCCTTTCAAATGAGGGACATGGATATACGAACACAGGTTCTGACTATCGCGAAACGAATCTACTCAAACAGGCTGGTTATCGCTTCATTAGGAAATGTCTCCTGTCGAGATGCATCTGGAACGATCGCAATAACACCCAGTGGTATAGATTATGAAGAGCTCTCCATACAAGATATCGTGACCGTTGATCTCCAGGGTACTCCAATGCACCAGGGTTGCACTCCTTCATCAGAAACTCCCATGCATACACTGATTTACAGGAAGAGACCTGACATTTCTGGGATTGTACATACCCATTCGCTTTCAGCCAGTGCATTTTCTGTGGTCAATCAGGAAATTCCTGTAGAAATGGTGGAAGTAGCGGCTCACGTGGGAGGATCCATTCCTGTTGCTCCGTACAGACCACCAGGAACTAAAGAGTTGGGAGAAGCAGCTCTGGACGTGCTGAAAGACCGGAGAGCATGTCTGCTACAGAACCATGGTGTTCTGGCGGTGGGTACCACTCTGGAAAAGGCGTACAAAGCAGCAGCCATCACCGAGATTGCTGCTCGCATTCACATACTTGCTTCTGTATTGGGAACCCCAGGAGAACTGCCAGAGCATGAAGTGAAAAAAGTGAGGGATCTCTACTTCACACTATGAAAAAGCAATCCTCGCCTGAGGCGCGTATTCTTCAATTTTTCGCTTCACCAGTTCCTCAGGGTTTCGTTCTTTTCCTCTGGATGCACTGTCCAGTTTAATTGAATAGACCTCTCCGTCTGCAACAACTCTTCCCCTCATCCCGAGAAGCCTGATAACTGCCTCAATTTGCTCTCCTGTGTCCTCTATTCTTTTGTGAAGTGAAACAGTGTATGTAAGTATTTTCCCGGATAGGGGATGGTTGAAGTCGAGGGCAACCCTTCCTGAGGAAACACTTCTGATAGTTGCCCACTTCTCATTGATTTCGATACGCATTCCTGCCTGTGGCTTCAATCCATGTCTCCTAAACTCTTTGAGAGGAACAGTGGTCACCAGGGAACGATTTCTCTTGCCAAAGGCCTGCTCAGGAGGGATATCTACTTCTCGTTCTTCTCCGACCTCCATGGTTAGAAGGACTTCCTCCAGCCCAGGGATGACATGACCTTCCCCCAGGATTATGGTAACAGGGCCATATGACGCATTTGGAGTGTGAATGCCTTCCTTTTCTGCCACTTCCTGAAATGTCGTATCCACTACCTGGTTTGACTCCTTTATTCTGGCAGTGTAGCCAAAAGTGACAAAGTCTCCTTTGTGCATTCATGTGAAGACTGAAGCCGAATTTATAAAGCTACCGCTCGCGGGTTTCTCCTTTTCTCCCAAAAGCAAAAAAGAAGAAGAGCCCAATGCCCACAAGCATACAGGCCAGACTGAGAAAGGCGGCCTGATAGCTCACAACTGAGATGAGAATTCCAGTGATAATTGGGCCTGAAGCCTGCCCCACATCCATAATCATGCTGAGAACTCCCAAAGCAGATCCATATGCACCCTGTGACAAATCTGAAACCAATGCTGAGGTGGAAGCTGTGACAGTGGCCAGACCAAGACCGTACAGGGATGCTGCGCCTCCCAGAGCCAGCCAGTGACGATTGTAAGGAATAATGATCAAAGAAATAGCTCCCAGCAGTACGCCCAAACTGATGGAGGGTAGTCTGCCTGCCGAGTCAGAAAGCTTTCCCATGACAGGCTTGGTGAGCAAGGTGACTACAAGCTGGATGGTAAAGATAACCCCGATATAGGAAGGAGTAATTCCAACAGAAACAGCATACAGGGGGAGAAATGTTTCAAGACCTCCAAACGTGAAATACTGGCACGCCTCAACACTTGTGGTAATCATGATATCTTTGTTTGCCAGAACGGCCCTGTAATCTTTACGTTCTGTTTGAGGAGCTTGAGGAGACGTATCTTCCAGGAATGTGCCTAGGATGAAGGCAATCAGTCCCCCTGCAGCACAGGCTATGTAGACGCTGGAGAAACTTCCCAGAGTCAATAAGAATCCTCCCGCAGCAGGTGCCATCATCCTTCCCACCATGGTGGCAGAAGAGAACAGACCGAGGCGAGCAGCTCTGTCCCCACTGTATCGTTCAGCAACTGCTGCCATGGCTACCGGGCCGAAGATTGCCGTTGCCACTCCATGATAGAACCGTACGACAGCCAGCTGCCACAATTCGTTCACTATCAAATACATAAAAGGGGCTGTTGCAAAAACAAAGAGAGCGATGTGCAGGATACGTTTTCTTCCATACAGGTCGGAAAGAACCCCTGCGGGCATACTGATGAGGATACCAGGAATGGTGGAAGCAGCTGATATAACACCAATATACTCTTTAGATGCTCCCAGAAAATCAGCGAATAGCGGCAGCACCGGATTCTTGGACATTGTAGAAGAGAAAATTGCACAAGCACCAATGATACTCAACAACCAGAAATAGTTCCTCCTCATGGAGCACGATTGGGCTGTCCATTTAAGAATCTTTGCTCATCCTGATGCCACAGGAATGCGTGAGCATTTCTCGCGTGCCGAATCCAGAACGTGGTGTCCTTCAGAGCAGAGATTTTCAGTACGATCCCAAAGGAACGTGCTCATATTTCGTACCCACCCTTCTATACAGAAACGCCGCACTCACCAGTATGACTGCTGAAATACCAAGTAACCACAAAGAACGCTCCATCAACGAGAGAATGCTCATCACCAGCAGTACGGGGAGAATCAGAAGGAGATACCTCGCAAGAACAGCGCCATCAAACAACCGTGTATTGGGATACAATCCACACAGCCAGGCAGTAACGGCTGCAACATAGAACGATGTGGAGCCCATGATCACGATGGACAATGGAACAAGATACAGTGCCTCCAGTATGTACCCGAGAACAACCAGATATACCATGGCAACAGTAAAGGAGAACAGCAGAAACAACATGATCTTCCTCTTGATAACAGCAGAAGTGGTAATGGGAAACGTGCTGAGAGAAGAAGGAGCATCAATGTTGTTCAGCCAGCTGTACACCAAGGTACTCAGATACCCAATGAATCCAGCATAGAACACCAGAGGGATATCAATACGGAATTGGAATAATCGTCCTGAAAAATAGAAGATCCCGTAGATGAAGATCAGAGGGAAGAGATAGGAGGTAGCAATAATCTGCCAAGTACCACTTCTCCGGACATCGATAATTTCCTTGGCCAGAACAGGATCCATTCTGTGAAACAGGTTAGTCCTGGAGAACAGTTTTTTTCTGGCTCGATACACAGGCTTGGTGATGGCCAGGGAGAGTATTGAAAGAGCCACAAAAATCCCTGCTGAGAGGAAGGCTGCCCCCCAGTCTCCGTAAACAAACGACACCAGAGGAGGGAAGTCCTCTACAGAACCAGTTCCCACCATCACTGCTGCCACCACCAGCATGCCAACAAGGGACAGTCTGCTGCGCACATAAAGGGAAGAAACAAGGAAGCTCACTGAAACCCCTATCAGGAAAGAAAGAAGCGATGAACCAAAGAGGCGGGCAACTACACCCAAAGAAACACTAAACGATAGGAATAATCCCAGGAATAACGGTACAATGGTCAAAAACAGGTAATAGACGATATCCTTTATGTAGAACCAGGTGAGAAGCTTCCGGAATGATATGGGCAAAATAGTGTACATGTGAATCAGCAAGTGAGCATCTCTGAACCAGGTATTGGCCACCTCATCTGCAAAGAATCCAAAAGCACCAACAAACAGCCCGTACACCACCATGAGAACGTGGAAAGCAACAAGTAATTCAGACATCTCAAAAGCTTCCCTGAACAGTGGAAGCAACCATCCCATGATAACCCCAATAACCACCAGAACTGCAGGAAAAGCAAAGAATAGGTTTTTCGAACTGAAATAACTGGTGAGCATCCGCCATTCTTCTTTCAAATTGAGGGATAACAGAGTATCAGCCATGGGTTCTCACCAGGGTGAAAAATACATCTTCCAGGGTGGGTCCTTCCCGGAGCAACTCGGAAAGCGTTCCCGATTTGAGTACAGTTCCTTTTGAAAGAACCGCAATCCGGGAACACAGCTTCTCTGCCATCTCCAGTATATGGGTGGACAGGAAAACTGTTCCTCCTTCTGTTACATATTCATTAAGAAATGTTCTCAACTTCTTTTGCATCAAAGGGTCAACATCTGCAAATGGTTCATCCAGAAACACCAATGACGGTTTATGAATAAATGCCGCTGCAAATGAGAGTTTTTGCTTCATTCCCTGGCTTAAATCCTTGCATAGTACATTCTCACTCTCATTGAGTTCCACAAAATCCAGCCAGAAGGCAGCCTGGCCCTCATCAACATGTCTCACGCCGCACACAAACTCCAGGTATTCAGTCACTGTGAGGAAACTCGGAAGTAAAACAACTTCCGGGACTATTCCCACAGCTTTCTTCACCTCAATGTGATGGGTTACATCGATGCCCAGAACACGCGCCTCCCCTGAGTCAGGTGGTACCTGTCCGGTGAGCATCTTTATGGTAGTAGTTTTCCCTGCTCCGTTTGGCCCCAGGAATCCAAAGAACTCTCCCTTGTTCACAGCAAGCGTAAGGTTCTGGACAGCCCTGGTGGGCCCATAGGATTTCGAGAGGTCCTGTACTTCAATGACACTGGTATCCATGCCTGTGGTGTTCTTCCTAGATACTTATAAACCCTTTGATCCTGGTCAGTCACACCAGAGAACCGCTCTTTCAGTGTCTGAGCTTCCTTGAGAAGTAGAACCAGATTATCCACCGAAGTTCAAGACCAAGAAGCTGTGCAATGAATCATGACGCAGAAATACCAGTAAAAGAGAGAGAAGAAATCAAACCCAAAAAAAATGTTGAAAAGAAAACTAAAAGGAAAAGAAGGAATTTATATTCTTCCTAGGCAGCTGAGCACCTCATACACTTTCATCAGGGCTTGTATTGCTTTGGTGGATGCTTCCTTGCACTTGCCCATCTCAAAGTACAGCTCCGCCTGGTCAATGTACATTTCTGCTTCTCTGAGAAGTTTCTCACAGAGCCTCACATCCCAGTTCTGCTTCTTCTTCTCCTCGAGCTTTGTTCTGGTTTCATACAGCAGGTTCTTGACCTTCTGGATAGTCCTCTCTACCTTGGAGCATTCAGAACTGAGTTTGGGCGACTCTGATTGATCGTCCTGGTCCTGATCGTCCTGATCTTGATCCTGATCATTTTGGTCCTGATCGTCCTGATCTTGATCCTGATCATTTTGGTCCTGATCGTCTTGATCTTGATCCTGATTGTCTGAGCTTTGCTGTCCCTCTGTAATCGTCAGTGTATTGGACTTCTGCTCGGGGACTGTGAGGACGTCCCCTGTGCTGGTATCCACACCCTGTGCTGTTCCTGAAAAGACTACTGTTCCTTGCTTGACTGCGACATATGTCCAGAGGATAATTTCAAAGCTGTGACTGGGAACGCTAATAGATGTTCGGGATGGACCTGAAACGAGTTCTACAGCCCCCGTTCCTGAGACAGTCAATTCTGATGGGACTACGTTTACAGCTTCTGCCTGCCCAATGTTCTGCACCGTCATAGCCACGGTAAGAAGATCACCTTCTGCCACCTCTCTCGGAGTAACGATGACAAAGGCGGTCAGAATTGCAGGTGAGGCGACACCCACTGTTGACATGGCAGTGCTGGACACGAAAACCTGGCCTTCTGCTTCTCCTGAAACATAGCCGGTGAACACCACCGTTCCCCCCTGTGTGCCAGGGGTGGCTGCATACTTCCACTCAAATGTCTTTGTTTCACCCGGTTCCAGGGAGATGGGGGGTTTTGGTAAGGGACCAATCACCAGGCTGGCAGCTGCTGTGCCGGTCGTTGATGTGGACAGTGTTGAGGGCGTGACGTCTTCCAGAGTTACCTCTCCTGTGTTGTAGACCTCCATGGTCATGGTAATGGTAGACCCTTCGATCACTCCGTAGAGCAGTGCTGAAATGTTTCCAGGTACGTCCGGTTCTATTGTTACAGTCACCGTTCCTGATTCAGCTTCTGATGACTCAATCTCTGCTCCAGTATCTTCTGCTCCTGCAGCGCTTCCTGTAAATATCAGTGAAGTACTCTCTTCTGCAGTGACTTCATATTCCCAGACAAAAGCTGCTGATTCTCCTCCGGGAATGTCCTGAGTCTCAGGCTCGGGGCCAGAGATCAACGTCACAGCATCGGGTGCTACCAGTGTCGGTACCACTGATTTCGCTAGTGCTTCCATGGTGTTGGTAACAGTCATGATGACTGTTATCTCATCGCCTTGTCCAGCTTCTGAACGGTTGGTTGAAATATCACAGTGGAGGGGTTGATCATCCTGTTCTGAAGGCTCTGCGGTTCCTGGTTCATCATCAGCCTGGTTGTCATCCGCTTCCTGTTCATCATCTTCTGATTCTCCAACAGTGAAGGTCACTGACTCTGTTTGACTCCAGTTCCCGACACTGTTCTGAGTCTTGACATCTAGGGTGTGATCCCCATCAGCCATATCAGTTGTGCCAAAGTCGAGGGTGAATTCCTCTTCAGGTTCATCAAAGCTACCGTCAGACGGAGTGGCTTGTTCCCATTCTCCCTGATCGACTCTGTACTGGACATCAGAAATGGTGTTCAGGCTGATATCGGTCTCTCCTGTCAAAGGATTCTGGTTAGGCAGTGGTGATTCCTTGGCTGTCCCAGCCCAGGATGTGTCCTGTTGGGTCAATGTAATAGCAGGCACTGTGTCAAAGACATCCAGGATTCCGTCAGAATCACTGTCACTCCAGCCCAGCTGTGTTCTCGCACTGACTTCGATCTGAGTATCCAGCATCCGCTCTCCTTTCATGAGAGAGGACACAGTAGACGTACAGGCTGTGCCATTCCACTCTGAATTGGTGGTTTCTCCACCGAGATATCCTGATGCTGTACTCTGTTCCACTTCGCTAGTGCATGCCTGATCCAATGCCCAGAAAACGTGACAGATCTCGTGGGCAATGACAGTGTCCATATTGGCAATTCCCCAGATGGAGTTGGAATAGGTAATAACCACTCTCGGCCCACCCAGGAAAGAATAAGCTGAGTACCCGTCTGCAAACGCATTGTCTTCGTCTTCTGAATCATCCACCACAAAGATGATGAATGCCCAGTCCGAGTCATACGTATTCCGAAGATCATTGACGTATGAGTACTCATTGACCACATAATTCGGGCTTCCATATCCCAGGTGGTGCATAGCCTGCTCTTCCCACAGGTCGTCATCAGTGTGGGGTCTTGTAATTGGTTCATAACCTACAGGTACATTGAAGTGCCACTCATATACAAAGGACAGCTGAGCTGCGGGTTCCTGCATGAGTAGCCAGTTCAACCCATTCTGGATCTCTGAAACTACATTAACTTGCTCCTCTTCTGTCCAGTTCTCTGTGTCATCATCGATTGTTCCATTGCTCTCCAGGAACAGAACACTGACTGCCACAGTTCCTGCCAGATAGGCTGAGGTGTCCTGAAATCCTGCTCCGTACGGAAGCGCACCGTCATACTGAGAGGGCATCAGATACGATGAAATGTCAGGAAGAAGCTCACAATCATCTGGAGGAGGTTCAGGAGACAAGGGGGGTTCGTTCAACCCTGCGTCCACCGATAATCCCATGTAGTTGTAGTTCCATGCAGTCACTGGGTACAGCACGTCTTCAGGCCACTCCTTGCCTTCCGTATCTACTGGTCCTCTGTACACAGAAATACTGGGATCTTCAATCAGTGTCTCTTCTGCCTCCACAGAGAGCTTTCCAATAATAACTTCCGGCGGAAATACATGCATGACTTCTCCGTCAAGGTCCCGTATCAAGTCGCAGACAGTGTCAATCTCTGGACCTTCTCCGTCCAGCAGTACAAGTGCTGGCAGATCTTCCAGGTCAGACTCTGATGCTACCGTCACTCCTGAAACCAGGAGTAGTGCTATCAATGAAAGCGAGTAGGTTACTCTCTTGCGGTTCGTCTGGTTTTTCTTCATAATGAAACCTCCTTGAAGTTAGGCTTGATGCCATTATCTTTATACATTATTGCTAATCAATAGCATATAAAGCTTTCGGTGGCAACAAGGGTAAGGGAGGGAAGAAAACTGACCATCATGGATAAGACACTATGAAGAAGGAGACACGGAATGGAGAACAGATGGCAAAATGAAGAAAAAAAGGCCGAAAGGCCCAGAGGTCGTGATCACACTTTTTCGTGGACTTCTTCTGTTTTCACAGATCGATACCGATCATACATGGCTGACAGGAGCATGAGAATGATTCCCAGAATGAATGCAGTAATTCCAACCAACACGAGCTGGGCAGAAAGAGGGAGTGGTCCCTGAACGAAGAACTGGAAGAGTACTTTAACGATTCCGTACACGATGAGCCCTGCAAAAATCAGTCCTCCCAGCACAACCAGGGCAAACCCTGCTTTGCCGAAAATGTTCATGATTCCACCTTCATTCAGACTACTTCAGCGTAACAGCAGTACCATATGCAAGTATTTCTGCAGCAGATGACGCTACCTGCGAGGTGGTGAATCGTACGTTTACCACAGCGTCAGCCTTCAGCTTCTCAGCTTCTGCAATCATCCTGTTCAGTGCTTCTTCCCGAGATTCAGAGATCATCTCAGTATATTCCAGGAGTTCTCCTCCTACAATATTCCTGAGCCCAGCCATAATATCCTTTCCCAGATGCTTGGCTCTGATGGTGTTTCCTCTAACCAACCCAAGTACTTCTGAGATTTCTCTTCCTGGAATTGTATCAGTATTCACAACAATCATGGTATCACCGGTAGTATGAAGGTGTTCGTGCTTTTAATCTTTTCTCCAGGCCAGACATGACATTCTATCGTGCGGCGTACCCAACCTTTTTAACGGGGAATCAGAGAGTGTCCCATGTACACAGTGAACTCCGGGTACTCGCAATTTGACGGCAGGAACATTATTTTTGCCCGTGCCCTGTCTGATCCTCAATGCCCGTGCTACGGTCACTCGGTCGAGGAGCATCTTCCAGATATTGTTAAGGAGGGGAAGTCTGGGTATTCTCTGATTGATGTTGCCCTGTATGAGGCAGCATGGGTAGTATACGAGACGTATGGGGGTGCCTTTTCATGGGGACGCCTCCGTCCTTTGGATGCAAAACCCGAGCTGGACAGGCTTGAATCATATAATCCCGGTCCAGAACAGCTGACTGCAGTGGTGAAGAAAGCAGCTCGCTTTTATGGGGCCTCTCTCGTGGGTATTTCCAGAATTGACTCCCGATGGGTATATTCACACGATCGAGAAGGGACTCCTGTAGAGATTCCTGAAGGAGCAACCCACGCTGTAGTCATGGCCCTTGAAATGGACCCCCGGGGCATTGGGACTACTCCTGCGCTGACGTCATCAGCTGTCGTGGGGCTAGCATATTCCAGAATAGCCTTCTTGCTTGCCTGTATGGGTGAATTCATTAGAAACCTGGGATACAAGGCCATTCAGATGGGTAATGATACAGCCCTGAGCATTCCACTGGCTGTGGATGCGGGATTGGGAGAACTGGGAAGACATGGACTGCTGATCACTCCTCAACTCGGGTCCAGAGTACGCATCTGCAAGATATTCACTGACATGGAGCTGGTGTGCGATAACCCTCTTGACACAGGAATTCAACAGGTTTGTAAGACGTGTAGAAAATGTGCGGAAGCCTGTGAGGTTGACGCCATCTCTTTTGAGGAAGAACCCACCTTCGAACCAGTGTGTAAATCAAACAATCCGGGGGTCCTGAAGTGGCCGGTGAACGCGGAGAAATGTTATGCGTTCTGGTGTGAAAATGGCGGAGACTGTGCCACGTGTATCACAGCATGCCCTTTCACCGTAAGGACAGGTGTCAAGGAGACAGCACCCGATGACTTCTGGAATACCTTGTAGAGGACATGTGCAGCACCATTACCGTATCCTTTCAAGCAGGTTCACCTGTGATGCTCTAGATCAGCTGAAGGGTGGGATCACCAAATAACACAAAGCAGCTCCAGGCAATATTATGAGTGGCAAAGGCATGCTCTTTTGCTTTCCGCAGGGCCTCTCCCAGGGTATGGTGATGGAGACAGTTGGTGTAAAAATCCACTGCCAGACGGGCCGCTGCCACATCATGAACATCCCAGAGACTGCCCAGATATCCCAGGGCCCCTCCCTGCAGGAATGCTCCTGCCAGAGAAGTCGCCAGAACCCCTGCTGATCTACATCCATTAACAAAGACAAGCGGGGCTCCTGCAAGGTGACGCAATATGACATTCCCTTTCAGCACGCCATCTGACAGATCGAGTCCATGTTCAGTGACGTGTCCCGCATAATGGATAATGGTATATCCTGAGTGCAGTCGTGCTCTCACGGTTTCTGTTGTGGCTTCCTCCTGTTTAATATAATCAACAGTATCTATGAGCCGACTCAACGATTCAGCCAGGTAATCACACTCGCGCACAGCCTCTCCCAGGGTGCTGTCAGGATCAGCTATGACTAATGCCCTGTTCTTTTCCACCTCCTGGGGCAGATTGAGAACCAGCGGGCCATGCACCCGGAGACGGCGTCCAATCCCATATTGGAGGGCAAAAAAGGTTTGATCCCACATGAGCTCAAAAGGAACATCAACCAGATCTGTTTCCAGCACAAGGTGAGAAATGTCAGGAACCCGGTATGATGATTCACTGAGCACACTCTCAAATAGAGATTCCCCTTTTTGCTTTAAGATGTCAAGAACAGGGGGATTATCCACCGTGTACGTTCTCAGATATGCAAGGGTACCCAAAGCAGATTTCATGACTGAGTTGATATCATATGCCTTCTGCTGAAGTTCATTCACAGAACAGGTGGTGACAGATGGTACGACTGCAGAAAGTGTTCCTCCTGCAGGCTCCAGAGACACTTCTACCTTATCGCCCCGTGACATCACAGAGAGCAATACCGATTTGGGGACTCTCACTCTTCTCTTCCCCAGAATGTATTCCAACAGGTCTCGATCTCTTTCTGGAAGTTCTGTCCTTACGAGGTCAAACTTCTCAGTGAAGGCATCCATCTCTGCTGAGGGCTGCAATCCATAAACGAGCCCCTTTGGACTTTCGTAAACCGACAATTCGCCCTCCTCTTTGAGCTCATTAAGCAGTGGAAAGGTGTCTTCAAGTTTCAGTCCCAGCCTATCTGCCACTATCTCTGGTTCCAGTACATATTCATTTCTACTCCATGTAACAATGTCCTTACGCCACTGCTGCACTTGCTCTTCCCTGCTCTGCAAGTACTGGCTGACTGGGATGAGGACAATCGGCGTCATTAAAGCCCAGAAGAGGAGCTCAATCACAGAGCACGCACGGAAAACTCCTGCAGGAGAATAGCCTAACACGAGATCACCGCAGAAGGATGTCGATTTCACAGGGCGAAAGGGAAGAGGATTGGGTAGAAAACGCTTCATACGTTGAAAATCCAGCTCAGATCCTCTGAGAAATTCCAGGACTGCAAACACAAACGGAGGAAGAAGTATGAAAATGAGAACCCACCCATCCGTTCGCACCATGTAGTACAGGACAGCAACAGGAATTCCCATACTGAAGACTACATCACGTCTGTAGCTCACCTGAAATCGCGTAATCGCAACAAGTATTCCCATGACCCATGCCCAGAAAATCGTGAAAATCATGGCCACCTCCAGGTATCCTCTGTTCGTTATCACGTGGACGAAGTCAACAAGAATCACACAGGAGAGAATGGCTATTAACTTGTGACCAACAATATAGTGGTGTTCTTGCCGGTAATACCAGCGAGAAATCAAGAAAAAGATCAGGACAGAGCTGAGACGTACCAGGCGATCATCTGTAGTCCCCAGTGATCCTCTGAGGAGATTCTGGATTATGATTGTCCCACCAATGGCCAAACTCCCCAGGAAGGAGAGTACAAATAGATAGAATGAAATGTACGTTGTCTCAAAAAACCGGTGATGCGTGTGATGATAGAACTGGTGGTGTTTGGTATGCGCTTTCACCAGGGCCTGGGGGGTGGGACGTTTTCTGGAACGAAGAAATCGAGTCCACAGTCTGTGAACAGAGAACACGTCATCTATGATCACAGCAGCAGCAAGGATTCCCGCCCCAAGAAGAATAACTGCAAACTGAAACTCCTCCTCGCTCATGATTCTTTGTGACAGTTGCATCATAAGAACCTTTGCCAGCGAGCGAGTGATATATTCTAAACTATACTGTTGATTACCCAGTCAGGGAGCACGGCACGACTACTACGCCTGCAGAAATGCCACCCTGATATCACTTATGTTGTGGGACCTTCTGTAAAAAGTTCTTCATTATATACTTCAATTCCAGAGTTGGTAATCTTCAATGGGCGCATGTCTTCATCAAACCCTGTCCCTCGCATTTTCTGAATCTCGATCGCCCTTCGCTTTCTCCCGCTCTCGATAAAGGTGTGCATCTTCAAGACTCCATCGCTGATGTAGTTCTCCAGGCTGGGGGTGTCTTCTGTGGTCTCTGATGTAAGAAGACAGGTACATCCTGATTCTATCAGAAATTCCATCAATCTAAAAAGCATCCGTCTCTTCTTGACCTCATCTCCATAGAACATCTTGAGAGTGCTGAGGGAATCCAGGGCAATCCTCCTGGTACTTGGCTTCAAGGCAGAAGATATAAGTCTTGTGACACTGGGCAGGTTGATAATCACATCAGTCTCCGTCACTAATTCCTTCTTCTGGGAACCCGTGCCCAGAACAGCGTCTAGCCGGGGTCCTGGTTCACGCCTGGGAGTATGTTCAACAGGATTAATAAAGGTTATCTGATTAAGATCCCATCCAAAGGTCTCAATATTTCTTTGTATCCGTTCTTTGCTCTCACCCAGCGAAAGGAAAATACCGTCTTCACCATCCATTACCCCGCGCATGAGAAACTGAATGGATAGAATTGTCTTTCCTGAACCTGGTCCTCCTGCTACAATGATGGCACTGTTCTCTGGAAATCCGCCACTGAACATCCTGTCGAGGCCAACAACGCCGGTTGGAACTTTTTTCATGGAGCATTTTGTGGTTGATTCTATTTAAGGTTTTGTGTCAGCACTCAAGATCTTCATCATCGATTAACTCAGCAGGGTTCTCTCATCATGCTAATAGTTCCGAGGGGTCTCACGTTATAAAGGTACTGTCACTGAGAACGGTGTAATATCACCAGACATGGGTGACACTTTTGACACCACACATAGGTAACACTTCTTATAAGTCTCATGGCAACCGCTCCTCATATCTCGCGTGAGGCGTTGCACCGTTGATGCCCATGTGAGACCTTTCGTGATTGTAGTAG
>JACVGT010000038.1 GCA_018992685.1 Theionarchaea archaeon
TACAACATACACGTACAATGAAATGAATGAGCTGCTCTCTCTTTCAGATCCCAGTGGGAATTCTACCTTCACTTATGATATTTACGGAAATTTGGCTACTGAGGATGATGGTCAGAACCTATGGGAATACTCTTACGACTACGAAAACAGACTTGTATCAATTAAGGAAGATGGTCAGGTAATAGAAGAGTACTTCTATGATGGTGAGGGAAAGAGGATCAAGAAAACTGATGCTGACTCTGAAAGAGTCTATATATATGGCGGCTTAAACGTTCTCCATGAGGTGAACACAACGACTCAAATGGAAGCTACCTACATCTATGGACCCACTGGACAGCTGGCCAAGAAAGTGAATGACATCACAGAATACTACCACACAGATCACCTGGGTTCTACCAGACTGGTGACATCAGAAAATGGTGTGACAACTGAGGAAATTAAGTACAGACCTTTTGGTGAACAGCTCAATGAAACAGAAGAAAGATATACGTATAATGGAAAGGAATTAGATGAAACTGGTCTCTATTACTACGGTGCCCGCTACTATGATCCTGTTATTGGTCGTTTTATCACAAGAGATCCACTGACAGGAGAAAAGGAATCTCCTCAAACTCTCAATAGATATGTGTATTGCCTAAATAATCCTTTGAGATATATTGATCCAACAGGGGAAGGCATTCTTGATACAGTCAAGAATACTTTCGGGCGACTTGAGAGTTTAGAGCCAGAAGATCTCGAGGAAGTTCAGGATCTCTTGGATGCTGGGAAGGAACTTGAAGCCCTAATGAAAATCTTTCTGTTATTAGGATTTGACATCACAGATAATGGAAATGGAACTCTAAACCTCAACCTAGGTGAAGGTAAGCAATTCACCGTGAACATTGACAACAATCTAATAGATCCTGACAATGGTCAGCCTGCTTGGGGACTCACGGATAATGAGAATTTCACGATCTCAATCAACTTGTCTACTAAGAAAGCAGGAGATGCCACATTGACCGTACTCCATGAGGTTTGCCACGGCCTATTGGGTAACACACGTTCCGACATAATAAGAGTGGAACATGAATTTATATATCCTATGGAGCAAGCATTCATGAATGCCATGATAAACTCTTCGAACATTGAATTCTCAAGGAAATTCCAGAATCATATCATTGGACAGACTGCAATCCAGAAGCGACACGTTCCAATCGTTGATGTACTGAACCGATGGAAAAGGGGGTGGAGAATATTATGAGAAAGAAGTGCCTCCTTATCGTTCTCCTGATTGGATTGATAGGATTCAGTGCTACTCTTATGGCAGTGCAGCCAACAGAAGATGAGAGAATTTTTTTTGTCTCAGACAGAGATAGTATACACCAAATATTCACTGTAGACAGTGATGGAGAAAGTCTTTCAAGACTAACAGATGACTCTTACAAGCATTCGAATCCCTGCTGGTCTCCTGATGGAGAAAAGATTGCTTTTGTATCAGACAGAGATGGAAATAAAGAGATTTATACTATGAAGAGTGATGGGAGTGATATCCAGAGACTTACCACAGATACTGCTTCTGATGACTCACCGTGCTGGTCTCCTGATGGAGAAAAGATTGCTTTTGTATCAGACAGAGATGGAAATAAAGAGATTTATACTATGAAGAGTGATGGGAGTGATATCCAGAGACTTACCACAGATACTGCTTCTGATGACTCACCATGCTGGTCTCCTGATGGAGAAAAGATTGCTTTTGTGTTAGAGAGGATGTACTTCTCTCATATCTTTACTGTAGATACTGACGGAGGCAATCTAATGCAGGTGACGACAGGTGATATCACGACCGATAATCCTTCCTGGTCTCCTGATGGAAAACGAATTGTATTCGAGGCATGTGAAAGTGCAGGGTTTCAGATATTCATCATGGAAGGCAACGGCACCAACCAGGAAAAGGTGAGCTCCAACGGGAGATGCACTCACTTCACTCCTGCACCATCCCCGGATGGGAGTAAGATTGCCTTTACTCTGATCTGTGGAGAATCCAGCCTGCAGGCTTATCTCATGAATGCTGATGGGAGCAATTATGTGGATTTTTCCCTTTCGGATGCTGTCAATGGATGGCCAGCCTGGTCTCCGGATGGGAAGAGAATTGCTTTTACGGGATATAAAGACGAAATATGTGGGATCTACCTGTTGCATATTGATACAGGTGACATAGTGAATCTGACAAGAAGTCCAGGGCTGGATATGTCTCCTGCCTGGTCTCCGGATGGGAAGAGAATTGTCTTTTCTTCAGAAAGAAGTCTGAACAGGGACATCTATAGCATACAAAGTGATGGAAGTGATGAAAGGAGACTAACTAAGGACTTTCATGATGACTGTGATCCTGCCTGGTCACCCGATGGCAAGAAGATCGCCTTTTCCTCAGAGCGGGATAGTAACTGGGACATTTATGTCATGAATGCTGATGGAAGCAATGTAGAAAGGCTTACCGATAACTCCTCACATGAGTGGGACCCCTCCTGGTCTCCAGATGGGAGCAAGATTGCCTTTGTATCGGATAGAGATGGAAATTATGAAATCTATGTCATGAATGCTGATGGTACTGATCAGGTGAATTTAACCAATAATCCAGCCGATGATAGTGATCCTGAGTGGTGCTGCCGGACCTTCCAACCGATAGAATCGATTCAGCCCGGAAGCACTTCTCACGCTCCGCCTTCTCCTGAGAGACTATTATCACAGTGGGTTTTGGCTATTTTCATTATTTCACTGGTGGCAATTGTGGCCATTTTCGTAGGCAGAAAAATTATCGTGAAAAGAGAATGAGACACTAACTTGAAAAAGAAGGAAACCCCTCATGGACTGCATCGGTGATCGCTCAGTAGGGAAGTTCCAGATGTGAGAAAAGCTTTACGGTGCACATGAAAAAGCATGTCTTATAGACTATCCCTGTCCAGAATGTCAGGTTCCCATCGCCGAAATACTCAAAGGATGGACATGGGAGTGAAAATCATGAGAAGAATAAAATCTATTTTGACGGTCCTGGTCATAGGACTCATATCTATGTTTTTGCTGTCTTCTGTGCAGGCTTATCAATTGACAGAGTCAACTCAGCCTGAAGGAGGTCCTCACATTTCTTTTCCTCTTGAAGGATTTCTACCGTGGTTTTTCTGTGTTCGTTTCAAAGGTCATACTCAGAAAACGAGGATTGAAAGTCTCGTCTTCATCAACGTACTCGTCTGGATCTTGCCTGTTTCAAAGGTCATACTCAGAAAACGAGGATTGAAAGTCTATTCTTGAAACTGGTCTTGTATGTCTCCGGGGGTTTCAAAGGTCATACTCAGAAAATGAGGATTGAAAGCCCCCCAAAGCGATATCCTTATAAGGATTACATGCATTGTAACACTTATAGGCGATGTATATGTCAACAACTGTAGCAGTATCAAGAGAGACCAAGGAAATGCTCAGAAAGCTGGGCGAGAAAGGAGAGAGTTATGACTCTATCATACGTAAATTAGTCGAAAAGGCTTCCTGGAAGGAACTTGATGACCGTTGGAACAAAATACTTACAGAAGATGAGTTTATACCTCTCGATGAACTATGATGTACACGATCCTTGTTTCCAAAACATTTCTGAGGCAATTTACAAACCTAGAGAGTAGCATACGAGAAAAAATCAGATTAGCATTAAGAAATCTAGAAACAGACCCGTTCAAATCTCGTTCTGGTACGGATATCAAAAGACTCTCCCATACTCGCCCTACAAAGTACAGATTGCGGGTAGGGACTTATAGAATCATCTATGTTGTGGAGAATAAGACAGTGAAAGTACTGGAAGTTTTCAAGAGAGGAAAAGAGTACAGGAATGTCTGATTTCTCCTTTAGAGTGAGCACCAAACTGCCAAAACTAACACAATGAAGGGCACAAACAGCATTATGAACATGTCAAGGTAGAACTCTATGTGGAGGAAAGCGAATACCATGCGTCCTCTAGCATTGAACCAGATGATCTTCCCAACATAATAAAGAGTTACAAATAGAGGAAGGATAGTATTCCTGCTTACCAGAGCACCCACGAAAGCTCTGTCTTTAACAGTGGTTTGATGATTGAGATAGGCAATCTCTGCAGGTCTCTGGCGTTCCTCAATGACTGGATAGTATCACAGAATATTAGCAGTTCCGAATGTAGAAGATTACTGCACACATCCTGTAATTCTTACAACTTCAGATAAGATATGCACGTTTTAACTTCAAACTCTTATGCAATTATTACCCAAACGTTTTTAATCAGTTCTGCAAAATAAAAGAGAGGTGAAGATGTATGAACTTTCTGAAAGGTTGGCCTTTTGAACCATTGGATATGATTCAAGGCAATGTTACCACATCGGGAGAATCTGGTGGAGGAAGTCCAGGTTAGCTATGGCAAATTAGGTTTCCAGTGATAGATTGGTCTAGCACTCCAAAAATGGTCAATCAATCCAAGGTCAATCATTTTCGAACAGTATTTGAAGAGCCTTTCTGTCATTTCCTCTCCCTTCTGAATGCTCAAATAGACAACTAATGCGCCATCCACCTTCGTTATTGATGTATGACACGGTAAGCATCCAAAAAACTTACAAAGGAAATCCTCATAATCTGACCAGAATACAAAGAAATATTGTGAATACAATCTGAATCCCAATGGATAGTAGGGTAGCAATACTGTAGATACATTCAACAGATAATTAATTCCTTTGTAAAAGGATTCAAAAGATATGTGTAATTCTTTTAGAATAGGGGTAAATCCAGTCCTTAGATCGTATTTAATATATGGGAAAATCATCAATCCGTAATGTGAACTCCCTTGTTCAGGAGGCTCCTTATGATATTCGACAGGTATTCTTGATGAAGAGTGTTCATTATCAAGCATAGCTTCCATCTTATCTAGAGCATTTTCATATGTACAATCAGTCAAGTCAGGAAAGATATAGTCACTTCTAGAACCGCAAAGCAATGTCCTATCGGGGAGTACATCTAATTCTTTACTTGTTTGGAGTAAAATGTCAAATTTTCCTGACGTATATGAGATATAGATTACATCATGATTTTTCTGAAAATGAGTGTACAATTTATGGGCGGAATCACTCTGTATCAGATAAATGTACTCCTTTCTTTTCTCGTACATATTAAGACGTATTTGAGGGGCGAAAAATACTTTTTTGTCTAATCCCTCTTTCCAGTATTTCGCTACAGTATTCCTAGAAGCATGACATTTTTTTGCTGCTTCATTAGTGAATAACCGAGGCTCTTTCAAGAATGTGCGATACATGCAATGGTTTAATCTCCTTAAGTCCTCTGGTGAATAAATGCACATGTCTTTCACCGTTAATCTCTTATTCCAAAGTGACTATTTAAAGCTATCGTAGGGGTTCCAAAACACTAACCTCTTCGAGAAACCGATACAAAAAAAGGAGGTAGAAATATGGGTGAATCAATCATTCCGAAAGGTTCGGAAAAGGAGAAAACCAGTGAAGGAGAGGATAACAACCCAGAAAAAGAAGAAAAGAAAAAGAAAGGAAGGACATATCCACGCATCGGAGAAATCCCTGGATAATTACCTTCTCACACAGTACCGCAAGAATCGAATCGAACAGAGGCCGAAAGGACTTTTACCGAGTGGCACAACAGAGAGCCTGTAAACACTTCTAGTCTTTCACCCCCCTCAGGCTCTCTGTTCTTTTTTTTAGCTTAAATTACTAATGAATTTAGAAATGTTGGTTCTTCTCTACAGGATATGTCAGTACACCTTCTACCTCATTCCCGTACCCCAACATGTACAGCCATAATTGAACGTGATGAAAGTTCTTCTCTTTCCCAGATTAAACTTCAATGATGGTCGGGACATCTTTCATCAATATAATGTCAATTTTCCCGACCAATTTCATCAGTTCTAGGTCTAGACAATAACTTCACTCTTGCACTTATTCACAATCTGAGACACCAGATATTCATGTCTTATGCTGTACTCAATCAATTCCTTACTCACCGGCAGGCGAGCGCAGTCACTCCCTTGATCGAGGCGCTAACCCATACAGACAAGCAGGTCAGGGAAAGGGCAGCACGAATCCTAAGCAGCTTCAAGGATAGGAGAGCAGTAACTCCTCTCATCAATGCTTTGCAGGACGACTACTTCCATGTCAAAATCCAGGCCGCACGTTCATTGGGGAAGATCGGAGATGAACGTGCCATAGCACCCTTGATTAGACTTTTCAATGAGAAACGCAAGTACCCGCCCTACGTTCCAGAGGAAGCTTCATTTGCCCTATCTGATATAGGGGAGGCAGCAATACTTCCTCTTGTTGAAGTACTCAAGGCTAATACTTCCACTTTGACGGCGAAATACCAGTCCACAGAAGCCCTGAAACGGATTGGTGCCCCATCAATCCCCTATATCATAGAAGCCATGAAAGATACGAACTGGAAGACTGGATGGGGAGCCATCGCATTGGGGAAGACGGGGGATAAGAGAGCTATTGAACCCTTGGTTAGAGCCTTAGGGGATGAAGATAGAGAAATACGATTCAGGGTACCAGAGGTGCTACAGGGTTTCCAAGATCCCAGAACAATACCCCCCTTAATCAGGCTCCTGGAGGATGAAGATCACCAGGTACAAGGGCAGGCAGCGTTGGCTCTTCGAAAGATGGGTCCCTCTGCTCTTGATCCCGTGAAGGCTTTTTCCTCGGTAAGTACGGGAAGGGCGAAAGGTCTTGCAGTCTGGGTGCTGGGTGCTGTAGGAGACAGATCAGTTGTGGGATTGCTGCTGGAAGCTCTTGAAGATCCTTGCTGGGAAGTGAGGAAGGATGCAATCAGTGCACTGAGAGAGATTGTGACAAGGGAAAGAAAGGAATCAAAGACGAGCCTTTGGAAAAAGTTAAAAAGTGAACTGAAAGATTTAGAAAATTCAGTTGTGGAATCTCTTGTCCCACTCCTGGAAGATCCAGAAAAAGAGGTCAAATATGATGCATTTAGATGTCTGGGGACAATAGGAAATAAAAAGGCTAGGATTCTTTTGAAAAAAGCCCTGGAAGACAGTGATCAAGAAGTGAGGAGAATTGCCACCAATGCACTGAAGTAGCCTCATGCTCTTGATTAATTAAAAGTCTGCTGAATTATCCACCGTAAATCGAATGACACAGAATAGTTCCGAACTAATCATCTACCGAAGTTCGAATGGATTAATTAAGAGAATGACTTGTTTACATATCATAACAGCACTATTGAAATTCCGTAGGTTCACAAGTCATACCCAGATATTCTGTATCATTCAATGGGTAACCTTTAATAAGAATGCACAATTGTCTCTATATGAAAGTGGATGTTGACTGCATCATGCGGAATGGTGAAGTAGAAATTGGCATCTCATTAGTAGAACGCATATCCCAGCAGGAATTCGAAGAATATGCAGACACCTTACGGAGAGAAGGATTCGAATACGATTCCTACAATCAAAGCAATTTCTTCACCACGAAAACTCCGAGAATGCTTGCTGCAATGCTCAAATTTCTGGATAAAGAATATCAAGTTGAGGGAAAACTCAGAGGTAAGAAAGTATATTCTTGGGAAGAAAGAGACCAATTTGTGAAAGACTTCGAAGCATCACTTGTTCAACCAGGGCCTGAACCTGATGCAGAACCTTCTCATACCCATACTGAACCTTCTCATACCCATACTGAACCTTCTCATACCCATACTGAACCTTCTCATACCCATACTGAACCTTCTCATACCCATACTGAACCATAATTCTCAGAACTCACCTAATCTAACCCACACCTGTAGGACATAGATCCAACAGAAAACACTCTTCACATCGTGGATTCCGGGGTCTGCACACCTCTTTTCCAAACGTAACCAGCAACTCATTAACCGCGATCCATTCCCTTTCCTCAAAAACCTCCATCAAAGCACTCTCAGTCTCTTCAGGAGTCTTCGTAGTAACCAGCCCAAGCCTGTTGGAAATCCTGTGTACATGCACATCAACTGGAATGGCAGGAACCTGGAATCCATACACCAGAACACAGTTGGCAGTTTTCCTTCCCACACCCTCCAACTTCAGCAACTTCATAATATCCCGGGGAACCTCACCACCATATTCCATGAGAATCTGCTGAGCCGCGTTCTGTATTCTCTGTGCTTTAACATGGTAAAACCCAGAGGGCCGAATCAACTTCTCAATCTCCTCTATTCGGGCTGAAGCCAGCTTCTCCGGGGTGTCAAACTTCCCGAAGAGCTGCTCGCTCGCTCTCGCTGTGTTCTCATCCCTGGTCCTCTGGGAGAGAATGGTAGCTATCAGCACTTTGAAAGGATCTTTCCTTCTTCTCGTGAAGTGATAGTGTGCTTTCAACCTGGTCAAGATTTCATCGGATGAGGAAGCTCTCATAGTTTATGTCCAGATCAATGAACTCCTGAACTACTCTTTTTAAATCTGAGGACGTACTCTTTCCAAAGGCCATAACCTCAACATTCACTCCTTTGGCCTTCAAATGTTCCACCAGGGCTACAAAGTCACCATCACCTGAAACCAGTACCACGGTGTCCAGTTTGTCTGCCATCTTAATGGTATCAATGGCAATTCCCATGTCCCAGTCTCCTCGTTTTGTACCGTCGTAGTACGTTCTCAATTCTTTGATCTTAACCTCATACCCGATATTCCGCAGCGCTTCAAAGAATCCCTCTTCTTCAGGTATATCGGCCTTTATCACGTAGATAATGGCTCTAATCAACTGTCTCTGATTGAGCCCAACTTCCAGAATCTTTCTGAAGTCCACTTTTGCTCCATACAGATTTTTTGCCGAATAGTAGAGATTTTGGGTATCTACAAATATTCCTACGCGCTGCCATCTGTAAATTTGTATCATAACATCACCTAAACAATTCGTGCCGTTGAATAGTCGAATACGATAGTTCCATGGACCTGGTAGTTAATATACTCTTTGGCCGGGAACCGTTTCATCCCCTTGTGGATGATTGCCACCCTCTGGATCTGCCCCTCACGTTCGTGTACCTCTCGTAATTCTATCCGGGTGTTGACCTGAATCTGGTGATCATACACACTGGTAGATATGGTACTCACCCCGCTGGACATGAGAGCGTAGGTGAATTGGTTGACGTGATATCTGTCTATGACACCTTCTTCAATTCTGAAAGCTTCCAGATCGTCAATGGAATCTAGAAGGAAGAGGTCACATCCTGCCTTTTCTTTCAGGAGCATGATCGCGTCCAGAAGGTGAAATTGATTATATTCACTATCCAGGTAAAAGGATTTCACTGTTTTGATCAGGGACACTTTCCTGTAGTACTTGCGGTATCGTACATCAATGGGGAGTATAATCCCCAGAAGGTATCCCCCATATGGTCTTTTTCCTAGGTTCAACTGGAGAGTATCCAGGAATTGAGGAAAGGCCAGTTCATGCGATACGTAGCAGACCTTGTGACCCTCCTCGATGTAGCGGGCCGCCGTACTGGCCAGCAGGGTTGTCTTACCCAGTCCTGAAGCACCGAATACGATCCCTGAAGAACCCACGTCATATACTTTCTTGGAAAGAAGTTCTTCTATGTAATGGATTGGATGCTCTTGCTTGAATGTCAGCTCTTCCATCAGTGGTCACTTCTTCAAAGGTTTATAAAGGTTTCTTTTGAGGTTTGGGAAGGTCAGGAGAGGTGGTCCTTACAAGAGGTGGGGGAGGAGATGAAAATTTTTATTCATGAAAAGAAACGTGGGGCATGGCCAGGAGTATGATCAGTGCAGTGATCCCTGCGCATAATGAGGGGAGTACTGTGGGTAACGTGGTACGGGAGACTCTGGAATACGTGGATGACGTGTGGGTGGTGGATGACGGGTCAGAGGATGATACCTACGAGAAAGCATCTCAAAACGGGGCACAGGTAGTAAGACAACATCACGGAGGGTATATTCAGGCAATAAGACAGGGAGTCACTGCGTGCCGAGGGGATATCATTGTGACACTGGATGCAGATGGCGAGCACGACCCCTCTGAGATTCCTCTGCTTGTGGGACCTATTACAGCGGGTGAGGCCGACCTGGTGCTGGGGAGCAGGAAGAGAATTCCCTCTTTTTCGGAGAGGATGATCGGGTGGCTTGTGAGGATGCAGGTTCCAGTAAGGGATCACGGAACAGGGTTCAGGGCAATGGATCGACACCTGGCTCTTGGCCTGGATATCCTGGGGAAGTGTCCGTGTGGTACTCTCGTTCTGGAAGCACATTCCAAGGGCGCACGAATTGTAGAAGTGCCAGTTACCGTGAGAACCAGTGAGAAAAAGAGGAGGCGGAAGTGGAATCACCTGTACCAGTTCTGGTATGTACTGTATCTCCTTCTTCTGGCGCGAAGAGTCACCAAGAAGAATGGATGAAGGTGAAACCTCACCGTACCACCTGGCACAATGAACTTTTTCTACAATTTTAGTCTCGTTACACAGTCCCAGTGGATGGGATACTTCACAGGTCTCATCCAGGCATGCTTTCCTCCCACAACAGGTCAAAATATTGCTTGAATCCTGCAGCCAGGCTATGGTTTTCTGAAAGGACTGCAAATCGCATAAAGACGGGGATAGCTTCTTCTTCCACCAGGAAGAGTACAGCACCCCTATCGTAATCAAGACTGGGATCAATAATGGTAAACCGAATAGGTAGTTTGTGTGGAGATATCCTCACGTGAGCACCCATTCTCAAGAGCATATCCTTCATGCGGTTCTGGATTTTCAGGTCCTTTTCTGACAGGTATTTCCCATTCAAGAGTATTGCTTTCAGGAGGATATGCCCCAACTTGGGTTCCAAGCTCTCCCTGACCTTGGGAAGGTATTCAAATGCTCTGGAAACCACATTAATTTCCTTTTCTGCCTTTGTATACAGGTTTCGCGTTTCTATTTCCGAGGCTGTCCCTACCGTAATGATTTCTAAGAATTCTTCCTCTGCTTCTGTTTCTACCCGCTTCTCATACAGGGATTTCAGTACAGAGAGGCGAGAATCTGCAATATCAGCGATTGCTCTCACATCTTTTTCAAACTGTATTTTCTTTGCAATTCTGAGGTTTTCCAGTCCAATTTCAGGTTCTATGGGCTCGAACTGAAGGGGCCGAGTTCCTGTCTGCTTGATCAATCGTAGGGAGCACAGCTCTTCCAGGACGGAATAGATCTTGGCCCGGGGGACACTGGACGCCTTGGCGAGTTCTGCTACTTTGCTCTTTCCCAGAGCATACATGTGGGCCAGCACTGCTGACTGATACTTTCCCAGCCCCAGCTCTCTGAGCGTTTCCTGAACCCGGGCTATTTCTCCCTTTGAGATCATTGATTCTCCTGCGTGGGCGAGCTAAAAAAGGTTTGGTCACCCTGTTGCCATTTAAGCAACCTCCGTGAGACGGAGGGATTTGGTGCCCCATTCTGCCATTTGAAAATATCGCAAGGCCTTGAAGCATAACATTTAAAACGGTAACATATTATATGACGGTATAACATAGTCTAGGTGGAAGAATGAAGATTCATCATTTCACGGAGGTCACCTCCACCAACGAGGTGGCCAGACAGTATCTGGAAGAGGGAACAGTCATTGTCGCAGATACCCAGACCAGAGGCAGGGGTCGCCAGGCCAGAGAGTGGCACTCCCCTGAAGGAGGATTGTGGTGTTCTCTGGTGGTGAAACACGAGCCCGCCCCAGTCCTGAACCTTGCTGCTGCTCTTGCTATTTCCAAGGTATTTGAGCATTTTGGGCTGCAAACAAAGTTGAAATGGCCCAATGATGTTCATGTTGACCAGCGCAAAATCTGCGGTATACTCTCTGAGACAGAAGGCGACTACATCATTGTGGGCGTGGGCGTGAACCTGAACAACAGGGAATTCCCTGAAGATATCCCAGGTACTTCCTACTTTGCGGAAACAGGGAATACCATTGACAAGATGGAATTCCTGAAAGAATTCGTTGAAACATTTCATACCATTATTCAGGATGAGTTCCTCAGTGAATACAGAAAGTATTCCTCCACCATTGGCAGCACCGTCATGGTGAAGAATGGGAGAGAAATCACGGGGACTGCAGTAGACGTAGATGAGAAGGGAAGATTGATACTCAGATTGAGAAATGGAAAAGAAATGAAAATATATTCTGGAGAAATACTACGGCTCCACCAGCTCCAGTAGAATCCCCCCTGTGCTCTTGGGGTGAACGAAGGCGATTTTCCCCTCAGCTCCCTGACGCGGAGTTTCATCGATGAGGGCAATGCCTGCTGCCTTCATGGCCTTCAGAACACTCTCGATGTCTTCCACTTCAATGGCCAAATGATGGATCCCTTCCCCTCTTTTTTCCAGGAATGAGGACACAGAGCCTTCTTCAGTGGGCTCCAGCAATTCAATCTTACTTTCTCCTATTGGTATGAAGGCAATCTTCACCTTCTGGTCGGGGATTTCTTTTATATCTTCTGTCTTTAAATTGAAGAATTGGTTCCAGAACTGTGCTCTATCTAGTGTTTTGACAGCAATTCCAATATGATGTAGGTTCATGGTAATTACCTCCTAGAATACGACAGGTGCTTTATACTCACCAAAGACCTCCCTTAGAACGCCACAGATCTCGCCGATTGAGGCATAGTGTCTGGTGGCCTCGACTATGGGAGGAATCAGATTCTGATCTCCATGTGCAATAGATTCCAGAGCATCCAGCGCGTTCTTCACCTCTCCTGAATTTCTACTCTTCCTCGTTTCAGTGAGACGCTCTATCTGTCTTTTCCCCACTTCAGGGTCCACCTTTAAGATGTCAATGGTCACAGGTTCATCTATGGCGAAATCGTTGAGTCCCACAACGGTCCGTTCCTTGGATTCAACCTCTTTCTGATACCGGTATGAGCTCTCCTGGATTTCTCTTTGTATGTATCCTGTTTCAATGGCCTTGAGCACTCCTCCCATGGAATCAATCTTCTTGATGTAGTCTCGGGCCTGTTCTTCGATTTCGAATGTCATGGTTTCAATAAAGTAGCTCCCTGCCAGAGGATCAATGGTATTGGTGACTCCGGATTCATGGGCGAGAATTTGCTGGGTTCTCAGAGCTATTCGTACTGCCTTCTCCGACGGAAGGGCCAGGGCTTCATCCATGGAATTCGTGTGGAGTGACTGGGTTCCACCCAGAACAGCAGCCAGAGCTTCCAGTGTGGTCCTCACAATGTTATTTTCTGGTTGCTGGGCAGTGAGAGAACATCCTGCAGTCTGTGTATGGAACCGCAGCATCATGGACCTCGGATCTGCTGCGTGAAATCGCTCTTTCATGATGGTTGCCCATAACCGCCTGGCTGCTCTGAACTTGGCGATTTCTTCAAACAGGTCGATGTGAGCATTAAAGAAGAAGGACAACCGGGGCGCAAATGTATCCACATCCAGTCCTTTGGAGAGAGCAGCTTCCACATAGGCTATGGCATTGGCGAGCGTGAAAGCTACTTCCTGTGCTGCTGTGGAGCCTGCTTCCCTGATATGATAGCCTGAAATGGAAATCGTATTGAACCGAGGGACATGGTGTGAACAGTATTCAAAAATATCAGTTATTATGCGCATGGATGGACCTGGAGGAAAGATATAGGTCCCTCTGGCAATATATTCCTTAAGGATGTCATTCTGGATTGTCCCAGATATCTGATCCACGGGAACATTCTGTTTCTCTGCAAGCACAATGTACATGGCCAATAGAATAGCAGCAGGCGAGTTGATGGTCATGGAGGTAGAGACTTTGTTTAGGGGGATTTGGTCGAACAGGATTTCAACGTCTCTTAGGGTGTCAATGGCCACCCCTGTCTTTCCGATTTCCCCTTCTGCAAAAGAGTCATCAGAATCGTATCCAATTTGAGTGGGCAGATCAAAAGCCACACTCAGCCCCGTCTGCCCCTGCGACAGCAAGTACCGGTACCGCCTGTTGGATTCTTCTGCTGCGGCGAAGCCTGCATACTGGCGCATGGTCCACAGTCTCCCCCTGTACATGGTGGGATAAACCCCCCTGGTGAAGGGATATTCTCCTGGAAATCCCAGGTCTTCAGAGTAATCAATCTCAACATCTGCAGGTGTATACATTCTGGAGAGAGAGATACCGGAGATGGTGGCAAACGACTTCTGACGTTCTTTCAATTCTTGAGCTTCCCATTTCTGTTTCAATTCCTTGATTGATGTCATCGGTACCACTACGTATTTTCTGGGAGTGATTATTTTAAAGGTTTCGACAGGCAGGACAGGCAGGTGTTCCAATGGAAGCTGTCAAGACACAGCCATCAAATGAAACAGGCCACAGCCAGAAGAAATCACAAGAGCTCACATGCCCCTGGCTGGTTCTCTTCTGCATTCAAGGTTCATTCCCATGGTTCTTTCTCTGAAATCTTCCACCCATACTGCTCGGTTAAAATCAGAATTGCAGCCTGGGGAGGAATAATTCCCATTTCTGTTACGATGACGTCAATGTACTCAGGTGGGGTAATGTCAAAGGCAGGATTTCTGATATTGATCTGTGAAAACTCCTTCGTATCGTGGATGACTTCTCTGGGAGATCTTTCTTCGATCTCAATGAGTTCCCCCCCCATCGTCCCGGGATGAAACTTGTAGGTTTCTGCTGCTACCATTGTCCTGACCCTGGCCTCACGGGCCACCAGTGCAATCTCGCTGGTACCGATCTTGTTTACTACTGCTCCATTGGCAGCTATTGCATCTGCTCCAATTATCACATGGTTGAATTCTTCCATGAAATATCGGGCAGCACAATCCACTATGATGGTGGTGGAAACCCCCACATCTCTTAGCTTCTTTGCCATGATCAGTCCCTGCAGACGGGGCCTGGTTTCAGTGCAGTAGACCTCAAAGTGTTTTCCCTGGTTGTGCGCAGTGGTCAACACAGATAGCACATTTGAAGAGTGGCAATGCGTCATGATGAGATCTCCGTCTCGCAGCCGATTTGCCCCTATCTCGCCGATCTTCTTGGTGGCTTCCTCTGAAAATTCAATAAATTCCTGAGAAGATCGTATTGCCAATTCTTTCAGTTCAGGTAACTCCTTCCCTTCTTTCATTTGGGAGGTTAATCTCTTGTAGAGGAATCGGACTGCATTGGGAGCTGAAACAGCTGTAGGCCTGGCGGTGGCAAGAGTTCTAGCCGCTTCTTTCAGGTGTTCCATGAAGGAATCAGTGGATGTGGCTGCCGAGGTTTCAGCTTCGATCTTGATTCCCTGTGCCACTGCTCTGGCAATTGGACCAGCTCCGCGTATTTCCATTCTCCTGATCCTTTCTGCAATGTTTCTTACTTCTGGGTTCATCATCCTTAACAAAGACATCAACCTATAAAGAATGTGCGGTGAAAACGTTTCAAAGAACTACCTAGGTAGCATGGCTTCGGTTATGACATCTCCGCAGCAGTGTCATCTGTCCTGCAGGAGGTCTCCCGCGAGAATACTCGACTTTTTTTTACCTGTTCATCAATTCTCAAATCTTTCATCAATGACGGAGCAAAAAGAACCTACCCAGACGACTTGTTGTTATGCGCGAAACACACGGTTATAAACTCTAATCCCTAAATAAGAGGAGAAGGGAACGTGGTCGGTCTATTGGAGGTGAAAAATGAGAGAACAGTACACAGAGGTTGATGGTATGGCAGCAAGAATTGGAAACGCCCAGAACCAGAATTCTACGCGGGCCACCCTCCTCAAGAGGAAGATCTAATCATGTCAGCGAAGAAGAAGGTTGACAACACATTAATGAGAATCTATCTTGATACCATCAAAAGTATTTTGGGGTCTCAAGGGCTGAATTCCATATTGAACTACAGTCACTTGGAGAAATACATCAGCAATTTCCCTCCTGATAACGATGAATTGGAAATTCCAAGGGAGGACGTCAGAAAGCTGCACCAGTCTCTTATCGATCTCTTTGGCGAGAAGGGTGCACGAGGGATTCTGCTTGGGATTGGGCGTGAAATGACATTTACTTTTCTGGAAAAGCGCCCCGCTGTGGTAAAATCAATGAAACTCGCAATCAAGCTTCTTCCAGAGAAAAAACAGATGCGAATCTCCCTGGAACGCTTTGTGGAGGAGTCTGATAGGAGAATGCCTTCGTTGGAAAGCTCCTCACATTTTGAACTGATAGAAGAGAAGGAGTATTTCTTTCTTATAGATAAGGACAGCTACACCAGCGAGGGCATCGTTTCAGAGCATCCTGTCTGTCACGTCTACATTGGCAGCCTCGAGACATCTCTGGAATGGATTACTGGACATTCTCATAAAGTGGAGGAGATTCAGTGTAGGGCAAAAGGAGACGCTGCTGATGTATTCAGGATATGGAAAAAGAAATCCGCCAGCGAGTAGAGAGCCTATTCGAGCCACGATCTTCGAGTCTAAATCCTTTGGAATACGAGCAAGTGATGGAGAAGGACATTCAGCCACAGGTATCCTTTTATACAATGACTCCAAGAAGAATGTGTTGTAAATGAAATGACACTGGAAGACCTACTGTACCAAAGGAAGTCTGTTCTTCCAATCCTATAGAAGGTGAGTTGAATGTTAGATTTTGCCTTAACGCCAGAACAGCTCGACCTTCAAAAGAAGGCTCGCACCTTTGCACGGGAAGAGGTTCTTCCTGTTGTGGCGTATTTCGACCATGTGGATGAAATGCCTTACTTTCTTCTGAAAAAAGCATTTGAAGCAGGACTGATGAATCTGGGCATTCCCAAGGAGTATGGTGGAGAAGGGCGGGGTCTCATTGACCATGCAGTGGTGGTGGAAGAGATTGCTGCTGCATGCGTTGGGGTGGCTACCTCCATTTTCGACAACTCACTGGGCACTGAGCCTGTAATTCTTTCAGATAACCAGTACCTGAAGGAGACATATCTTCCTGAGATTGTCAGCAATTTCAGACTCATCAGTTTCGCCACGTCAGAACCTGTCATGGGGTCTGATGTCGCCGGTATCCACTGCAGAGCAGAACAGGATGGTGATGACTGGATTCTCACAGGTACTAAGTACTGGATTACCAACGGGGGACACGCTGATTACTTCTCCATATTTGCAACTTCAGACCCTGGGAGCCGCCACGCAGGGATCTGTGCCTTCCTGGTGGAGAGAGACTGGGAAGGTGTTGAAACGGGAAACCCCATTCCTAAACTGGGACTCAAGACGTCGAACACAGCCCGTGTGGAACTTGATCATGTACGCATTCCCAAAGAGAACGTTATAGCGGAGCCAGGAGCAGGGTTTATCCTGGCAATGCAAACCTTTTCACGAACTCGTCCAATTATTGGAGCTTTTGCCACCGGAGCTGCACGTTCTGCTCTGGAATTTGCCCTGGATTACGCCAAGAAACGTCGGGCATTTGGTGATGAAATTGGAAATTTTCAGGCAATTCAAATAAAGATAGCTGAAATGTATCAGAAAGTGGAGACAGCCCGCTTGCTGACCTGGAAAGCAGCCTGGGAAGCAGATCAGGGAAGAGATCCTACCATTGCCGCCTCCATATCCAAATTTTATGGATCAGAGGCAGCTTTTGAAGTGGTGGATGACGCCATTCAAATTCTGGGAGGATATGGATATACAACGTTTTACCCCCTGGAAAAGATCTATCGGGACATCCGCGTGCTGAAAATCTACGAAGGAACCAGTGAAATACAGAGAATACTGCTATCACGGCTAATAAAGAATCAATACAGACCTGTCATGCCTGCTCTGGAGGATCTTCCCAGACTCTGGGGTGACAAGGTGGAAAAGGATGTCACGGAGGGATTACGGGGGAAAAAGGCGTTCCGCTGCAGAATCTGTGGATATATTCACTATGGCCCAGAACCTCCCGAGAAGTGTCCCTATTGTGGATTCCCAAAAAGTGCATTCAATCAGGTCTGGCCGGCCAAGTGAGCTCCCACATTTCATTCAATAGCAGAAGAAAATCCATCTATATCCTTACTTCTACCGGAATTTTCTCTGCAACGCTCTTGAAGCTCTCTTCCATGGTTTGCTCTTGGTGATGACTGCGCCATACTTTATGAAGAGAAGCATGATGACTGCAGCCGCAACGCCGAATCCTGCCAGCGCACTATAGTGTTCTGACGTCACCTGTTCAGGGATCTTGAATGCATTCCAGAATATCCAGCCCGCCACAGCAAGCACAACGGCTCCTCCAATCCCCCAGCTTACCTTCCGATAGGTCTCGCTCCACCGTAATTTGGAGGCATACTGAGCAGACCCACCACTTATGATGGCAACTGCGACCAAGGGAATCAGTACACCAATACCGTAGATGACAGCCAGAGCCATCCCTTCAGCAAGGTCTCCTTTAAGGATGATGCTCTCAACAACCAAGCCAAGCGCAGGAATTGCACAGGGGAGCTTGACAGGTGCAAAAAGAATTCCAAAGATGAATGCTCCAAAATAGCCCTTTTTTCCTACAGTACCCTCGAGGATCCGTTCGAAAAATCTCTTTGTAGATATGGGAAGCTTCACAAACTCAAATGCATAGTTGAATTGGTTTATCCCCAGAATGAGAACAATATAGGCTAGTACCAGCGAAACGTAAAAACGCACAGTGGATGCAGTCCCCCCTGTGAGGGAGTAAGATCCTACGCCCAGCAGGACTGCCATCACCATGAAGACCGTTATTAGTCCCAATCCAAAAGATAATGCAGTAAAGAGGATGTTTGCGAATCTGCTCTGTCTGCTGGTCACCATGGCAAACATGAAGGCTGCCACTGCCAGAACGCACGCTGTAGTACCAGACAGGATTCCAAAGAGCAGCGTCAGGAACCGGATGGAATCATCTGATTCTTGTTCCGGGCCTTCCCCCTCAATGGCTGCTATCAGACTCTCCTTGGTGATTTCTTCAGATTCGAGCTTGATTTCATTGACTGCCACAGCAGGAGTCAGTGTAAACCCAAAGCTCTTGAACTCATTCCATCCCTCTCTGGTGGTGACATCGATCCTTCTGATTGTTAAATCGTCGCCGTATTCGGCCTCCAACTCGTCCAGCCATTCGTCAACCTGTGCACAGAAATCACAGCCAGGAGTATGAAAGAAGACTATCTCGATTTTCTCTGCCGCTACAGGGACCAGCAACAGCCCGGTGAGAATGATGAATATGACCAGCTTCTTCATGAGGGGTGATTTGGGAGACTCCTTAAAAAGGTTTACGCATTGGTGCATCCGTTACACAATGAGTCTTCTTTTAAATCCAATGAGAATACCCCCTGCTGCCAATGCTAAGAACACTGTGGCAAATGCCACCACAATGTCAAGAGATTCGACAATCTCCCAGAATAGGAGCACGGAAGCACTCATTACCCCAATTCCTGCACCAGCAAAGTACAACTGGCTCAAAGGCTGGCCATTCAAGAATCTGAACAGATTGATCTGAGCCATGGCCAGAAGGAGTATGACAATGTACGATATGGTGATTCCTGACAAGAATAATATGAACAGTGCAGTGTCATAGACGAACCTCCCCTTTAGAGCTGTCAAATAGATAATACCCATAAAGAGAGGAGCAGAATCCGGAAATTTGGCAAATCCATGGATAAATCCGAGTTTCAATGTGGAAAGAGAATTGAAACTGATAAAATGCGTCCTGGTGTACAGGTCGATCTTGGTGTAAGAATTGAAGGTGTGCAGTCCTGAATTCAGCAAGTTTATGGCACTGGCAAATCCTAGAAGCGCGGCAGCCAGCCGCAAGTAGGGCCCGCTATCCAGAATCAGAAAGAGCGGGGTAATTACGGCGAAGATCCCTGCGTAGAACACCAGTGAGCGCAGCATGACATCCAGCTCGTCTCGCGTTGTCCGGGCTACCTCGCTGATAACGTCAGAGTGCAGGCCCATTAGTGTGGGAGATAGCCCCGATACCATCCCCAGCACGACTGCAAGAACCCAGTAGAACCAGGGAACACTCCCGTGAAGGGCTTCCATGATATCTGAAAGTTCAATTTCACCTGTCAGTTTCTGTCCTCCTATAACAAGGGCTGGAGTGTAGGTAAATCCATACTCTTTGAACTTCTCAAATCCTTCCACTGTTGCTACACTGTACCTAGTGACACGGATAGTTCCTTCATCAGAAAGATGGTCAAGGATGAGAGAAACCTTTGCACATTGAGGACACCCTTCCTCGTAGAAATAGATAACCTCAGGTTGAGCAGATGCCAGCGGTACAAGGCTTAGAATGATGAATAGCAGGAGCAGTTTCTTCATATCACCGGATACTTGAGTTGGCATATAAAAGTTGTCATTGTTCCCTACAGTCTTCACGTGTGCGAGACCCGGGACTATACCGTGTCGAACTCGCGTTGAATACAGGAAAAATAAAAATCGAGGGCCCCGAAATCCAAGGAGCCCATTCTCGGATTCGGCCCCTGGAGGAAAAGGAGAGGATACTGTGTGTCTTCACACTCGGGGCATAATCGCGAGCACTTTTTATTACCATCGTCTCCTATATAAAGCTTTCGGTATGGTCGTAAATCTTACAATTGTCCTACAGATTGAAAGGGATTTTCTTGCAGTTTTTTCGCGAATCTCACGATCTGGTAATTCTTGGCCACTCATGAGCTGCTCATAAGATCTTCGACCCTGGTTCTGCCGGCTTGTCGGGGGACAGCAGTGATACCCCACTGGAATCCTGGGCAGCAAGAATCATTCCATTGGATGTGACACCCCTCAGGGTAATTGGCTCAAGGTTGGCAAGAAGCACGACCTTCTTTCCCACCAATTCTGAAGGGTCATACCATTGCTTGATTCCTGCCACCACGGTAACAGGCTGTCCAATATTGACAGTCAGCACTACCAGTTTATCCGCATTGGGGTGATTTTCTGCTTTGACGATTTCACCCACTCGCAGGTCAAGTTTCTCGAAATGTTCGTAGGGTATGGGTTCTTTCAGTTCCACGTTATTCCCTCCATATTTAGCTTTCATTTTCAGAACGAATTCGTCATCTATGGGACTGAACAGCAGTTCAGGAGCGTGAATCGTTGTATCGGAGACAGGAAGGGTTTCAGCCATGTCCCAGGTACGTGGCTCGAGAAGGTTCAACTGATCCCAGATCTTCTGTGATGTCTCAGGTATGTACGGTTCCAGTAAGATAGCCAGTTTGGCCACCACATTTGCACAAACGTAAACCGTTTTCTCCCTGGTGTCCTTCCGTTTCCAGGGTTCATGTTCCTGGAAGTACTGGTTTCCCATTCGACAGATTCCCATGATGGTCTTGAGTGCCGTCTTTAATTCGCATGCTTCCAGAGCCTGTTCTGCTGCTATCACCTGCTGCAGAATGTTCTCGAAAAAGGCTGTGTCATCTTCATCCAGTTCGTGTTCTGCAATGTGCCCACCCAGGTATCTATGCGCGAAACTCAGGGTACGATACACAAAATTGCCCAGGTTTCCAACCAGTTCAGTATTGGTCTTCTCCTGCAGGTCTTCCCAGTAGAAGTCTGAATCCTGTTTTTCCGGCCTGTTAATATACAGGTAGTACCTCCACACATCCGGGGACAGGCCAGAGGACATAACATCATCGCAGAAGACGCCTATTCCCCTGGACTTGGAGAAAGCTCCTCCTTCATAGGTGATGTATTCGTTCACCGAAATCTGGTGCAGTAGGGTGTATCCTTCTTTTGTTCCCATCAGGGCAGCAGGGAAAATCACGGTGTGAAAAGGGATATTATCCTTGCCCATGAACTGGTACAAAAGTACATTGTCGGGATCTTTCCACCACGTTTTCCAGTCCGTGTGCGTTATGTCACAGTACTCCTGGGTGATGGAAATATACCCAATGCATGCGTCAAACCACACGTAGAATACCTTGTGCTCCCATTCAGGTAGAGGAACATGGACTCCCCATTCCAGATCTCGAGTAATACACCGGGGTTCCAACCCCTCTTTGATCCAGGCAATGGAGAAATTCACTGCATTGGTGGACCAGATAGACTTTCTCTCTTCGATGAAGTCCAGGAGGCGGTCTTCAAACTGGGGGAGATCCAGAAACAGGTGCTGGGTCTTCTTGATAACAGGTGTTTCTCCGCATATGGCGCATCGTGCATTGATCAGATCCTTGGAGTCGTACACTTTTCCACAGTTTTCACACTGGTCACCCCGTGCGTTTTCGTACCCACAGTGGGGGCATTCCCCCTCAATGTACCTGTCCGCCAGAAACCGCTCACAGGACGGGCAAAACGTCTGTTCCAGCTCTCTTTCGAAAATGTACCCGTTCTCATACAGGGCCAGGAAAATGTGCCTGGTGATCTCGTGCTGGTAGGGTCTGGACGTTCTTCCAAAATGATCAAAGGAAATATTCAACCATTCGTAGCTTTCTCTGTGGATTTCATAGTACTTGTCACAGACCTCCTGAGGTGTCATGCCCTCCCGCATAGCCACGGTCTCCGTGGCAGTACCGTGCTCATCTGTTCCACAAATATATAGTGTCTCTTCTCCTTTTAGCTTCTTGAACCGGGCAAAAACATCCGCTGACAGCACTGGAATCAGGTTTCCCAGGTGCGGGATGTTATTGACGTAGGGTAGGGCTGAAGTTACTAACACTCTCAAAAGATCACCTCTGATTTGACTTACGAGAATACTATAAAAAGGTTGCGCAGTTGGCATTTGACGAATTGAATTGCTCTAGGCGAGTGGCTCGATCTGGCATGGGTTCTGTCACCACTAAACCATTAGCAACCGTTAGGAAGCAGGCAGTTACACAAAGTGCTTTCCTATGATATAAACCTCTGCAGACGACTTGCGGGAGGCTTCAGGTGAGGAAACTTTGGTGTAGGAAAAGTGGGCTTTGACTTTTGCGAAGAAGTCCTGGGTGCCTTCCCCTTGGAACACTTTCACCAGGAAATTCCCTCGACTACGCAGGAGTTCAACTGCCAGACCAAGGGCTTTTTCAGAAAGTTCAACAGATCTGAAGTGATCTACATCCCATATACCAGAGATGTTAGGAGATATATCAGAAATAACCACATCAAAAACTTCTTTTCTCTCTTTAATTGTTGTCAGTATGTCATTCCTGGTAATATCAGCCTGGAGAGCCTCCACATTGCTTTCTTCAAAAGGGGGAATATTCTGCAGATCAACGCCAAGCACGTACCCTGATTCTCCCACGATTTCCCGTGCCACCTGCATCCATCCTCCAGGAGCACATCCCACATCCAGGACAGTATCCCCCTTTCGTATGAGCCCAAATTTCTTGTTCAACTGCATTAACTTATAGGCTGCCCGAGATCTGTAGCCTTCTTTCTTAGCCCTTCTCCAGTAGCCATCCTTCCTTCTATAAGCCATGCAAATTCTAGGGGCTGTCCTATTTAAGCATAGGGTCAACAGCCTGAGCATTGACTGGATTCTTCTGGTGTGCCCCGGGCTGCCCGTTGTAACGCCGGTAGTGAACTACCAAAAACCTTATAATCCTGGAGAAGACATCCCCCCCATGAACAGAGAGAAATTGGCCCTTTACTGGGACATGATAATGATAACTCTCGCCCTTCTCACGGTCTTTCTCCTCTTCTACGAGATGACTATCTCTCCCGAAGACGTAGCTCGCGAAGGATTGGAGGAAATCAGAGCCAAAGTTAATCTCATTCACCGATTGGACTTCTGGATATGTATGGTGTTCATCGTGGAGTTCTCTGTAAGACTGTGGAAGGAAAAAGACCGAAAAATATTCTTTAAGATGCACTGGCTTGAAATACCTGGGATGATTCCCTTCACCATCTTCAATATATCACGGACTTTCAGGATCTTGCGATTGTTCCGATTGGTACGGGTATACTCGCTGCTGAAACGATTTTCGAGGCTGTACAAGAAGCGATTTGTGAAAAATGAGCTCCAGTACGCATTCCTGATTCTCATGACCATTCTCCTGTTATCTGCCTTTGGTGTCTATCTTTTCGAAGGCAGAACGAACCCAGAGATTGAAAGTGCTGGTGATGCACTCTGGTGGAGTGTGGTGACAGTGACCACTGTTGGGTACGGTGACAAGGTTCCCGTCACTCCGCTTGGAAAGGCTATTGGGGTCATCTTGATGTTTACCGGCATCGGACTGATTGGTGTCCTTTCAGGGACTATTGCGTCATACTTGATGAAAGGGTTTAGACCAGAAAAGGGAGAAGATGTGGAGGGTGCGTTGCGTGTTCTGAAGCTCAGGAGAGCGAGAGGAGAAGTGACAGAGGAGCAGTACCAGGAAATCAGAAAGGATCTGGAAGAGATGTTAAGGACAAAATAAGGCACTCAGGCTCCCTCTCGCCTGATTGCCGTCTGTATTTTTTCCTGCAATGTACTCCAGTGGTTCCCTATCCAGAACCTTGGTAAGAATGCTGCTGTTTCTTGTGGCAGGCTGTCCATATTGTATTTCCGTGATGGGTTTCTGGGAATCGTGCAGTACCGAAAAGTATAAGTATGAGTTTACTCACTTTCAAGAAATTACACACTTTACAGAGAAGGATGAGAATGAGAGTGGAAAGGACCTTTCAACATGGGATACCATATACTTTCTCGTTTGATGAGGAAAAGGTAGTAAATTCTGAGAATGGACACAGGAGGCAGTTCTTAGGCTATGCCAGAAGTCTTCTCAATGGACATTTGCCTGACGGGTTTTCTACTCCACCCCGTGCTTCGGGAATGCGGTTCCCCATGGTGAAGTCCTACGACATCGACCATCCCCTGAAGGAGTTCGCCAGACACTGTCATAGAATCTCTCTCGAGGGGAGCAGACATCAGAGAATGCAGACGTTTCTCATGGTATCAGACAGAGCCACTGTAGCCGTGGAGGTACCCGTGTGGATGACACCCAGAGAGTCACAGGTGTTCGATTCTAACCTCACGGGTCACATTGATCTGATCAGATTGACTGATAAGGTTGAAGTGTGGGATTACAAACCCTATGCATCTCAAGAGATTTTTGCCTGCTGTCAGGTCTACTGGTACACCCGGATGCTCTCTGCTCGTCTCAGAATCAGCCTCGATGCCTTCAGATGTGGGTTTTTTGATGCAGACAATGTTTATGTCATTGAACCCGATTACATTCCCTTTCAAAAAACACTGACAGATTACATCAAATCATGAACCAGATGGGCTTTCGGAGACGGATATAGGCATCTTCCTTGCTTTGATTTGACTGAGTCCAATATTCTGAGCGTGCCTCTGTACTCTTCAGGAAGAACGATCAGAAGAGATTCAAGAAGAGAGAATCAAAGATCAAGGGCCAAAAATCAAAGAGACAGTGTCCACAAGAAAAGTGTACGGTCAACCCAGGCACAAAATGCCTCAATACTTCTCCTCACTTACAGACTCCGGGACACTTCTGCTGCCGCTGTTTTCATGTCCAGAAACACCATTCCCAACTTGGCATCTTTTTTAACCAAGGCAGTCAACACTGCATTTTCGCCAGAAGCAAGGAGGACTACTGAACCATGTTCCCCTCCCACAAATACTTCTGAAAGCTCTCCTCTTTCCAGTTCTCTGGCTGTTTTCTTTCCAAGCAACAGCATGGCAGCAGACAGGGCAGCCACCCGATCTTCTTCCATTTCAGGAGGCAACGCTGAAGCAAGCATGAACCCATCCACTGTTATAACAGCTGATGCTTCAATATCTGGCAGGCCAGCTTCCAGATTCTCCAGAAGAGTTGTCAATACTTCCACCTTGGATAGTTTCACCATCTCATCAACCTCGCCTTCAGAATGCAGTTAGCCCATATAACGTTTCACCTTTCAACCTCATAGTGGTCTACTGATTGCAGTCTGTGATTCGTTATTTCTCACTCTTTTCTCAAGACGATGAAAGCTTCTCCAGGCAAAAATTCTTTGGAAATCAGTTGATACTCATGCGGGACAGGTATCAACTTGAAAAAGCGGGTTTTTCCTTTATAGGCCCTCACTTCTATTGATTCTTCGAGTCTGTCGATTTCGATGTTCTCTTCCGGCACATCAACAAGTGTCACCCTGATATACAGATTATCCCCTGCATAATTGACATCTGTTTCAGGTTCTTCTGTCTTGTTGAACTGCCGGGCTATGTGTTGTCTTTCTGGCTCCGGAGGCTCCAGCGGAAGGCTTTGAGAGAACTCCTCCAAATCGATGGGCGTGACCCTGAAAGCCTGTCGTGTCCCCTGAATTTCCAGAACCACAACAAAAGAGTCACCTTCTTGCTTTATCACAACCTTCCCCCCAAACATGCGAGCAATATTCATGAAGCTGTCTTCCAATCCCCCTGCAAAGTCTCCACAGTGGGGACAGAATCCCCAGACATTGTCTATTTCATGTCCGCAATTCCTACATTTCATACGATTCCCTCGAACTTTTTCTTGAGGATGAGATATGCCTCTTCAGGTGATGTCGCAGCTCCAACAATGCCTTCGATGGGACACTGGTTATCACCTGTTCTATTCATGATCATGGGCACTACCGTGTCTGCGTCCCATGATATTTGATTCTCATCCAGCACTGAGACAGCTGGCTCACTAATGACAGGAGTGTACACAGCAGTAATCCCCCTGTATGCACACAGAGATGCCACAGCCTTTCCTACAATTCTATCCGCCAGACTTGCGCCGTCCACGTTGTTCCTGACGACAGCGGAGAAGAAGGGGGCTACTCCCTTTTCTTTTGATTGAGCCAGTACTTTTCTACTTTTCACCATAACAAAAGCCATATTGTTCTCTTCGAATTCCTTCCTGGCATAGTCCAGGTCTCCGCGAGTATTCATCTTTCTAGTCCTCCCATGAGAGTTGAAATCCTCTGGCCCATTCTATATCGTAGTCACTTAAAAAGACTCCCATGAGATCAAGGTTGGTCTTCAGCTCGTGCTCGATTTTCAGTTTCAGCTTGCCTCTCCAGGGTTCACCAAAGGTAACAGGGACTGTAACCTGGGCCTTGAGCCAGCCTCCTCTGGATGTTCTGGCAGTGACATATATGATGAAGTGATCGTTCTTTCTGGGAATAGCCTCTTCTCCCCGGGAGTAGAACCATTTGAAGACAGTATATCCATCCTCAGCAGCCAGATCATCTGAAGTGAAGGGTTTTTTCAGAAGGAATCGGGGTCCTTGATGTGAGGGGGAACGTGGGCTCAATCTCTCACCTCATTTCTTGAAGAGAACTTCTGCCACATCAGCTCCGATTCCCACAATGCCTCCTTCAGTAATGCCGTATCTGATCCATCGACGCTCGTGGTCAGAGCCCCTCAGCTTCCGTATCTGCATCATCCTTTCAAATTCTTTGGCCATATCTCCCTGCTGGACAGCCATGCGCAGAACTGCGTCTGCGATGAACTCTTCGATAGGGAAAAAGGGAATTCCAGTCATTTCGTTTGCCTCAGATATCAGGATTGAAGTGGAGGACATGGAGGAAATAACACCAGCCATACGCAAGATTGCAATCCTGCTTTCATACGCATCTCTCACTGCAAAAGAAATGATAGTAATCGGATCAACAACAATTCGTTCAGGGAGAATTCGATCCATGAGGAGTCCAATCTCGTGGAGAACTGACCTGACGTCAATATTGTGGCGCATCATGATGGGACCCAGATCCATGAAGCTGACCATACCATCTTCCACAAGGGAATTGTCATAAAAATCGAGCTTCTCACAGAATGTCATGGTTTTCGATACAGGTTCAGAAAGGGTGATGTACGCACCTTTCTCCCCGAATTTCCGGGCTCCATTGAAAAGGAATTGCAGCCCCAGAATCGTCTTACCCACCGCAGGTGGACCAGACACTACCACTGTGGAACCTCTGTAGAATCCTCCCCCTAGTTTGCTGTCCAGTTCTTCAATTCCAGTTTTTACTCGCATCTTCTCTTTTTTGGCTTTCCAATATATATAAGCCTTGTGGAGTCACCCAATAGGGGTACTTCAAGGCAGGAACAGCACTCCTAGCCAGTTGATTTCCTCATGAGTGACTGAAGAGTCAGTTGGAAACCAGGGATGTAAACGATGGTTCTTACAGCATGGAGTGTGCCGGGATGGAGAAATCTTCCTGTTCAATAATGTCAGCAATCCTTTCTGAAACGTGGTTGTCCCAGAAGAGAGGTATCTCAAATCGCCACTGGTTTTCCACAGCATCTCTCAGCCCATTTCTTACCTTCTCCCTGTTCAATCCACACAGTCTGTTTGCCCCTGCTCTTACTGTTTCAATTCGTTCCGTTGTTTCCCTCAAAGTGAGGCAGGGGACTTTCAACACCAGCGCTTCTTCCTGGACGCCTCCAGAATCAGTCAGTACACCTGCAGCAGACGACAGCAGACCGATGAAATCCAGATACCCAAGAGCTTTGATCATCACGACATGTTCTGCTATCACGTCTTCAAGACCACAACTGGTGATAGCTTCTCGTGTCCTGGGATGAGCAGGGAACACGACCGGCAGCGGAGCTTCTGAAAGCATCTCAAGAATGAGCTTCAGGTTCTCCCGTTCCACGTTGTGTGGTCTGTGAATGGTGGCCACAAAGTATTCTCTCTTTTTCAATCCCAGATTACCCATGACCTGGGAGTCTTTTGCCTGCTCAATGTTACCTAGAAGTGCCTCAATCATGATATTTCCCACAAAGTGAATAGATTCTCGCCTCATTCCTTCATTCATCAAGTTTAACACTGCATTCTCAGTGGGTGCAAACAAGAGCTGTGATATACGGTCCACCAGCACACGGTTAATCTCTTCAGGCATGTGCATATCGAAACTCCTGTATCCTGCCTCCACGTGGGCCACCGGTATTCCCAGCTTCACCGAAGCAATGGCAGCAGCCAGTGTGGAATTCACGTCACCCACAACGAGTGTGAGATCAGGGCTCTCCTCCAGAAGCTCTTTCTCCAGCTCAGCCATCATCCTTCCTGTCTGAACACCATGGGTCCCTGAGCCCACTCCCAGATGCTTGTCTGGGCTGGGCAGAGCCAGATCTTTGAAGAACACACTGGACATATTGTAGTCGTAGTGCTGGCCAGTGTGAACCAGTACGTGGGTAGCCCCCCTCTTTTCAAACTGCTGGGCCAAAGGCGCCATCTTCACAAAGTTGGGTCGCGCCCCAACGACGCTCAAGATTTTCATGTGTTCACCTTCCCAATTCCATAATAATGGAATCCCTCTGGGTTATCAAAAACGTTCTTTCCGTCCACCATGATGGGTGTTCTCATAACCCTCTTCAAGTGATCGAGGTCTATCTCCTTGAACACGGTATGATCCACGGTAAACACCACACAATCAGCATCCCTTGCTGCATCCTCCAGGGATAACCCTTTCATCACGCCATACCTGGTACGGATTTCCTTAACAAAAGGATCATGAAATACCACCTCAATCCTGTACTCCTCCAGTAACTCAATCAACCTGAGGGCGGGGGATTCCCGTACATCAGAAATATTCTTTTTGTATGCTACCCCAAATACAGCTACCTTCGCCTCTTCCACCCTTCTTCTCCCTTTCAGGGCATTTAAAATCATGTAGAACGCGTGCATGGACATGTAATCGTTGATTTCTCCACTCAGTTCAATGAATTTAGCGAAATGTCCCACCTTCTTGGCTTTCCAGGACAGATAGTACGGATCAACTGGTATGCAATGGCCACCCACCCCAATTCCCGGATAGTGAGGCATGAAAGAACTGGGCTTCTTTGAAGAAGCAGCTTCAATGACTTCCCACACGTTGATCCCCAAAGATTCAAAGATGATGGATATTTCATTGATTAAGGCAATGTTGGCTGCCCTGAACACATTTTCCAGAATCTTTGAAGCTTCTGCTGTCTTCAGATTTCTCACTGGGACAATCTCCTTAATGACTGTTGAGTAGAGGTTCACTGTCCTCTTCAGATCGTTCTCAGTCAGGGCACCTATGACTTTTGGCGTATTCTCCAGTCTGTAGTCTGGGTTTCCAGGATCAATGCGCTCAGGACTGAAGGCGACTCCAAAGTCCACACCTGCTTTCAGTCCCGATTTTTCCAGTATAGGGATCATGACTTCTTCTGAAGTCCCAGGATACGTCGTACTCTCCAGAACGACGATTTGTTCTTTTCTGAGGTGGGCACAGACTGTTTCACACGCGGATTCGACATAGGATAGATCAGGGCATTTCTTCTCATCAATAGGCGTTGGAACACAGATTACAATGAATTCTGATTTTCCGATGCATGCTGGATCGTCAGTGGGAAAGAAGGTTTTTCCCAACACTTCTTTCAACTCCTCATCTGATATGTCTTCCACGTAAGAGGTCCCTTCAGTGAGCAGGGAAATTCGTTCTTTGCTGACATCAAAGCCGTATACCGTATGGTGCTCAGCAAATGCGATGCAAAAAGGAAGTCCCACGTATCCCAGTCCTATGACGCACACATTCATGACACTATTCTGCAGGATTATCCTTTTTAATGTTGCTGTTAAACGATTATCTAACCGTTCAGAAAACAGGCCACTTGGTTAAAAAAAGAGAAATAATCCATGGCAATACTTCAAAATCTTTTCTTTTGATTCGCGCCGTTGTAATATTCCCCGAAGGTTTCTTTCCTTGAACAATATCGGATTCAAAGGTTCTTGAGAGGGATGAAGAAAGAACGTGGATGAACCATACACTTGTTGGAGATATTGGGTAGGATCAGTGAGAATCCGTTTCTCAATCGTTATAGTGGTAAGTGAATAGAAAAGCCTTAAAAAGGTGAACGTTGTATGAAATCCGGTGGTATTGTGCAAGAAATAAAGAAAGTAGATATTCTGTCATTTGCCAAGATAGAAGGTGCCATGGGTGCAGTGATCGGATTCATCGCTGGACTGATAATGGCAGTTGTAGGATTGGCTGCTTTTGGGTTTGCAGATATGGCAGGAGCAGTCATGCCCAGGGGAGCCAGCGCCTTCTTTGGTGTAGCAGCCATCATAGTTTTGCCAATTGTATATGCCATTCTGGGCTTCATAGGCGGGCTCATCATGGCATTCATCTACAACGTGGTGGCAGGATGGATTGGTGGAATCAAGGTTGAATTGGTTTGATTCTTTCTTTTTTCTTTTTTCTTTCCTTCAATGAATGACGTTTTCTCCACAATAGGAGTTCACTACTAGAATGACGTCATAAGCTTGAGGATATCTTGGAGTCCATGGGAAAGCCCTCCTCAAATTGCATTGATTCTGATAAATGAATAAGAGAATGGGTCTACACCCCATGAATAATGAATCACAGGTTCAGAATTCATTATAGTCAGAGGCAAGATTTACCCAACAAAAGAAGAGCCTGAAAGAATAAGAAAGACAACTCAAAATGAAAAATGAGTATCACGACTCTATTGCTGCATGTGTGTCTAGATCCCCTTCAGATTCTTGATATTCTTGGCAAACTGTTCCACACCTGCTGAATAACTGTCATTTTTCACTTCTTTTCCACTGAAACTCAACAGACACACAGGTTTCTTTCCACAGAGAGCCTCCATTTCGTTGAATTCATCCTGGACATTCTCTCCTCCGTGCACGGAGAAGAAAGCCACCTTGTTGAGATCGTCCCTGTACTGATGAACAAAAGTTCTCACCGGAACTGATGCTGTACCTGCCCACACGGGGGTCCCAATGACCACAAGGTCGTATCCTGAAACATCTCTCTTGAGAGGTTCGATCTTCGTAAACACTTTCTTCTTGTTCTGATAGCCAGAGCGCAGCCATCCTATGGGTCCAGATCGTCTGACTGTATCGATGATTTCCTCTCTATCACAGGTAAGCATGTCCGCAATGGTTTCTCCCACTCTTCTTGTGTGTCCTGATCTTGAATAGTAGACAACGAGTATTTTCATAGTATCACATTCTAGGCTTTTCTCAATCATATATATACTATCCCTTTCTAGGACAACCCTGATTTGATGAAATCTGAACAGAAACCGTCAAACTATTTCATGCGCCCGGAAGGTTTGAAGAAGTTCTTCCCCAAGTTCTTCCTCAACGATGGAAGAAGATCGGGGATATCAAACTTAATAATATTCTTTTCTGCCGGAGATTCCAAACAACTCTCTTTTTCGATTTACGGTGGATAATTAAACCCTGACATTGAAGACAGAAAAACCTACTTGGGTTCTGTGAAGTAATTGTCTATTCTTACGGGAATCTCCAGTTCATTCGCACGTCAGTCCACCAAGGAAACGAAACCTTTATATTGCCACAGAGATTACACAGTGGTAATGACTGACACAAGTGGTTGCTTTTTACACTAGAAAACCCTGTTTCTGTAGTGCCAACTTTAAGGTGATATCATGAATTCTTCAATGGAGACTAAATGGCAGAAGCGGTGGGAGGATGCGGGTGTTTTTGAAGCAGTGCCGTCTGAGAAACAAGCTTTTTTTGTCAATGTTCCCTACCCGTATATGAATGGGTTTTTCCACCTGGGAAGGTCCTTTACCTTCTTGAGGGCAGATGTTGTTGCTCGTTTCAAGAGGATGGAAGGCTATAACGCTCTATTTCCCTTTGCATTTCACTGTACAGGAACCCCCATCGTGGCTGCGGCCCAGAGAGTAGCAGAAGAAGAAGAGAAGCAAATACAGATCCTCAAAGAGATGGGTATTCCAGAGGAGATCATCCCTGAGTTTTCAGATCCTGTATACTGGACTGAATACTTTCCCGAAGAGGGTAAGAAAGACCTCAAGCGCCTGGGAATGGGTGTTGATTGGAGGAGAACCTTCAAAACCACCTCTTTGAACCCACATTACGACGCGTTTGTCCAGTGGCAGTTCCGCAGGTTGAAGGACATGGACCTGGTAGGCCTGGGGGAGCACCCCGTCATCTGGTGCACCAAGTGTAAGTCCCCCGTGGGTGACCATGCCCGACTGGAAGGAGAAGGGGAAACCCCCCAGGAGTTTACCCTGCTGAAATTCAGATTCAATGACTCCTACCTCATGGCAGCCTCTCTACGACCAGAAACTGTCTTTGGCCAGACCAATATGTGGGTGGACCCCGATTTAGAATATGTCAAAGCAAAGGTCAATGGTGAGACCTGGATTGTATCCCGACCCTGTGCAGAAAAATTGTCACATCAGAACAAGGCAGTTGAAATCCTGGACACCATAAAGGGTGAGGAATTACTTGGGAAGACCTGTATTGCCCCAGGAATAGACAGGGAGATCTTGATATTACCTTCTGGCTTCTGCGATCCCAACAAGGGGACAGGTCTCGTGACTTCTGTCCCATCAGATGCTCCCGATGACTGGATGGGCCTCTATGATCTCCAGGAAGACCCAGAATTGTGCACGAAATATGGGTTGGACATAGAACACGTGAGAAGGGTGCAGCCCATAGCGATTATCACCTCAAAGGGATGGGGAGACTTCCCCGCAGTAGAGATCTGCAAGAAAATGCACATTGAAAGCCAGTACGACAGGGAGAACCTGGAAAAGGCAAAGAAAGAGATCTACAAGTCTGGCTTTTACACGGGAAGAATGAATAAGAACTGCGGGAAGTATGCCGGCATGAAGGTGGAAGAAGCCAAAGACTTGATCAGACAGGAACTCATAGATGGGGGGAAGGCAGACATCATGTACGAACCTTCTGGTCATGTGGTATGCAGGTGCCTGACGCCTAGTATTGTGAAGATTGTTAAGAACCAGTGGTTCATCAAGTATGGGGATTCTCTCTGGAAGGAGAAAGCTCACCGGGCCGTGGAAAAGATGGAATACTACCCGGAGACCGTGAGAAAACAGTTTCACTATGTGGTGGACTGGCTCAATGACTGGGCCTGCACCCGAGAGTTTGGACTTGGAACCAGGCTCCCCTGGGATCAGAAATGGGTCATTGAATCTCTCAGTGATTCTACCATATACATGGCTTTCTACACGTTCTATCAGTTGATCAAGGACGTCGACCCGGACACGATAACTGATGAGGTCTTTGACTACCTCCTGCTGGGAAAGGGTGATCCAAACTCCATTGCCGAAAGGACAGGAATCTCCATTGATATCCTGAGAAAATCGAAGGAGGAATTCGACTACTGGTACCCCTTCGATGTCAGAACCAGTGGTAAGGATCTGGTGCAGAATCACATGACTTTCTGCATCTTCAACCACGTAGCCCTCTTTCCTGAAGAGAAATGGCCCCTTGGGTTTGCAGTCAATGGGTGGGTGATGCTGGATATGCAGAAAATGAGTACGTCCAGAGGAATCTCCCTGTTCCTGCGAGAAGCCATGGACAAGTACGGAGCAGATACCACGAGGATCACCTTGATGTATGGTGGAGAGGGAATAGATGACTCCAACTGGGATACGCAGTTTGCTGATACAATTGGATCAAAGCTGGAAGCATGGCAGGATTTTGCAGTGGAAACCTACAGAACAGGGAGAAAAGATATAAAATACATTGACCGCTGGTTTGAATCAGTGGTCAACGCCACTCTGGTGGATGTGACTGAAGCCTACCGTCAGATGAATTTCAGGACAGCTCTCCAGAAGGGATTCTTTGACATGCAGCGTTACCTGAGATGGTATCTGAGACGATGTGACGAACCCAATAACCAGGTGATTTCAGACTTTATCGAAATACAAACCAAGGTACTGGCCCCCATTGTTCCCCATGTATGTGAAGAGATCTGGGAGAATCTGCACAAGGAAGGGTTCATCTCGCTGGCTGAATGGTGCTTCCCGAATCACGAGAAGATTGATCATGCAGTCATACAGGTTGAAGAGTTTGTAGAGCAGGTCATTGATGATCTCCAGGAGATCGTGAGGGTAGCCAAGATCGAGAATGCTCAGAAGGCATACCTCTACACCGCAGAAGATTGGAAATGGGAAGTTGTTAATCTGGTGAGAAACGAGCGCGACGTAAAATCTGCTATGCAGAAAGCCATGCAGTCAGAGCTTGTGAGACAACACGGGAAAGAAGCTGCCAAGTTCATTCCCAAAGTCGTGCAGGAAAGGATCTTTCCGCAACAGATCAATGAGGAAGACGTTTTGCAGGAAGCAGAAGACTTTATTTCTTGCGAAGTTGGCCTGAAGATGGAGATCAACCCCGAGTATGATCCTCAAAACAAGAAAAAAGCAGCAATGCCGGGAAAGCCAGGAATCTATATTGAGTGACTTTTTTCTTTCTCATTCTTTTTCACGAGTTCGTTCTGCTGCAGCACCGGAGCTCCCACAGCCTTAACCCTCCTCATTCTTGCACATTTCACGAAGCGTTTTCACACTTTTCTGCATTCACTTCCTTTTCGTCCTTAAAGATACTATTACAATCGAAAGATTTATATAGTAGTGTTAATCAATATTGATTATGAAAAACATCGACGACATCATTAAGCTGATAAAAGAGGAAGCTACTGATGGATTTTCCGACAGGGCAGATCAGGAATTCTGCAAACTCCTGGACTATGGCTATGAGTTCAGAAAGGAATTCATGATAAAGCGAATGCAGCAGACCTCGTAGACCAGTTCAGGAATTTCACAGGATTACGATCCTCCCTTTCCTTTTCGATTCTTTCAGTGCTTTTTTCGCCAGTGGAAAATCTTTCAGTGCTTTTACAGGGACATCTGCTGTTATGTGTGCAATTCCCACACTGAGAGTCGTTTCACTGATGGTCCTGATTTCTTTTCTCATAGTCTCGAGATCCGTGATCATTCTTTCCATGTCTGGATGTGAGCAGTACATCTGGGCTTCTTCTGTTCCCCGTTCAAAATCCAATCCGTAGAGGATGGTTGCCTGGTGAGTTTTTGCAAAATCTGCCACAGCATGGCTCAAATACCGAGTCACAGGATTCGGGGAATATTCTGTCCATCCCATTTTCCGGGTGAGCTCACCAAACCTGTCAAGGTCAAGAGCAATGACCACTGCTATAGTCTCCCCTCCAGAAAAGGAATCTCGTCAAGAGGTGTCCACATCAGGCCACGTTCACGTATTTGAGTGAATCCCATGTTCTGAGGGAGATGAGCGTCAGATCCCAGTGTCAAAGGCAGGTGAAGCCGCTGTGCGTCTTCATACAGCCACTGGGGAAGATAGACAAGGGCCTTTTCAGAGAGTTCCAGGGAAATATTTTCATCTTTGAATCGTTCCAGCTGGCAGGGTGAACATGAAGCCCCATATGCACAGGGGTGTGCAATAATGTCAATATGCTTCTGACGAGCCATCTCAAAAGCCTCCTCCAGGGTGTACCGCTGTCTGACATGAGCAAGAGAGTAATCAAAGTACTTAGGAATCACAGTATTTGAGGGCACATGGATCTCTGCTCCATAGAATACAGGTATGTCTGCATGATCTTTCAGATATTCCACCTTCTCCCTGATTCTCTGTGTATTTTTTATGTCATAAGGATAGTGATCCACAAACCCCAGAGCTTCTAGTCCCAACAGTTCAGCCTGCAACATATAGCTGTCGATATACACAGAGTAATCCTTTTTCCTGTGATCATGGCCAATGATATGGACGTGGAGATCATACATGAGTCAGCGAGTGATCCCGCTTTTAAATTGCTTTCCCCTTTCTGTTACAGCTAATCATTACATTTTATCGTTGTGTGATTGTATTACTGAGTTCATTACTAGTAAAAACTGATGCTTTATTACCTGAGTCACCGAAAGCTTTTTATAGTATTGATCAGCAATATGATTAAGTGCGCGGAATTCAGATAAGGTGATCAACATCCTGATCGACGAGAAGGCTCAAGAAATCTTCTGGTTCTTGTGGAGGAATACCAAGGAACCCTACACTATCAGGGAAATCGCCCGGGAGACTGAGGTTTCTTATGGGTCAACCTGGGCGATTCTTAGGGAATTCGAAACCCTGCAGCTGGTATATGGAATCGAAAAGCGGAGAGCGCATTTGTATGTCCTGAATTTTGATCACCCTTTGTGTTTCCACGTATGGTCCCTGTTGAATGCTCTCAAGCGGCAGAACCTCACCAGTCTAAAGGCACGGAAAAAGGTGGATGTGGCAGGAGATGAGTTCATTGTTCAGCTCAAGAGCAACGGCAGAGTGGAAACAATATGCTGTTCAGATACCAGGATAGAAGGGCTGGCAACAGTGAGCCACAAGGATTTCGTCAGGCTGTGCAATGAGAATAGAACATTCTACACAACTATATGGAATGATGGTATCGTACTAGCAGGGGAAAGAGCATTCTATGATATGATGTGGAACTTGGCGGAAAAGAGAGTGATAGGGGTGGGGGGGTGAGATGAAAAGGTTTTTGCTGATTGTACTTATCTTTTTGATTCCAATGGCCGAATGTCAAGGCATCCTCCCTCCTAAAGGATTTTTTGTGTCAGATTTACAGCCTGAGGCCATTATTGTGGTGGGGGATGCTGCATGTGCAGAAGATGTTATTTCAGCCACCATGTTGGCCACCAGGATGGCGGACATGACAGCACAAGCCAGAACGCGAATTACAGAAGTGGTCACCTCTGAGACTGAACATATCGCCCTTGACATGATCCCCTTTGAGTGGGCAGACTATCATGTGCTGTTTGATCTCACCGAGGATACGTTGTGGCACTATGATTACCGTCTGGAAGATCTCAGAGATACTATTCCTGGGGGGTTCATTCCTACCTGGGGAAGAACATGGGCTTCCCGGACCACTCCCATCAATTTGCTTGGTGATTACTACAGCATGCTGGAAATCAGGCAGTATGATGGCTATTCATGGTGGTACCTGTTCCATGGAATTCCTCGCAACTTTGAGCATCAGTGTATCAAGCGGGGTGAATCGCGAAGGTATGGAAAGTATCTCGTCACTGTCCTTGATGTGGATGTGGATGAGCTGGAAGTTACCATAGCCCTCACCAGTGATACCATGGATGCGAGAATTATCCTTCCCGTATACTGCAAGGATTGTAAGCACGTCGTGGGAGAACTATTCTGTAATGCCACTGATCCCATGCCTCCTCTGGAAGCTGCAGACACGCTCCAGAACGAGTATCCTGGGTTTTTTGTCAACCTCAAGTACTTCGTGGGCGGGCCTCTCTCAATTCCTGAAGGAGTGGCCCGTGCCCAGTGGTACTGGAATGCTACCATCCCTGCCACTCCCGATACATATATTGATGGTGAATTCAATGTACCCACACCGCAAGCTGATTACTACCTGGAGTTTCTGCGCGCCTTTTCTGCCTCAACGAGAAAAGGTGTCCCTCTACGGGTGTATACTGCAGGGTTCTTATCGGATGAGAAGGGGGAGGTCAATGTATTCCTATCAAGTGACTACTCGTTTGACAGTCTCGCTGTTACTCTGGTTCTCTTCGAAAGACGAGTTGAGTGTAGCGGCACCACATACTTCAATGTGGTACGGATGATATCACATCCCGTGTACCTTTCCATGAGGGAAGGGTCAACATTTGAATACTCGTACACATTTTCAATTCCTCCAACAATCAGTAACCCAGCCCCCGAAACCGTGGGAGCAGTTGTTTTTGTACAGGATACAGTGACCCGGAAAATATATCAGGCAGATGTTCTGGATTTGAAAGAGAAAAGGAACGTCTTCGAAATAGATATTGATGCAGACTTTGATGGAGAAGCCAAGGAAGTGGAATTCGCCATTGAATGCACAAAAATACCCTTCGTGGGTGTTCAGGGGAATGCATGGGCCAGATTCAATATCTACTGGCTACAGGACTATGGTGTGGTGTTCCCCATGTGCTGTGGCACTCCCTTTTTTGAGAATGAAACTGCATCATGGGATCTTGAGATTGAAAAACGTGGAACCCTGGGATACATTCAGGTCAATGTGTGCGATCCCTTTGACATTCACTGTTTAGAACCAGGAGATGTACTTTACGGGCCACGACATTTGACCCGGATTGAAGTGATAGAAGTAACTGATACATATGTTGAATTCTTCTTCCAGTTCATGAGAGTCTCGGAAATGGACGTGGGAAAGGAACGTGTCGTCGAACCTTCCTCCTTGATCTATCTGGCTCACGATGTTACAGGTGAGGAAGTCGAATGCAAGAACCTTGTGCTGGTGGGAGGTCCCGGGGTTAACTCATACACCCGGAAACTGGTAGATTCAGGTGTATCTCAGGTTCTATGGAATGTTTCCAGCGGGGAGTGGGAATTGATCAAGGATGCTTTTGGATACGGGAAAGACGTGCTCATCGTGGCAGGAAAGGATAGAGAAGCTACAAAATTTGCAGCCCACAAACTGTACTATGCGCTGGAAATGTATGAACGATGATAAGATACCGTACAGCTATCAGGAGAACCTCTCCCACCAAATCTGTTTCTGGATTCCGCACAATTGCACAAATACAAAAACGCTAAATTGGGAATATTTTTACATTTAAGAATATATTTTAGCATTTTGAGTCAAAAAGGTTTATATATTGTCCTTTTCATTGAGAGTTGAGGTGATCACAGATGTTTATGGAATACACCATAGCACGAACACGGATCGAAGACATCCAAAGAAATTACCAGAAAAAGCACTAAGAAGGTCCCCGGATCTTCATTTCTCTTCTTGATTTTTGTTGCCTGGCAGACGGTTTCCCAGGAATGATTCTTGCATAAGGGTATAAATGCCAGTTCCTTACTCTGGGTATGAACCTTGACACACTACCCAGGATAGCGCTGGGGCGGTTACCCACACCTCTGGAGAAGATGGGTACTTTATCGCAGGTTCTTCACATACCTGAGCTTTACATTAAACGAGATGATCTTACAGGTATTGGATACGGTGGCAACAAGATCAGAAAACTGGAATACCTGCTGGCAGATGCTCTTTCCAAGGGCGCAGATACAATCATTACCACAGGTGGTGTCCAGTCCAATTTCACCCGTGCTACAACTGCATGTTGCGTAAAAGCTGGATTGAAACCAGTCCTGGTGTTAATTGGTGACGAACCTGCTGAGTACAGAGGGAACGTGCTCCTGGAAACATTGATGGGAGCAGAAATACATTATGTCTCGGCTGATTCTATGGATGAAGGAGCCAGAAAGGCAGACGAACTCATGGAAACGATTGCTGAAAACTTGAAAGCTCAAGGTCACACTGGTTACATCATGCCTGTGGGTGGATCCATTCCTGTGGGTATAGCGGGATTTGCAAGAGGATTTCTCGAACTCGCCCAGCAGGCAGAGGAGTTGGACATATCCCCACAGCACATCATTGTGGCCACAGGGTCAGGAGGCACCCAGGCGGGGTTGCTGGTGGGCAAGATATTGAAAGAAGCTACTATCAGAATAGTAGGTATTCGAGTGGGAAAGATGTTTGAGCCCTTCTGTGAGATGATTCTGGAAAAAGCGAGGGATACAGCACAGTTTCTGGGAATGACCAAATCAATCAGCAAAGAGGACGTCATATGTTACAGCGACTTTGTGGGGGAAGGGTATGACATTCCCACGAAAGAGGCAAATGAGGCAATCAGATTGGCGGCCCGAACAGAAGCTGTTTTCCTGGATCCTGTGTACACGGGTAAGGCGATGGCAGGGCTAATAGGGCTGGTAGAACGTGGCGAAATTCCACGAGATGATACCATTGTTTTCTGGCATACGGGAGGAGATCCAGCATTATTCGCAGGTGAGGAACTTCTGGGAAAAGAATTTGTGGAATCTCTCAAGACGTCTCCTCAAACTGAGTGGTGATGTGATGGACATTATTCCTGCTCAGCATCAGCACATCCCGGAAATCGTGGAGATCTGGAAGGAGTTGATGGACTTTCATGAACAGATTAACCCGATCTTCGGAAGGGGCAAGAAAGGACACGTCCATTACCAGATGCATCTTGACAAGATGATGGATTCAGACAGAGCGCAGGTTCTTGTGGCAGTGGATCAGGGGACGGTGGTGGGCTATTCTCTGGCCTTGGTGTTGGAGATTCCGCCCATTCTTACCTATTCGAAACGGGGGTTCATATCGGACGTGGCTGTATCGTCAGGATACAGGAGGAAAGGCATCGGAACAGAAATAGTGGCCAGGATACTTGACTGGTTTGATTCTCAGGATATTAGTCAGATTCAGGTGCAGGTAGCCTGCAAGAATGAGATAGGTTACAACTTCTGGAAAAAACAGGGATTCGAGGAGGATTTGTTCGTTCTGCGGAAACGAGAACCTAAATAATTTGTTGACCTCGCGTGAGGCGGGCGTGCTGGCCAGGTCCTCTCGGGCGCAACATTCAAAAGTCTCCAGACGTCAAATGAAGAGGTGTCGCTATGAATAGTAGGATCGTTGTCCTCCACAACATTCATGTCGTCTTCAACTTTCTGGGGTCCACATTCCTTGTACTGAGCGGCATCCTGCTCGTTCCTTTGCTGGTGGCAATCCTCACTGGCGAAATAGATGATGGTCTGATAGTGAGTGCCTTTGCGTGCCCTGCCGGGATATCCTTGGTCACAGGCGTCGTCTTGAGGAGCGTATTCAAGGGAGATCGGATTTCACCAGTTCAGGCTCTGTTTATTTGTGCCCTTGGATGGCTGGGCTTTTCTGCTGTTGGCGCCATCCCTTATGTTATAGCGCTGGACCATTCGTATATTGACAGTGTATTTGAAGCAATGAGTGGATTCACCACCACAGGAATGACGTTGTTCACAGGACTGGATACCCTGCCAAGGACGATTCTGTTCTGGAGGAGTTTCACTCAGTTTCTGGGGGGTCTTGGTATTCTAACCTTCTTTCTGGCAATTACCTACCAGGGAGAGAGCTCTCATCAATTATTTGGAGCAGAATCTCACAAAATAGAAGTGCGTCGTCCTGTGCCTGGACTGGCCAATACCGTAACTATCCTGTGGAGTATCTACACGGGATTCACCATATGCATTGCGCTGGCTCTAATGGCAGCCGGAATGAGTCCTTTTGATAGTGTGTGCCACAGTTTTACTACACTGTCTACGGGAGGGTTTTCTCCTCATGATGCAAGCATTGGGTACTACACCATGATTCATCATCCCCATTCAGTGGTAATCGAGTACATCTTGATTTTTGGAATGGTTCTTGGTGGAATCAACTTTCTGGTTCATTACCGCATCCTCAAGAAAGATGGTAGAGCATTGTGGGACAATACTGAAATGAAATACTGGTGGGGATTTATCCTTCTATTCTGTCTCATAATCCTCGGAGAAAGGATACATGCTGTCTCTCTGGCAGAATTTCAAGGATTAGGGTCAATTGAAGAACATGTCAGGAAGATACTATTCCAGGTGACAGCTATCATCACAACCACTGGATTCTCCACAGTGGACATTGGGTCATCCTTCTTTGGAGAGGTGGCCAGGCAGCTTTTCCTGGTCCTGATGATGGTAGGAGGATGTGTAGGATCAACAGCGGGGGGATTCAAGGTGTTGCGGGTGGCAATCCTGAAGAACCTGATAGGACGGGAAGTGTTCCGATTGAGAACACCAAGACGTGCAATTTCCTCAGTGGTGATTGACGGTAAGCCAGTGAGCATTGACGAAATTCAGCGAGTCGGGGCGTTGTTTTTTGCGTGGATCGTCCTGATTGTGGTGGGAGGAGTTGTAACTACATTTCTCTCAGGGATTTCTGGATACGAATCTCTTTCAGGTATGTTCAGTGCTGTAGGAAACGTTGGACCTTCTTTTATTTCAGTACAGGTAATGGCATCATTCAACCCGCTGATTAAGATGGTGTACATAGGTGGAATGCTGGCAGGTCGCCTGGAGATTCTACCTGTTCTTCTTCTGTTAAGTCCTCGAGCGTGGGGTTCAAAAGGAATGATGAGGAGGTAGTTTTATGTTTGTGATTGTTGCAGGCGCAGGTATAATTGGGAAGGAAATAATCAAGATCTTGGTAGAGAATAAGCATGATGTCGTGGTTATCGATAGAGACAGGGAGGTCTGTGAAATGTTGTATGCTGAAACTGGGGCAATGACCATTCATGGAAATGCCACAGACATCCGGGTTCTGGAGGAAGCAGGTGCAGTTCAATCTGATGCCATCGTGTGTCTCTTACACAGTCATGCTGACAACATTGCGTGTTCACTGCTGGCCAAGAGCCTGGGCATTCCGAGAATCATTGCACGATTGAGAGATCCTCGATATGAGCAGGCGTATCTGGAAGCAGGGGTCACTACCATTGCTAGTGTTGCTGATTTGTTGATAAACAGGATTATCATGGGAGTGGAGCAGCCCAAGGTAAAGCGGATCATGTCCCTGAGCGGTGGAGCAGAAATTTATGCTGTTAATATACCGAAAAAGGTACGCATTGCTGGAATGAAGATTAAAGAGGTAACAGGTCAATCTAAGTTCCCTAAAGAAGTCGTTTTCATGGGTATCTATGATGAACATGACGGAACATTTCTGATCCCCAGAGGAGATCACGTCATGCAACCCGGGTACACGGTGTTTCTGGTTTCGAAGCCAGAAGACATGAGAAGAGCCACCGACATTCTGACTGAGGAGAAGTAGGATGGGTCATGAATGTGATGTGTCGGACAATGAAGAACTTCACCTTTTCGGAGAGAATTTTTCCCAGACCCTTTTTGATTATTGAGAAACCAGTATCTATAAAGCAAGGAGGGCCTGTTTTGGAGCTTTCCTTCTTTTGGAAGGTCTTTCCTTCGATCCCTTTCGGGTTCGAATTCCGCTCGCATCGACACGAAGTCTCTGCGTGCACTCCTCACAGACCCATCCTTTATATCTCGCCTCAATATATAAATCTTTCGGTTCAATCCTGTTAGAGTTAATTAATAGTAAAAAGAAATTTCCACTGGAACTTTCCTGGCTATTGCTGTATGTAAGTAGAACTAATTTGAATAATCTTTCATTATTCCTATCTTCGATCGCATTATCACAGAAATGTCTTTTTAAACAGCAAAAAGATGAGCTCCTCCCATTTTTTTTCTAATCTTTGGAGGTGCAGAAAGATGGTTTTAACCCATGAGTTGGGATGGCTCAACTCGTGGGTTTGTGTCAGCAAGCGACAAGGAAGAGGTAAGAAAGAAAAAAGAATACAGGCTCTCAGAACTCCTTCCACTTGGTAATCTTCACCGCGATGACCATCATTACCGCTGCAAAGCACCCCAACACCACAAACCCCATGCCTGCATTTCCAGGATTTTTATACACCATAATCTGCAAAAGTCCATCGTGGAAGTAGTGGAGAGGAAGCACCCTGGCCACTTCCTGCAGATAGTCCGGCATCTGTTCAATAGGCCAGAACGCACCAGACAAGAACATCATGGGAAAGGCAATTGCATTACCTGCACCTGAAGCAGCTTCCACATCCTTAATTACACCTCCCAGAACCATGCCGACACTGCAGAATGCCACAGCACCCACAAAAACCAACGACAACGCGTATGCATCCGGCACGAGCCTCACATCAAAAACGACCCAGCCCAAGGCAATCATCACTCCGGTGAGAATAAATGCCAGCACTGTTTGCTCAAGCACATTCCCCAGAATCCAACTGGTCTTGGGCAAAGGAGTTGCTGCCAGCCGTTTCACCTGGCCGTTCCTCCGGTATTCAGATATGGTAGAGGTGGCCCCAATGACCCCATTGGTCATGATAAATGCTGCAATAAATCCGGGTAGAAAGTAGTCTACTACCTTCAGCGTTCTCTGCTCCAGAGGCATGCCCTCAAGAGCAAGGACTTCCTCACTTCCGAGCAGTCCATTGCTGAAAGCATTTGCCACTCCATGAATGATTCCCAGTAAAGCAGGAGCTGCCATATCTTGTTCATCCATCCACAGCACCAGCTGAGGACTTTCTCCTCCTTGACCCCCCAGCACGCTCTGTAGTGCCAATTCCCCTCTCTGTATCCCTTCAACATCCTCAGGACTCATGTACGCTGCAAATTCCTTTCCAACAAACTCAAGCGTGTTCACTGTTACTTTAACCTGCACAGACACTTTTTTCCTGGCCGCCTGTTCATGAAACCCTTCGGGAATCACCAGGATTCTGTACCTGAACGAAAAAGAAGGATTCATCTTTACATATTCCTTGATGTCCACGTCGTGCTCCAAGCTCCTCATGTCAAAAGCACCAGTAGCCCTTACAGCCTCCACGAATCCTTGGGACAGTTCGGTGGGGTTGCCCTTGCTATCCACGTCCATGTTTTGGACGAAGAGAACATACTGACTGGTTCCCCCTCCCCCGAACACGGTGCTGAAAATGAACAAGAGCATGATGGGGAACAAAAATGAGAAGAAAATGCCTGCTTTACTCCTCATCCAGCTTTTCAACAAAGCGGAAAACACTGCTACAACTCCTGTCATATCAATTCACCTCGCTCGTCAACCCGTCCACCCGCCAGCCGGGAAAACACATTGTCCATGCTGGGCTCGACAATGTCCAGATGGTATTTCTCATCCTGCCCGTACAAGGCGGCCAGAGTCCTTCCCACCTGAATCCTGTCATGGAAAACACCTTCAATGCTGCTGTCTTCTCTGACTACTTTCTGTGCAGTCTCCATCAGAACCCTCTCAATCTCATCATTGTAGGGGGATACTCTGATCCTGATTCCTCCACCATAGGCAGAGATCAGCTCGTCAACACTTCCCTGGGCAATAATCTCTCCACCATAGATGACTGCTGCTCGATCACTCAGCTGCTCCACTTCCTCCATGTAGTGTGAGGTCAAGACCACGGTCTTCCCCATGCTCCTCAATCTCCTGATGACGTCCCATGTCTCCTTTCTGGCCTGGGGATCAAGCCCAGTAGTGGGTTCATCCAGGAACAAGAGGACGGGGTTACTGATAAGTGCCATACAGATTCCTGCTCGTCTCTTCATTCCTCCAGACAGTGATTCAAACCGTCTGTCTCTAGCTTCCCACATTCCCAGTTCTTCAAGGACGCTGCGCAAATCAGGGTCTACCTGATAAATGCGGGCAATCAATTCCACATTCTCTCTTACCGTCAGTCTCTCAAAAGCACTGAAATCCTGGGGCATGGCCCCGATCCGTTTCTTGATTTCCTTCTCATCATGGGTAACATCATATCCTAAAACAGAGGCCTTTCCGCTGGTGGGTGTCCTCAGACATTCCAGAATTTCCACAGTGGTGGTCTTACCTGCACCATTTGGCCCCACCAGGGAGAAAATCTCTCCTTCCTTGACGGTGAATGAGATACTATTCACTGCGACTACGGGTTTGTAGGTTTTTACCAGATTTTCAACTCGTATAACTTCTTCAGGCATAATGTATCATCTCCTTGGCCAATTGAACTCCTACGCTCCTCTTCATTTCAGATTACCAGTCCATTTGTTCGGGTGGATTACACTTTATAAACTCTCTGCCCGAGGCTGAGGCCGAGCCCGAGCTCATGTTGCACCCTTTTTCCTGCTCCCTTCAATTAGAGTTTCATGACCGAGAGCGGAATGATTTCATATGCGTCGTGCAGAAAGTAGTCCATCCTCCTCACACACATCGGCCAGATTCTCCTTTTGCAGGATTTTCAAGTAGTCGAAACACTCAGCCAATGCTAATAGGATCTCTGATGCACGTATTTCACCGAACACTGCCTTTGTTATCTCAGCCAGGGATTGTGGCGCTTCTTGGAGTGAACGTATGACAGTTAGGCGTCTCTGTTCGTGTTCTCTGAGAATGGTTTGTATTCTTCTGGCATGGTCTTCAATGATTACCCCATGCCCAGGAAAGACCTTTTTGACATCCAGCTGAGAGAGAGTATGCAGTGATCGTTGATATGCTTCAAGTCCACATCTCTTGTCAAAGACTGCATGAATACTGGGATTGGTTGAAATGGTGGGAAGCAACGTGTCTCCTGCATACATGATATCCCCCAGGACAAAGCAGCAGCTCCCCCCTGTATGGCCCGGAGTGTGGATCACCTCCATCGCACCCTGTTCAGTCATGATGATGTCTTTCAACGGCTCGGCAGGACAGCTTTCCCCATATGTGCTCAATCCACGGTAATATTCCTCAAAATGGGATATCAACTTTCTGGATAGTCCGCTCTTCCTCAGAAAATCTGAGTATCTCCATGATTTCTTTTCCAGTTCAGTTCTATAGGCTGAAACTGATAGAAGATCATTTTCATGAACAAATACTGTGCAGTCGGTCTTCTCCTTAAGATAATATGCCAGCCCATGGTGATCAACATGTCCATGGGTGATTACAACGTTTGCTATCGAACTCAGATTGATCTGGTTCAGAATCTTCAATGCTTCAGGAGTTTTTGGCCCTGTGTCTATCAGTGTGTCTCCTACCAGATATAGGTTAACATTTCCCACGGCAAATGGAGTAGGGACTTCTATCATCGGCAGACGTTATCCATTTCACTCTTAAAGATAGCGTTCTCACCGTGGTCGAGGAAATGTGGCAACTCATGTATCCCCTGAATCTGAAGAGTCAATTCCGAATTATCCACCGAATTTCGAATGCCTTTGCTCAGACTATCGTGGATAATTCAAGGCAAAGCGGGAATGTCGCAGGATCTCTTCGATTCTATGATACACTTCGTGAGCCCACAAAAATAGAAAACGAGAAGAGGACCAGAGTCCTCTACACCCTCTTCTCTTTCATTCTCAATTCATCTTCTATTCGCGTTTTCGCAAGCAGATACAGCTCGTGCATGTATAACCACCTCATCCTTAAGTACATAAAGGTAGTATATAAACATTACGGTCATGTACTTAAAATATGTCAGAACATACTTTTTATACACTACAAGACGACAAACTTCAAAATGATATGGTCCAAGACTACATAGAAATGTACTTCAGAAGCTCGGGCGTCTAGGCTTCCACGGGTTACAGGCTTTCCACAACCTGCTGACGTGAAAGAAAAGGGGAACAAAAAAGGAAAATTAGAGAGGGAATATTTTCTTGTAGTCGATTTCTGTCTTTTTTCCCTGTTCATCAATACGTTCGATTACGAAGGGTAATTCACCCTTGCCCGTTGACTGCAGGGCTTTTGCTGCCAGGCTCAGCACTTCCAGGGGATTGACACAGGCTTCCGGAGGTGAGACTCCTTTCTTGGGAATCTTCCCCTGTGCCATGAGAGTTGCCCCAATGGCAGCAGGTATTCCTGTCCCTTCTCCCATTCCCTGGCCACGGGAACCCAGGGCAAAGATGTACTTTTCCTTCTTACCTTCACGTTCTCCTCCGACAACTATCTTCAAGCTCCCCATTGGTTCTGTGAAGCCTGCATTCTTCAGCAACTGTTCTCTCTGGGACAGAATGAAAGCAACTGCAAAGTCCAATGGCACAACACGCCCACCATTCACTGTAATGGGTTCTTCACCGGTAATACCCAGTCTGACAACCCCTTTAATAAGCTCTGCATACCCCGGAGGCAGAACAAGCCCCAGGTTGGTCACACGCTGAACCCCTGTAATGTGCTGCGGTAGGGTAATGGTCTCTGGATGCGGATATGCATATACGCGATATGTGCCAACACCCGGGAATTCACACTCTTCCTCCAGGGCCTGGCCACTCTCTTCAAACAGTCTCACATACTGAAGGGCGCCATTGAGAAACACGGGGATCTCCATTTTCATGGAATGTATCCTGTGCTTCACCACCGCAGCTCCTTCTGTTTCCTCACCTCCATGAGCATGGTAGATATCAACTGATTTAATGTCAAAGAAATTCTCGCAGAACTTGACTAATACGTTGGCCAGTCCAGGTGAGCTCCCCATACCGATGAGTGCAGAGACATCGTTTTGGATTGCCTTCTGATGGAGCTCCAGTTGCTCTATCGTTGCATCCAGATCATCACACACGTCCACATAATTGACTCCTTCTTCTATGGCTGCTGTGAGAATGGGTGGTCCATACTTGTAGAAAGGACCGACACAGTTGAGGACCACATCTGAACCTTTCATGACATCTCGCAGTTGTTCAGGGTCTTCAGCATTACACTTGACACAGAGCGTCTCACACGAACACGTATCAGCTACATTTTCTGCATAGTGTATGTTGATGTCGCCAACGGTAATGGTATCAAATACTCCTAGAGCATCGAGTGTTTTTATGGCAGTGGTTCCTACTGTACCACAGCCTAGAACAGCAACCTGCATAACATCACCGATCCCATTTGACATGTTACGATATAAGCTTTTTGCGCCGTAGCGAAATTTTTTCTAGCTGGTTCCAGAAGCTTCTTCCCAATATGTTGCCTGATTGCAGATACATCTGAATCCTGATTTCCTTGTTGAATTCTCCACGGTGTTACACGTATGGTTCAATGCAGACCATTCGATCCAGTTCAGAAAGAGTCTCGGCCTCAGGAATAGGTGTAGTGCTGAACAAATCTACTTCGTGGGAGGGAAAAAATTCATGGTGGCAACTTGATTCATCAGATAACCCAATTTTCTCGATTTACCCTTTATTTTTTTGTCATACACAGGCGTCTCAGGCAAAATAAGGGCAGTATTTTTACATTTCACAAAGATGGTTCAGAGATAATTCTCCATCTGTACTCGAAAGGGCGGCCCTAATCTTCAAAGAGAATGCAACCATAAGAAGAGTCCTCTCAATTTACCTAGATGTCCCTAGTTGATTGTGGTGATTGTGGACAGTTCCGGTCCTTGTTGCGGAGTGGTTCCGTGAGATTCGTAAAGAGATCAGAAGCCCTCCCAGGACCAACACTGAGAGAAGAAGGGAACCCAGGCACATGCCATCCTGGTCAATATATGTGCCATAGATGTCATTGTTGTTGGCTCTGAAATCTTGAAAGACCACAGTTTTCTCGAAGATAGCGGGGAATCCTTGCTCACTGGGGTGGGCTGTGACTACAAATTCCTTCCGAGTAGAGAGGTTAAATCCATAGATATCAGTATTCCCGTTCCTCAAGTCCATCCATATTACAATATCTCCATAAACTGAAGGGATGCCCTGATCATATGAATTAGTTGTTACAGAGAACTCCTCTCCAGTATACAGGTTGAATCCGTAAATATCAGCATTTCCATTTCTCTTATCTGTCCATACCACAAAATCCCCTGAGATTTTTGCCAGTCTCTGATCAGCAGGATCATCAGTTATCTGGAATTCTTCCTTGGTCGTTAAATCGAACCCGTAGACGTCGAAGTTTCCATTTCTATTGTCTTCCCAGATGACAGTGTCTTTGTTGATACAGGGGTAGCGTTGTTCACTGGCATCAGAACAAATGGGGAATTGTTCATTGGTCTTGAGGTCTACGGCGTAAATGTCATAGTTTCCATTCCTGTTATCTTCAAACACTACGATATCTCCATAGATCTGGGGAACCCATTGCTCGCTGGTCTCAATTACCAGGGGAAACTCTTCCGTGGTCTCGAGGTTATACCCATAAAGGTCAAAGTTCCCATTCCTATCATCCATGAACACAATGATGTTATCATAGATTGCAGGAAATCCCTGCTCGCTTTCATTGGTTGATATGGGGAACTCTTTTCTGGTGGAGAGGTTAAATGCATAGATATCATGATTTCCATTTCTGTCATCCTCCCATACCACGATGTCCTGGTAAAGTGCGGGAACCCACTGGTCGCCCGGGCCCACCACAACGGTGAACTCCTTCGTCGCATCCACGCACAAGATGAACAGTAGAAAGATGATGAGGGTACCGGCAAGTGTATTGGCTGATTTCATGTGTTCCTCCTGTATACGTTACAGACCGTGTAGAACATATAAGGGTTCTGTATGGCCACAATTCACTGATGTCAGGGTGGGCCGTGGTGAGGGGAACGAAGGCAACCGAGAGTTCAGGTTTAGAACCCTCTAATCTACTGTGTTCAGGAACCTCTCTACTGCAGAATTGAATACCTCTGGCTGTTCCAGCATAGCCATGTGCCCACAGTTCTCAATAATTTCGAGACGTGCACTCTTGATGCTGTCTGCCAGATATTGTGAGTACTTCAAGGGCGTCAATACATCCTGCTGGCCAGCTATTACAAGAGTGGGGACAGATATTCTGTGGATTTCCTCCATGACATTGAATGTGTCACATGCCAGAAAGTCGTTGTACGTTACACGTGGGGGTGTGGCGAGCATTTCTCTTCGGGAGTGGGTCATGATCTGCTCTGTTTTGTTGTGAATGGCATTAGTCAGAATGAGATCAACAGTTTCCTCATAGTGGTCAATGATATTCTCAAGGATCGCTGGCACCACGCGCAGTTTTGCTCCTGCTCCAGTCAGGACACAGGCAGCTGCAGGATATTTCAGGACGTAACTCAGAGCGATTGCACTACCCATTGAGTGACCAATAAGAACGGCATCGTCACTTGGTTTAGCAGATCTCCACACGTCCTCAACATAGTCAGAGATCGTGTCTCTCCCATCTCCGGAGGTTCCACCATGTCCAGGCAGGTCTATGAGCTGTATTTTGTGACGAGAAAAGTGTCTCTTCTGGAAAGTCCATACCTTGCTGCTGCTTCCAGCGCCGTGGATAAAAACAAGGTTCATGGAGGTTCTTGTAAGAAGGCCTTTTAGAGGTTTGTTTCTGGCATGTGGATGATACCCGGGTATTGAGGATTCAGGTTCTTTTGAGGGTATAGTCAAGAATGGTGATCATCCGATTTCACGATGACGCATGCAGGTGAACCCTTCTGTCCATACGTTCACTGATCATTGAGATCACCATGAGAGACCGTGAGCACTTGCGCCCAGTGAGCACATGCTCAGTATCCTGCTGCAACCTGTGAGATAATCCTGTTTTCAGCCTTCCTCAAATGTTCAACAGTGGTAGCCTTGCTTATGCCCAGCTTCTCAGAGAGTTCTTCTGCTGTAATATCCCGAGGAACATTATAGTACCCATTTTTGTGGGCAGTCAGCATGACTTCTTTCTGCCTTTCAGTAAGACAGGACAGCACATTGTACTTGGAAAAGGTTGCCTTGTGGAAGGAGAGACTCTTAATGATCTTCATTGCCTTGAATACCTGCAGCATCTTTCTCAGGGTTTGACTGTCTGAAATAATGGAGAAAACAATTTTTTTCTCTGAAGCAATAAAAGGAAAATCAAAAATAATATTTTCAGCCAGTAATGACCTCCAGGGCTGCATATCCTTCATTTTTTGAAATGATTTTTTGAATTCTACCTTTGCCAGGCATGTGTACAGAGTATCTTTCTGTTCCAGAATATCTAAAAAGTAAAACTCAGCAGGGATTCTTACATCGTCGAGTGTTTTCCCCTCTTTGACCTTGATATCCAAAACTACTACTTTGATCCCCTTTTCAACATCCAGCTTCAGTAATGCTCTTCCTTCCACATACTCAATACAATCGAAAAAATCACCCGGTAGCAGCTTGAACGCAAATCCGGGATTCAATTCAATGATCATCTTTTGCATACCCCCCCTTTGGGATGATGATTTTTATAGTTAGTGATTCCCCTGGTGATGCTCATGTTCGGGGTCATACCATCCTTCTGAACGTAGTGAATGATCGGGAACGTCCTGCAGTTTTCGCACTTTACTGGCTCACGGTAACCAGGTATGAAGGAATACAATTGCACATTTCATTCAGCAGCAGATCAAAGAGATAACATACACCTGTTGTTGTTATCAACAAACCAAACAGCTGCAACTGAATTCTGATGTGCCGTGTGAGAAATATCAGTCGGGCTGAGTGATTCACCCTTTCAAGGGTGCAGAAGGCGTGCAGAAATCATCTTCATTCGGAGCAGATCATTCATTTGGAGCTACTTTATAACCTACCTCACATGGTCGGCACAACCCTTTAAATATGACGTGTTCTATAATATAACAGGACAGTGATCCCATGATAATTGAAGCTGAAACCCTCACCTACAGTTATGATGAGCATCTGGCAGTGGATCACATTTCTTTCTCCGTAGACAAGGGAGAAATCCTTGGGTTTTTGGGACCCAACGGTGCGGGGAAAACCACCACCACCAAAATGCTCACCGGCCAGCTCATCCCACAGGAGGGATGGGCGAAAATTTTGGGAATTGATATTTCCAGTGACCCTAAGAAAGTCCACGAACGGATTGGGGTATGTTTTGAAGAGAAGAACTTGTACCCCCGACTAACAGTCAGAGAAAACCTGAAGTTCTTTGCCGACCTCTTCGGCATTAACCCTGATCTGGATGAACTGCTGAAACGGGTAGACCTCACAAAGTGGGCTGATGACCGAGCAGAAACGCTGTCGAAAGGGCTACAGCAGCGGGTCATGTTTGCCCGGTCATTGATCAATGATCCAGACATACTTTTCCTGGATGAACCCACCAGTGGCCTTGATCCCATTTCTGCCGATGCTATCAGGCAGATTATTGTGACCGAGAAGAGAAAAGGAAAGACCATCTTTCTAACTACTCACAACATGATGGAAGCAGATAAACTGTCAGATAGAGTGGCGTTCATTAATGAAGGGAAGATTGTGGCATTAGATACACCTGAAAACTTGAAGCTAAAACTGGGAAAACGAGCTCTCAAGGTGCGAATGCGGACGCAGACAGGATTTGAAGAGGAGACACTACCTCTTGATGATCCCAAGACCCCTGAAAGGACCAAGGACCTTCTGAAGACGAAGGAAGTGGCTACGATCCACACCCAGGAAGCTACCTTGGAAGAAGTGTTCATACAACTGACAGGGAGGAAGTTGGAACAATGAACCCTCAATGCGTTAAGGCTATTGCCAAGAAGGATACAATTGCGGCTATGAGAAACAGTCTGGTACTCATGGGACTCATTTCTGGTATTCTGTTTGCTGGAGTATACTACGTTCTACCAGCCAGTGTTGAAGAAACCTTTGACCTAGCAGTGTATGGTGAGTCACAGTTTTTTTCTCAATTCGGGGAGGAAGAGGGGATTGCGTTTCATCCTTTCGGATCTCCAGGAGATGTTGAAAAAGCAGTGGATGAAGGTGACTATGTAGCAGGGTTGGTGCTCCCTGAGAATTTTGATTCGTTACTCATGTCAGGCAAGAAGCCGGAAATTACACTTTACTTTGATTCAGAGCAGCCAGAAAATGTGAGAACATCTATCACGTACTTTATGGAACTGGCAGTTGAATCTGCAGCCCTACAAACACCACTGCCCCAGATGGAAGGAGAGATTCTGGGAGAGGACATGGCAGGAGAACAGATTCCCTTAAGAGAGCAATCCATACCCCTCTATCTGGTTATGGCTCTCGTGATGGAGATGTGGACCATATCTACTCTGATAGTCGAGGAGAGTGCTGCAGGGACATTGAGAGCAGTCTTGGTCACCCCTGCTTCTCCTTCTGACGTGATACTGTCGAAAGGAATTGTGGGCATTGGATATTCTCTCCTTGTTGCCGTTGCCATAATAATCCTGACACAGACCTTTAGAGGGGATCTGCCTGTTCTGTTTCTGGGAGTCCTCTTGGGAGCTATTCTGTCGGTGACGTTGGGATTGTTTCTGGGAAGCCTCACTGAGAACATCATTGGTTCTTATATCTATGTGGGTGTCCCCCTGCTGGTGCTGATACTCCCTGGATTGGTGATTCTGTTGCCTGGCGTTTCACTTTCTGTGATGAAGGTCATACCAACCTATTACCTGGTGGATGCAGTAAACCAGATTCTCAACCACGGCGCTGGGCTTTCTGATGTATGGAAAGAATTCGCCGTAGTGGGTGTATTTGATGTGATATTCTTCTTCCTCGGAGTGACTGCCCTCAGGAGGCGATACTCATGAACGTTGGTCGGCTGTTCCAGATGACTAAAAAGGATATTAGGCTCGTCACAAGGGAGGGGTTCTTTTTGTTCATGATTATCATGCCCATTTTCATGTCTCTGGCACTCAATGCAGCTCTGGGCAGTGTGGGAACATCTGCCCCTACTGTTGGAGTGTTCGGAGAAAGCGAGTTGATACCTCTGCTTGAGCAGGAACCTTCAATTCACCTGGTTACAGCTGATTCTGAACAGGGACTGAGGAATAACGTCCTTGAAGGAGAGTACGATGCAGGTATCGCGTTTGAGAGTGGGAGCCCTCCTCGTGTTCTGGTTTCTGGCAAGAGCCTCCTGAATGATCGGCTGACTGTTGGAGCCACGCTGGTGAAGGTCTACCGGGAGCAGATGGGAGCTGAAAATGTGGTCTCCTTTGACACCAAGGTTGTGGGTGGGGAAGAGTATCCCCTGAGAATACGTATGGTACCTTTTCTCCTGATTATTTCTGCCATGGTGGGCGGGCTGATCCTTTCCTCCTCCTTGGTTGAAGAACGAGAATTGAAAACCCTGAATGCTGTTCTAGTGACTCCCATTACGCCCCTGGAGGTCGTCATGGCTAAGACATTATTCGGGCTGTTTCTGGGATTGGTGCTGGGCACGATTATTCTTGTTCTGAATGGTTCTCTCACTGGTGGACTGTACCTGGTGCTTCTATTCCTGATTCTGGGAACACTGTTTGCCGTGGGGCTGGGGTTGATTGGAGGAGTGATGATGAAAAATATCACTGATCTGATAACCCGGATGAAAATCGTGGGAGTATTCCTGTGGTTTCCTGCCCTGGTCTTACTGTTTCCCAGTATCCCCCAGTGGCTGGGTAAGTTCTTTCCCACGTACTATTTCGTTCATCCTATCCTGGCCATAACCCAGGATGGAGCCACGCTTTCAGACATATGGTGGGAAGGAGTTATCCTCCTTGCAATCGACGTGGTAGTTCTTCTCTTTGCTTCCAGAGTATTGAGGGAGCGAATGACTGGTAAAACATTCAGAGTGTAGGTGACGACCCAGTATTGATGCCTACTCTCTTTCATCTTTTTGCAAATGGTTAAATAGGCGACTCGATATGGTACGGTTATGAAATACATTGTGGCCCATGACGTTGGGACCAGTGGAAGCAAGGGGACGCTCATAGATTTTAACCTGAATATACGGGATGCTCGATCTTTTGATTACGAGATCGTGTTCTCCAGAAAGAGCTTTGCAGAACAGGACCCCGAAGACTGGTGGAAGGCCATAGTGAATACAACTCGAACCCTCCTGGAAGAGAATCAGACTTCTCCGGAGGACATCGCAGCCATAGTCTTTTCTGCCCAGATGGCTGGGGTTGTCCCTGTTGACGCACAGGGAAATCCTCTCATGAACTGCATGACCTGGCTGGATTCCAGAGCGGCCGGGCAGGCGAAGAAAATCATCGGGAAAGGGATTTTGAAAGTTTCAGGGTATTCTTTGATACCATTGTTCCAATTTTTGAGAATTACAGGAGGCTCACCGGG
>JACVGT010000031.1 GCA_018992685.1 Theionarchaea archaeon
GCTTCTGTCACTGTGAGGTGTTCTTCCTCTGGCAGTTGGAGTAATTTCCATCGTTCTGTTACCACGTCCAATGGGATCACCTTCTGCCAAAGTGTTACCCATGTCTCTACTTACTTTTGTTACCCATGTCCCTACTTATTACAGATTGGTCTTGAGGAAAAGATTTATATAAGTCAAGGGTATCCTCAGTAAGAGGTGATTCCGTGAAGGCAAGAGAATCCGTAATGACGGAAGCGATGGAAGAAGCATTCATGTTCTTGAGTGACCCTGTCCGTCAGTATATGGATTGCTTCGTACCCTACTGAGACCAGAATGGTGACGATTTAGGCAGTTCATCGCAAATTCGTGGCTTACTGATGCACGTGCTTCTGATTTCAAGGTTGAAGAATCTCTCGTTCGCAAGCTGGAGGAGGTCTTGACACCTGCAGGCCTCCCCCTTGCTATTTCTGACTGAGATTTTGTGGTTATCAAGGATTGCTCTGGGAGGATAGAAGACACAGGTAGATCAGGACCATCGTCCTGAATCAGGTTGCTGAAGGAGTCTCAGACACAGGAGGCGTCCTTGTGCCAAAGAGACTGCGAAGCCAGCAGGATTGGAATTTCTGGACAAAACTAGAATGTAGAGGACAACCCAGCTATCATGAGGACGTCCTGTGGCACTGACGAGCCCTCTGTCTGCCAAAGGCTCTGTGAAAGTCAGCTCATGGACATTTGTCGATGTAGGTGGTATGCCTGTGAATGTTCTTTTCATCAGTCTACCAGAAGGATAACTGTCTCGTAGCACATTGCTCGCAGCGTTCTCAAGGTCAAACTCAATCAAGACCGTTTTCTCGTGACCCCGCCCCATGCGCATCTTAGCCACTATGGTCTTTCCATCAGGGCCCACATCGAAATCCCCCAGTCCAATTCCTCCTTCAATGGCAGTGTACTCAGGCGTGCCGGGGCGATTGAATCCGGAGAGCTGGCGCTTTCCCGAACCATCAGAATTCATAATCCAGTACTCGAACTTAGGTGGATTCTCCATTATATCCTGAAGGTTCCCTCCTTTTACTTGGGGAATTCCCTGGGAAGATACCCACATGATTCTTCCATCTGGTGTGAAATGAGCGTGCTCATCCCATTCATCATTGTCTGTTAGCTTGTGGGTGATCCCTGTCTCCACATTCATGACGTATATCTCAAAATCATAGTAGTATTTCCCTTCCTCAATTCCAGAAAAGAGTATGTTCTTGCCATCAGGTGAGAATCCGTGTACCTCGTACAACTGAAGATCAAGGGGCCTCATGGTTTCCACATTCGTTATGTGCGGTTCTCCGCTCTCGGTAACAAGATCTGCCAGGCGAATTTCCCAGGTGCCGATATCCGATACCGGGCTGATCACTTCACTCCACAGCAGCTTCTTCCCGGTTGGTGAAATCTGAGGATGCAGTGTTCCGAACCTGTCTCCAACATGCGTGAGCTGCCAGAAGGCAGTACCATCACTAGTCATGATCCACAGGTTATTGTTAATGCCCACCCCTGGACTGGCAATGTATGATCCAACAGCTGTTGGAGGAAGCCCCTGGAGTTCAGGGTCTTGAGCCTGGAAGACAATGTACTCACCCGAAGGGTGCCATACGGGGTTTCCATTATGAAGCTCAGGTATGTTCCCACCACAGGTCAGACACTCAGCGTGAGACCCATCAAGGTTCATGACGTAGACATCAAAAAGACTGTCAGTCCCCGACCTGTCAAATGCAATGCGATCTTCACCGTGCAGCCAGCTTACCCGGCCTCCCCATTCCTGAAGGACAGTGACAGTTTTTACCGCAGTCCCGGGCTCAGATGAAGATCCTTCTGATTTTCTAGCTTGCTGAAGACAGCCTGTACCACATACGATGACAATCACTAAGATACACAATCTTCTTCCCGATTTTGAATTGTGAACCATGGTCGTTTCATATCTTGAATACTTAAAATGGTGTCGCCACCTGAGTGCACCAACTCAAGAGAGAACACACTGCTCTTCTGCCATCTGTTGGACTGTGAATTCTCAGAATGCAGTCTATAAGAGAAGCAGACTTACAGCCATGATGCCCATTCCCAGTACAATCCCCTGGATTACTAGGTGACCGTGACCATACTGGTGGGCCAGAGGAAGCAGCTCATCTACTGAGATGTACACCATGATCCCTCCCACGAGAGCCAGCAGGCTGGCCAGCAATCCGGGTGACAGGAAGGGGAGCAAGACCACAAGCCCAACAGCAGCTCCCACAGGTTCTGCTAATCCAGAGAAGAAGGAATACAATGCTGCTTTTTGTCTGCTCTGCGTGGCATAGAAGATGGGAACAGACACTGAAATCCCCTCGGGAATATTGTGAATGGCAACAGCCACTGCAACAATGACGCCCACATTCGTGTTACTGAGAGCCATGCCGAATGTGGCGAGTCCTTCCGGGAAATTATGAATCCCGATTGCCAGGGCAGTGAGAACACCTGTTCTCATTAGCTGGTTGGATACATGACCCTCTCCTAACCCAGGTATTTCTGCTGGCCCCTTATACTCATGCGGGTTCTCGGCTTCAGGAATGGCCCGATCAATCACCCCGATTAAGGCAATTCCCCCAAAAAAGGTGAGAACAGCCCAGGGCTCACCTATTTCATGCACTGCGCTGGGTAGTAACTCCATAAAAGAAACATAGATCATCACACCTGCTGAGAGTCCCAGGGAAAAGGAAAGAAAGATTGTCCGGGGATTCCGTATGAAGTAGGCAATGGCACTCCCTATACCTGTGGAAAGGCCTGCTGCAGTGGTGAGAAGCAAGGCAATCATGATGTTCTGTTGATACATTGCTACACCATAGAGGCATCTATCCATAAGTAGTTTTCTGTGAATCACAGAATTCTGGTGTCCCCTGCTCGTGATATCTGTACGAACCCAGGCCATCGGTACCTCTACAGTCTTTCTTTGCAGGGCAACCTTTATAATTTTCAATAGTCCACAACGTACATGGAAGTCCAGATTGAGGATGAAACGCTGGAATTTCTCCTCCATGCGTGTAAGAGTACACATCCTGATGAATTTGCCGGGTTCTTGAGGGAACGAAAAGGAGTGATTACTGAAATCCTGCTGGTTCCTGGAACTATTTTCGGCAAGACAGGCTCTGTGGTCAACTACTGGAACCTTCCTATTGATCCCTCTGTGAGTGGGACTGCCCATTCCCATCCTTCTGCAAATGTTACTCCCTCTCCCAGTGATTTGCGGTTCTTCTCCATCTTTGGAAAATATCATGCCATCGTGGGGTTTCCCTATGCAGAACAGAGTATCCAGTTCTATGCCAGAGATGGTAGCAGACTCGCCCACAAGGTGGTCACGTGGTGAAGTATGCAGAGACAGAGTGGGTCAGAAAACAATTTCTTCCTCCTGAAGAGAGAATCATGATCAATCCATTGGATCCTGTTTACAAGTCCATGCTTGAACGTGCCACCTATGAAGAAAAGGACATTATTCCAGAAATCAAGAAGAGGCTTTCTGAGATGCTCTCAGAGTCTGACGACACCAGAAGAAGCACTGTTGAACCTGAGCCTTCAAAGGAGGTCATGTACCAGCTCTTTCCCCTGGTTTCGGTGGCCAGAAAAGGTTCTCATTCCAGGGAGGCGGGATTGGCAATACGAATGGTAGTAGAACCCATAAGAGAGAGATTATGGCATGCTCTCGACAACCAGAGGATCAGGCGTGACGTCCTCGATACTATGAAAGGTGTTTCCTCAGTGTGTACCCTCTCAGAAACAGGAGTAACCATTCCACGGGAGGACAGGTTCCGCCTGGGGTCTGAAGAAGACCATCTGCAGTATGCAATACGTTGGGTCGATGTGGCCGATACTGACCTCACCCAGCACTACCTTGTGGAAGGGTGGATTCCTTTCACCAGGTCACAGCTCATCGACGTGTATTCAGAGCTGCTCACCAAGGCCTTGAAGCGATATATAGATGAGAAAAGGGAGGAATACAGAACCCAGAATATCAAACTCCCTTCAGTCTTCACCCGTATTCTTAACCTTATTTCTTCCGAAGTCCCTGCTGTGTCAGTGGCTCCCGTGGGGGCCGCAGATTTTGATGAGAATGCGTTTCCCCCCTGCGTGAGGGAAGCTCTCCAGGGTACCTCCTCCGGTCTGAGAAACTATGCCATCACTGTGCTTTTGACTGCCTTTCTTTCCTATGCCAGGGTCTATCCCTCTCTGACTGCGTTTGACCAGGAAAAGAAACCTGAGCTCTCTTCCGAACAGATTGAGATTATTCTGGAGGACGTGGCTCCCCTGATCATTGAAGCGGGGAACAAGTGCGATCCCCCTCTGTTTCAAGACCAACCCATCGAACAGGCGAATGTCTTCTACCACCTGGGATTTGGCCTGAGTGAATCGCCTTCTCCCAGAGATTTTGGCACATCGAAGTGGTACCTCCCTCCCAGTTGCGCCAAGGTTAAGCAGAATGCACCCTCCCTGTGTAAACCAGATGAGTTGTGCCTTCAGGGGATATATGCGGTGGCAGACCGCACGAGGCTGGACCAGCTCATCAGCAGCAATACAGGAGATGCGCAAAGGGTCCTGCTGGCCCTCAGAAAGACCAGGAATCCTCAGAGGATTGCGGAGGCTTCAGGTGTTGATATTGGAGAAGTGAACAGGATTTTGCACAACCTGCACAAGGATGATGTTCTTGTCCTGTTACGGGTCAAGAATCCCCTGGTCTACTACGTGAGAAAGATCAGAAGGAGAAAGAGGACGAAATGATGGTCACGGTTACCTCAGGATAGGTGTGCATTGACTGTTGATTGGTGCTGGCATGGAGAGTTCGGGAAACCTTTTTAAAGCTGGAAATGACGGCCACAATCATAACACAAGAGGAGATGAAAAGCGTTGAAATCGAAATATAGGGTTCACCGATTCAAGATTAGTATGGCAGAGGATCAGAGCAGGTTGGAGCAATTCCTGAACAATCTGGAAGGCGAGGTAGCAGCAATAATTCCTAATATTGCTTTGGATATCATGTGGAAACATCGTGTGAATTTTCTGTTCATTGTGGAGAAGCTGGAATGAAAGACGAAGAATAGGAGCTCCATCCCAGAAGGATCTTTCAACAGTTAATCTTTCTTGCATACCTGATACTGAAGTTCCTTTTCTGCTTTCCTGGCCTGAGATCAACCCGTCAGAAGCTCACAATGTGTCATGGCGGGAGCACGCTCGCTGATTCCTTGAGAATCTCAGCCCTGCCAACCTCCGCTCAAAGCCGTCCGAGAACTGAGTATTGAAATATTCCGAAGGTACAAAGGCTTAAATAGAGATATTTCCACTATATCATAGAACTGCAAAGAGAATTGCGTGGCAATTAGCAGGAGGTTCCCATATGGAATTTGCTGGATTCGTACTGCATACGTTTTATGGTGCAGGCGTACTTCTCGGTCTTGATAGCTGGAATCGTAGTCGTAGCGAGTCTGATTGGGCTTACACTACTTTGGTATCACTGCAAAGGAGGTGAAAAAATGACAGAAGATGAAATAGAAGCCAAAGAGGCCAATAGACGGCTCCTTGACGGCGCAGAAACCAAGGTCAGATTGGATACTGAGGCAGTACTGGTTAAACTGGATAATACGATGCGCAGGATCACTGACATACTGTTCATGGTAATTCTTGGAAGTCAGACTGAGGAAGGAAGTTCTGGCAGAGATTTCTTAAAAGAGGAAATGGTAACCCGCGTTTCAGAAATAGGAACAGAAGAACGCAGTCTTGTACAGTCCGTTGAGGATTTGGCGAAAGCCATTCTTGGACTGGCACGGAGTGTGTATGAGGAATCAAGTCCTTTGCAATCAGGAACCGAATACTATGCCGATTCTGGGAGACAGTCTAGAGGGCCGTATCAGGGAGAATGCTCATGAACACAGAAACCTGCACCATGGATTGCGTCAAGCTGTTTGCACATGAGTTCATGAAAAGACACTATCCTTCACGGGTGAATCTCAAAATCTGCAAATCGACAAAAGCCATATTAGATAATACTTACAGAGACGTTTATGACTCCACCCAGCAGCCATGAAGAACGAGATGCTGAACTCATGGTTGACATTCTGGACTTTGCACGGTGTCACGGAAGGAAGATTCTGAAAGACCAGATGAAGGTCGTGGGAGGCGAGAGAATCCAGACAGTGCTGCAACGACTTCTTATTGGCGAATATCTTGAAAGAATTGAGAAAAAGGACATTCCTGTCTTTTACACACTGACCTCAAAGGGACTAAACCTGTTCGAAGAGCGTCTGACCTCCCAGCTTTCAAAAGACTCACGACAACACGTTGCTGAAACTCTTGCCAACGCAATGGCTGAACTTGAAGCAAAGCCCTGGGAAGTGATGTTTCACATCATTCACGTCATCGGAAAAAGCAGGGGGGCCACTACTGGGGACATCGAAGAGTACTTCCATACGTATTTGCCTGAGATAAAAGGGACATCCAGGGCAAATATCTACCGGAACATAAAGCACCTGAGGATGAAGGGGTACATTCAATATAAGAAACGGAGTCATCTTGATCAAAATCAATACAGACTGTCAAAGAAGGGGGAGGAGATCTTTTACATGACAAAAATTGATGCGACTCGGAACCTGCGCACAGCAGAAGAGTGGGACAGTACACTCAAGGAAGTGTTCAAAAGCGTGGCTGACCAGCAGAAGGAGGATGACAGCGCTCTTTTCTATGTTATGGAGCACAGCATCCCAGAAGGGTTGGACGTGTCCCAGATCGTCTGGGTACTCTACAACCAGGGTGCCCTCTACGAACTGAAAAACAACCTGGATAAGGCTGAAGAGTCTTACGTGCGCATGGAAGGGATCTGTGAAGAACTTGAAGACACACGCGGAAGAATCTATGCACTGAAGGGACTGGGAAATGTATCGTTCAAGAAGGAAAAATACACAGTGGCTGAACAGTATTACAAGAGGTGCCAGAGAATTCTTCAGACTTTTCAGGATACATTGCTGCTGTCTGACGTTCTGAATAACCTGGGTTCCTGCCTCTACATGAAGGATGACGTTGACGAAGCGCTGGCCCTATTCTGTGAGGCCCTCACCTTGGCTGGGAGTGACATGTCCAGGAGAGCCTCCACGCTCTACAATGAAGGGCTATGTTTTGCCCGAAAGGAAGATCTTGATGGAGCGAGAACTGCCTGGGAGGAAAGTTTAGCCCTCTACAAAGAAATGCAGGAACCTGTAGACATGAAGAAAGTGGAATATAATATCAGGCAGATAGATAGAAAACAGAAGGGAGACTACTTGGAAAAGGCCTACAGAAGAGCCCTGGAGATGGGGACTTCGCAGGACATTGAAAGGAGCTACAGAGAACTATCCGAATTCCAGATGAATGATCTCGTGGCATTAACTGATTCCTTACCAGAGAGTTCAACGTGACATTTTTGACAGAACGACACAGAAGCCCGGTCTTCTCCGCACTGAGGGAACTCAACTGGGTTTGTAGAATCCTAAGAAATGAGACATTTGTCAAAAATCAGGACTAATCCAAATTTAAAATACAATATATAGACTATTTCTTGATAAATTGAGAACTAATTATATCTATGCATTTAGATCCAAGTGTGAGGTGACTGAAAATGTACACTATGGGCGTATTTGGTTTGCCACTTGTCCTTGGGGGAGTGACCCCTTCTGGGGGAAAACCGGGAGATGACCCTGGCAGTCCTTGCTAAGGCAGGCACAAAGCAGAGTTACTACTTTCTATTTTTCTTTTTTTTCAATGAGTGTCTTGATCTGTTCCTTATAGTGTGCAAAGGGGAATATCCACCGCTGCGTCTCAATGTCGAAATGTTCATCGTTAAAAGATTTCTTCATGGGATCGTGGACAGATTTCAACTGGAGACATCGAACCTGTACTTGTGGAGACAGACCTCCAAGCGTGTTCATCAATTCAGGCCCCACCTGGGGGCTTGTCACGCACCACACAAAGCCCATGTCCCTGCACATGGTATATGCCTTATACAGCCGACAATCCTGGCCAAAGTTCACCAGGAATTTAACAACATCTTCTGGATCACCCTCAACCAGTAGCAAGAACCCATAACTCTCTATCCAGGGAAATGGAGAGATATTAAAGTGTTTCCTCTCGGCAATTCCAGCACTGCAGATCTTCTCAATACTGTACTTGATCTGGCTGCGCCTCCAGAACCGTCCGTACACTCTCTTTTCTATTCGCTGGATTTCGCTGATATTGCATGTTTTCACCTGCAAGTACTGCATCACCTGCAGGTCAATGAACCTCCACCACGTATCAGACGTTCTTTCGGGGTATGCCAGGTCAATGGCCACCTCATCGAAGACATGTGAAACTGGTGGGATTATTTCACCAAAGAAGTCGGGATTCTGGACAAACCACCTGTTCTGGGAAGAATGTACCTCATATGTTATGAACCCTGCGTGTTGTATGATGGAAAGAAGCCTTGTGAGGTAGGCATAGTAATTCGACCTGAACACAACAAAGAAGGTATCCCCCTGCATGGTGGGAAAGATCCACTCCCAGCAATCAATCGATGTGATCAGTTCAAAGGCTGAATCATACTCTCTGGGATCGAACCGGATCTCAGTCAGTATATTGTGGACGCGATTCTCACCTACCGCATTTAGGTTGATGTGGTAGAATGGTCCTCTGATATACCCTGCCTTTCTCAGGCTGGCTATCTTACTGCTCACTGTGCTGATCCGCCTGTAGTGCAGGGAGTGCTGCAGTCTCGACTTAGAAAGTGAACAATCCTTTCCAAGTAATGTGAGGAGGTTCTTTTCAGGGTCATTCAAGGTCACACGAGACCCTCCATGGGGAGTCTTCTTTTGCTACCTTTCCAAGACATATAACCGGTTATTAGATATAAAGGTATTCGGTCCACATTGCATGGCTCTTCACTGAGGCCGGAACACGGATATGATCTGAGAGGAGCATTCCGGAAATGCAGACCTGACAGGTGATACTACACGGGATTCGTGGATTCATACCGTGCAAGAGGAATCTGTGAGATTTATGAGAGTTAGTTTTTACCTAGATGTGAGGAGTGTAGGCCTGCATGTGTGGGATCGTTGATGTACCCACATTGGCAAATCCTGTCACCTCGGAACCTAGATACAGCTTCCTTGGAAAAAAAATGGAAAGGGGAGTAAGGAGGAAAAACATCTCACCTTTCCTGTTCCTCTATGGTGTTAGTTATATATAAACTTTTCGCTGTAAAAACTTAGGAAAGTCGAATTCCCAATAATCCGCACGTGTTGTGTGGGCAGCAGATCTATCTTTCTGCAGTCCACAAGGCTTTTTAAGGTCACCTCAGAGGTGGGTTCATGAATCATAAGTCGGTCCTGGTATTCACATCACTCGCTCACTCACTTGATCATTCGTATGTGATCGTGTTTTCCATATTAATGCCATTGATAATGGCGGAATTTGACATGAGTTTCGCGGAAATCGGGGTCATTGCTTCTGTCCTTGGGTTTCTGTTCGGACTCAATGCCATTCCTGCGGGATTTCTTTCAGATCGAATTGGTTCGAGGAAGGTGGCGGCTCTGTCCATGGTACTGTGTGCTGCAGCTGCAGTCCTGGTAGGGCTTGCCTGGAATAAGACTGTTCTTGCTCTGTTCTTTGTGGTTATGGGTGTTGGCGCGGGACTGTATCACCCTTCGGGGATATCACTGGTTTCTAAAGCATTTGAGACACACCGCTCCAAAGCCATGGGTATCCATGGAATCGGAGGAAATATCGGACAGGCCATAACCCCAATCCTTACAGGATTTCTGGCCTCTCCAGAGATGGTGGCTGTCCTGGGTATTTCTCTGGTTGGTCTGGGGATAGGATGGAGGACCACCTACATGTTGTGGGCTATCCCGGGGGTTCTGGTGGCTGCAAGTATTATCTTCTTTGTGAAGTTTAAGGAAGAACCTGTCCGGAAGGATTCCATTGGCAACATGTTGAAAGATATGGCAAAGATACCCTTTGAAAACAGGAATATTGGTGTACTCCTGGTGCTGACATCATTTCAGGGATTATATTTTAATGGGTTGATGTACTTTTTGCCCACGATAATAAACGAGGTCAAGTTTGCCCCCCTGATTGTGGCAGCATCCTTGATTACATTGAAAGAGGCCACAGGTATCTTGGGACAGGCAGCAGGGGGATGGGCAGGAGACAAGTACAACAAGAGACCCCTCCTTATTGTGTTTAATATGGTTTCAGCAGGTGCTTTGCTGTGGTTCTTTTTCGCTAGGAGTCCACTGCTCCTTGCGGGCTCTATTGCCCTTCTGGGGATTTCTGTGTATGCATTCCAGCCAGTCCAGAATTCATTGATTGCAGAGAGTATACCGATGGAGTTGAGAGGGAGGGCTTATGGGTTGAGCTTCTTTACCAGTTATGGTATTGGTGGGCTGGCTCCTTTGTTCTCGGGTGCTGTTGCAGAAAGCTTTTCTCTGTCTGCTGTGATCCCCTTGATGATCGTATTTGCAGTCCTCGCTACGGTGGTGGCTACCCAGATTCGGAAATCGTGATAGGGACTCTTGCATTCTCGGGACTCAGGTACTGGAGATGATGAATCCTCATCTGATTTTCTGGATATGGTCTCTGACGATTGTCTGAGCACTTCATCATTTCCCTGCATGCTTTTGCAGCTCTGAAAAGGCTATCTCGCACGCTTTCTCAAACCATTGTCTTGCCTCTTCCCATTCAGGTGTGTTTTTCCATCCTGTGTGTATCAAGTGAACCTCAGTTCCCTTTTCACAGGGAATAAAGGACACCATAACATGAGTGAGAGGTATTACCTCGTTCATAAACTGGTGTTGAGGAGGCCCTTTCCACTCGAATGATATTAGTTTCCCTGGGTTCAATGCTAGCACTTTACACCCTATCGTACTGTTGTGTTCTCTGTCCTCTGGGACCCAGAACAGTTCATATTTTCCGCCCACTCTTGGTTCTACGTCTGCCACATTTGTGAGCCACTTCTCTAGGTGCTCATTTTCTGTGAACATTTTGAATGCGTTCTCGGGAGTATCTCCCAGTTCCACTGACTGATATATTATCTTATCCATAATGTTCCCTCCACTCCTGCATGGATAGGGGCTATATAACGTTTGCGGAAGGAAATTCAACAGAACTTTCAAGGGTTTTTATTCTATTTCAATTTTCAATCATTTCTTTACAAAAGGTGACTTCCTATTCGTTTCACACATCATGAAAACCCCTCCAGGAGTTTAGAACCCTCTCAATACAAAATATAGATTTCTCCATAAAGGATCAAACCGAATAACAGGAAGTCTGCCTTTCTGCATGGCCCATTCATTGGGAATACCAATCTCAGGAGGATATCTGTATTCAATGCAGGAACTACGCACGAAAATCACGATCTTGGCTGTAAAAAGGTGGAAGAAAATGGGGCATAGAAGCAAAAACACGGATACACCAGATGAAGGGGAGACTTCCATCCATCCAATGGATCCTTTCTAATTGTGTTCACTGCTTTGTAGTTATCTAATCACTCGCCAGTTATGATGGTCTGCCTAGTTTCAGCAAAGGATGAGGAGTAGCCGAAAGAGATTCTAGGGGTTCTTTTTCATTTCATAGAGTAGCCACACAGTGCCTCCTATTGCCAAAGGTATTCCGAATATGATTATAACCCAACCTAATACTTTGACACAAGAGTACACAAGATAGTCAAATGTCCAAGCTGCAAAAGGGACATTCCAGTTTCCATCAAGGTAGATCTTGATGATGAACGCAATAAAGATCAAAAACGATATTCCTCCTCCTTCGTTTCTGCTGCGTGAGCGAGTACCGGAGAAAAGATGTTCGCGCTTATATTCCTCCTTCTCCTCATGAGGGAATCTTTCCCACCATAGCCGCCAAACTGCTAGTGCCACTACCAGTACCGGGACTCCGATGAAGAGAACTTCCCAGAAAATCACGCGTAATACAAACGCTACGAGATGTCCCATAGTCCAAAGGTCTAAAGTCGCTGGCACCAGACCAGTCACCTGAGCTTTTTCCACGAACCACAAATAGACAAGAATTGCACCTATAAATGCCAGAATAACTCCTACGACAAGGAAGACAATCGCTTTCCAATGCTTTTTCAAGAACTTCTTCCAGATCTTCTCACTATTGTCTGACCCAGTTTCTATTGTCATACATTTCTTCTTCCTTCTTTCTATAAAAGTCTTTCGGGTATTACATTATTTTTTGTACTGCATCGACAATACAGATAGAGATAAGAAGAGAGATAGACAAGGAGAGGGATAGATCCGTAGAGACGTGACAGGAACCTCAGCATACCTGGTGAGCGATTCTGGACTACCCCAAGAGAGCTCATCCTGGATAGAGAAGTTCTTGGTCATGGGGTCCCTTCCAACACTCATCAAGTAACGCTTATATAGGAAGTCGTACAGTAAGCCATGAGGAATGATCATGAGTAGCCAAATGATGTGGATACATGACAGACAGGAAGCAGCAGGCAATCAGGTGGTGTAGCTGTGTCTCCATTTCTGATTCTCGGGCTGCTGATTCTTCTAGTAGGGGTTGCGTATGGTGGAGTGTGTTTTCTCTTTTCCAGTCTCATCCTATACTCGCATCGTCAACCAATTGTTACCACACCACATGCATATGGAATGGACTACGAAGATGTTGCATTCAAGAGTACGGATGGTCTCACTTTGAAAGGATGGTTCATACCAGGAGAGTCTGGCAAAGCTATCATCATAACCCACCCGTTCCCCTTTAATCGCCATGGGTTTTTGACGAAAAACCAAGGGGTTTTAACCCGATTTAAGACAGATGTTGATCTTTTGAAGACCGCCAAGGCGATGCATCAGGCGGGTTTCTCTGTTCTGATGTTTGATTTCAGAAATCACGGCGAAAGTGACAAGGGAATAACTGGAGTGGGATTGAATGAATACCAGGATGTAGTGGGTGCAGTTACATATGTTACAGGCAGACAGGACGTATCACCCAACATTGGATTTGTCAGCTTTTGCATGGGAGCCGATTCCACCATCATTGCACTGAGTAAAGAAAAGGAGCAGTTGAAAAATGTAAAGTGCCTTGTCGCTGTACAGCCAATATCAGTGGCTGTATTTGTACGGAACTACATCAGGAGCGTGTTTACTCCCCTTGGGCTGATCCTGATCCCCATGGTTGACAGACTGTGTCAGTGGCGTGGTGGTTATGCTTTTGAGAAGATGTCCCCCCTGCCGTACTGCAAAGATATCTTTGCTCCCACCCTGTACATTCAGGCCAGGACAGATCCCTGGACTGAATTATCAGACATACAGGGGTTCTATGAAGCTACTCCAGAACCCAAAGAATTCTGGATGATAGAAGGTGCCATGAAAAGATTTGACACGTACAATTACGTGGGCGAACACCCGGAGAAGATACTTGATTTTATCAGCCGCTACCTGTAGTATCTGGAGGGGAGGCAGAAGTGTGTATGCTTCAATTCACCTGAGCTAGTCCAGTCTTTGACGATTCTCATAATACCGGGTATACTCAAGAATGTCTCAGAGAAAAGTGGGGAAAATATCATCTCCTCCTGAAAGGAGATGAGTGAGAATTTGACCCAGAAGATGAGATGAAAGGAGCCATCATCAGAAGAACCATTATACCAGAGCAACATAATCGAAAGTTCATGCAGTACTTACCGAGAAATACTGCAGTGAAGCCAAGAAACCGGGGAGGCCTGTTGCTGAAACCAGGATTTGACCCTTCTTTTCGTCCTGTGCTCTCAAGACGGGAGACTACTGAATGTCAAAAGTCAACCCCAGAGCACTTTCTCGTGCCTTTACATATGTTAATACCTATAACCTTTTAAATGGAATGTGAAACTGAATATCATGACAGAGGTTGTTATTGTATCAGGCGTGAGGACTCCTATTGGACGCTTTCGGGGTGGATTAAGCACCCTTTCTGCATGTCAGCTGGGCTCTATTGCTTTGAAAGAAGCTCTAAGAAGGGCAAGTATAGACACCGTTGACGAAGTGATTATGGGAAACGTAGTATCTGCTGGACTGGGACAGAACCCTGCCAGGCAGGCAGCCATCGGGGCAGGAATTCCAGTAGATGTCAGTTCATTTACTGTAAATAAGGTGTGTGGATCAGGGTTGAAGGCCGTGATGCTGGCAGCCCAGGCGATTAGGGCAGGGGATGCTGACATTATTGCAGCAGGCGGAATGGAGAGCATGACAAGGGCCCCATACATGCTTTTCAGTGCACGAGATGGCTATCGTCTGGGAGACGGGAAACTAGTTGACAGCATGGTCCATGATGGTCTCTGGGACATATATAACGATTTTCACATGGGAATAACAGGAGAGATTATTGCAGAGAAATTTGGCATAACAAGAGAAGATGCGGATAAATTATCCGCTGAAAGCCACCAGAAATCCATAAAGGCCCAGGAAGAAGGCAAATTCAAAGATGAAATTGTTCCCGTTACCTATGAGACCAAGAAAGGCACAGTGACTGTGGATACTGATGAAGGCCCCAGGAAAGATAGCTCTCTTGAAGCTCTCGCCAGGTTAAGACCCGTGTTCAAGACGGATGGCGTAGTGACAGCGGGGAATGCATCTCAGATCAGTGACGGAGCATCAGCCGTTGTGGTCATGTCAGAAGAGAAGGCCAAAGAACTGGGATTGGACCCCCTGGCGCGAATTGTGGATTCCTGTGCTGCAGGATTGGTCCCAGAACTGGTGATGGAAGCTCCCATTCCTTGTATACGGAAGCTGTTCCAGAAGACCGGGACATCCATGAAAGACATCGACCTCTTCGAGCATAATGAAGCCTTTGCCACTGCTTCCTGTGCTGTGATAAAGGAATTGCAGGTCCCACATGACATTTTCAACGTGCATGGAGGGGCAGTAGCTCTGGGCCACCCCATCGGGTGCAGCGGTACAAGGATTCTGGTAACCCTGATGTACGCCATGAAGGACAGGGGCGCACGCAGAGGCATTGCCACCTTGTGTCTTGGAGGAGGAAATGCTGTCGGCATGATGATCGAAACTTAGTCCCTTTTTTTCTCATTTTCTATGTTTCAAGTTATTCTGAACTGCATAATTGACCATGGTTGACACGGAAGAAACTTCCTCGAGTCACTGCTTCCTGGTTGGCCACAGGGCCAAAGCGAGGGTTCCCGGATTCTTCACGTGTCATTCTTGATCTCTGGTTCTCTATCTGGATTTCTGCCCTCTAAGGAAGACTTTTCGCTTCCTCATGTCTTCCTGTGCCCCAGTCTCAGGTGTTATCCCCCCTTCACTCATTGAAGAGGAATAACAGGCATGAGTGGCCCTATGCTATCGCCGGGATCAACGCAGGCTTGAACTCTTGTCAGCGTCTTGAAAAGATCCTTGAGCTTCATAGGGCTGACCCATGAGTGCCATGAAAAGTATTTAAGGAAGGAATAATCACCATGGTAATAGAAAGGGATAATAATGACTGCTATTGAAGTAGTAGACTTGGTAAAGAATTACGCGAACATTGAAGCACTGCGAGGAATATCATTCATGGTCAATAAAGGCGAGATATTTGGCCTTATCGGACCCAATGGGGCAGGGAAAACCACAACCCTGAGAATTGTAGCTACCCTCTTAGAGATCTCATCTGGCATTGTGAGAGTGTTTGGGAACGATGTGAAGAAGGACCCCGAACGGGTGAGGGAAAAAATCAGCTACCTTCCAGAAGAAGCAGGAGCTTATAAGAACCTGTCTGGAATCGAATACCTAAATTTTATGGCTCAATTCTACACGAATGGGAGAGACATTGAAGAAATGGTAGCGACTGGGACTTCTATTTCCGGTCTCGAGGACAGGATCAATGATAAGGTCAGCACCTACAGCAAGGGGATGACCCGGAAATTACTGGTGGCCAGGTCATTGATGATGAATCCCCCTCTGGCCATTCTTGATGAACCCACTAGCGGGCTTGATGTTATTAACTCCCAGGAAGTGCGGGGCCTCATCAAGGATCATGCCAGGAAAGGATGTACGGTATTGCTATCCTCTCATAACATGCTGGAAATAGAATTTCTCTCCAGCAGAGTGGCCCTCATTGGTGAAGGCAGAATACTGGATTCAGGAACTCCTGGTGAGCTCAAGAACCGGTATAGTGCTCAGAATCTGGAGGAAGTATTCCTGGAGGCGGTCTCCCATGAGTAAATTCACAGCGATCCTGATTAAAGAGATGAAAGACTTGCTGAGAGATCCCAAAATCGTCGTGGGGATGATCGTGGTACCCCTGGTGCTGTTTCCAGCCATGGGAGCCATGTTCCGCACAGGGATGAAATCAGTAGAAAGTGAAATCCAGATTGGCGTCATGAACCAGGACACCGGCCACTTTTCACAGGAGTTGATCAGGATACTGGAAGACAATCCGGGTGTCAAGCTGTACCAGCCGCAATCGTCTTCACTGGAGGGAGCAATTCAGGAGGCCCAGACCAACGATGTCAAGGTGCTTCTGGTGATACCACCAGGGTTTTCTGCTGATGTTGAGGACACCACAGGGGCAGAAATTGACATGTATGCTGTAGTTGAAGGGCTGGGAATGAGTGAAGTTATCTCCTCATCTCGAGTGGACATGATTATCCAGGGGATCAACACACAGCTCTCAAGGACCATTATTTCAGAGAAGGTGCCAGATACAGATCCAGGTAATATTCTTCAGCCCATAACTACCAGAGGATATACTGTAGTACGAGGAAAGACAGTGAACGTTCCACCTGCAGTTATTGCTGGTCTCGTTTCTTCTCAGTCTTTCATTGTGCCTGTGGTGCTCATGGTGATGATAATGTTTGTAGCCCAGATGGCAGCAACCTCCATGGCCACAGAAAAAGAGAACAAGACCCTGGAGACGTTGTTGACCCTGCCGGTGAGCCGTCTCTCTATCCTGGCAGGCAAAATGGGAGGAACCGCGGTGGTTTCTCTTATTTCTGCTGTGGCATACATCATCGGGTTCAGCACCTACATGTCTGCCTTTCAATTCGGAGAGGTGGAAAGTGCCCTGTCCCTGAAAGATGTTGGGTTAGCCATAACTCCCGTGGGATTCTTGATGCTTGGGATCAGCATATTCATGGCCGTTCTGGCAGCGCTGTCACTGTCCATGGTTCTGGCGGTGTTTACTCAGGATGTACGAAGCGCTCAGAGCCTGGTGTCTTTCACCATCATGCCGCTGGTGTTTCCTTCCATGATCTTCATATTCGCCGACATGAATTCGCTACCAGTGGCATTGAGATATGTGCTGCTTGCACTGCCCTTTTCTCATCCCACCATTGCTGCCAGTGCTCTAGCCCTGAAGAATTATGCCATTGTTCTTGGCGGGATTGTCTACCTGGGTGTCTTCACCCTGGTGGTACTGCTCATAGCTGCTCACATGTTCAACACGGAGAGAGTTGTCACAGCAAAGATTACACTCGGGCGTAAGAAGAGCAAGAGCAAAGGATGAATGGCTGGTCTTTTTCCATCCAATTTTTCCTTCTTCTCCTTTTTTCCTTTCAGTGCCTTTCTTCAATGAGAAGGAGTGGTCCATTCACCAGGAATTCAAAGCTTCTATTATCTTTCTGTGCAGCACAGGATCAGCACACACCACACATTCTCCTCTGAAGTGTCCACGTTCATCGAAGAACCCATTTGCGAATAGGTGCTTCCCATGCTCATTAGTAAGTATTACGCCCCCTGCCCTGGCAATTATGGCTGCTGCTGCAATATCAACAATCCGGGCTTTTTTCCGCAGATCTACCACAGCCTGCAATGTTCCTTCCACCACGTATGAGATTTCCAGAGCCAGAGACCCAAGGCATCTCCATGCTTCAACCAGAGGAAGTACCTTCTCAAATTGTGTTCCAATGTACATTGAAGCAATGGATTCGGAGCGGCTCTGAGTGATGATCTTGCCATTTTTCAAAGGGGTACTGCCTGCAAAAGCTTCGTATATCTCGTGGGTGCACAAGTTCTTCACCAGGCCGTACTGCACGGTTCCAGACAGAGCTACAGATACCGAATAGAACGGTATCCCCGTGAGTGCATTCATGGTTCCATCCAGTGGGTCCAGAATAATGACCACATCTCCTTCCCCCCGTATTCCAGATTCTTCTGTGATGAGGGTATACTCCAGGGATCCCCTCTCGAGATACTCAATGGCTGCATCCTCAGCTATTCTGTCAATCCTTCGGGTGAGCCCCCCTCCCGCACTCTCTCCTGCCGGTTCCTGTGCTTCCCGAGTTCCCAGGAGAGGGGCGATTGCCTTTTCGATGAGGGTGGCAATATCCCGTGCAATCCCAGAATAATCATATTCCATGGAGGTTGTTGATCTTCAACCCATATATACATTAACATTTGATGAAAGAGGAAAGAGGGATGCCACAGATCATTTCTGATCCAGATTCCGTATTCTCGTCCAGATGGTCTTGAGGATTTCCGCAAATTCACTGTCCAGTTCAGTCAAGGTCAATCCTTTGTCCATGGCCTGTGGTATCCTGGTATCGTAAGGTAGCCTGCCCACAATTGGGATTCTCTTCTGGTGACACCAGGTTTCAATTTCCTGCGCTAGTTCTGTACACAGGTCACACTTGTTAATGAGGACACAACAGGCAATTGAAAAATGCTTGAGGACCCCATAGATTCTCTCAAGATCATACATTCCGGATCGAGTGGGTTCACTGACAAGCACCGCCAGAGAGGTCCCCACAAGAGATGCAATGACAGGGCACCCGATCCCGGGAGAACCATCCACCAATATGAGGTCTTTCCCAGCCTCCTCAGCAACAGAAAAAGCCACCTCTCGAACCCTGGTTACCAGTTTGCCAGAGGCCTCCTCCCCTGTGAAGAGTTCAGCATGCACCAGAGGCCCGAATCGAGTGGTGGATACAAAGACCTCCCCAGTCATTCTCTCTTCCAGAGTGAGAGCGTTGACAGGGCACACCAGCGTGCAGGCTCCACACCCTTCACATTTCTCCTTGATAACTGCCATTGACCCGTCTATACTGTTAAACCTGCAGACTTTCTGACATTCTCCACAGAATGTGCACAATTCCTCATGTTTTACGGCTAGTTTTGAACCAATGAATGATTCTTTCCTTTCCACGGTAGGATCCAGCAAGAGGGGCAAATCAGAGGCGTCTACATCACAGTCTGCGAGCGCGGCATTACACAGGCTGGCAAAGGCAACTGTAAGTGTCGTCTTTCCTGTTCCCCCTTTCCCGGATATGACTGTTATCTCCTTCATATAGCATCACCGATTTTCTGGTAGAGAGTCTGAAACTCCCTTTTCCAGGACGGTATTTCCTTGATGAAGGGTATGCCCTGAGCACACAGTTCTGCTATGGCTCTTTCATGGGGGATTTTCATGAGGACGGGGACGTGTTCCCGTGAACAGTATTCCTCAATAGGGGCACACCCCATGCCCCACTTGTTGATAAGCACACCACAGGGAACATCCAGTACCCGTGTCAGGGTCACTGCCATCTTGAGATCATGCAGTCCAAAGGGAGTAGGCTCTGTCACCAGGAGGCAGAAATCACAGTCAGACACTGTTTCTATGACAGGACATCCGGTTCCAGGAGGAGCATCCAGGATTACTTTTCTGGAGGTGTCAATAATCTCGGTTACGGCCCGTATCACAGGTGTCGCCAGGGGTTCTCCTACGTTGAGGACACCTCTGACAAACTCCATGGAGGCAAAGGACCCCCGCTCTAGAGTTCCAATAGCCCTTTTCCGCTCTGAGATAGCATCTTTGGGGCAGACGAGAGTGCAGCCGCCACATCCGTGACAGAGCTGAGAAAACACTGCGCTCTTCTGAGGAAAGATAGCCAGAGCATTGAACTGGCAAAAGTCAGCGCACGCCCCACACAAAGTGCACTTCTCTATGGCTATATACGGTACAGGAATTGTCACATCTCCCACGTGTTCAAGAGGGAGTCGCAGGTATACGTTGCAGTCAGGTTCCTCCACATCGCAGTCTACGAGCTGTACGTTCTCCAGGGACAGGGCCAGATTCACAGACACAGTGGTTTTTCCCGTTCCTCCCTTCCCGGATGCCACGGCGATCTTCATGAGGTATCACCTGTTACTGTGCCTCCTTGCAGCACAAATGTTGGTTTGCTTCCTGTGTGGAGTGCGTGCTCTCTGATGGACGATCCCGCATTCCCTGTAGGAATAATGGATGGAGCAATCTCTGCGATATCGAGACTCTTACTGGCGCAGCTATGGCTGGAATTATCAGGGTCATAGTATCACACATAAGAGGAAAAAGTGGCCATCACGGTTCTTGCTTGAGCTCTCTCATGCGAGCCTCGACTGCTTCCAGCTCTTTCTTGATGTTGGCAGCTACCTGTTCCAGATAGGCGATCTCTTCTGTTGGGTCAATCTGGGAAGATGCGTACATGGAAGCAGGATAACTGGGAATATGGTAGGGAGGTACAACGTGGCGTGGCATGAAATCAGCTCTCCAAACCCTGCGACATCCTCTTCCTCCTCCCCAGAATCCGTGCCCAGGCCAGGCATTGGCAAATCCGGGGACACGATATCCGGCACAGTAACCTGCAGCTCTTCCTGTTCTGGGACCCTCTCCTGAGGGTCCAATTCCGTCTCCTCTTGGCATGACATCACCTCCTTTCGTGTCTGTGCATTTTGCAGGCAGTCTCTTCTGTTGCTTCCTGGAGGATTCCTTCATTGAATAGATCAATGGCATCATGGACTGTGCCTGTAGCCCCCGCAAAGACTCTGATCCCGTAGGACTCGAACATGCGAACTGCTCTGGGCCCCAGTCCGGAGCACAGCATGACGTCCACGTGATTTCGAGCCAGTTCTTCGGGAGGCTTTCCAGACCCCCCCATGTGTTCACTGGTATTCTCTAAAACCTGCACGAGTTTTGTGGCTGTGTCATACACGGTGAAAGTGGGAGCTCTTCCGAAATGTGGGCTCACCTCTTCTGCCAGTCCCTTCTTTCCCATGGTAGGTACTCCAATTCTCATGGTATCACCCACTGGACTGCCCGCTGCCCTTGGGCACATTAGATTCAGACAATTCCGGCAGTTCTGCGTTCTTGAATTGAGTTATGACATCTGAAATGACCCCGCTCCCGTTGTAGATTTTCATTCCAGCGTATTTCAGAGCACTAAATGCATTGGGGCCAAAGTTGTTCCCGATTACAGCATCCACTTCTTCATTGCTCACAATTTGAGAAGCCTGCACACCTGCACCTTTTCCAGCCCGTTCTCCCAGGTTGGGAACTGTATGAAAGTCCATGGTGTCAGTATCTACAATCAAGAAGTATCTGCATCGTCCAAAACGGGGATCAACTGCAGCTTCCAGAGTTTGATCAGTAGCGGAAATAGCTATTTTAATCTAATCACCTTCTTTTCTGGTGTTTTCTTCCACCTGTTTCTCAATGGTGCTCACAACATCACCAAAAGCCTGAGACAGAGAGGTGTTACAGAGCACGAAAGGTGTCCCTTCATCACCACTCTCTGCTATCGCGGTGTCAAGAGGTATCTTTCCCAGGAAGGAGACATTCATGTCTGATGCAGCTCTTTCTCCTCCTCCTGATCCAAAGACGTCCACATCCTTTCCACAGTGCGGGCATTGGAAGCCGCTCATGTTTTCAACAATACCCAAGACAGGCATGTTCAGAATTCTGGCAAAGGTAATGGACTTTCTCACAGAGAGCAAAGCCACGTCCTGGGGAGTGGTAACGATTATGACTCCATCAACGTCTGGAATCAACTGGGCAATACTCAGGGGCTCGTCCCCTGTTCCCGGGGGGAGGTCAATAATCAAGTAATCCAGTTCTCCCCACTGCACCTGCCCCAGAAAATCCTTTACTGCTTTCATCTTTGCAGGGCCCCTCCATATGACAGGCGAGTCTGTGCTGGGCAGCAAGAAGGCCATGGACATGACTTTTACCCGCGGAGGAACAAGAATGGGAATGATTCCTTCCTTGGATAGTTCAGGTGCAGCAGCTGTAATGCCCAGCAGTTTGGGGATGGAAGGCCCGTGAATGTCACAATCCAGCAATCCTACTGCCTTCCCTCTCACAGAAAGACACAATGCCAGATTGGCTGCTACTGTACTCTTCCCGACTCCGCCCTTTCCACTCATTACCAGTATGACAAGCTGGACAGCTTTCAAGTTGTCCTCTATCTCTCTGTCAACAGGGAGGATCTTGCCTGTATTCATGGGGTATCACCTCCCTGGTGAGGCCCCCTCTGATTTCTGCATTTGGGACCTCCCGGCCCTCGTCTGCATCCTCTGTCTTCTGGAGCTCTGTGAAAATTCTCAGAGCCGCATTCAGGGCAGGCAGGTGGTCTTCCTGTTCCGTACGGGAGTTCCCATTCTTGACCGCAATCATAACATCTGAATTTTCTTTGTCTCAAAACATAATCACCTCCTCCTATGCGGAGGGCTTTACCCAGGACCACGGCTTCTGCGATTTTCTTGTGTGCCTCTTTCAGCATTCTGTGGAGTGTAGGCTGCGAAATGCCCATGACTGCAGCAGCCTCTGTCTGCTCTTTCCCCTCCAGGTCCACCAGCCGAATGGCTTCCAGCTCATCTACCTGAAGTGCTATCTCTTCCAGAACCGTCAGTCCTACTCCTCGAGGTTTGAAGTAGGCACAGTGTGGGCCTGATTGGACTCTTCTACATCGCCGTGGTCTTGGCATGTTATGAATATATATTCATTACTTATAAAGGTGTCTGTCATCATCCACTCCATTTCATGAAGAGTCTACTGGAATATCTGGATGTGGCACCTTTACCCCCCTGACACATGGGTTCTCCCCATATTTGGGTAAGACTCTGGGACGCTACGCAAACCATTATAAGCAGAGTGACTATTCTACACCATGAATGTCGTGTGGGAACTTATCTTTATCTCAATGCTTCCCTGGATAGAGCTCAGGGGTGGCATTCCTGTTGGAATCAGCAAGGGTCTTGATCCTCTGGCTGTCTTTGCTGTCTGCACGGTGACAGATATTCTTATCATTCCGCTCATCCTGGTCTTCTTACGATATGCAGTCCCATTGGTCCTCAGGATAGAAAGGATAAATCGATTGTACCAATGGAACGTGGTGAGAACCTTGAAAAGATATGAGAAATACAGGAAATGGGAGGAATTGGGATTGGCTTTATTTGTTGCCATACCGTTACCTTTTACAGGGGTATACTCAGGTACGTTAGTATCGTACATTCTGGACTTCAAAAAGAGAGAAGCGGTTCTTTCCATATCGTGTGGCGCAATTTTGGCGGGAATTTTGGTAACCGCTTTGAGTGTTGGCATCCTAGGATAACTATATAAACTGGAAAAGGAGGTGGGTTTATGCAAGCCCAAGTACACAAAGAAGATGATTCTAGTTATAGATCGGGAAAAGGATATTCCTTATCCGAAGTTGAAAAGAGCGGGATACGTGTCTCTCAAGTGAGAAAACTGGGGATATATGTAGACCCTCGCAGGCGGACTCTTCATGAATTCAATGTTCAGCAACTAATAGCATTAGTAGAAGAAAGGCAGAACCAGCTGAGAGAGGAAGCTGAGAAAGCACGCAGAGAAGAAGTAGAAATGAAAGAAGAAAAGGAATCCAGGAAGAAGGCCAAGAAAGAAGGAGAGAAAAAGAAGGAGAAAAGGGCAGAGAAGAAGAAGATCGAAAAGAAGGTAGAAGTCAAGAAAGAGAAAGCTCCTGAAGGTCCTCTTGATCTCACTGAAATAAAAGGTGTCGGGAAAAAGAGGGCAGAAACATTTCTCAAAGCAGGAATTCAGACTGTAGAAGACCTGATTGCTGCTGACACTGGAGAACTGGCGGAAAAGACCCAGTTCACAGAGGATTACATCGAAACACTCAAAGAGAGGGCCAAGGAACTATGAGCCCAGAGGAAGCTCTCCTCCTCCTCAGAGATGTAGCGTGCCAGGATAACGTTGTGGAGCACTGTGTGGCTGTGGCTGCAACTGGGGTGGCTCTTGCCGAGAATGTGCAGCGTGACCACCCTGTTGACATCTCTCTGGTACAGACGGGAGGCCTCATCCACGATATTGGAAGAGCGCTCACCCATGGAATTGATCATGGCGTGGTGGGTGCCCAGCTCCTGAGAGAACGTGGCATCAGTGGTCCACTCCAGCTGATCTGTGAGCGTCATGTATGCGCAGGAATTCCCAGTGAGGTGGCTGTGGAAATTGGGCTGCCTCCCAGAGACTTCATTCCTCGCACTCTGGAGGAAAAGATCGTGTGCCACGCAGATAACCTGACGAACCACACATTCGAAGATCTTCAACAGAGCTGGCGGAATTTCTTCGGAGAGAAACATGGCGAAGTCATAGTACGCTATCTGAACAATCTCCACAGTGAGCTCACCCCGTACCTTGTCTGAGACCTGAACTCGAATGCCAGGATATGTTGCAGCACTGTAGTTTTACAAACCCTTAAATAGATTCTTTCCCTCTTGGGGAGTATGGTCACTGCTTTTGTATTGTGTGGGGTCTCTCCAGGAACAGAACGTGCAGTCTTACAGAAACTGCAGAGAATCTCTCAAGAGGCCCACATCATCTACGGCCAGTACGACCTGATTGCCAAAATCTCTGTGGATCGATGCGAAGATCTAGAAGCTTTTATAAGCAAGCTGCGAGACATTAAAGAAATCCAGAATACCCATACCTGGATTACGATGGACTAGATAGACTAGGTGATATTGTGGAGTTTTGTCCTGAATGCGGCGGCCTTCTCTTGCCCAGAGAGGGGTTGCTTCAATGTCGCTGCGGATACAGCAAAGAGATAGGAAAAGAGGAGAAGGAACGGTATGCTCTCAATGAAGAGCCGAAAGAAGCCCGAGAAATACCGGTTATAGAAGAGGAATTTCAGCAGATGCCTATAGCACGGGCGCAGTGCAGAAAGTGCGGCAATACGGAGGCATACTACTGGATGCTTCAAACAAGATCGGCTGATGAGCCTGCAACCAAGTTTTATCGGTGCACAAAGTGCAAGTACACGTGGAGAGAGTACGACTAGCTACTCACCAAACAGGCGCAGTATACTCATGGAAAGCCGGTGAACTTCCATTTCTTTCTCCAGGAGGCTCAGCTGTTTCACGGAGAGAGATGAGGGATCAAGAGGGATGATGAGGGTTGCATTGTTCAAGATGATCAGATCGTTAAGAGCCTGGAGAAATCGCAGTGTTGTCTCAAATCCATTGTGCATGATCAGGTATTCCAGTCCGTCCAGAAAAACAACAGCACATTCTCTATCCCTGATGAAATCTCTGATGAGATGCGTTAGTTTGGCCAGGCTGTTGGGATCGATACTGTAGGGACTTTCTTCTCTGGATAGCCACAGAATGTCTACATCCTCAGGCATCTCGTTCTTCTGCATTTTATCAGGAAATGTGCGCGTGATAACCATCCCGCAGCCTTTTCTGCCTTCGCTCAGCTTGTGGAACAAGGATAATCCTCTAACGTATCCTTTTTCCTTGACAAGATATGAAATTCCCAGTTCCCATTCGGTGGCTTTAAGGCTCTTTGAGTACCTGAAGACATTGTAGAGGAGGATTACTACCGTGATCGCTGTCCCTACTGCAAGAATAGCCAAAACTGTAACCGCACCTGTACTTACCATGGTTCCTACCCTTCATCGGGTTTTACTCTCCCGCTTAAAAAGCTTTTGTAGAGATTGGGTAATCATCTAGATGATTTGTAGATTTTCCAATCGTGACATGCCCTTGGTTAGGGGGGAGCTGCCCAGCGGGACAGACAATGCCAAAATTTATATGGTCTTTCAGGTTAATCCTTGAAAGGTGAGTTCATGTCCCTGAAACTATATAACACACTGACTAACCAGAAAGAGGAATTCAACCCCATTGAGAAGAATAAGGTGAGGATGTATGTATGTGGCCCCACGGTGTATGACAAGTGTCACATAGGTCATGCTAGGTGTTATATTGCGTTTGACGTCATTCGAAGGTACCTGGAGTACTGTGGGCATGATGTCACCTTCGTGGAAAATTTTACAGATGTTGATGACAAGTTAATTAGGAAATCCAATGAGACAGGGGAAGACCCTTTTGAGATTGCAGAGAGAAATATTGGGGATTACTTTCGGGACATGGATGCCCTGAATGTGAAGCGGGCAGACATGTACCCCAGGGCAACCCAGCATATACCTGACATGATCGCCTTCATTGAGCGGTTGCTGGAAAAGGGCGATGCGTATGTGGCTGATGGGGATGTCTACTTTTCTGTGGAGAAGGTGGCAGACTACGGGAGGCTTTCGGGGGTCAATGTCGAACAGATGAAGGCGGGAGCCAGAATTGCCGTTGATGAGAAAAAGAGGGACCCCTTGGACTTTGCACTGTGGAAAAAGGCCAAGGAAGGCGAACCCAAGTGGGAAAGCCCCTGGGGAGAAGGAAGACCGGGGTGGCACATTGAGTGTTCTGCCATGTCTCTGAAGCACCTGGGAGAGACACTGGACATTCATGGAGGAGGTCAGGACCTCATTTTTCCCCATCACGAGAATGAGATGGCTCAGTCTGAGGCGTGTTCAGGTAAACAGTTCGTGCGTTACTGGCTGCACAACGGATTTGTCACCATTCGAGAAGAGAAAATGTCCAAATCTCTGGGAAATATTGTTTCTGTGGAGGACCTGCTTCAGGAGTATTCTCCTGAAACGCTGAGATATTTCCTGGTGGCATCTTACTACAGGAAACCCATTGATTTTGATGAAGATGCTCTTGAAGAAGCGAAGAAGGCAGTTGCAAGGCTGTTGAATACGGTGGACCTGGTGAAGGAAGCTAGGCAGGGGGACTTCACCGGTGAATCCTTGTCAACAGACCACTACCGGCAGCAATTCCAGGAAGCAATGAACGATGATTTTAACACACCTGCTGCCCTGGCAGTGCTATTCGAACTGGCGAGAGATGTTAACAGGCGGATTGAAGAGAAGAATGTTGACAAAGAGTCACTTGAGAATGTACTGAATACGTTCATGGAACTGGGTGGTGACGTTTTAGGCCTGTTTTTCGAGGTCAAACATGAGGAATTTTCAGAGGAACTGCTTGAGATACTCATTTCCGTCAGGGAACAGGTTAGAAAAAAGAACCTGTGGGACATTTCGGATACCATAAGGGATCGTCTGAGAGAGATCGGAATTGCCTTGGAAGATACCCCTGAAGGCACCCGGTGGAAATTCGTTCGAGACTAGTTGGAAGGGCGTTCTCTTAAGGAGAGGAGCCACTGAGTGTACCGTGAGAAAGGCTTATAACGCAATTAGTCATAGAAGACAGAGGCCGGGGTCGCCTAGAGGCTATGGCCGCGGACTGCAGATCCGCTCACGTGAGTTCAAGTCTCACCCCCGGCTCTCATACGATGGCTTTTAAGCTCTCTTCACTTCTTAAGGATTTTAATGCAGTGGAGCTTTTGCAGGAAGCTTTGATCGTCTATAGAAAGCTTCACATGCCAGAAAATACTGTAATATATGACGTTATCAATTGGTTCTTGTGGGGACTTAGAGGATGGTGCGTTGACTACTCTTTGCCCGGACTCCTCATGTTATCTGTGAAGAAAATCGCCTGGTCCTCGATCAACTCTCTTTCCCAGCAGGAGGACTAGAGGCAGCAAAGATGGGACAAACATGAGAAATCCTATGGATTGATTTCGTTTCTCCTCTGCAATCTCTTGAAGTTTCCTATCAAGTTCCTTCGAACAAGTGGTGCAATAGTCCCAGTGATTTGAAGACATGATACATTTTCCTTCATGGTCATCAAGCCCAAGGATATGGCCTATTTCGTGCGCTACAGTGAAAGACTTTCCAGTACTGCAGTATGCAACATTTGAACGTGGAAGCCGGAAGCCCAAACCATTGCCGCAGCACTCTTTCTCGTTGATTAGGACCACATACACATCTCCTTCGGGCACCTGCTCTCTGGACCTAAACCTAAGAAATTTCAGATGGTACCAGGTCTCCCAAATGAACGGCGGGCAGCCAAGTGGACCCATGTCTGCTTCATCCCAGAATACTACATCTGGGTTCAGGAAGTTTTCAATATGGGAATACTCAAAAAAATGATCATATTGAGTTCTTGCCTCATTCTCGTAGCTTTCATGATTCCCATCCCAGCCACCAGGAACAAATACGATCCTGAATCTAGTTCTCTCGCTTACTCTACATCGCATATTGAGATAGATGGTTGTGTCTTCTTCACAACTGAGAAAGACAGTTTCTTCGACAGTTTCACAGCCATATTTCTTTAATTGGATTGTATGCTTTCCAGCGGGTAATGGAACTCCACAAATTCCATCAGAAGTAGTCGAACTTGCTCGATCTGCAGGTCCTCCACTTTCTGTAAGTCTATATTCGCCGTCAACATACAAGTCATATTCATATATATTGCAATGAATCCACAGAAGCGTGTTTTCGCATTCTTTTTTGCTACAGTCACAATCTGAATCATCACAATCAATCTTGCCATCACCATCATCATCTCTTCCATTGTTGCAGTCCTCGTTTGGAACGACATCAGGACATCCATCACCATCTTGATAACCATCGTAATTTTCCTTTTCATGAGGGCAGTCGTCGTAGCAATCTTTTATTCCATCGGAGTCAGAGTCTCTCCTGCAAGGATCGCAATCTGAGTGCTGCCTACAATCTGAATCATCACAATCAATCTTGCCATCACCATCATCATCTCTTCCATTGTTGCAGTCTTCATAACAATCCATTGTCACATGAATCGTTGTTGAATGTCCACATTCTATTCTAGCAGTCTTTGTTATGGTATCGCACCCGTCCTTCTTCAGTTTCACCGAATATGTTCCTGCCTCCAGTTTTATCCCACATTCTCCGTCACCATCTTCAGTGAGTTCATAGTTGCCATCTATGTAGAGTTCATAACCTGCGATATTGCATTTGACAATGAGCCACTCTTCGCATTCTTCTGGAGAACCACACTCAGCGCATGAGCTGATATAATATGCTTCTTTGGCATCCCACATAACTCGTACTTCACCTCCAGATTCGCATCGTACAGACATCCACTTTGGATTTATGAATTTCATGTAATAACCCAGGTAGCTCTCCGGGGGATCATCCAGGTAGACAATCCCTCCCTCACATAACTCCATGGGAACGAATTGGCAACCCTCTACATTGTCCCAATAACTATATACAAAACCACAGAGAGTTTCTTCTCCGAGCGAAACATTACTTGTCATTCCAGAAAGAAGACTAAGGGCAAAGATGCCCATCACTACCACATATCTTTTCATCATAACCATCTCATTCAGGTCTCCTTATCATCCTTAATAAGTTTTTCGTGGATTCAGAGCAGCAAATCAAGACAACATTCTCCATTTGCTCACTGTCAATTCTTGAGTCAATCCCCATCATGGGTCATTGCGGACTCAGATACTGACTGAAATAGACGAAAAGCTCAATCATTCAATTGGAAAAGAGAAGATCACTGATACCTGTGTAATATCAAGGAAGAAGAAGTGATTCAACACAGAAAACTTCCTTATGAAGACAGAGTCTTCTTGGATTCTCTTTGTTTCCATGGTTTTTTGATCTTCGTATCTACTCTCTCTCAGAAAGTGCAGGAACCTTGGTCCTTGAGCTGCTTCTACCGTTTATTGTTCATTTAATGATTGAAATCCAGTCGGCAAGCGTTTCAATGAGTGGGAAAAGAACCCTACCAGGAAAGAGTGGCCTGGATAAGAAGAGTTACTTTTTTATTGTTACGTGTATTTACTCGGTCGATGAAACTCCGTATCGAAGACGTGGTGGAACGGTGTAATCGCACATTTGTCCACATCGGTGGAGACTTCGTGCTCATAGAGGATTCTCCCATTCAGTGTCCATTCCTGCGAATTGGGTCCTGGCAGGGGGCATGGGTTGCTCTCTATTTGAGGAAATTACAGTTTGGACAGTTCACTGATGACAGACAGGTCAGAGACAGACAAAAGTACGTTCCATTCGGAGCCACTGAAATTATAACGGAGGCCCTGAGAGCAGGAATCCTGGATGCTTGTGTGCTGGTGTGTGATGGAGCAGGAACTGTCATTACTACAGACCCTGAGATCGTACAGGGAATAGGGGGCCGGATGAGCGGCCTCGTGTATACCACCCCTCGGCAGAGCGTGATCCGAAGACTCCATGATGAAGGTGCCATTGTGGTGGATCCGGTGAAAGCCAGCATAAATCCAGTGCAGGGAGCAAAAAGGGCATCCGAGATCTACAGGAGAATCGCAGTGACCACCACTGCAAACTCTTCTATCGAAGAACTGGAAAACCTCCCAGGCGTTGTGACCTTTGTGGTTCACACCACAGGCATCACCCCGGAACAGGCTTCATATGCAAAAAAATCGGACATCGTCTGGGGATGTGCCTCCAAGTATGTCCGCAAAGTGGTGGGAAGGAATGCTGTGCTCCAGCTGGGGGTAGGAATACCCGTTTTCGTGCTTTCTGAGAAAGGGTTATCCGTGATCCAGCCTCAAATAACTACTTTATCCCATGAAACAGGTACACTATTAGATCAGAACAGGGAAGCCATTCTCTTGGGCTCCCCTCATGTTATTTACCACAGAAGGACGTTCCAAGGGACATCACTGACAATAGAAAAGGCAGTATTGCCTGTTTTGCGCCATGCAGGTCCTCATCCCCTGCTCTAGGGTAACCACATCACAATAATATCCATGGAGGATGAAGGTGGGGCTGTGATTGAGCAATCTTTTTATACACAGGCCCCTTCACCATAATATGGAACCTGAAAAAAAGAAACGAATTATTGACACAGGAGGAATTCTCTTTGCATTGTTTATCCTGCTCCTGGGAGTCTTCTCAATGTTGCTTGATGTATCACCTTTTGCTGGGATTTTCTATCTGCTGAAGTTTTGGCCGGTGTTGTTGATAGGTCTCGGGATATGGCTTGTCTTCAAACATGCACAACATGAGGGCATAGGTGCTGTGGTTCTGGCAGTGCTCCTTGTGGTGGCAGTGTACAGTGCTTTCTCTCAGGTGGAGGTGCAGTCATTCCATAGCGAGGAGAAAGAGCTTTCCTCTGGCTTGACAGACCTTGAAGCATCGCTGGATTTGCTGTTCGGTGTGTTCTCTGTGGACGCCGCCTCAGATAACCTCTACATCCTTAAGGGATATGAATCCATGGACTCCAGTTTCTACACTGCTGGAAGCACGGGCTACCTTGATCTTTCGTTGACAGCTGAATCATTTATCCCTCTGGCTGGATCACACGAGGCGGAAATTCTCCTCACAGACACCCTGCCCCTAGTAGTTCATGCAGATGCAGCCTTTTCGACGGTGAAATTCGATGCCTCCCGTCTCAACATACAGGAACTTGTTATTACTGGGGGACTGTCCAGCTTTGAGCTGGTGTTGGGGGAAACGAATACTGACATCTCTCTTTCCATGGGCATGTCATCAGTCACGATTTATGTTCCCCAGACTGTGGGGGTTAGGATCGTTTCCACTGGGCTGACATCTTTGTCTGTGCCTACTGGCTGGATAAAAATCGATGATGGATACATGAGTCCCAACTATGATACAGCACTCTACAGGATTGAAGTAGACTCAAGCACAGGATTGGGAACAATCGTTGTAAAGTACGTGGACTTGTTCTGAGCCAGAGCCTGTGTCTTCACAAGCTCCAACACTCATGACCTGTTGGATTCACGGACCATGTCAGAAGACCTGAAGAATTCGTCCACATGAAGGGAGCTCCTCAATCAGAACAGTCTTTTCCTGTTGAAAGGAAATATACCCGTTGTACTACCGCCTTACCTGAAGGTACTATCACAGTCCTTCCCAAATTAGAGAGTAGTGGCATGATGGAATGGATGGGAGAGAGTATCCAGTGCCAACACGAGAACAGGTTGCAGGCCTATTTCCTCACAAGAGCAAGCGTGTAGCACAAGAGTCCCACAGGGGATTGACCATTTAGAATTAGCACTCAAGTATCATAAAATACACAAAACCATTCTGAACCAGAGTGCATCAGCTCTCATAAGCTCTATCACCGGTCAATTATTGGATTCATTCATCATCTGCACTACGTGTATCTCTTTCCTTTTTGAATTCTTCATATTCAGTGGGATTCACTACGCACAGGGGAATCTTCCGCGCTGTCTCTCGAGATCCAATCCACGCATGTACTCAGTCTTGGGCCAGACTCTCCACAAGGTTTAACCGCTCTCCTTCCTCGAGGATCATCAGATTGCCACAGTGTGAGCACCTGAGGGCTTTCCTCTTCTTTCCGTCTATCATTACTTCTTCTACTTTCGCCATTAAATACCTCCTGGAAACTTGAACTCTGAACGTTCTTATCTTTCAGTTGGCTATATATATATTTCGGTCTACTTGGAATATTTCCAAACAAGAAGTGGTAGATTTGCTTACATGAGGGAGAAAGGGGAAGATTAGCCTCCATTTCTCCAGAGGTTCTCTCTCTTCTTCAGGTGAGGGGAACGTATTTATGGCAACCCTGTAAGAGATACCCATGAAAACAGTTCGACCTCCCGAAATTGTGTTGTACCCCAGCAGCGTTGTTCTCGTTACCTCATCTTACCAGGGTAAAGACAATATTATCACACTTGCATGGATTTCTACAGCGTGTTTTGACCCTCCTCTGGTGGCCTGTGCCATCAGAGACACCCGATATTCTCACGGACTGATCAAGAACAGCAAGGAATTCGTTCTCAATATACCGTCTGAGAACCTGGTTCGAGAAACGGATTACTGCGGACAAGTATCAGGAAGAACGGTGGACAAATTTGCCGCGTGCAAGTTCACCCGGCTTCCAGGATCCAAGGTCAAAGCCCCGCTCATACAGGAATGCCCTGTCAACATTGAGTGCACGGTGACTCAAATTGTTCATCTAGGCACGCATGACCTGTTCATTGGGGAAGTGGTAGCTGTGGATGCTGACGAAGATGTGGTAGAAGAGAATAGCATATCCTTTGAGAAGCTGAGGCCCCTTGCTTACACTAGTGGTGACTACTGGACCCTGGGGAATTCTGTGGGGAAGTACGGGTTCTCAAAGAAGTCCTGAGCCATTGCAGGGAAGCATTGATCTCCTCTGGCGTGTCGTGGGGAGCTTCCAGGGTGTAAGCACCTTCATATCCGGATTTGGAAATGGTAGAGAAAATGGGTGGGAAATCGAGGGTTCCGTCCAGGGGCTTGAGGTACCTCCTCTTCCCGTCAAGAATCCACTGACCATCATAATCTCTCACATGAACATTGTTGATACGGGATGAAAAGGTCAAGACCTCGTCCAGACAGTTGTACTTGCTGGTGTATTCCAGGTCAATGGTGAAGAAAGGACTTTCCAGATTTCTGTGAAGAAAAGAGGCCGCATAGGGAATTTCAATTGCTATGTGAGGGATCAGTTCAATGCTGAGTGTGAGAGAGCACCCTTCAGCGTAATACTCAAGAGAATTCAGAAGGGACACCAGGCGTCTCAGGTCTAAAGACTCATTCAAGGAGTTATATGCATGAAGGACGAGTGTAGTAGCTCCCACCCTGTGAGCTATGTCAATATCCTGAATGACCAGATCCTTTCCTTTGTCGGGGTCCTCTTCCAGGATGATACATGAGTGCTTTGATCCATGTACAGAAAAAAAAGGGTAGCCATTGAATATGGTTGAAACCTCCTTCTTATTCCATGCATTGAAGAGGAATAACTCGAAATGGTCAGTATCCAGGTGAGATAGAAAAGGCTCTACTGTTTCAGGCTCGCGCCGTGGTATGCAGCAGGTGGAACAGCTAACTATCATGCTGCCAGAAAGACATAGAGATATAAGAACCTTTCACGAAATGTGAGATCTGCTGCTGCAGGGGATGGACGGTACACCGTGGTACAGTTCACTTGATCGCTCTGTGTCCTCAACATCCGTTCTGTAACCAAGGCTTTTTTAACCAGTATACCATTAGGTCATCCATGAAAGGGCTGATAATTCATCCAACATACAGAACTCACGGTGGAAAATCCTTTGTCCATTTGTATGGCAGATTGGAAAATGGGGAATCGTTCCTGGCTATCAATGAATTTCGCCCTTATTTCTACATTAAGAGATCAGATTTGAATACAGCCCTCAATGTAGAGCCACTTGAATTCAAGGAGACGGATATGAAGACATTTTCAGGAGACCCTGTGGTAAAAATCTTCACACAGTACCCCAAAGAGGTTGCTGATCTCAGGAGAATCCTGGAGAAGAGAGATATTGAATGTTATGAGGCTGATATCCGCTTTGCATACAGATTTCTCATTGATTGTGACATTAGAGGGTTCTGTGAAGTTGAAGGAGAATACCGGCCAGGAGAGCGAGTGGATCGCATTTATGAGAACCCGCAGGTTTCTCCCGTTGAGCCCTGCGATATCCCGGTCACCACCCTTTCTCTTGACATTGAGGTAGATGAATCGACGGGGGAAATCGTTTGCGCCACACTGTATGATGGTGAATACTCCACGTTCTTGTTGAAACAGCACTGCGAACACGCAGTGACCTGCACCTCTGAAATAGAACTCCTGGGAAAGGTGAAAGAAGCATTACTGGCACGTGATCCTGATGTTATCACCGGGTGGAATGTGGTGGACTTTGACCTGAGGTACATACAGGACCGTTTCAGGCATTACAAGCTCACCTTTGATGCAGGAAGATCAGAAGCCTCCACCAGGTTCAGGGTTGAATCGTCATTTATCAGGGCATCGAGGGCCACGATTGATGGAAGGATGGTCCTGGACGCCATGCATCTATTGAGGGATTTCTTCATAAAACTGGAAGACTACAAATTGGATACTGCAGGAAAGGCGATCCTGGGTGAGGGAAAAGTGGATATTGAAAAGGATATAGCCAAGGTGTGGAGAGAAACGCCTTCCCTTCTTGTGGAATACAACCAAAAGGACACCAGACTTGTATATGACATTATTACTGAGAAACATCTCATTGAATTGACCACGAGAATGACAGGCATTACCGGGTTGCAGTTGGACAGGGTGAAAGCTGCCATTGCTTCCCTGGACTCATTATACCTGAGAGAGTCTCAGAAGAGGGGAATCGTGTGCCCTTCAGTATCAGGAGGGAGCAGGAAGCGAGTAACTGGTGGGCTGGTACAGGAACCCAGGTATGGCATATACGAGTATGTGCTCCTCTTTGATTTCAAGAGTCTGTACCCCTCTATCATGGCCACCTTCAACATCGATCCCCTGACTTATACGGAAAAGGAAACGGCCATCAAAGCGCCCAATGGGGCATTCTTCCTGGAAGAGCCAGGCATTCTCCCGGAGATCATTTTAACTCTGCTAAGAAGGAGAGGCCAGGCCGTAATCTATGAGGAACAGTACGCTATCAAAATCATCATGAATTCTCTGTTCGGTGTCCTGGGGAACCCCAATTGCAGGTTTTACAATTCCAGAATTGCCAACGCTATCACATCTTTCGGGCGGTATTTTCTGGAAGAAACCACAGAAAAAGTCGAAGCCATGAATTATGAGGTCATTTACGGGGATACTGATTCTGTATTTGTTGTCTCCAGGGCAGAATCCATGGAGGAGGCAACAACAATGGGACAGACCATTGAAAGGACTATCAATGAATTCTACGATGGATACGTCGAGGAGAACTACGGCAGGACGAACTATCTCGAACTGGAGCTGGAGCAGGCCTATCAGAAATTCTTGCTGCCCAGACAGCGTCACGTCAAGAAAGGGGCAAAAAAACGGTATGCAGGGTATCACAATGGGGACATTGACATTGTGGGATTGGAGTACGTGAGGAGGGACTGGACAGAACTGGCAAAAGAGTTCCAGTATGCTCTGTTGAGAAAAGTGTTTACGGGTGAGAATTTCGAAGAATACATCAGAAAAACAGTTAAAGACCTGAAAGCTGGAAGGTTGGACCATCTTCTCATCTACAAGAAAGGTGTGAGGAAGGGTCTGGGTGAATATACCAAGACCACGCCTCCCCACGTTAAGGCAGCCCGCAAGATGGATGGGTTCTCAGAAAGGATCATCTCATACGTGATGACCAAACGAGGTCCTGAACCAGTGGAGAATAATCCTAGCCGTATTGACTATGATCATTATGTGGAAAAACAGCTCAAACCCATAGCTAACAGCATTCTGCACTTTTATGATAGGAGTTTTTCCGATGTGGTCACGGGGCAACGGCAAACAAGTCTTGAACACTTCATGTGATGATAAGAGGATGTCCTCCTTGCAGACGCTGTGCTTCCTGCACCTGCCTGTAGGTTGCTGGAGCAAATGCACATTATGGGCTCATTTCTCATCAACAGCATTGAAAAGCACCTGATTTCCGTTTTGGACAAGTGTCCCCGGAAACCTTTATAAGTCATAGACTCCGCCTTCTCACTTATGAAACGAACCTACATTGTGTGTTTCATCCTACTATTCTCTTTATGGACGCCACTGCATGCTGAGGACCAGCATCAGGCCACCATTACGGCGCCTGCTGTGGAACGGACAGCTGATGGGTTGCGGGGAGTCCTCTCTTACATGACTGTGGTCACCCAGCAAGGATCAGGACACATCTATATCGATACCTGGCCCTTGGCTGAAGTGGATATTCAAGGCTCAGCGCGGCTGGCGGTGCAGGTCGCCTGTGATGTTGTCCACAAGAACTGGGAGCATTATGACTTCTTCATCACGGTACGCAGTGATTCACCCATCATTGGAGGCCCTTCAGCAGGAGGAGCCATGACAGTCGCAATCATTGCTTCCTTACAAGGATGGGAACTCAGCAGTGACGTTGTGATGTCTGGCACTATTAACCCTGATGAAACAGTCGGGCCTGTAGGGGGATTGTACCAGAAAGCTCAGGCCGCCTCTGAGATCGCTCATACCTTCCTGGTCCCTGATGGTCAAACCACTATTGTGGTGGAAGAACAGACAACAAGAACGCAGGGTCCATTCACCTATATTACCACCAGTCAGAAGCAACTGGATCTCGTGGAGGAAGGAAAGGCCATGGGGCTCCAGGTGAAAGAGGTGTATGATATCAGAGAAGCAGTCTACTATTTCACGGGGCAAGAGATTGAAACTTCCCAGGTGGAAGCTGAACCCATTAAAGCTGATTTTATGAAACCCTATGCACAGCAACAGGTGGATGGAATAGAAAATGAGTATGAATCAGTAACCGACAGTGTTCAGGAATACACTGGGCCTTATAAGAGTGACCTCCAGCGGGTGCTGGAGTCTGCACAGGAACAGATTACGTATGCACACACAGCCTACGACTCTGGTAGCTATTACACCTCCGTGAGTGCCTGTTATGTGGCAGGACTGTACATCACGTACGCACAGAATCTGTTGCTGTACTTTGAAAATCAATCAGTGGAGGAAATTTTCTCAGACCTCACCCGTGAGATCGATATTGTGTACACCAAGACGACTGAAGCACGTCCGCGCGGGATGACTGCTCTCCAGTGTATTGCCACTGCACAGAACCGCATCTTCGAAGCACGAGAGTATGTGAAAAGAGCCCAGGCGCAACAATCAACCTCTGGCCAGATTGAATATGCTTCATACGCCGAAAGACGAAAGGAAAGTGCTGAATTCTGGCTCGAACTTGCCAGTGAATACCAGGAAGGGAGCGAGATAAGCCAGGATGCGTTGCGTAATGCTGCGTCTTCCATGTTGAATACGGCAGAGCTTTCTCTGGTGTATGCCTCATCAATCCTATCAGCAGGTGACCTTCTGAGTGAGGCCCAGTCCAGGCTGCAGACTTCGCAGGAGCAGTTCGTGGAAGAAGTGTATGCCGCTTCCCTGTTTTCGGCTGTGGAAAGCAGAGTCTACTGTGAAGTAGCTTTGATCTCATATTCTGCTCAGAAGGAAGCTCTCGTCCAGAAAGTGGAGAGAGCTCGAGAACGTGCCACTAAGGCCATTGAAACGTCCCGACAGCAGGGTACTGAACCTGTACTAGCAGTGAGTTACTATGAACTTACACAATCCCTTGATGAAGCGACGCAGTCTTTGATCTATCTCGGGTATGCTGAGGAGGTTGCCTCAATGGCTGAGTACATTGACACACAGCCCTCCGTTCCAATGGTCACAGGAGAACCTGCACGAGAACCCCTCACTCCAGGGTCTGGTACAGAATCATCAACTCCAGAACCGTCAGAACATGAGGCTGCACAGCAGAATGGCGGTCTTGTGGAAGCTCTTGGGATCCTGGGAGCAGGAATAGTAATTGGAATACTTGGTTCCTGGCTGGTGACAAAGTCAGTTCACAGGTAATGGTTGCCGTGCACTGTGAATTACCACTTCAGATTCTCCTTTTTTCTGTTTTGTTTCAGCACTAGGATTTCAGGGGTTGACGTTTTCCTCACGAGAGTGGGGGTTGGGTTTACACTAAATGCTGCACACCAAATGATTAAATCATAGAATGTTCCAAGAGAGACGGAAGTGAGATTGAAGCCCGATCTCGAGGTTGAACGGGGGCAATAGTTCGAGTTCTTGGGGATGGCTCTCCCTCACTTCCCTCGACCAAAAATCTGGCGTGTGGCTCAATGAACTGATCAAAGAAATGGAGAGGATTACTCCATAGATTCAAACCTGTTCTTGAGTTTCTCCAGCACTTTGGGGAGAGTAGTATACTCCATATCTTCCTGCGGCAGCCTGTGTGGCTCAAACGGACCGTGCCTGCGCATGTACTCTGCAATCTTCTGGGCTTTTTTCCTTGTCATGTCAAAGGCAGGATCGTCAAATAGGTCAACTGGCCCGATGAGGTTGCCGTTAGAACACTGGAATCCCAGGGCAACTACCCGAGGAGGTCCATCGAACCGGGTGCAGCGAGCATCTTTCTGCGCAACAGGCATGATGGGTCCATTGTGGCTTCCCCGCATCCATCCGGACACCAAGTGGGGGAAGGCAAAGGGTTCCAAGACTTCACCCAATGCAGGCAATCCAGACTGAGACCTCACAATGGCTACAGGATCGTCCTTGCCCACGTACTCCCCTGCTATGAATGACAGCTTTTCTGTACTGATACAGGCAACTGGTTCATCAGCAGGAAGTTTTCCCCCCTCTTTCGGGTACACTTTCTTTATCACGTATCGGGACTTTGCTCCGACCAAAGCCAGCATGTCGTACAGTTCCTCAGGACAGGACATCATGACCTTCTTATGTTCTTTGATATCCCATATTTCAAATCTGAACCCCTGATGGAAAGAAGGATCAATGATCAACCCCGCAGTGTTAAAGGGATCTGCGAACATTCGAAATATGGGAAGGTTGAATGCTCCCGGTTCGGTTTTGTCCATCATGAACGTTACCACCGGTTCTGCTTTTCTTTCTGTAAACTCTATCTCTGCAATTCCAGGACCCATTCCCCGGATATTGCCTGAGAACGCATCTTTCAACAGATCCTGTCCTGCTCCATATAATTTAAGTTCTTTCGCCTTGTTGGCAGCTCTTTCAAACGTGTCCCAAGCCAGCTGATGAATCTTGTCCGAGTCCACCCCATGGTTGTGAGTCATGATCAACTCCAGGTCGTCGCCACAGTTGGTGACCACATAGTCTATGAGAAGGCTGGTTTCTTTCAATGCCTTTTCAGCTGTCTCAATCAGATCTGGATGAACAACAGCGTGTCCTGGACACGAGCCAACATCAGCCTTAATGAGAGATATGGTCGTTTTCATATGTGCCTTACCTAGACTGGTAATATAAACCTTATGCATTGACATTGACATAGGCATTGAGGACAGCAAGGTCAGTGGGATTATGGGAAGGCCTTCAGCTGCTCACGGGTGGCGTCATTGACGTTTGCAGTGGCGGACAGATTGTGCCCCTGAGTACTTGTGTATGTACCATGCTCTGATTTCACGTGCCTCGAGCATACTCTGCATTGAGAAACAGAATTGATACCGGTTCTTTCATCACGGTTCCATCTTTTACTCTGGAGAGAATGACCTGGAACGAGGCAGAAGCGGAGGAAGGGAAAAGAAGATAGACTATCCCTGCATGATCTCAAGAATCTCAGAGATATCGGGGAGCTGAGACAGAGGATAGACCTTTACCGTGAGTACCTTCTGATCCTCGTCAAGTACTACATTTGCCCGTTCAGAAACCCCATCTTTCTCCCTGAATAGCCCATACTTTGCTGAGACTCCACCGTGGGGCCAGAAATCAGATAGAATCTGTATGTTCTTGATCCCAAGATGATCTGCCCAGGCCTTCTTACAGGGAACACTATCCACACTGAGCCCACATGCCACTGCATGTATTCTCTCAAATTCTTGTGAGTTCTCTTCCAGAGACTTCATCTGTTCTGCACACACTTTTGTCCAGGCCAGAGGATGGAAGGACAAGAGAACCTTCTTCCCTCTGTAATCAGACAATCGTATCTCTTTCCCGTTCTGGTCATTCAACACAAAATCAGGCGCTTGATCGCCTGGGTTAACTAATGTCATGACATCACCTCACAGACAGCAAATTGCGTATTCTCCTCACCCTCTCCTCCCTGCTGAGAGAATCTTTTGCTGGATTCCTCTCTCCATACAATTCTCTGTGGTATACTGGCTTTTTCACTTCATAGAACACTCCGATGTACAAGGGGTCCTGGATCCGGGCTGTATCAATGGCCTCTCCCAGTTTGTCTGGTGTCTCCTCCAGCAGTTTCACCTTTTCATTATACAGCCTGTATGTATCATTATACGTCACACATGGCTGAAGCACCTCTACCAGGGAGAATCCTTCATGTTCCACTGCCCTGACCAGCGTATCTGCCACATGGGGAATCTTTCCCGAATAGGTCCGCGCGACAAAGGTGCCCCCTGCCTCCAGGAGGAGAGCCAGAGGATTCAAGGGGTCTTCGACACTTCCTTCAGGTGTGGACCCTCCTTTGAATCCCTTTGTGCTGGTGGGCGTAAACTGGCCCGTTGTTAACCCGTATACCTTGTTGTCATGAACGACCACAGTGATGTCTGCATTCCGCTTGGCAGCAAAGAGCACATGGGCCAAGCCTTCACCATATGCATCTCCATCACCTACAAAGGTAATAACCTTTAGATCAGGATTGGCGAACTTCATGCCCTCCACAGTGGCCATGGATCTCCCGTGGATAGAATATAACCCACTGATCCTTAGGTAGTCAAAGATCTTCCCATGACATCCAATCCCAGCAGACATCATCAGTCTCTCTGTTCCAATCCCTTTCTCAGAGAGCATTTCCGCTGCCCTCTTCACTCCATTTAATATTCCGAAGTTACCACACCCCGGGCACCAGGTGTTCTCCGCATATGTTCTGAGTTCCACTATACCGCCTCCTTGATGGCCAGTGCCAGGTTCTGTGGATCGAAGGGTCTCCCATCATACTTCGCAATAACCAGGGAATCAACCTGGGCTTTCTCTTTCAGTAGCGTGGCAAACTGCCCTGTTGAACTCTGTTCCACCACCACGGCCCTATCATATCCTGTGAATTCCCACACAGGAAACGGTCTCAAGTACACGGGCTGCACCACGGTTGCATCAATGTCCCCTGCCCTGAGCGCTTCCAGGACACTCATGGTAGTACTCCCATAGGTCATGATAACAGGATGTCCTGGATTATACACATTGACCGTCTTAATAGTCTTCAAATACTCGTGTAACTTTGAAAGCTTCTTCTTTCTCTTGTCGTGCATGGCCACAATCTTCTCTGCTTTGTCCGAGGTTATGCCGAATTCGTCATGTTCATAGCTGTTCCATTTTATCAGTTCAGATGACGGTGGGAACAACAACGGAGAGATCCCCGTTTCCGTAACTTCGTACCTCCTGTACTCACCCGAGTCGTGGGAGATAAAATCTGCCCACACTGCCTTTTCTGGGTCAATATTGACAGTATGGCTGCTCTCTGAAAGGTGTCTGTCCAGAACCAGCGTCCCAGGAGTCTGAAATCTCCAGACCAACAGTAGGAGTTCTGCTGCTTTGTAGTAAGCTTCTTCAACACTCCCCGGTGCTACCACGATCCTGGGAAATTCCCCATGACCCTGGTTCACGGCAAACTCTAAGTCTCCCTGGTCAGTATAGGTAGGAACTCCTGTGGAAGGGCCGCTCCTGGAGGAGAGAACGAATACCACAGGTGCTTCAACCATTCCAGCCAAGGAGTACGTCTCTTCCATGAGGGCAAGCCCTCCTCCACTTGATCCCACCATGGTTTTTGCTCCAGCGAATGCAGCTCCCACTGCCATGTTGGCCACAGCTATCTCATTTTCGGGATGAATGGCCACAACCTGCAAATCACTCATGTGGGCTGCCAGAAAGTGAAGGATAGATGTGGAAGGAGTCATGGGATAGGCAAAGTACATGTCCAGTCCTGCACTGTATGCACCCAGTGCTGCTGCCTGATTGCCTGTCAGGGCGGATGACTGGTGTGTTCCTTTTTCCAGATGAAATTTCCCCAGAACCTCTGAGGGAATCAACTCGTAGATCGCCCTGGCATAGTCAGCATTCTTCTCTCTATCTCGAGGATACTCTTTCTTGATGATTTCTTCCGCCTGGTTCACAGGCATGCCAATGGCAGCGGCCAGCACTGTCACAGAACCCACACCCATTCTCAGTTCTGGATTGGGGGGATATTTTTTGGCTTCTGATTTCATAGGGATCCCTATCCCTCTGGCACCTTCTCCCACCTCGTCAGAATTATACACCACGACCCCTGTTGGCTTCACATGGGATTGATGTTCCAGATAACTCCTCTCGTCGTGAAGCACCATGAGATCTGCTTCCATGTAGTGGCTGGTGATTGTATCTGCAGCTGTGCTCACCACTGAAAAATTGTGACCTCCCCTGATGAGACTCGGGTAATCATCCATCTCAAAAGAAGCTCTGCCCATCCTAGTAAATATGCTCATGGCCACAGTTCCCGCTTTCTTGACACCTTCGCCTGCTCTACCGCCCACTAGATAGGTAAATACTTCATTCTTCTTCATGGTATCACCATTCAAAAGGAAAGAAGTGTAGATGGAAGTTTTATGCTATATCAAGCCGGCCTGAAATGCTCCTGATGCCAGGGTAATGATGAGCAGTACAATTGCTGTTCTACTGAGCCAAATGTGCGCCCTGCGAATACCGGGGCTGGGAGGTTTCCGCCCTAGTGAGACAATTCCCACTGCGGGTGTCAGCAACGTGACGACAAGAGTTGCTATCCCCACGTATGCATGGGACACTCTGAAATGAGGTCCTCCGCTTGCAGATACCATGTGTAATGCCAGAGAGAGACCCAGTATTACGAGAATGACTCCCAGGGTTCCTACGATCTTGTGTACTTGCAGCCAGGAGGTCTTGGGAGTTCTGTTCACTGCATTGGTTGCCGCCACAAGTGCCAGTATGAGCCCAGAAACCATCAACCCTGCATGGAATGGCCATAATTCAGGGACAGTAGTTGGAGTAATCGGCCCTCCAACAGTCAGTGACCCAGAAATAGATCCTCCTCGATTGCAGTCAGCGGTCACATCTACAGTACCTCCAGAGTCTGCAGGCAGAACAAACTGGTAGGTAAATCGGGAATCTGTGGGCTGGCTCTCGTATTCATACGTTGTCACTTCACCATTCAGGCTGATTTGGATTCGATTTACAAAGTGGGCTGCAGGATCAGAGACCGAATGGACAAGAGTGACCTGAAGCGTTTGAGAATCCACGTCGTAATCAAGCAGAATGTCAGAAGGGGGGTGAGCGCACACAGGCTGGAGCACAGCCAGAGAGCCGAGGAACAGAACGCCCAGCATGAGCACGAGACCACGAGAATGCCTCCAAGAGCTGCCCTGCTTTTGAGTTGCAGGTGATTTCCTGAGAGATAAAGGATTTCGATTCATGTCAACCTCCTCGTCACTTTTTTTCAGTGAGTTCTTCCACTTCTTGCCTGCCTTCTTCCAGCTCTCGCACCTGTTCTTCATCTATTCTCAACAGCATGGTCTGAAACTCCCCAACGTGAGTCTTCTCTTCGCCTGCAATGTCCAGAAGAACCTTCTTGATGTCTTCATCCCTGGCCACGGCTGCCATTTGCTCGTACAGGTTAATTGCGTCCAGTTCTGCAATCACTGCTGCCCTCAGAATTTCTTTATCCAGATCTTCCTTTTTTACTTTGTCCAAATTTATTGGTATTGTGGATAACATGTTTCTTCCTCCTTACACCTATGGTCAGCCATTGTTTTAAAGTTTCTCATAATTTCCACCGAGAAAGCGACCTTTCTGGAACCGGTGGCTCCATTTCAACGTGTCCACAGGAGATTGAGCAGGACTAGAAACTCTCTGACCGGGTTCATTTCAGCGCCTCCCGCTGCCACCGGCTTCCCTACTTGAGGCCCTTCCTGATAGATGCCATGGCTGCTACCAGATCTCTCCACTCCCCAGACGAGAGTCCCCCCTCAGGTTCAAGAGTTACCAGTCCAGAGTATCCCCAGCTCTTGATAGTTCTCACTGCTTCCCAAAATCCAAATGGCGAATTATTTAATACCCAGGTAGCATTTTCCAGCGTTCCCCGAAGGTGTACATTAATAATGCGGTCTTTCACTGATTCGAACCGTTCGAGCTCGTTGTACAGAGCTGCCCATCTGATATCCAGTGTTATCCACTCAACCTGTTCCATCAACATAAAAGGAGTAGTACGCTCCGTGTGGGTGGGAACATTCTCTACACTCGCTTTGACAGTATAGGAGGGCGTGATGTCGCCTAGCCATCCACCCAGAGCGGTCACATCAACGTGTTGCTTCCATGTATCCCATAGGTGGAAAACGCAGACACCCGCTTGAAGGGACTCTGCCAGGAAGAGGGATTGTCCAATCATGTCTTTCCCTTTCTCTATATCCTGGCTGCTGCCACACAGGTAAATTCCCACATCTCTGTTGGCATGAACAGACAAGACAGGTAGCTCCCTAAAATGAGTTATCAGGTCCTCTGTAGTGTATTTGGAGCTCTTCTCCCAGGCATTGTGTCTGTCTCCTGTGACATCGTCTCTCGGTGTGTGCTCACTGTTCCACTCTGCCAGATACTGCACTTCGAATCCATCCACTGCTGATTCCTTCAAGAGACTTTTCATCACAGTGATGGTGCCTGAGAGATCGTAATACGGCTTTCTCAGGATCGCAGTAGCAGGAGCTGAGGAAATCGCCAGGTCATGCATGGTATCCCCATGGTACCAGTTATTATACCCTTTCCCTGCAGCTAGCTAAAGGATCGGCATCTTCCTTCCTCTTCCACTACATTTATATACCCCATATACATACGTAATGCTGACCGGGAGGGTATATCCCCGAGAGGCTCGACAAACTATTGCCCCCATAAATCTTTTTTTCAAACACAATAGCCTCTAGAGGAGAGCCCATATCCCGGTTTTTCACCCGCGTTTGACAGTATGGAATGAAGAGGAAAACCAGAATAAGGGATACTCTCCAGTAATTATTCTCCGAATCTCAAACAGTCCATCAAGATCTCACGTAGCACTATTTCCCGCGATTATTCTTCTTTCTCTAAGGATTCATATACATATCTTCCTTTTTTGTTCCTGCTTTCTCGTTTTGTCAGTTTGCCCTTTCGTATCAGCCCTTCCAGGATTCTCTCCACACGCTCTTTGTCATTGACCTTGTACTTGTTGTTGAGAGCTGCAATAGAGAGTGATTCCTTCTTCAATCTGCTGAGGAAGTAACTAGCCAACTGTTCATCATCACGTTCATCTTCCTCGGCCTTCGGTGCCTTTTCAGGTTCAGAACCCGGTTTTGGAGGCTGAGGCTCGCTTATGGTACGTTCTCTTTCGATAATTGAAAAAATCACATCCCTGGGAGTCATCTCCAACAGTTCTGATACTTCATCCAGTGTCTTATTTCCATGATTAAGAATATCCTTTGTCTTCGGCATGATACCACCTATTTTTCTTCTGAAACGTGTCCCCATGACGGGGGGCAGTGATGCATCCGAGCTGTATCAGGTAAAGATCAGGCATAGCTGCACTCTTCTCTTCTCCTAGGTTTAAAAGCATTATGGATCATTTGATTTTCCTCCTCCAGGAGTGAACGCCAACATTTATAAATCACAGAACAAAAAACCCGCAATGAATAAACTGGTATATCTCTTTGTAATCATCATTGCACTGGGAGCTGTCTATTTGCTGTTTCCGCAGGAACAATCGTTGTCTACACAGGCCACTACTCTGGAAGAGGCCGTTCTGATGGCCAGAGAACAGGACAAACTTGTATTCCTCTACATCAATTCCCAGAACTGTCCCTACTGTCGTATTCTGGAAGAGGAGTTTGCAGAATCCGAGGAATTTCAAACAGTGGTTCATGAAGATTACATCTGGATAACCCTGGATTTCACCCAGAACCTCAACCTGGCCAGACGGTTCGGTCTGCAGGGCCCACCTGCTATGATAATTCTGGATCAGAATGGTACTGCCATCACAGGCATACCAGGGTATCCTCCAGAGGGTGTCCGGGATGTTATTTCCATGTTGAAAGAGGTCGCGAAATGAGTTTTTCGAGTTTTGATGTGCGAGAAATGTCACAAGAACTCCAAGAAATCGTGGGCATGCGGTGTAATACTGTCTACCAGATTGACCATCTGGTGAGGATCAAGCTCTTCGGAAGGGGGAGAAAAGACCTGGTCATCTCAAAAGAGGCGTTCTATGTTACGAGGTATCCACGTCGAGCTCCTCAGAAAGCCACCAACTTTGCCATGTTGCTGAGAAAATACCTGAAGGGTTGCTGGCTGTACGGGATTACCCAAGTGAATTTTGACAGGATTGTGGAATTTCATTTTGGCTATGACCAGGAACCTCGCTTTGTTCTGGTGGCAGAGCTCTTCGGGAAAGGAAATATCATCCTGCATTCAGAGGATGAGATCATTGGAGTACTGCGCAAGGAAAAATGGAAGGATCGCATACTCTATCCTCATAAAAAGTATTCATATCCTCCCACCAGGCTATCAATTGACATTCCTTTTGCAGACTTTGAAAAACTGAAAATCCAGACAGAAAAAGATCTGGCAGTGAGCTTCAATTTTGGGAACCTGTATGCCAGAGAAATCTTTCTCAGAGCAGAGAGTTCATCTGCAGAGGACCTGTATGAAGCAATGCACTCTTTTGAAAGGAAGCCAAATATCCCTGGGGAAAACGATGTAGTCCCCTTTGAACTCTTGGTGTACCAGGATTCTGAAAAGGAATTCTTTCCAAGCTTCACTGAAGCAGTGGATGAATTCTACAGAAGAAAAGAAGATGTCCTTGCAGGAGAGGAATTCGAATCAGAAGAAGAGAAAATCTTAAGATCACAGGAGGATGCTGTCAAAGACTTTGAGGCAAAAAGGGATTTCTACAAGACGTGTGGAGATCTCATTTACCAGAACTATGCCCTGGTGGAAGATGTGTTGAAAACTCTCATGGAAGTCAGAAAGACCCATTCCTGGGAGGAAATCATTTCCATAATACAGGAAAGTGACAACGAAACTGCATCAAAAATCACGGATGTTGACTACCGTAACGGAAAAGTCACTGTTGCCCTGGAAGAACCCGTCACGCTTGATCTAACCTTGAATATTAATGAAAATGCGGCAGACTTCTACGAGAAGGCCAAGAAGATGGAAAGAAAAATCGTGGGTGCCAGGAAAGCCATGAAGAAACCAAGGAAGCAGAAGAAGCCATCCCTCCCAAAACGGACAATCCTGCGAAAGAGAGAATGGTACGAGACATTTCACTGGTGCCTCTCTTCTGAAGGCCATCTCATGCTCGGAGGGAGGGACACCAGGACCAATGAGCTCCTGGTTAAAAAATACATGGAGCCCAGTGATGTGTACGTTCATGCTGACATACAGGGTGCTCCTTCAGTCGTTGTGAAGAATGGGCAAAACGCATCTTCCGACACCATACTGGAGGCTGCCCAATTTGCAGCTTCCTACTCCAGAGCGTGGAATCACTTTGGGTCTCTGGAGTGCTACTGGGTATATCCTGAGCAAGTGACCAAGAGTCCCCCTTCAGGCGAGTATTTGACTCCGGGGGCGTTCTTCATTGCAGGGTCCAAGAATTTCCTCAATGTGGACCTGGGCATTGCCCTGGGGCTGCATAAAGAGAAGATCATGGGCGGCCCTGAATCCGCAGTGAAGACTCATGCTTCAGCCTATGTAGTGGTGGGATTTGGGGACGAAAAGAAGGAAAAACTGGCCAAGCAGATTGGGAAGATACTGGACTACCCGGATATTGATGAGATCATACGGGCCCTCCCTGGAAAAGGCAGGGTTCTCAGCAGGAAGTAGCGGCTTTTGCTCGACGAGCTTATTTTCTTCATTTGAAACTCGGTGGATAATTAGAGATCGAGGTCATGACTGCACCTGGGTTGAGGGGTTGCGATCTGGGTTCTGAGAGAATAGCACCCATCATATCTGGGGTTCGAGGTAGCTACCAAGGCGGGGTACCATGAGGTCTGTGTCATCAGACAGAGTGATGAATGTTGTCTATGAGTCTTTCCTGGCACGAATCCGTGACCTCAAAAATCCTGGAGAAAAGGGTGAGACATTGGGTGTCTATTACATGAGATCCACCAATCAGTAGCCTGAAAGAAAGCCACAGAGGTTACCGGCGATTTCTGCTATTACATTTATATCAACTCACACGAATAGAAGTGAGTTTGTGATACCATGAGAGAGATCAACTTTCGTGATGCAGACAACGCCCTGAGAGATACTGTAAAGGAATTCGATGATACTATTACATACTGTTTTCAATGTGGCACCTGTACAGCCTCATGTCCAGTTTTTGAGGTCTATCCGGATTATAATCCACGAAAGATTATTCGAATGCTTTTACTGGGAATGAAAGAGGTCCTATCAGAAGACTTTGTGTGGTTATGCAGTTCCTGTTATGCCTGTCAGGAGAGATGTCCCCAGGGTGTTCTCATACCTCACCTGATGAGGGCACTGACAAACATGGCTTTTTCTGAGGGGTATGTGCCCCGAGGTGTCTTGGACCAATATCAGAAAGTCAGGAAAGAAGGAGTTTTGTACAGGGCGTCTTCGTATGACAACAGAAAGAGAAAGAACCTCGGTCTGGAAAAACGTACTGAAGAATATGATGTCTCAAAGATTTTCGAGGGACAACCATGACATATGCTCTCTATACTGGTTGTACAACCCCTGTCGTTGCCCCAAATTATGAAGTATCTGCCAGAAGAGTGTGTGAATCCCTCGATATTGACCTTGAACTATTGCATGCACCCTGTTGTGGCAACCCCATAAAGCCGATACGTGAGACGGAAGCAGTGGCCATGGCCCTCCACGTCCTGGGCCTGGCAGGTGACACCAACTTGATGACCCTGTGCAGCGCGTGCAGGTCTTCTCTGCTGGAAGCCAGGGAAAAGGCCTCTCCGGAATTTCTGGATAGATTACATCTTGATGAAGAAACCATTCAGATGCTGCAGATCAACCATTTCATACAGGTTCTGTACGAGGATATTGGACTGAATCGTCTGAGAAAAAAAATAGAAAGACCATTGGACGTCAGAGTGGCTGTGCATTATGGGTGCCACTTGTACCGTCCTGCTTCTCTCTACAGAGAGGACCCTGAATACCCTCATTCACTGGATGATCTGGTGGAAATCTGTGGAGCACATTCAGTTTCGTACAGGAGGAAATCCATGTGCTGTGGCTCTCCTGTCATGGGAGTGAATTTTGATGTATCAATGGAAATGACTGCCAGGAAACTGCAGGATATTAAGGAGAAGGCAGATATCATGATTATCACCTGTTCTGGATGCGGATTCATGTTTGATAGGAAGCAGAAAAGTGCAGAGTCCTTTGCAGGAGAGTTGAATATTCCTGTCCTGTACTATTCTCAGTTTCTTGGGTTGGCCCTGGGGATTCCTCCCGAGACCCTGGGATTTGAAATTAACAGAGTGCCAGTGAAATCATTCCTGGAGAAGGTGCTGCCGTGAGATCAGCTATCATTGGAGCGGGTACTGCGGGTGTCAGGGCTGCTGTGGAACTGGACAACAGGAATTCCAGCGTTCTGCTCATTGAGAAGAATTTCTATATTGGTGGGAAGCTGACAGAATTGTCCAGGCTCTATCCTGTGTGCGAATTGTATTATGCTCATCGGTTTTTCTCTCAATTGAATGACTCTGTCAATGTTGACATCATGACAGGTTCAGATGTTGTGAATATTGAAAAATCTGAGGGAAATACATACGCCCTGACAATTCGGAAAACCCCCCGGTACGTCACGGGGAACTGCACTCTCTGTCTAGAATGTGTGGAGGTCTGCACACCTCAGGCTGTTCGCAAGCCTCCGTTCCAGTCCATTCCTCAGACAGTCTACATTGATAGAGAAACCTGTGGAGCATGCAGAAAATGTGAGAAGATCTGCCCGGAAAATGCCATCACCCTTGATGAAAAGGAAGAGCTGGTGAAGAGAGAGGTAGAGGACGTCATATTCTGCACAGGGTCGGAGTTAGTTGATCCAGAAAAGTATAGCGAGTTTGGATATGGACGATTCCCTGATGTTATAACCTCCATGGAACTGGAGAAAATGCTTCACCCTTCTTTTGAGTCGAAATTTGTCAGGCTTTCGGATGGAAAAAGACCAGAGAGAATTGCATTTCTGCAGTGTGTGGGTTCAAGAGATGCTGTCAGAGGAGAACCGTATTGTTCCAGGGTCTGTTGCATGCAGGCATTGAATGAAGCCAGGGTTATCAAGGAGAGATATCCAGATACTGAACCGTACATATTCTTTACCGACCTGCAGTGTTCAGGAAAGAGGTGGGAGCACTTCTGTGAGACTGCCAGGGGCATGGGTGTTACCTGCATCAGGTGTCGAATTCCAGCAGTCTATGAAGAGCAGGGAAGTGTCTCAATAACCTACGCAGAGGATGAATTAGTGACCATGACTGTGGACATGATAGTACTGTCCACGGGCATCGTGCCCCCTGCAAATAAGTACGGCCTGCCTGAGAACGAGTATGGATTCCCTAGAGAGAAGTCATGTGGACTGTTCTTCCACCCTGCAGATATCACTGAGTCTGTTCAGGAGGCTCTGGCAGCTCTTTCCAGTGTTCCCGGGAGCTACTCCAGTGGATCTGCATGGACAGGTGAGCCCGGTCTTGACATTGTCCTATGCAGGTGCGGAACCGAGTCACACCTTGCTGATTTGATGAGGAACAGGGGGTATAGAGTTCGCGAGTTAGATGACGTGTGTAGAACCGCACAACATTCTCTCCTGAAACAGGAAAAAACCGTTGTGGGCGCCTGTGCTCTCCACGAACAGCTGTTCCTGAGGCTGGCCCAGGAACGTAATTCTTTTGTAGAAGTCGTTCCTTTGCGAGAAATGAGCTGGATTTCTGAAGATGGTGACTCAAGAGAGAGGTCATTGCAGATGGCAGTGGCCAAACTGGAGCGCCTGGACACATCCAGAATCACGTGGTCACAGACAGAGGTGTTCCCTGCAGTTGTGATCGTTGGAGGCGGGGTGGCAGGGCTGGCAGCGGCTCTTGATCTCGCAGATACGTACAAAGTGGTTATCATAGAGAAGAGCCCCCACCTGGGAGGAAGAGCCCTCAACATCCAGTATTCTCTGGACTACAGTCCCCGGGAGGTTGCACAGGACCTGATACAGAGGGCTGAAATCCATTCGAATATTGAAATCCTGACTGGAACGGAGATCACCACCTTGACAGGAGACCCTGGAAATTTCACTGTGGGGACCACCAGGCAAGACATTACCTGTGGGGCTATCATAGTAGCAGCAGGAGCAGATGAATTCCAGCACCAGTATGACCACCCCTTGGTTATTACACAGACGCAGCTCGAAGACAGAATACGGAACAACGATATTCCCCATGTGGTGGTCATGGTCCAGTGCATGGGTTCCAGAAATCAGGAACATCACTGGTGTTCTGCTGTATGCTGTTCAAAAGCCATTTCCAACAGCCTCACGATCCTGGAGAAGACCAATGCTCAGGTTCTCATCCTGTACAGGGATATGCGGACTTACGGATTTCAGGACAGTTACTACAGGAAGGCTCGTGAAGCAGGCGTCATTTTTCTTCAAAATGATGAAATGCCCGAAATTCGAGTGGACGAATCTGTTTCTGTGGTGTATGAAGACCCCATCCTGCATGCAAGAATACTGATCGAGCCCGATTTGCTTGTTTTGAGTACTGGCATTATCCCGAAGAAAGAATCGAGAGAACTGGCAAAGATTCTGGGAATTTCTCTTGATCAGGATGGATTTTTCAGGGAATCACATCCAGAATTCTATCCCACAGATTCTACAAAGGATGGCATCTTCATATGTGGGCTCTGTCACTCTCCTCAGAATGTCAAGGAGAGTGTGATACAGGCACGGGCTGCTGCTTCCAGGGCGAGAACATTCCTTTCTTCCGCCTATAAGACGTGTACTGCCATCACAGTTAAGCAGGAGCTGTGTACTGGTTGCTCAATTTGTGTGGACGTGTGCCCGTTCAAAGCCATTTCTCTTGAATCAGACGAGCTGACCGTTGACATGAGCCTCTGCAAGGACTGCGGACTCTGCGTGGGAAGCTGCCCCACGAGTGCTTTGACCCAGACTACCCTCTCTGATGACCAAATCCGTGGCATGGTGAGGGTCATGGAGGGAATCGAATGAGAATCGTAGCATTTGTCTGCAACTGGTGTGCCAGGGCTGGCGTGGAATTGGCAGCTTATGAACGCATTGGGTATCCCGACGTGGGACTCATCTATGTCAATTGTACAGGGAGAATTGATGTTCAGTTGATTCTGCAAACGCTAGAGAAGGTAGACGGCGTGGTGATCTGCGCGTGTCATCTGGGAGATGATCACTACGGGTCAGGCAACTACAAGACATTGAAGAAAGTGTTGTTGACCAAAAAGATACTGGCACAACTGGGCATCAACCCTGAAAGGGTCTGCCTGGAATGGATCTCCTCTACAGAGGCAGAGAAACTTGGTGAAGCAGTCAAGAAAATGAAAGAGACTCTTGAAGAAATGACCTCTTGAACCAGTAAGAATACCCTGATTCTTCAGGGCTCTACTTTTCGTTGACTGCCAGAAGACATAGAGGGCTGTATTGAGGGAAATATGTTCTGATACGTTCCCCGTGCCTGGAGGTCAAAGTCAGCTTTCGCTTCGGTCTCTCTTACTCAGATATACAATATCTTCGCCTATGAGATATCCCATCCTCTGGAACAGGTTGATAGAAGGCACATTGTCATCGTATATCAGGATTCCGATAACTTCAGCACCCCTCTTTTTGAGAGCATCCTCAGCACCCGTAATAAGCACCTGGGCAATACCCTGCCTTCGATACCCGGGGAGAACGGCCAACCTGTTGATCCAGCCCTTTCTCCCATCAAAGGTGGCAATAATACAGCCCACCAATTCACCTTCCAGGAAGGCCCCCAGGAAGAAATCAGGATTCTCTTCCATTTGTCTGCTGATTTCTTCTCTACTGTCCCTCCCTCCAGGTCTGTAGGGCAGCCCTGCCTTTTCCCACAGGGACACGAGGTGATCATAATACTCCGGAGAGAGCACTCTTATCTCAATCATCCTGTCCACTGTCAGGTATACCTTTAAAAATATTCACATGCATGATGAGAAAACGAGCTCCTAGCAGGTGATCTCATGGATGTTGAGAGGATTGTTGGATTTCTGGATGAGTATTTGAAGACAAAGGAAATCGAAGACGACTGCAACAATGGACTGCAGGTAGAATGTGATGCTGAAATCAAAAAGGTTGGATTCTCTGTAGACGCTTCAATGGAATTATTCAAGCGGGGGAAGAAAGAAGGTTGTCAATTGCTCATTGTCCACCACGGGTTGATATGGGGAGGGATATCCTATATAAGGGGGGTTCAGTACAGGAGAATTAGAGAATTGATTGAGAATACCATGGGACTCTATGCAGCTCATCTCCCCCTGGATGTACACCCAGAAGTGGGCAATACTGCTGTCCTTGCACGGTTACTGGGATTGGAGATCGTGGGGGACTTTTTCAGGTATAAGAACGTGAACCTTGGATTGCTCTGTAAGACCTGCATCAGCAGAGAAGAACTGACCATGAAGATTAACCAGGAGGTAGGAGACTGTCAGGTGCTGGAATTCGGGCCTGACCTGGTTGAGCATGTGGGTATGGTGACTGGATCTGGAACTCAAGCTCTTGATTCAGCAGTTCAAGCAGGATGTGACACGTTCATAACGGGTGAGCCAAAGCACGTGTCGTACCATCAGGCAAAGGAATCAAAGATCAATGTCATGTATGCAGGCCACTACCAGACAGAGACGTCGGGAGTCAAAGCGCTCATGGACAAAGTGAGTGCATCATGTGAAGTGGAAACAGTATTCTGTGATATTCCCACAGGGTTCTAGAGGACTGCTTTCAGGGGAAAAAGGGAAAAACAGATATTAAGAAACTCTTTTCACAAATGTCTATGGGCGGTATTTTTCCTTCAAGATCTGTAACCATCGTGCTATGCCCTCTTTTTCTATCTGTTTGTTAGTGTCTATGATGGACTTTCTGGCTTCAGGCAGAGTTCCTTTCTGGAGGTTCCTGCAGGGAAACTGATCACATTCAAAGCAAAAGTCCACTCCTTTTCGTATGCAGCAATTCCGGGCCGGGCAGTCTGGCCACCAGGACCATCCTCCCCCGAAGCGGCATCCCTTACACGGTTCAGTTTTCGAAGCAAGCCACTCTAGCCCTTTCGTAAATTCTTCATAGTCACATGCCTCTTGTGCTTCAGCTATGAGTTTCAGTGATCCAATTCTCTCAACAAATGTCAGGAGCCTTTTTGCTGCCTCCACCACCGTCCCTTTATGATACTGACAAAGGGCACAATAGTATCTTCCACAGTATGACACATACTGTTGTTCACCTTCCACCATTTTTTTCACCTGTCCTCACTGCAAGACAGTGCTTAAGAATGTATCCAGTTGCAGACTCACCTGATGAACCGAGCGAAGAGGCTCACCAGGAAAGGAACCAGCAGTGTAATAATAACCCCACTAATGACAGCTAACACACCCACCGTCTTAGAGGTGCACTGAATGATGACCGGCAATGTCGTATCCATGGAAGTCGCCCCACCAGATGCCACAGGTGCCAACCGACTGATCCTGGCCAAGCCGGGACTGGTGACAACAGTCAGAATCTCCCTGAAGATGTTGGACAGGAACGCAAGTGTCCCCAGAGCAGTGCCCACTGCCTGAGTCAGTATAATACTCGAGAGAGTGTAGTAGCCCATTCCAGAAGCAACAGCCAGTGACTCATAGATGGACATTCCCAACAGAACACTGAGTACCACCCCCCCCAGTAAACTCCCCGCAGTGATCGCCAGAGGTAATGCAAGGATTCTAACTCCCATTCTCTTCAGGTCTATCAATACTTCTTTGTTTGCTCCCACATCTATTCCCACCAGAAACAGCAAGGCAATCAACAGTAATTGCGAGACAGAGGTCACACCTCCCAGAGCAGTCTCAGGGACGATGTTGAAGAACCCGACAAGAACTCCTATCACCAGGGCACTCACAATCATGGCTATCATGACATCACCCGTGCTCTCTCAATGGCCATCACCGCCAGAACACTTCCTGAAATTGTGACTACTGCAAAAAGAGCTGCATGAACGCCAATTGTGGACAGATTCTCAATAATTGATTTGTTCATCCCAATTTGCAGTCCCATAAACAGGATCAACAGGAAGATCACTGCGGTATATCCCTTTTGAATGAGAGTCTTGTGGGATTCCTTGAGAGGGAGGATTCTCCCGATAATGATACCGCAGACTAATGAAAGAATAATGTCTATCATAGTTATTTCTCCCTACCAGTATTTTTAAGGGTTCATATGACGTGGTAAGGAGTGAAGCCCCTGCAAAGGTTTATCTTCTCAGTGGAAACAGTGCCCCCATGATAGGTCACTTCAGAAAGACCCATTCCAGATCTGAGAAATTCCATCGCAGGGCAGCCAGGGTCATGCCTGGTGGAGATACTAGGTCAGTCACCTACTTCGACCCCTACCCGTGTTTCATGGAGAGTGGCTCCGGATGTCGAATGTATGATGTGGATGGAAAAGAGTACCTGGATTTTCTCAATAATTATACGTCCCTCATATTGGGTCACGCTCACCCCAGAGTCGTTGCCCGAGTGTGTCATCAGATCGAGAAAGGGGCCGTCTACCCGGCGCCCACTGAGGCCCAGACGGTGCTGGCAGAGGTCCTCATCAGGAGAATTCCGTCCCTGAAGAAGATCAGGTTTTGTAATTCAGGCACTGAAGCCAATATTCAGGCTATCAGAGCTGCAAGAGCATTTACTAAAAGGAAAAGAGTGATAAAGGTGTACCGGGGATACCATGGCAGTTTTGACTTTGATAATTCTATTGATATTACTTTTAACGATCTGGAGAAGGCGGAGAACCTCATTAGAGAAAACAGAGATGAAGCTGCCTGCGTCATCATTGAACCTGTTTTGGGGAAGGGGATGATACCTGCCTCAAAGGATTTTCTTTCGGGGCTGAGAGAGATCACAGCTCGCTATGACATCGTGTTTATCTTGGATGAGGTAGTGACTTTCAGACTGGCCCCTGGGGGCGTTCAGAGCCTGTACAAGATTGAACCAGATATCACTGTACTGGGGAAAATAATTGGAGGAGGGTTTCCGGTTGGAGCCTTTGGAGAAGAGAGGACCTGATGATGCAGTTCTCTCCTCAGATGGAGGCATTCGTCCCCCACTCAGGAACCTTCAATGGAAACCCCGTCACCATGGTGGCGGGAATGGAGACAATGAAGATGCTGGATGGCCAGGCAATCAAGAAACTGAACGACATGGGAGATAGCCTGAAACGGGCTCTCACTGATCTGCTGGACGGAAAGGCGTGCATATCCGGAATGGGGTCTCTCCTGCACTTCCAGGCTGCTGAGACACCTGCTTCGAATGCAGAGGAATTTGAAACCCAGGACAAGGACTTTTTCAGAAGGCTGCACATTCTCATGCTGCTAAATGGGATATACATGGCGCCCAGGGGGTTATTCAACTTGTCGTTGCCCATGGGAGATGAGGAACTGGATCAATTTGTCAGATGCACCGAAAAAATCATTGATGATACTCTCTGAGCGGAATTTAGATCTGGAATGCATATGGCTAGAGAACGAATCAGACGTCTCACAGAACATCATGCTGCAAGCAAGAACCATATTTGCTGCGGGAATACTGATGAGATCTGGGATTTTTCTTAAACAATGTCGAAATTCAACCTGTTACTGAGATGATTCTTTCTAAATGTGATTAAAAAGGCAGATAGTTATGATTCTGGTATTTTGAAAAAAAATTGACTATTCTTTCTGGCAAATTATATAAGTCAAAAGCATCATCAATAATCAGGATACTCGTGATCGCATTTCTAGTCCATGAACACATAGAGGATTGTTGGAGAACTGGGTCCCGTGTGGCAAATGAAGGAGCTTTCAACGTGTCTTTCTATAATAAGGAGATGGCTCATGATCTCCTTAACATGGACGAGGTCCTTTCAGCTCATTCCTCTGGACATATTGAGCATGGTTATGGACTTGAGCTCCCATCTATCATGTGTATTGACTTGAAATGGATGTTCATTCAAGGGAACGAGACGAGTACCATTTTTCCCACGAAAAGGAGGAATAAAAAGGAGGAATAAATATGGAGTATTCAATACTTGGAAAAACGGGAATAAGAGTGTCACGGATCTGTTTAGGAGCAATGTCTTTTGGCTGGCTGCTTACTGAAGAAGAATCCAGACCAATCATTGAAAAGGCACTGGATCTGGGAATAACCTTCTTTGACACGGCCAATGTTTACGGCAGAGGACGATCAGAGGAGATTCTTGGCTCTGTCCTGAAAGACCATCGAGAGGATGTGATCATTGCCACCAAAGTGTTCTGGTCATTCCGTCAGCCAACGGCTGCTGGACTGTCTCGACCATTCGTATTCAAGGAAGTAGCAGACTCCCTCCATAGATTACAGACAGACTACATAGATGTGTTATATGCACATAGATTCGATCCGAATACTTCTTGCGATGATATCCTCAGAACACTGAATATCTTGATAACCAAGGGAATTGTGCAGCACATTGGAGTTTCGACTTTGTTCGCATGGGAACTCGCAAAATCGTTGTGGAAAGCTGACACATTGGGACTCGAACCCTTCCAGGTGGTTCAGCCCCACTACAACCTTCTGTACCGGGAAGAGGAACGGGAGATACTCCCTCTGTGCAGAGACCAGAAGATAGCTGTCACAACCTGGGGATCTTTGGCCCGAGGCGTGCTGGCAGGTGGGTATTCACGAGCGGGGAAGCCAGCCACAGTCAGAGCACACAAGGATGCTGAATTGATAGACCACTGGTTTACCAGGGACCAGGATTTTCAAATTGTGGATCGAGTCAAGGAATTGGCCAAAGAAAAAGACTGTTCTCCAGCCCAGATTGCTCTGGCTTGGATTCTTTCTAAACGCGAGATAACTGCCCCCATTGTTGGGATCACCAAGGTAGAGCATCTTGAAGAGGCAGTTTCCTCTCTAGATATTAGACTGTCACCGGAGAATATGGCGTATCTTGAGGAATTGTACAGGCCGCGAGAATTGACAGGACATTATAGTGGTGCTGCGATGCCCGGAGATCCTCGGGAATAGGGAATTGGTCTTGGGAATGTTGTGAGGCAGGCGATCGATGTAGACCCACGACTCTCAAAAAGGAAGCAAAGACGAGTATTCCTGCGCTCGCTTAAGAAACCCTAATGATGCAGCGGAGACGAGAGTCTTTGGTCTGGCAGACCACATTTCTCCTGGAGGTGTCACGAAATCGAATCTTAAAAAAAAGTGCTCTCTTTATCTGAGAAACACATATGAACACTTGCAACTAATATCAAAGGAGACTTTGACCCTCTTTTGAGGAGTCGGAAACCTGTCTGCATCTTGAGATGAACAATCCTCTCCCACATTTCGACTCCTCACTCGTTTTTTGGCCCTGCTCGAAGGGCGAATCAGGTTTGCAACATAGAGTGAGAAATAGGCATTCTATGGGCCACAGAGAGAATTTTTCGAAAAAAAGAAAAAGGATGGATCCCCTGGTTCTCTTACTCTGACAGCCGTCGTGTGGACACTGGAGTCCTTCGAGCTGAGGCTGTCTGAAGACTTCCCTGCTGTCCATTGTTTTTGGCTGGAGAGGAGAGTGCGGTTAATGCCCGTGAAGATTCGCCACCAAAGGTACCAGTGACGACAACGCCTCATTTGCCACCAGTTAAGGTCTCCTTTTCCTCCAGGGCCTGTGAGTTCTTACCATTTGAAGACGATTTCCTGATCCTACTCCAGACTCAGCCAGTTGTCTCTTTGGATCCAAGAAAGAAACAACTATCTTCAGGCGGCCCCGAGTATTCTTAAGACTTTCTGATCTTCAGCTTGTAGATTTTTTTAAGTTTTATAATTAATAGCAGAGAAAGGGTTTCCCAAGATATTATGGCTCAAAATTTTACATTCATTCAGGATTTTCCTCTCTTAGGGGGATTGCGGGCCGATATATCTTTGCCCTAAAGTCAGTGTAGTCTCATCCGAAAGATTTATAAGGAGTTGATAAGAATATTACTAATATGTGAGAATGATCTCACAAAATGGAACAATATGAAAAGGGAGTGAGTATTGATGTCCATAACTGAGAGAGACAGGAGGAGACATTACCGCGCGATCTACGAGCTTTTCTGGTCAGAGAATTCTCGAATCCACTTGAAAGACATTGCAACAAGGATCAGAGTCAATCCCCGCACTGCGCGTCGAAGAATGGAGGAGGCTCTTGGCCAAGGATATGTTGCAAGGCCCCAGCTTAGAAAGCGTTCATACAAGAATATGAAAGAATATGTTTGCTTCTTCAATTGTGAAAATCCCACAGAGGCATTCCTGGATCTTGATCAAGACGGAGCTATTATTTACCGTGCACGAATGGCAGGATTTGCAAGTTTGTGGATCAATTCAACACGGAGTATTACTGTTGATGGCACTCCTGTGATTAAGGGGTTCCGTTCGGATTATCACGTATCATATGCACCAAACAGATCTTGGGAGAAGGCAGTAGAAATCATCCGGAAAAAGATTGAGTCTTTTCAGCCAGAACTTTACGAACCTGCCTCGTACATTAGTACCCGCTGGGACAGGGCTATCCGGTGGGACAAGGAAGATGAGCAGCTATTCAGGTATTTCGAGAATGACCTGAGGAAAATCTTTCTGCCTGTCATGAAGAAACACCTAATCAGTACAGGGAAAATATATCAATTCCTGGGGAGACTTCCTCAAAGCTGCACTGTGGTGAACAGTTACTTTCCAGAGGGAATCTCAGCATACGATCCCTACCTTTTCGTTTTTGGGACTGAATACGAAGATTTCGTTGTTGACCTGTTTTCTCAGCTCCCTACCTCAGTCTTCTTTTTCAAGGTCTCAGATATGCTGTTTTTCCTTGCACGCGTACGAAAGAATATGATGAGAGGCGAAGACCTTGGTACTTCCAGCACGCGTCAGTTGCCCATCCCGAGATTGATCAGTGAACTTCTCAGGAAGGGGATTATCGAAAGTGAGGAACATGCTGTGGTTGAGTATCACTGGACAAAGGATCTATAGAGGTCGGAATTCACTAGTCGTCGTGGCACGTGTACTACAGACTAGTTCAGGCACATGGATGTGGGCTGCAGCTGAACAGGGGATAGCATCATTATGTGAATATTTATAAATATCACTCATGAAATGCTGAAAACCGCAGGATTGGTGGAAAAACCCATGACAGAACAGACGATAGTAAGAGTTCTAGAGGATCCGAGGCAAATAGAACTGTTTGACGATCCTCCCTATGCCCGTATTCTGGTCATCTTACGGAATGGAGAACTCAATATAAAGGAGATACACAGACGCTTCAACAGGAATTATGAGGACAAGAAGGCCCTCTCTTCTATCTATAGATATATCGAAAAGCTGACTGAACTAGACCTGGTCTATGTGAGCAAAGAGGTGAGAAAAAGGAGACATCTCACCGAGAGTTACTACTCGAGAACTGGAAAATTCTTCGTCTTTAGCGACAAGGATATTCTCAAGGCAACGGCTGGTCTGTTCTCACAGGTGTATGATCTGGACGAAGAGAAGGAGCAGGAGCTTGAAAAACTCCTTCTTGAATATGACAAGAAGAGGTTACGGCTTGATGGGGACTTTTACAGGGACTATTCGCAGATGTTGCTTGAGACGGAGAAGGAATATGGATTCAAAATACTTGCAGAGGCAATCTGTATCATGCGTCAGATCCTCTATCCCAGAAAATATCCCGAATTAGGAAAGAATATATTTGAATTCCTTGAGAATGCAAAGGGTCCCTCAGTGGTGAAGTAGTCTCATCTCTGAGTGGTAGTCCGGATTGCTCGTGTGGCTCAGGTTTGTGAGGGCTGCTAGCCCCCTCAGTCAAAGGCTTTCATTCTCTTCTCTAATCGAATTCACAGTGGGACTCTTATGCACTCTACCTTCGTCAGTTCAGAGGAATTCGAGCTGTACACCAAGGACTATACTGGAATTGCGTCCATCAGATGACACAGTCTGATATCCTGGTTTTAGTATTTTGAAACCAAGGAATTGCCGCTGAAATTCACGAAATCCAGCTCATGATCTCGCCCTGAATTGACCACTCACCGTCTTTCTTGACCAGGAGAACATAGAACCCTGCACCGAATAACCAATCACATTGGCCCCCCAAGTACACGAGAGCTTTGCTCATATCTGCATTGAACCCAACACGAGATAAGGTGAGAATGCCCTGCGCATCAGGATATCGTGAATAGAACTCACTCCAGCCACTGGAGTCCTTGAAAATCTCTCTGGATTCGTCTGGTTCTAGGAGGAGAACCTTCTTGCGGATATCGAAGCTATCTTCAAGGGGGTAAGATTTCCCATTCTTGTCAATGAAGTCATCGATCATTTCCTGTGTCACAGAAGGCATTTCGTCTCTCACCCATTCGAGAGCCTCTGACAAGTCACCGTAACCGAACACGCCTGTGGAGGTGTACTTTTCGATGACGATCACTTCTATTTGGTCATAGTCCCGGAAACAGGAGACAATCAGATCGAATCCTTTCTCGATCAGTGCACTGTTTACTCTGTACTCTTCAGCCAATACTTTGTCAGAGGGAGGAGGCGTAGAGGAAGGAGGAGGGCTATACCCACACGATTCAGAATTCTCCTCAATGAGATGATCAGATACACACTCCCCATTGAGGCAGGTCATTTTCCACAGTTCAGTTGAAATGCACGCATTGTCACATACTACGTCCCGACAGGGGTCATATCCACACATGGGTGAATTCTCTTCTACAACCCGGGCGTCAACACACTCTCCATTGATGCAAGTCTGTTTCCAAAGCGCTTCTCCCCTGCACACGTTACCGCAGGTGACATCCTCACAGGGATTCTGCCCAATGCATGAGAGCATCAACACGATCGAGATGATGAGCCCATAGACGATTCTCATGGTAACAATTTGACTCGAAATCATATAAGAGTTATGGCAAAGAGAGAAGGAAGTTTATCTTGCTCCCCAGACACAGTATACGCTGCTGTATTCAGATTTACCATACAGTCTTGCGTCTTTTTCCAGCTGCAATATCTTTTTCTTGAAAGCATTTCTCAATCCATCATCTTTGATGTTGGAAATGTACATCAACATGTTTTCGATGTACTCTCCAAAGGATTCTGACAATTTCCTCTCAGAGATTTTCTCATGGGATATATCCTTAAATCCAATGTCGTGCAATGTCTCACAGATCCATTCTGGAGGCAGCTCTTCATGATGATGATCTCCAACCAGTTCAGCCACCGCTTTGTAGACCCTCCAGGCATCCTGGGCAATTTCATCAGCTTTATTCTTCACAGCAGCTGATTCCAGAGGGTAGTAATCAATGATCAGAAGAATGCCATCTGGTTTTAGAACTCTGAAAAACTCCTTGAAAACCTGCAGTACTTTGAATGGAGTCTCTGCGGGTATGGAGCTCACGGTAGAGTGGGAGACAATAGCATCTATTGAGGCGTCCTGCAGGAAATCCATCCTGGCAAGGTTCCCTTTAACAAACTCCACCTTTGACGACAGGTTGGCATCTTCAATTCTCTCAACTGCACTGTCAGCTGTATCCATGTCAACACTGATGACCTTCCCCTTGATTCGCTGTGCAAGTTCCAGAGTAGTATTCCCTGCGCCCGTTGCAGCATCAAGGATGTTCAAATCCTCGTTTTCAAGTTTTTGAAAGAGCTGCTCCAGCACACTGACTACTTTTTCTTTCATCTTCTCACCACCTGTATTCCGGTTTCACATGAGGAGTGTTTCCTTGTGAGAACGCTCCACAGACTCCACTGGAACAGTTCTGGATTCACTTCTATACGGCTACATTCATGTTCATTCAAGTAACTCTTTCATTCTTTTGAGACTGGTTTCCATATTCTTTTCCATTTCCTTGGAGATTTTGATCTTGTCGAAAATCTTTCCCAGGACACCAGGGATGTCGTAGTCCATTACCATCTCAACTTCGGTTCCCTGGACAGAAGGGACGAGGTTCCAGGAGCCTGAAGCAACGAAGTCTCCCATTGATTTCCATACGATTTTCTCGTTTTCGATGTTTTCAACCATTTCTGTGTCAAACTCCATGGCTCTCCCTGCCATTTCCAATGTCCAATGAGCTGTTGTGTCCCCCGTCATCTTGATGTTTTTGGCACCTTCCATGAACTTCGTGTAGCCTTCAATGTCAGAGCAAAGAGCATAGACTTTCTCAATTGACGCCCTGATTTCTGATTTTTTCTCAATTCTGGCCAACATACCACCTCCTCTTCTGTAGATTCTCACCTTCTGTTAAAAAAAGGTTACTGCGAGCTTCTCCATCTGTCTCGCAGGGACACGGGATTCAACAGAATGTCACTTTTCAATTGACTAGAGATGTCACAATCATGCCACATAATAACATACTCATGAGATTGTAGCAGGGTATTACAACGATTGGACGGCTGCGGCCTCCGAACTACTCTGCATTCACTGTATGAAAGGCAGACAGAGATCTCTTTCTTCTGCATAAGTGGCAGTTACTTATAAGTTTTTGGTTTTTCTTTTAGAAGTTCTCAGCTTGCTGAATGAGAACCTTTCTACGCTAAATCATCAGATTGGATCGATCACGTCGTTCTTGACATTGATCCTGGCATTGATGAGAGAGATCAGCCATATTTCTAGAGATATCAATCCCAAATCGGCATTCTCAACAGGTTTCAGTTCCTACACTTCGAGTTTTCTAATGCATATTTCACCGCCACAGACTTCTCCAACTGTTTATTCAACACCTGAAGGTGAATATGACTATGTGGCGTCTTCACCTTATTATAGAGCTTCTTTCAAGGGGGCCCAGGTCAGGATCAGTGTTTCTGGAGGGTGGGTTGAATTCAATCTCAGAGAGAAAAGGTTGAAAGTTGGAGAAGAGGCAAATTCTGACATTTCGATGAGCAACAAGGAAAGAACGTCTTTTGGCAAGAACCTCATATCCGTGAGCAAAAACAAGTTGTTTGTTTCAAATATATTCGAGGGTAACGATTTGTCCTACATTGCAGAAACTTCCATACTTCAAGAGACTCTGGTCCTCAGTCAATACGAACCCTTGGAACGGATAGTTTCAGAGATTTCGTGGGACGGATTGACACCTGAATTCCAGGAGGATGGATCAATACTCTTTTCAGGGGGAAAACCAGTCCTCAGAATCTTTCCACCCACGATGACTGATGCTCTTGGGAATATCTGTAATAGTCTTCACTACGAACAGGATACGAATTGCACAAGGTGATAGGAGGCACAAGGTGATACGAGATGTCGTATGCCATCAACTACATGATTAGATGCTTTATCAACCTTGTTCTTCTCAAAAAGGAGATTAACAATCCCAGGATAACCAAGGTCTCTAATGAGTTCTTCTCCCCTGTCCTGCAGTTCTCTTCTTGAATAGATAGTCCTTTCTTTCTTTACTATGTCCCCTACGAGCTTTCCAAAACTCAAATATTTGTATCCTCTTTCAATAAGGATAGTGCACAATGTGGTTTTACCTGCTCCAATGGGCCCTGAGACACCTATGAATTTCCACATTTTTCTTCACACTTCATGAATATACCTGTACCCTGTAAATGAAACACGTTCTTGTCCCCGAGGACCTCTCTCGCAGCCATCCTTTCTCCTACAGTCTTGATCCAGTTCTCAGAATAATAGTGGTCAAAGGCCAGTATCCCTCCCCTTGGGATATTCTCATAGACGAGCTCAAGGGCAGCCTTCGTTGGACTATAGTTATCGGTGTCAAAGAAGGAGAATGCGAAACTTTTTCCCTCTAAGACATGAATGTTATCCACTATATCTCCTCTAACAAGTTCAATATCATAGTTCTTGCAGTAGGTTTGAACAAAGTCAACATCTTTGAATTCACACGTTGTTTCGCTGAACAGATCCAGAGTACTTCTTCTCGGAGGATATCCAGCAAATGTGTCAAAAGTATAGATTTTCTTATTGTTTCCAAGCATCTCAAGGACTTTTGCCATGAAAACTGTTGTCCCGCCCTGGAACGTTCCAAATTCAGCCACATCGCCTGGGACAGCGTTGTCAGTAATGTAGAGAAGCGACTGATAAATGTGAGTTAGCATAAGAGGGTAGCCATGTGCTTTAGGTTTAACAGGAAGCGATTCAAGGATTCCTTGGAAACATGGGTCATCAAATTCATAGTTCCTAGTTCCATAAAGGATAATCTGTGGCATCCTTCCATCAATGGCGGAGAATGCCTTAAGGACTTCTTCCTTTTCCATATCATAAAGAATAACCAATGTATCGAATTCCATGTGTTGCACTTCTTTGGGGGATTTACCTCAAGATCAAAGATTCTCAACCCATGCTTTGAAGAGTCGTGATCTACAATCCCCGCTATGTAATGCGACAATCCCACGACATGAAGATGGGAGACCAACTGAATGCATTCAAGAGTGAATCCCCAAAAAAGTATCTTGCTGTCTTCTTGGATGCACCTGAGAATTTCATTCTGCACCCTGCAGTACTCCATGTCATTCTTGTCACTTATCACGTGATCCTCCTCCCTCATTCAATCTGGCCCTGATATATGCTGTAACAAGAAGGGTGAGATAGTCGATCTCTTCATCTCTAAGATCTCTTCCTTCAGGAATTCCATGCCAGTACTGGATGCACTTCCTACAACACGTTCCTGTTGCATGCTGGGCATAGTAAATGATATTGCCCTGGTATGGTGTTTGATACCCATCACGGTAGGGCTGCAACCTGCCTTTCAAATCATAGACAGTCCCAACGGATTTCTGTATTCTCTTTCTCGAAAGGACCTGAAGGTCTGTCTTCCTGGAAATAGCATGGTCCAGAGCTTTCTGATCAATCTCTACATTCCACCAGTGAGTTCTCCACCATTCTTTCTTGAGCTCCTGGATAGTGGCAGCAATATCATCACTATCTCTGCGGTGAAGCCTTTTCCAGTCTACAACATCAGCGCCGCAATTCCTGCAGCAGGGGTATCCCTCTTTGTTTCGAATAGAAGACTTGAAAAAAGAATGCAGCCCGCTCTCACAATCAGAGAAGTAAGGATTCATGTCACTTTTTTTCGGTGGTCCATCAAGCGTCTCCTGGACATATTTCTGATTCTCCTGGCTCCATACAACCCAGCCTCTTCTGTCAGTCTTTCTAACGTAGTAGGGGATTACTTCACTGACATTATCTAGGAAAACCAGAGTTGCATACCTACTATTCTTTATCTCACGCAGGAAATCGTTCTTAATCTGGAGACCATCATTGAAAGAATTGACAAGTTCCTGAATCCTCTCTGAAGTCAGTCCTTCGAAGTACTTTGTATCTTTAACAATTGCCTCCCCCCTCACAGGGCCCCTACTCTCTTTTAGGAGAATCTTGTCACCTTTACTAACCTTTCTGAAAGGAGGAGCCTTCACTTTCGAGAATCTTGCCTCTATTGTCTTTTTTCCTTCCAGAATCAGGTCAAGATACTCTTTATATAGAACTGCCAGGTGGATCTTCATGTAGACCACCTTTCTTTCCTGCACGAGCAAAATACAGTCTCCAGGATTTTCCTGTATTCGCCCACATATGGCTGACAAGTAGATATCTGCATGTCATTGTGGTACAGGATATTGTGAATCTCAAGGAGCTTCTTCAACCTATACTGCAAGGGAGGGTAGAAATCATCCATATACTTGTCTGTGAGGTTCTGCGTCATTTTCTTGAACTCCTCAGGAAATCGTCTGATCAATGAACGTTTCATTCTTTCATCACTTCTGAGAAATCCAACACATACATTGTCGACTTCTGCTCCTGCAAAAGCTACAATGGAACCCCTCTCTCTTCTAGAAGTGCAGGCAAATATATGTGAAAAGTTGTGCCCAAGCCTACTTCAGACTCCACATCGATGTACCCATCATGGTCTTTGATGATAGCATGACTGATAGCCAGCCCTAATCCATTTCCTTGCTTCTTTGTTGTAAAATAAGGATCAAATATCTTTCTCAGATTTTCCTTCATTATCCCCATTCCTCTATCTTGCACAGATATCTTCACGTATTTCCCTCTCTTCATAGGAAATATATCACTCCTTTCAACGATGACATTTTCAGCACCTACTTTGATAGTTCCGCTTGCATCCATTGCTTCAGCTGCATTGGTAATGAGATTCCTGATTACTGCACAAATTTCCGTTTCGTTGATACTTACTAGCCACAAATCATCCTGTATTGCACATTCACACTTGGAATTCAATCCATTAAGGGTAGACTCCCTTGTATCTTTCAGTAGCTTTGATAGGGAAACTATTTCTTTTTCTGCTTTTTTTAGTGCTCCCTGCGAAGATACAATAAGGAATTGCTGAACCACATCTCTTCCTCTCAAAGCTGCTTTCTCTATTTGTGTCAAAATTCTAGAGATATCCTCTTCTTGATTGGCATGGGCTCTAGCTAGAAAAACATTCAGTTGAATTGAAGTAAGAATATTCTTGAAGTCATGAGCAATTCTACTTACGGCTGCATCAGGTTCATCCGGCGAATGGATGAAAGATCCACTCCCCAATTGAGGCAGTGCTTTACTCAGCTTTGTACTCATCATATCGTCTTCCCATGTATTCTTTTCTTTCCTGAGCTATCCCTTCTCAGCCGTGTATTGTCTCTCTTATACCCGCCTTCATATATTGATTAACAGACGAGAAAGGTAATGTTATAAATATACCGCTGAAAAGAGTGAAAAATTCCTCTACGAATAGGAGAACACAATCTGCAAGACTTCCTCTATATGGCATGAAAATTGCAGAAAGTAGGTATTTGCCTGATAGCTGGTTGACTACTAAAAGAGAGCAGGCTGAGCAAAATGAGGCAGGATACCCCAGACTTCTCCAGCTTCTTCTTCCACCAATGGGAATCCATCCCTCAAAATGCTCAACGTGCTGTTCTGAAGCAGTGAGGATAATGGTTTGATCATGTGAAGAGGAAAAGAAGAATTCAGCCTATCAAATCTACAGTCACAGGTATGACGAGCCTTGAGTACCTGATTGTGGGATTGCAGCAGTATTGGATTATTCTATTGTTGCAGTACACAGATATGTGAATAAGGCCTTGAAAGAGTAAGCAATCATGACACAGAAATCGGATTAGAACCTGGTCCGAAGAGAAGGGCAGCATTATTCATGTTTGAGGACAAGTACAAAGCATTTGGGGAGCTCAAGAGATTATCTAACGTAATATTCATCATTATTTATCAACTCTCTGATCATTATGGTATCTTACGATAACCGGGTAAAATCCATGAGGATTTCTGGATACAAGAATATGATGAAAAAGCAGAAGTTGCAGAAGTTGTTATAGAGGAGACAAAGAAATCTAAGTTTACCAGAGTATCTCTAGAATTACTTCTCAATGCTCGGTTTTGCGAGAATGGAGAGTTTTCTCACTTTTCCGATCAATAGTTATATATAAGTTTTCTTGATGCAAGAATAAAAGAAATGAGGTGACAAAATGAAAAAGATACAAGCAGGAATCTTGATAACCATTCTCATTATGGCAAATATTGCCAGTATTCAAGCTTTAGAAATTACTCCTTCAGATGAAGGAGCACCAAAACAGGAAGTGAGCATACATATGAATCCATTGCAGCATCTGTATCAGATTTTAAAGAATCTCTTCAGCACGATTTTAGAGAATCTCTTCAGCACTGTAGGACTTCTGTTTCAACCTGCTCCAAAGCACAGTACACCACTACCGACCTCTCCAATAATTCATTCAGCCGCAGATAGTAACTTCGACTATGTAGCATCCTCGCCCTACTACAAAGCTTCTTTCAAAGGTGTAAAGACGAGAATCAATGTCCCTGAAGGATGGATTGAGTTCAACCTCAAAGAGAACAGGGTGAAAGCAGGAGAAATGGCTGAACTCGAGAGTAATAAGGAGAGAGTGTCACTCACCAACTCATCAACTGTCAGCGAAAACAAATTGTTTGTTTCTGACGTGTTTGAAGCTACCGATCTGGACTATGTAGCAGAAACTTCTGTACTCCATGAGATTTTGGTTCTCAAACAATACAAGTCCTTCGACCGAATTATTTCAGAGATTTCGTGGGACGGATTGACACCTGAATTCCAGGAGGATGGATCAATACTCTTTTCAGGGGGAAAACCAGTCCTCAGAATCTTTCCACCCACGATGACTGATGCTCTTGGGAATATCTGTAATAGTCTTCACTACGCAAGGTGATAGATGAGGAAGGATTGGAATGGCTACGGCAGGCTCAGTACCCAGTAACAATAGATCCTACAATGGAAACATTTGAAGATGCTTGGGAAACTTCTGGATTCCAGCCCTATGGACAGTATTTTCAGGATATTGGAGGAACGGTTGGCATTCTCAATGGTCATTTGAATGTAACACAGACAGATCTTGCAGTGCCGGGTAGAGGCCTGGATCTGGTAATCACTAGAACGTATGAAACTCCAGCGGTATTTCACATGGCAGAACCCTATGGTTATACACCATGCCCCATAGATATTGGCAAGGGGTGGAGGCTAGACTTCCCGTACGTTGGCGATGATTACATCTATTTGATGGGAGGTGGTGCATACAAGATAGACTGGGTCAATAGCGCCTTCGAGAACCATATCGGCAGTCACTTTATTCTTGTCAAGAATCCTGACAACACCTATGCCCTGACAGTGGCAGATGGTACTATCTGTAGATTCAGTACTGATGGCAAACCCACCCAGATTATTGACAAAGATCAGAACGCGATAACCTTCAATTACGATGGCGGGACACTCGTTTCGCTTACTGATACTATCGGACGCACAGTTGCTTTCAGCTATTCTGACGGTCGTCTGAAGAAGATTCTGTACAATGGCGCAGAGATAGAGTATGGCTACAACAGCAATGGAAATCTCATTTGGGTGGATGATTTTCTTGATCGAAGGACAAGCTACTACTATGATTCGGACTGGTGGGAATGGGCTGATGGAGTGACTTTCTACCAGAAAGAGAATGTCTATCTGCTCTCCAAAGTCGTCTATTCCACTGGTGGCTATACCGTATATGATTATGGCAGGTTCTCCTACGAAGAAGTCTATGGTGATGATGGCACTTGCCTGGATTACTTCAAGTACTACGTTGAAGATGAGCGAGCATATGAGACAAATCAAGTTAGACACACTGTATTCTCATACTCCGGCAGTTTTCATGCAATTATAGGTTGTGTGATGGCCATAAAAGACGAGGCAGATGTTGTTCAAGGATACTATGATTATAGTATAGACATGAATACCGGCCTCGTTACACAAGGTGTTACAAGTGATGCATCGGGTGTTGCGTTTCGGAAACTCAAATACTCCTACAACTCCAGGAAGGAAGTTATCAAAGTGGAGGTATATAACGATGGTACAAATCTCTCATATACAGAATATTATGCCTATGATAACTGGGGAAACCTAGTCTATGCGAGGCAACCAGAAGGTCATGAGCAGTTCTTTTCCTATGCGAATACATCTACATCAGGATTCTTCATAGACGATACCGGTACAGTGATGTGTAATTTCACTAATGCTGTCTCGAATTGCCCAGTGCCAAGTTCTGTGCATACCGCCCTGCTAGGCCAGGCTGAAAAGCAAGATGAAGTTCATGTGAAAGAAGTCTATTTGACATACGATTCTGAGGCTCACCCCGTTCAACAAGAATCTCTTTTTGGAAATTACACAACCTGGATCACTTTTTCAGGAACCTTCAATGAAGAAACAAATTCAACGAGTTTCCCCATTGGCCTGACAGATCATACGGTAGTTGGAAACGCTGTATTGGAGATAACTGGGCTACCCTCTGATGACATTTATTCAGAGAGTCTCTCAGTCACTTGTCCTCTCCCACCTTGCCAATGGTGTTCTGGATACTGGTCAGGCAAATACTACAGTGCTCGCTGGATAAACTGTTATCCTGTTTTCCCGCCGGATTGTGATGAGGGAAATGTATCCATCGGTCCCTTCGCACACCATCCTGGAACTCTGGGGTATCAGAGTTATACCACGGATCCCATCATGAGCAGCAATCAGTGTTCTCAGAAAACCAGCAGCCTTACTGTGACCACCAACTGGAGAGCATATCCAGTACAGGTACTGAGCAATCTGGATGGAGCTGCATGGAAGCAAGTGACTACAAATCTGATGAACGGCACGTCAAGAATTACTGTTCCAATAGAAGATGGTTCACATACTCTGAATTTCTCTGAATCTTCTTCGCAGAAAACCAAGTTCTCATGGACTTTACATGTCCCAGTAGACAATTTCCCTGAAACACATGCAATGACTCTAGGATTTGACACCTACGGCAACATCGTATCAGCGACCGGTCCTGATGAAACCACAGTCTCAATGTCCTACTCACCGGAGTATGGACATGCATATCGTACAGAAGTGTCTGCAATGGCCGGTGATCAATTCATTGTTCATAGAGCAACATATGACTACTATATGGGCTGGATGACTTCACACACGAATCCTGACGGTACTGACTATCAATATGCTTTCGACATATTGGGAAGAATCATAAAAAGAGAATATCCATTGTTGGAAGGGCAATCAGAAAGATCTTATGAAGAAGCTATATATGACGATGCTGAGAGAACAACTACTATCATCGATCCTCTCAGACACTACGTCGTTACCTACTACGACAGGCTCGGAAGAAGAGTACTTGTAAATGCATTTGAAGGTTCCTACGGATCGGGTACCACACACGCATCAACAACATTTGCGTATAGATATGATGGCAGGTTGGTGTCTATGACAGACTCGGACAGCAACACATTTTACTACTCCTATGATTTTCTTGGTCGATGTACTCAAAAGATTGCTCCAGATTCAACGCAAGTCTCTTACTACTATGATGATACCAACAATGAGGTTACCTTCGTTGATGCAAATGGCTTTGGTAGAAGAGCATGGTATGATTGGCTAGGAAGATTGAAGAAACTAGAGGAAGAATACAGTGCTGATGCTTTTGCCGTCACAACCATTCAATATAACAAAATCGGTCAGATAACATCCCTCACAGATGCAGAAAATCATGTGATTAGCTGCTTCTATGAATCCTTGTTTGGACCAACGAGACAAACATTCTCTGATGGCACCTCTCAAGAATATGTATATGATAGTTCAGGGTCGTTGATATCCACTAAAGACAGAGGAGGTAATCAAGTACAGTTCAATTACGATGCCATAGGGAGACTAGCTCAATTGCAGTACCATGACGGATCTATCGTTTCCTTCTTCTACGACTTGAATTCCAATGTTGTGAAAGTCGTAGACAATTGTCCCAACCCTGGAGATCATACAGAATATAAGTATGATGCTTGGAACAGAGTTGTTGAGGAAACAAGGCACATCTCATCACAAGAATACACAATAATGGCCGAGTATAGTGTGATCTCCCAGCTCGAGAAACTCACCTATCCTGATGGAATGCAAATTCTCTACTCCTATGATGACCTTGGAGAATTGACTGAAATCAGAAGGTATGTGGACGGAATAAATGATGAAGTGTTGATTCACAACGCTCTTTACAATTCGAAGGGATTCTTGACTCAATTCCAGTATGGGAATGGATTGTTGGCAAGTTTCTCTTACGATGTGAGAGATAGGCTCAAGACTGTGGATCTTTGGAATGAGACAACTCCATATCTGGAACTGGACTATACATACGACGGCAACAGCAATGTTGTTCAAGTAGAAGATCGATATAGGAGCACAAGTGGTTCTTACTTGCCAATTGATATCAGATGCTATAGTTATGATGGATTGAATCGGCTGGTTTCTGAGACGCGTAGTGGCATTGCATCTCATACCTACTCTTATGACAGAGTCGGGAACATGATGTCGAGAGATGGCATTGTCTACACAGTTAATTCCATGAGCGAAGTGACCTCGTTGAGTGACGGAACTGCCTTTACTTTCAACGCAACAGGATCTGTGACAGGGAAAACCAAGGGATCTGATTCATGGACATACGTTTATGACGAAGCAAATCGGTTAACTAGATTAGAGAAGAATGGAGAAACACTGGGAGAGTACGTGTACGATGCGATTGGAAGAAGAATTCAAGTCACCGAAGATGGAGAAACCTCGACCCATGTATACTTTGGCAGAGGACTCTTGTTTGAAGAGAGTATGTCAGGGAAGAGAGCGTATATTTATGGGCCAGGCGGAAAGCTTGCAGAGAGAAAAACAGAAAACGGAGTGTCCAGCACCTTTTACTATCATCTAGACCATCTTGGTTCTACGAGGCTGGTAACAGATGAGAGCGCGAATATTGTAACGACGGTCACCTATCACCCGTTTGGTGAAATTGATGTTCAGGAAGGCTCGGAAGACTACTTGTTTTCTGGAAAGAGAAAGGATGCATCAGATCTATACTACTTTGGAGCACGGTATTATGATGCCGAGCTGGGAAGATTCCTTACAGTTGACCCAGTGCCAGGCTCTGTTGCGAGTTCTCAATCCATGAATCGTTATAGCTACTGTGCTAATAATCCCGTATCTTACATAGATCCTTGGGGAGAACGGACGGACATTCCTGCCGACGTACGTGAAGCATATTATGAATATAGAAAGCAAAAAGAAGCTGAAGAAACACCAATTACTCGCAAGATTGGTATGTCAGTTGATCGTCTGAGAAACAAGTGTGCCTTCTACACTGTTCCTGGAGTCACAGTATATCCAGGCTTTGAGCCTGGTGACAGAATCACTGTGGATGGCACTGAGTACATACTGGATTCACCGATTTTTGTGAATGGGAATATAGGGGTTGCAGTTGCTTCTTACATTGCAGGAACACAGTCTGAAATCTTCTGTGAATATACAGGGGACACCCATCCGATATACACCTACGAAAGCGGACTCTTGATCTTCTTCTTTGATGAAGATGGTGAAATAATGAAAATCACTTTCGTCCCCTTAAAGGATCTTCCAGGTAGACTTGATTCGACAATGTCCTGGTTGATGGCACAGACACTGAATGATGTGATAGAGCATTGTGGGGGGGACCTCACACTTCTGCAGGATTTGTGTTATGCTCTCCAAGGATGGTGTGAGTTGATGTCAGATAGAGTTGCGGAGGCGGAGAAGATATGGAAGGATCTCAAAATGACTAAAGAGGTAACGGAGTGGCTGCTCCGATTCGCCGGTAAATCAATCCCCGGTGGGTTTATCCTTAGTTTAGTTTTCAAGCCTGTTGACGCACTACACGCAGCACAACTACGATTCTGGGAGAGCTGGTTCCACGCTTTGAACTGGACGCAGTTCTACTGCAGTCACCCTGAACTAATCCCAACATTGGATGGAAGATGAGGAAGAGAATGAAACACTTCTTCCATTCTTTATTCTTTTTATTCATTACTATTGGTGAGATTAGAATTGAATTCGGAGTCGAGGATTCAGTCTGGATAATGAAGACTGCGGCGAAGTTGGAACGGTGAATATGGCTGTGCAGAGCTTTCCGCGGATGCAGTCCACAGTCTTCCCTTCAGGGCCAGGAATCTTCACAGAATTGATATGTTTGTCACAAAAGGCCGGAATACTCCAAGTCCGCTTCAATGAACAGGAAGATGAATAGTCCCATTACAGTCCCCTAGTTCAGTGAAAACCCCGCACTTGTCTTTGAATTGGAATAGGATTACATTTTTACTCTAAATGAAGTATAGCCTTATCTGAGATCTTGAAACTGTAATAAGGAGGGACATGGGCAACAAAAGCAAAGAGGGACATGGGTAACACTGTGGCAGAAGGTCATCCCGTTGGACGTGGTAACAGAACGATGGAGATTACTCCAACTGCTGGAGGGAGGAACATCTCACAATGACAGAAGCGTGCCATTGGCGTAGTGTCTCTTGGAAGACCTACTGCAGGTTGAAGAACCGGTTTAGAGAAGAAGGAATTGATGGATTAAAGAATCGATCCCGTAGACCTGGATCATCACCTAGAAAGACCGATGTTGAAATTGAATCTGAAATTGTCAAAATCAAGGCCGAATTCCCTCGATGGGGAGCATACAGGAT
>JACVGT010000042.1 GCA_018992685.1 Theionarchaea archaeon
AGTACATCACCGACCCATACGGTGACTGTGACATCCTGATCATCGCAGGTGCTGACAGAGACGCCACCAGAGAAGCAGCTCAAGACCTGATTGACCAGCTTTAAACCATATTTTTCTTTCTTTTTTGTTTATTTTCTCTTCTTTTTAGATTACAGCTGAAACGTTACTCTGTTCCTTAATATCATGTAACTTTGCTCTCTTTTTCGAGGAGTGCTAGCTGCATGAACATGCTCCCTGCTTGATAATGTAACAACCATTTCACCACGACCTGTAAACAGAATAGCAGTTTTCTTTGTGAGAAGATCCATGCACACCCAAGAGGTGGCTCCAAGCCTCTTGAGCCACGACTCAGAAAAGAACAGCAGTCACTCGTGAATAGCAGTCCAGAGAGTCATGCAGTACAGTTCATGCACTGCTACTTTTACCAAGAACGGCTACAAGAACCATCTCAATCAAGAATAAAAGTGAAAGAAGAATTAGTCCACCTTTTCGTCATATACTCCTTGTGAGAAGCGATCCAGAATCATCGTTGGCTTTGAAATCTCAACATATAGAGGCAGTTCTGCCACAGTCTCTCCGGTTTCTCTGTCTACGACGACAATAACCCACTCTCCCACAGGAAAGTCCAGCTTAGTTCTCCCGATGAAAACAAAGATCCCATCCTCAAAGTAGAAAATGCTCCATCCACCAAGATCATGGCACCAAATGTAGAACTTCACTGAAACTTGGTCTCCCAGACATTCTGCACCGTCAACAGGAACATTGGCAACATTGGTCCGATCTCCATCGGGGTACTGCAAGTAGAATTCAGGACACAAACAGAAATCCTTGCATTCTTCGGTAGAGATTGTCGCCTCTATCACGTCAATGGCCGGCACCTTGTACCACATGCCCTCCACCAATAGTGGAATTCCATTGTACTCTGCTTCCATGCTCGCATAGGAAAGCACATTCTCACGTCCTCCCTGTACTATCCCGGTAAGGAACAGAACACACAAGAGGCCCACGATTCCAATTCTTCTCGTATTATCAACTCCCATACAAGTCAGGCTCAATGTACCAGTCAATGAACTTCCACTCACCGTTCTCCCACCGGTACTTGTGCAGTGTTGTCGTTTCAACTGGCTCCTGCCCTTGCTCAGTAATCCTCACATTGATGAAAACAGTGGCTATGTCACCCTGGATATCCAAATACTGGATCCCTAGGTATTCCACCTGTCGATTTGTGTCCACAACTTCCTGCAGCATAATCCATATCTCCGTTTGAGCTGCTTCTTCTGACCCAGTCATCTGAATGAGCTTATCCTTGCTCTGCTGACTGAGCAGATCCCAATACATGGTCTTGTACTCTGGCTGATCCACATTGTTGAATACTTCGATGAAATACTGTACAGTGGGTTCAATCTTGCTCTCTCTGATTGAATACTCGCTCCGGCTCTGGATTACTGACACTACGGACAGAATGAGCACCACAGCCACAACTGCACAGATGAACGCGATGATCTTTCTTTGCATGTACTTTCCTTCTTCTGAGACATATAAAGGTTTTCCTGCTCTGAATGAAGAATGCCACGGTTTCTTGAGGGAAAGTGTATTTCAGATCACAGGTTCAGCAAGGGAGGGAATCAGCAATAGAAAGTGAATCGACAATACGACATCAATGCTGGGCCGCTAGCAAGCTCTTGTTGATCTTCCTACCAGATCTACTAGCGAGATCACCCCCAGCGTAGCAAAACATTTTTATATGTTTCCTTGGATGAGCTCTCATGAGATCCGTGATGATTTTGATGTTTCTACTGATCCAGGTAGGATTCCCTCAGATGAATGAAGTCGCAGAGCAACCTTTTGAGGGATATGCCCATGTCCTTCTGACATCAGATCTGACGAACGACCAGTCGAAAGAGATAATCGTGTTTGATGAGATTGCGAGCACAGTGAAATGTTTCGACTGCTTTCTAACCCTGCTGTGGACGTTGGAAGTGGAATATCCAGTCATAACAGCTGCTGCCAGAGATGTGGACAGCGACGGAATGGAAGAGGTTTTCTTTCTGGAAGAGCTGAAAAGCGGTACTTTCTACCCATACCGTGTAATCAGTGTGGAACCTGATGGCACCCCCAACTGGAGGAAATTTATCGAAGTTAATGTTCATGCAGACCTGCAATTTCACTTCATTGATGCAGACGGAAATCCCGGAGAGGAAATCGTCATTGCCAACAGGATACTGATGGAAGACGGACTAGAGCGGCTGGCTTTTGAACGAGATAGGACCATTATCAGTGCTGTGCTGTCTGAAGGTATTCCTTATTTTCTGACCTATCTGCCAGAAGAGGCGTCATATGAGCTCTACACATTTGACACTGAGCCTCTGTGGAAAGGTGATGATTGCCGGGTCGAAGGAACAGAAGTCACCTTGGAGATTCCGCTCTGCACCCTCTTCATGAAAGCTCACCTCTGTTCGTGCGTAGAGGACTGGGCTCTTGAACCTGGAGAACAGGTTGTGAAAAATGTACGTCTGTGGGCCGATATCACAGGTGACGGGGAAGAAGAGGCCTTGTTTGTTTCCGATACCACGATCAAGCTTCTAGATGATGAGGAAACTACTGCGTGGACCTGGGAATGCCCAGATTCCGTGGAGAGTGTTTCTGTTATAGATTTTGCAGACGATGGTGTGCTGGAACTTGTAGTGGCCACTCCTCTAAAGGGAATTCGTGTTCCTTCGGTATATATCGTCGACAGCCAGGGCAGTCTCCTGACAGTTCTTTCGTTCGGCCTGTCAGAGCCTCAATTTCAGTTCACAGATCTGGATGGGGATGATGACGTAGATGTGTGGACCTGCGACCTGAAATCCAGAGGAAGTACCCTTCGTGTCTACTCCAGTGATGCAGCCAGCGGGCCTCTGGATGCCTTGAGCCCCAGGGGCGTGCTTCGAACCATTGATCCTGCGGGCCCTGTCACGGCCTTTTGGAAACTCTTTGCACAATACCAGGCGCTGATGCTCGTAGCCCTCCTCGTTGCTGCGAGTGTAGTCCTGTTCCTCGTGAGGCAGAGAAAAAAAAGAAGAACAGAATCAACACAGAAGGGAGAATAACCCAGTTAGATCCTCAAGAAAAAACTCTTCGGATTATGACTGAGCAGACGCCATTTCAAGAAACACTTATAAGAGTCCCACTCGTCATCATGTTATGATTGAATGGATATTCTTAGTAGTCGGAATTGTGACAGTCATCATCCCGCTCAGTGTTGCCTTTTTCTTGAATCGGAAATTCAGGAGCTCCTGGATCTTTCTGGTTTTTGGAGCTGCCATGTTTGTCTTGTCTCTGGTAAGGATTCCATTGAACCTTGGTGTCCAAGATATCTTCAACGCTCACCTTGTTGGTGTTCCACTTCTGGTAGTCAGTGCACTCTTCCCTTCAGCGACTGCAGGTATATTCGAGGAAGGGTGTAGGTATTTGGGGTATCGCTACCTGATCAATCCTGAGAAAAGAACCTGGCCCAACGGGTTAATGTACGGGGTGGGTCATGGGGGCATTGAAGCAATCCTTCTGTTAGGCCTGAACTATGTAGTTCTCTTTGTAGTATTGCGGTTTGCCACCGGACTGCTGCCCCCTGGAATGTTGTCTCAAGTAACGGATGTTCCCGCCTACATGCCCTTTGTGGCCTTTCTTGAGAGGATATTCGCCCTTTGTATCCAGATAGGATTTTCCATTCTTGTGCTCCAGTGCTTCGTCCAGAAATCTCTCAAGTTTATCGGATATGCCATTGGACTACACCTTGCAGTCGACTTTCTAGCAGTGATGATTGCTCAAAAGTCCATTGCTGCTGCAGAGGGAATAGCGGGTGCTTTCGCCATCCTCGGGCTCTATATTGTCTGGAGGTTCAGAGAGAGTACTAGAACTTAAATACCTGGGAAATACAGATAACTTTTTAAGGGCAAAGATGTAAAATATCGTGGTAGCATGAGCCCACCTGAGGTTAGAACGGTTCCCGGGAATCATGTATGTTGCATGGAATGTGGTGGAGAGTGGCTCCGGAATTCTGTAATGGAGGGAATAGCAAACAATCAGCAGTGCCTGCTGATGGGAGATGAAGCATCCCTGGCACATATGAAAGAGGAGATCTCCGAAAATCAGGACAATGTCATCTTCTTTTCTCTTGGAAAGGAGGCTTCTAGGGTCAGACCTGCAGAACTCCTAAACACAGTTGAGACCTTCATTAAGAAAGCAAAAGACGACGGATTCTCCTCATTGAAAATAATCCAGGACATGAACTGGATTGAATCCAATGAAGTGAGCCACAACCAGTGTCGTGATTATGAAGCTCGCCTTGATATGATATGTAAAGAATCCAATGTGGTGTGTGTATGCCTTTATGGGACTGCTACTTCTTCTTCCGTCTTGTCAGAAGCCTTGAAGACACACCCTCTCGTTGCAATTGAAGAAGTCCTTTACGAAAATTGGTTCTACCTGCCGCCTGAACTTCTCTTACAGGATTGTGAGTCAGAGCTGGTGAGAGCATATCTCAGGAAAATCGTGGACTTCCAGGCTGAGGCTACACGGAGGGATCAAGCCTCAGAAAAAGAAGAGGAGTTTGATACGACTGGAACGAAAAAACAGGAGAAGAATCTGGAGTTTCTGGCTGGAGTCGTCGAAAATGTCATGGAGGCTGTGATTGTCACAGATGCCAAGGGAGTGATCACCTACGTAAACCCTTCAGTATGTGAAATGTTTGGATATTCCAAGAGAGAGTTGAAGGGAAAACTTGTCAGCATGCTCAATTCCAAGAAGTCTCCGGTGACCTTCCACGAAATACTCCGTCAAAAGAAAAACTGGGAAGGAGAAATGCTTGCTATTCGAAAAAACGGGGTCCGATTCCCCATTTGGTTGAGGCTGTCTCCCCTGTATAATGAAAGAGAGGAGACCACAGCCTTTGTGTCAGTGTGTCGAGACATTACAGAACAGAAAGAAGCAGAAGAAAAACTGCAGCGGTATGCACTATTACTGGAAATGAAGGTAAGAGAGAAGACTAGAGGAACAGAAACGTTGCTCAAGACCAGCTACAGTCTGAGAACTACATCCAACTGGCGAAAGGGAATAGAAACCATAACCAAAGGAATTGTGGAGGGATTGGGATTCGACCGAGCTGCTGTCTTCTTTGTCAATGAGCATGAACAGGTCCTGGAATGCAAGGGGCAACTCAACATGTCCGAGAAAATGTTGAGAGTGAAAATCCCGCTGAAAGATACCAGATACGCGGTGGTGAAATGTGTTACTGAGTGCGAGCCACTGCTTGTAAGAGATGCTTTATCTGATGTGAGGATACAGGTGCATCTGGAAGAAGAAGCCAGAGAATTCGTATGGGTGCCCATTTTGTTCCAATCTGGCGTTCTGGGAGCCATTGGGGCAGACAGAGCCAGAAGCCAGAATCCCATTGAATCAGAAGATGTGGATATGTTGGAACTCTATGCCAACCAAATTGCAGAGTTCATTGAGAGAACCAGGCTGGTAGTGGAGCCTGAAATTGAGAAGCAGGTCTCCACACCCCTCAAGTATGATCTGGAATCTCGTGAAGTATACATTGTAGAAGAAGAGAGCTCTGACAAAGCATTTGACATTTTTACAGACCTGGTTAAACACGGGTTCAAGGGGTTTGGAATTTGCAGGACTCATCCCCAGAAGGTTCGGGAGAAATATGCTCTGGAAAGGACTCCCGTGATGTGGCTCTCTGAAATCGAGAGCAAGCAGTTGGAGCAGGTGGGTCCTCAGGACATCCCCAAGTTGACGTATGTGGTGTCGGAGTTCATCAAGCGAGCGCAGCCCGCAGTGGTAATACTGGAAGGTGTGGAATACCTGATGGTTCAAAATGATTTTAAGACAGTGTTGAAGCTGTTGCACACCCTCTCAGATTACGTAGTTACTTCCCAATCTATTCTGCTTCTACCTATAAATCCGAGGTCTTTGCCTGTGCATCAGCATGTTCTGCTCAGGAGAGCTTTCAGAACAGTACCAGAGGGATGAGGCAGCATGATCGCAGAATAGTCATTTTCGGCACATAGATAACCATGGGGCATCACTCTATTGAAAATGATATTCACTGTGAAAAAAGAAGATTTTTAAAAGAAAAGAACACTACCATAGGAATTTTTAGAAACGTGTAGAATAATTTTTTGGCTGATCTCATTCTTAATATATATTCTTCCTCACCTGATTGTGAGGCATTTGTCAATGAAATCCAGGCACAGAAAGGCAAGAGGATATCAGAAGAAACGGCCGACATGCTGATCCAGTACGCTCAGAGTGTAATTCAGCAAATTTGGACAACATAGAGACCAACCCTCTTTCTTTTTTCATTCTTGACAGATACAAAAGTCAATGCAACATGGTGGATGCGGCTGCCGGGATTTGAACCCGGGTCGTGAGCTTGGAAGGCTCAAGTGCTAGCCACTACACTACAGCCGCTCACGTTCAAGTTCTCTGTCTGTTTATAAGGTTTTCCTCCTCACTTCTCACTTCTCACTCCTCACTCTCCATTTGATCCGGTATCAACAACACTCTTCACGTACCACACGATGTACCCGAGAGCTGCAGCCATTCCCGAAAAACTGACAATGAGGAGCCACATGTCTTCCTGAGAATAGCAGCTCAGCTGGTAGGCTGCTTTAACCACAACCTGCGTAGCATCTTTGAATATCTGCTGATCGAAATGCTCCAGGTCATCGTGTCCAGTATGAATGTAGGGAACGACTTTTCCAAATCGTTTCCTATGGTAATAAAGAGTGTGACCTCCTCTTTTCTTGAAAAAATCACTTTCGCCTGTGTATACCTCGGAAATCACAGGGCGTAGGAGATTCTTTTCGTCAACAGTTGTAATATCAGTTGTAGGTATCCCTGCCTCAGTGAAAGAAACGAAGTCAGAAACTCCTCCAGTGTCTTCGAGATGCAATCGCTGTGGAGTGTAGCCAAGAACCTCCGATGCCAGAGAAGACACATATTGATCAATGTAGTAATTCGTGCGGAGTTCTGGGTTCCACATGTCCGGATAGCGAGGAGTTTCACCCACGCAAACAGTGTTTCCTGAGCCTATGCAATCGACATTGATACCCACGCAGTGTGGCAGTGAATGTGTTTCCACAAAAGCTCCAGAACCCAACAATCCAATCTCCTCTGCATCAAAGAACGCAAAATACACAGTAGCAGTCGTTTGCTTGTCAGAGAGAATCCGGGCGCATTCCAACAGCGCAGCCACTCCTGACCCGTTATCAATTACTCCGTCAGTGAATACGGAGTCATAGTGGGCAGAGAGAAGAACGGTTCGTCCACTCCCAGGCTTTATGCCGATCACATTGTAGCCTTTCACATCTTTTCGATATGAGGAGAAATTTACATACACCACGGATTCTTCTGTCCTCTCTTGATTTACGAGGAGATAATCCTGGTAGGATATAGAAAAGAACGTCTCCTGGTAGGGTGAGAATGCTGGTTCATGTTCGCTGTACACCAGATACACGCCCTCATCAGCAGGTTCTTCATATGCTGAAGCTTCCACCAGTTGCAGGGGGGCAACCTGGCTGTATCCATCTGTTTCTATACCCATAGGTGGGATCGCCCTGTCAGTGAGGTTGATCTGATCCGGGGTGGACAGGTCTCCATCAAAGTCGACTAACAGCTCATATTCAGTTATCTGAGACGTGGAAATGGTGAATTCCTGTATCTCTACAGTGTATCCATAGCCTTTGAGAGTATCTGCTATATAGGTAGAGGCTGACGTGCACCCCCCAATGGTCTCGTCAGTTGTCGTGCCTGATCCTGTCAGGCGAGGAGCACAAGCTACAAGAGCTTCCAGGTGCTTGAGGGCTGCTTCCACGCGCACCTCCTCTGACACGTCGAACTCAGACTGATGAGGATACAGGAGCAGGATACATAGGGTGAAAAGAGCTGCCACAGCAAGAAATGCGGGGATTATCTTCCTCATGTGTATCCTATCTCTTTCAGTAATGCTTTTCTTTCCTCCCTCTGGGGCTCGTTTTCAACGCATTCCACCGGTGTCCCGTCCACTACTCCGACGACAGCTCTTCCCAAATCAGTTGTAGCCACCACAACCTGTAATGGATTCTCAGAGGCGGCATACACCGTGCAGGTGGTAGGATACTCTTTCACTGTATTCAGTACGTTGATGGGAAATGCTTTCTGCATCATGATGACGAACACATGCCCGGCTCCAATAGCACAACACGCACCCGCTGCACACTCTCTAAGAGACTCGCTAGTACCTTCTACACGGGTAAGCCGAGGTTTGGCTTCATTCATGGCAAGGCCGAATTCGATTCCAGGAACGGCAGTCTTCAATGCCAGGGCCAGATCAACCACCGTAAAAATGGAGAAATTCCCCTGGCCGATTATACATTCCACGCCTTCTGGCTTCTCTATGGGAACTATGTCTAACATGTCACCACGAATGTGCTTTCCGTGTGCTATTCTTATAGTTATCGGCTATGTGCCCACAGTCCTCCGCTAACCGGGAAGGTTAGGCCAGAAGATGCAAGAAGAGTTGCAGGACAAGATCACCTTTCAAGAAAGCAATGATACATCCTGTGAGCATGTAAAGAATTAAAGGAGAACCATAGGTCACCCATATGTTCTCTCGATCGCACCGTTCTCTAAACGCAGCGATGTCGATGTCAATGTCAGGCAGCAGGTGCAAATTTCCTGCCTCATCCTCAAGAGGGAGAAATCGATAGTCAAGGCCCTCCCGTGAACGGGGAAAGCCTGTGAAATACAGAAGAACCTTCTTCCCCCAGGAGGCCTTGCCCCTGTACCGATTCCCTCTTATCATGTTATAACTGAAAACTATTCCTACTTCAAGCACTTTTAAGACAGCCAGGTTGTTGAACACAGAAATCACAAAAAGAGGACTTGCAACACCTGAATATGTAGGAACGAGACAAGCCAGGGCAATCAGTGCCTTCATGTCAGCGCCGCCAAACAACCCAGAAATTGCCAGCACAAATGCCAGGCCGCACGCCACTGCCACCCCAACGCCCATGAGCCTCCACTGATTGTCCCACAGTCTGAGGATGAATCCCGAAGCGCCCATGGCCAGCCACAGGCTGTCAGGTATCTCCCTTGTCTTCACGTCATAGTATGAGCCACATAGCAAGAACCCCACTGCCAGTGCTGGTGCAAAAGGTGGCATGGGCTAGATCAGTCCCCATTCAGTTACTGCATTGAATAAGATGTATCCAGATGCGATCAGGATAATCGAATGTTTCAGCCCTGCGATAATCCTTTTCTCTGCCATTTTTCCTGCAGCCAACCCGATGAACAATCCCTGCAACATGAGCATCCTGAAGAACAACGTTGTAAATCCCTCTGTAGAGAGACCGCTCTCAATGAATCCTGCTCCTGCTCCCCCAGAAAGGGGCTGAATGAAGGTTTTGTATAGAATAAGAATAACTACCAGGAACACAAAGTAAGTAATATAGCAAATCAGGATGTAAGGCTTGATCATTGTATCAGTCTCTCGCTCAATATTCTTGAGTTCCCTGGCGTTCCGGGAAGCTGCCTGCAGGATCTCCCTGATGTCTCCTCCTGCCTTGTTGGCCTCAATGATCAGGTACGTCAGTTTCTCAATGTAAGGACTCTTTGTTCTTTCAGTAAATCGTTTGAATACATTTTCGAAGGGAATACCCCAGGAGATCTGCATGGCCATCTTCTCTATCTGTTGATTCAGAAGCCCATATTCTCTGTCCTTGGTAACATAGATTGCCTGGGGAATACTCATTCCCGAGTCTACACCAGAAGAGACATCTGCAAGGAAACTTGGAAATTCGGCCTCCATTTTCCTCATGTGAGAGAACTCTATATACTTGCCTGCAGCAAAAGGGGCAACTCCAATAAGGAACGAAAATAAAATAAGATCATCAAAGAAGGGGCTTTCAAGATAGTTCAAAAAACTATACATGAAGAGTCCCATGGCGACGACACCAGGAACAGCTATGAGAAAAATGTCTTTTGGTGAAATCCGGAGTCCACCTTCGTCTGCCATGCTACTCCTCCGGAATGATTGAGTCAATCATTAGCAGGAAAAGTACTGAAAGGCCGGGGATTCCAAGGTACACCACCAGCATCATCATGTCCTGCATTGATAACGGTCCAAAATCCCCCCCACTGATCATGGTCAGGGTGGACATGACAATGACCAAGAAGATAGTGCCGAAAACCGGTATCGTAATGTAACTCTCAGCAAAAAGTCCCAAGTTTTCTGCAAAGTCTTTCATCATCTGCCTGTATTCAACCATCATGTTTTCAGCTTCATTATGCAGGTACATCTTGAGGTCTCCTCCTGAACGAACAGTAGTGGTGATGCCCATGAGCAGTTCAGAAAAACGCCGGGAAGGTGTGTGCTGTGTATAGTCATGGAGAACAGTCACAATATCCTTTCCAAAGAATCTACAGTCTCTAGTTATGTTCTTTGCCTCCTCTGCAATTTCTCCATACAGCTCAGATCTGGCCAGGGAGTCAAAGACAGCATCAGGGGGGACACCCGCTCCTGCCATTGCTGCCATGTATGGAACAGCAAAAGGCAATTTGGAGTCAATAGCCCGCTTTCTGGAGTCAGCCATGAAGCTTGGATAGATGTAGAAAAAGGCGAACATAAATATTGGAGTAAGAATAGAGGTTAAAGCCATTGCCAGGGTGATAGCTAGTCTTTCTTTCCCTAACAGGGACAAGAACATGGCTACCGCCAACATCATGAGAGGCATGATAATTGCAGTGATCAATGCTGCGTACGAGAAGTACTCCCCTACAGTTATGCGGATATTGGCCTTCCGAATACTTGCACGTAGACTTGCGGAGCTCCCGATTAAGGGATCGATGATTGGACCAAAAATCTTGTAGGCCAATCGGGAAAGAGCAAGTGCAATATTCATACTGTTGCCTCGATCTTGCCAAGAACTGAGTCAGGATCCCTATAGTACTCAGCAATGATTTCTGCCACGTCCTTGTAGAACCTGATCTGGTTATTGTGCATCCAGCTGATAATCTGCTTTCTTCTTTCAATCTCCTTGAGAATCTCTTCCATAGACATACCTTTCTCTTTTTCCAATCGCTCCAGCAGGTAACTTCTGCCTGTAAACCTGAAGGTATCTTCAAAGGGGTTCCACTCATACAGTGTATTGGTAATGACCTCTTTTGTGGAAGGGTCCAGATCCACCACTTCCACGATATCGGTGATTCTTCGGGTGATTTTTCCTCTGAGCCTCACCCTCGCTTGGAGCAAGACAATGTCCAGATTCTTAATAAGAATACGGGGGCAGTTAATGGGCTCTGATTCCAGACGGTGAACTACACCCTGAGGAGAATCAGCGTGAATTGTACCCATGGCAGCGTGACCTGTGGCTATGGCCTGGAAAAGAGTATATGCCTCCTTACCTCGCACCTCTCCCACCACAATGTAATCAGGACGTTGTCTCAATGAAGCCTTCAGGAGGTCGAACATATCCACTTCACCCATCCTCTTGCCTGATGGTGAAATGGGTCCGAACCCTGCTCTGGTAACTGCAGGAATCCAGTTCTGGTGAGCTACATTGAGTTCAGCAGTGTCCTCAATAGAGACAATCTTAGCTTCGGGCCTGATGAACAGACACAGACAGTTCAGTGTGGTGGTCTTTCCAGATGCTGTCCCGCCCGCTATGAGAATAGACACTCCCTTCTCCATGAAGAACCACATCAGAGCCAGCATGGAAGCAGAGAATGTACCAAATGTCATCATATCGGGGGGAGTCAGAGGATCCTCTCTGAATTTACGGATAGTAAACGTAGAACCATGCATAGTTACCTCCTTCCCCAGTGAAAGCTGCACACGAGAACCATCAGGAAGAGACCCATCCAGCAAGGGCTCTGCAATGGAAACGTGGCGCTGGCATCGCTGAGCCAGCTTAATGATAAAGGAATCCAGTTCGTCTGCATTTCTGAATATGACGTTGGTCTTCAGGTTCTCAAAGTGCCGGTGAAAGATGTACAGAGGGATAGCCGGACCGTCACATGAGATATCCTCAATGTTTGGGTCTCTCAGGATGGGATCTATTCTATTGTATCCCACGAATTCTCTAGTGACATAATAGGTGAGTCGTTCATAGCTTGGTCTGTCCATGCGCATCCGGTACTTCCTGATGACGTTGTTTACCTCTCTGCGTAGGTAATCAGTAAGGCCACCCTCATCAAGTGTCTTGAAGTCAATGTTAATGGTCTCATGGAGAATGGCATTGATCTGCTCCATCTTCAATTCATCGTCCCGGGTAAGTCCTGGTTCCAGCACTTTATAGAACATTTCTTTACTATCAGAATCATAGTACACATTTGCATACGCATAGGGTGGGTTGATGGGATAGGTGATATTCAGCTTGTTGAGGGGAATTTCCAGAACGTCGGCATCCAGCAACGGGGATGCGAGCTGGACTCCTCCTGCATTGTAGATATTAACTGGTGGTCCGAACTTGGATTCAGGTTCTTCTAGTTGGAGTTGTTTCTGTTTTGGTTTTCTGAGGCTGAGATTGAAAGCCATAGTATCACCTACTTACTATCAGAATAGTAGTCCTTCCTTATTAAAGGTTTCCATGGATGAGCAGGAACCTGCAACATCAAGCAGGAAATAAGGCTACAACCTGCATATGACACAGTATATTCTGTATTGACACCCTCCTTTATAAACTTTAATCCCCCACTGAAGGTATGTATTCCCCTGTAGAGAGGGCCCTCCACGTACAGGATATCGTGTCTTCAGGAGATAGGAGGAAATACTACCGGTTCAGACCGGCACCCTTTTACGGGGGCATTGCAACTGCTGACTGCGTGGGATGCCCCCTGACCTGCGTATTCTGCTGGAGTGGCTTTCCGCGTGACCATCCGGACAAAGCGGGGACCTGGTACAGCTCCCAACAGGTTTTTGACGAGCTGGTGAGCATTGCTAAGAAAAAAAGATACTCAAGTCTGAGAGTAAGTGGAAATGAGCCCACACTGGGGCAGGAACATCTCTTTAACGTGCTGGAAAAGGTTGAAAAGACCCCATATCAGTTCGTGCTGGAAACGTCCGGAATTCTCATTGATGGCCAGTATGCAAGAGCACTTTCCCAGTTCAAGAATGTCCACGTACGGGTCTCTTTAAAAGGAACGTGTGAGGAAGAATTCGCCCACCTTACAGGATGTGATCCCAATGGATTCAGACTCCAGCTTCGAGCACTACAGGAATTAATAACCCATGGTGTGCCCTGCCATCCCGCAGTAATGGTTTCATTCTCAACACCAGAGAGAATTCGAGAACTCATGGAAAGGCTGACCTGTATTTCGACCACATTCTACATAGAAGAAGAACACGTAATGCTGTATCCTCTGGTAAAGAAACGACTGAAAAGGGCAGGATTTCTCCCGTAACCAGGGGTGGTATTGGCAATCCCATGGGGGCAGATGTCACTGATGTGTAATCCTGGTTCCAACAGAACTTTGAAACTCTGGCTGCTATATCACTTATCCTAAGGGAAGGTAAAGGACTGTTACAATGATAAAATAGAAAATGATTTGTGACAGAAGGACAACCTTTTTAAGCCAAACAGAAAAAGAGCCATGATGATAACCATTCCCGATGAGATCATGAACTTCCTTTCCAAGAAGGGAGGACAGACACTTCTCGTAAAAGGGAGCGCAGGGAGTGGAAAAACCATTCTCTCACTGTCTCTCATCAAGGCGTGCAAAAATAATGGCATCTACCTGTCAACCCGAGTGAGACCTGATGATTTGTACAGGGATTGTCCGTGGATAAAAGACCAGTTGTCCAAGAACAATATTGTGGATGCCACAAATCCCCTCAAAGAAAGAATCGCTGTCCAGGAAAGAGACTTCTCAGAGGTAATTAAATACGGTTCCAAGGAAGACTTCCTGGTGGCTCTATACGAGCGAGTGGCCCAGCTGGCCCATCCAGTGGTGGTCATAGACTCCTGGGACGCTGTCATCTCCCACTTGTACACCTCTGAAGAACGGATGGAGAAAGCCATCATTGAATTGTGCAAAGAAACCCAGACAAACCTCATTCTGGTTGGGGAGCATCCTGAAGAAACCAAGCTGGACTATCTCATGGATGGCGTCACAGCACTTGAGCGCACCCGAATCGACGACAGACGACTGCGGGTCATCCATCTGTTAAAGCTGCGGGGTGTCGAGATCCATCAGCCTCAATATGTTTTCACGCTGGAAGATGGCATGTTCAGAAGCTTTGGGCGATTTGAGCCCAGGCACATTGAAAACCCCAAGAAGTGGAAACCTCTCTCTGACTCAGAAAGAGCTTTTTCTACCGGATGTAAGGATCTGGATAACATTCTGAAAAGCGGATTCAAGAAGGGGAGCCTCAATTTGTTTGAAGAAGAACTTGATGTTTCCCGTACGGCTGAGGGATACTTGTGGAGGTGTTGCCTCTTTAATTTCCTGGCGCAGAATCGAGGTGTAGTTCTCCTGGCAGGGGAAGGAGTCAGTCCACAGAAACTCAAAGAGCTGTCAGTGCCCTATGTTGGGGAGGAGGTGTGGAACAGGTTGGTACGCATTGGTGTGTATGATATTGAGGAAGCAGATGAGCCCTATATTATTCCGGTAAAGGGCACATCAGAAGAACGGTACGCAGCCTGGAAGACTGTGTTGAGTGAACTCAAGACGAAGACTAACCAACCAATACAGGACTACACTGCCCTAGATACGCTTGAATTCAGAAGCGGTGTGGAGAACACCATAAAGAAAATGGGAAGAGGGGTTAGAGAACTGAAGAATTCCGGGGACCTCCAGATTGCCCTGCTCAAACCAGGGCTTGAGGTGTCAAAGCAGATCATAAATCTTGCTGAGACGTATTTCAAGGTTCGATCCATGTACGGCACGGCATTACTGTATGGGGTCCATCCAGAAACAGGATTCTACGTCATTGAAGTGGATTCAACAGAAGGGATTCCTCAGGTTGAACTGGTTCCCATTGTGTGAAATCACCTGAGACACCACCAATTCCATTACATTCGTGCCATGCACCCCGGTGGGGGGAGTCTATTTTTCCTGACCCTACGCTATGCTCATGACCAAGAGCAGCAGCAAGATGTAGAGGGCAAAAGGGAGTAGCCCGACAAGAGGAAGCAGCCCACACCAGTATTTATGAGCTCCCGGAGGACGAAGCCTTCTCACTTCATCAATTTCCTCTCGAACAACAAACGAGGGAGCCAGAACTATGATGGAATAGACAACAACGAAGAGGGGGATCACCATCACTGCAAGACAAAGGCCGGAGAACGTTGGCTCTTCCAGGATCTGTGCAAAGATACCGTCAGCTCCCAGCTCATACACCCCTCCCAAAAGGAGAATCTCAGTATAGGAATAGCTGTATCTGGTTTCAACAGTGTAGAGCAGCCACAACATTATCACATACCATGGCATGGTAATCGCCAAATCGAGGAACACATTGCTGCTTGCAGCAACTCCTGAAGCGCCAAACACCTTCTCAAGAAACCAGAAAACACATTCCACCCAGATTGCGCCCAGACTTCCCACTGCGATGAATTTTTTTCTGGGACTCCAATGGACACTCAAGAGAAGAGATACCCTCTTTCTGCTGCTCCAGAACAGGACTGTGGTCACAGCACAGACAAAGGCAGACCATGCAACAGTTCTGTCTTCTGCGTTTTCTCCCATACCGTTCGCAAGCAAGACAACTGAAACACACATAGTCCAGACAAAAAATAGCTTCATTCTACGAGATTGAAAAAAAAACTGCCATACGCCAGCCAATCCTTCCGATATCATAGACTTGAGTAATTAGTCAGCCATAAAAACGTTTCTGTATCGAGATTGGCCATAGCAAACGGGACGTGCTTCTCAACCAGAGCAGGAACCAGTAAGGTTAAAAAGGAGAAGACTTTACCTGCTGTATGCACCCTCTCATTGAAAAGGCCTTGAAAGAAAAGAGGCACCTCCTAGAGCCAGAAGCCAAAACACTGCTCAGAGAGTACGATCTACCTGTGCCAGAGTTTCAGATGTGCTCTACTCCTGAGGAGGCAGCTGCTGCTGCTGAAAGGCTGACCTATCCTGTGGTCATGAAGGTTGTGTCTCCTGATATTCTGCATAAGACAGATATCGGAGGAGTGAAGGTGGGATTGCAGTCCAGGGAAGATACAAAAGCAGGTTTCAAAGAGATCAAGGAGGCTGCACAATCCCGAGGGACCTTTGCAGGAGTTATCGTGTATCACATGCAGGATCAAGGCACAGAAATCATTATTGGTGTTACCTATGATGCACAGTTTGAGCACGCTCTCATGTTTGGACTTGGAGGCGTATTCGTTGAAGTGTTGAGAGACATTTCGTTCAGGCTTATTCCCATCACTGAGCAAGACGCCCGGGAGATGGTCCGTGAAATCAAAGGACATCCTGTCCTTGCTGGCGTGCGGGGCCAACCTCCGAGGGACATTGAGGCGGTTGTGGATGCCTTGCTCAAAGTCTCTCTTCTGATAGAAGACAATCCTCAGATACGTGAACTGGATTTGAACCCTGTATTCGTCTACGACAAAGGAGTATCCATCATTGATGCCCGGATCGTCCTGTGATAGTATGAGAATGGTTATTGCGCTGGGTGGAAATGCCATAAAGAAGCCCAAGGAAAAGGGCACTGCCAGTGAACAACTGGGAAACGTGCAGGAGACATGTCAACACATTTGGGAACTCGTGAGAGATCATCAGGTGGTAATTACTCATGGCAATGGACCCCAGGTGGGGAACATACTCATCCAACAGGAGGCCAGTGAACCCTACGTTCCCGGCATGCCATTGGACATCTGCGTTGCAGAAAGCCAGGGATTGATAGGGTATATGATTCAGCAGTCATTGAGAAATGTGCTTCAGGTACACGGCGTCAACAAGGAAGTGGTAACCATTATCAGTCAGGTGGTGGTCAGCAGGGAAGATCCTGCTTTCAAGACTCCTACCAAGCCCGTGGGCCCCTTTTTCTCCCAAGAACGGGCAGAAGAATTAAGGAAGGGAGGCATCTCTGTTGTGGAAGATGCAGGAAGGGGCTACAGACGCGTCGTTCCTTCACCAAATCCCTTGAGACTGATTGAAGCCCCTATGGTCGCATCACTCCTGGATCAGGGAAAAGTGGTTGTTGCAGCAGGGGGAGGAGGAATCCCCGTCGAAGAGAAAAAAGCTCTTTGTGGTGTCGAAGCAGTAATAGACAAAGATCTAGCCTCAGAGATTGTAGCAGAAGCCATCGAAGCCGATTACCTCATCATTCTCACTGATGTCGACCAGGTAGCCCTGAACTACAACAAGGAAACTCAGGAGAATCTCGACATCCTCACAGATTGCGAGGCCGAAAACTATCTGGAACAAGGACAGTTTGCTCCCGGGAGCATGGGACCAAAGATCCTTTCTGCCATTCGATTCTTGAGAGGGGGTGGAAAGAAAGCAATCATCACCTCGCCCCGCAGAGTGCGTGAAGCTTTGTTAGGAGAGGGAGGCACTCAGATAGTACCTCATTCAGGCAGCCAGTAGTACCATCAACATCGTTTGTCCTTATCCGTCATATTCTTCCTTTCTTATACTTCCTACATGCCACTGCAGACAAGGTGAGAAAAAGACCAGGCGAAAGGTTAATAAAGGGGCCGAAAAATTGTGGAGCAGGTGATGATATGGAAATGAGCGAAGAGGAGCTAATAGAACTGGACAGAGAAAACATCAGAATGGAAATGCGAGCTGCAGGGCTCCCTGTAGACGAAGAAGAAGTGGAAAAACTCAGGATAGCCATGCTCAAAGCGATGGTGCTTCGTACTATTGCCTCTGCCGCCCTAGTTCCTGAGACTGAAGATGAGGAAAAAGCCCACCTGCTGGAGGCAATTTATACCAATGCTCTGGCTTCTCTGCTCTAATTCCTTTGGTCCCTGAGACTGTCTTCTTCTAACCTCTGCCTTACTTTTTGATAAAAAACCTCATAGGGAAACTCAAGAGTCTGCTGTTCTTCATCATAATACTCCATCAAGATGCTCTGGCTCTTCCACCTGCCCGGAGGGTAGCTGCGCATTGGAAAAAACTTTCTGTCCACGAGTTCTTCACATTGATCTAGTTCAGTCATGAGCTTTCCCCCCAGAAATGGATCACCTACTGCATAGATTACACCATACGGTTCCCCTCTTTCCACAGACTGAACCATGCAGACTCGGGTGAAGATCCGCGTATTTCTCCCGAAATTGAAAATGATGCGCTTAGTAGCCTCAACGGAATCACATCGCAAGAAAAGCATGAATCGAGAGCATTTTGGGTTGGGGAATGGCCAGATGTAGTACACCTTTTCCAGAATGTTCTTGTTCATCAACAACTGGTAGGCTTCTCTGAATTCCCTCAGCGAGAGATCTACGTTCCTCAAATCCCTCAATTCAGCTTTTAGCTCCTCTCTTTTTAGATCTAAATGCTCTTTGCGTAGCAGTTCTTTTAATTCAGCCCTTCTTCTCTTCTTGAATTTCTTTTCAATTCGTACTATTCTCCTCAGATCGCATGCGCCGTGACCATTCCACACACGCATGATGAGAATCTGGGCGACCTTGTTCAAAGCAAGATCAGAAAAAGATCCCCAGCTTAAATCGGGAATAGAAACATCTCCCAGGAGACGTCCAAAATCGGGTTCAGGAAGAGCTTCCCTGCCATTGACCAAAAAGGTGGGGTTTATCAGCTTCCAATTTCCATCAAGCTCAAATAAATGATAGTACTTAATCACCTGGTTACTTTTCAAGAGGTCAAGGATGCGTTTTAGCTCGTTGAGATCTGTGTTCATGAAGCCAACCATGTACTTTCTGAAAATGCCTTCTTCCAGAGGAAAGAAGTAGGTCCAGCAGTTAATTTCCTGGAGTATGGAAATAATATATTCGTAGTGACTGTCAAACATGACAAAGGCAAATACCCGGGAGACCTTGTTTCTAAAGATCTTGCCGAAGTCAGGATACATGTATGGTCCACCCAGATACTCTCTTCTCTCCAGTTTTCTTTGCAGTGTCGTCACATATTCAGTATATTTGAACCCAATAAGACTGGAGAGCTCCTGATTGGTGAAATCCGGTTCCCGCCCCATCAACTGCAGCAACAGCTTCTCTCTTCTGGACAGATCTTTTCGCACCATACTACATTCATGGAATAGAAATATTTAAATATTATGCCGACGTCACGTACAATGGTGATACAAATGAGAAGCCGAAAGATTCTTGCGGCTGTGCTGGTGGGGCTGCTACTGGTAAGCGCACTCGGGCCAGTGGTAGCTTTTGGTGAAGATAGTGACTCATTGGACTATACAACATGCACTCTTGAAGACTTGCTTGAGTGGCTTCTTGAGTACATGTTATGGCTCTTGGAAGGTCGACCAAATGGACCACCAGTTCCCAATTGTGGATGACCTCTTGGGGTTAATCCAAATGGTGGTTGAAAGACAAATCAGTTTGAGGGACATAGCATGTCCCTTTTTATTTTTCTGCACTTACTGACTACAGAATGTGCATGAGAGCACCCGCATCTCACGCCGCTTGCTGGAGTCCAAGGCAGAATTCACCACAATGTTTTTAAGACCTGCAGAGACACACCCATCATGAACATGAGAACGAATAAGGGTTACGCAGCCATAGGAATTATCATAGTTGTCGTTATAGCTAGTATCTACTATCTAGAATTCTACAAAACGGTAGCAATGGGAGATACAGTCTTTGTAAATTATACTGGAACACTGGATACCGGAGAGATCTTCGACACCTCATTTGAAGAGGTGGCAATGGATGACTCTCAGGCCAAGGTGTGGTGGTTCAAACTGAGAACGGGCTATGAACCTCTGGAAATTGTTGTGGGGAAAGGAAATGTGCTTCCAGATTTTGAAATGGCCTTGATTGGCATGCGGGAAGGACAGAAGAAAGAGATAGCAGTTGCTCCCGAGAGAGCAGCAGGACTAAAAGATTCCACGAAAATCAAGGAGATCCCCTTGATTCAAACCCTGAACAAAGAGGAAGAATTGACTATTGAAGAATTCAAGACGAACTTCCGTCAGGACCCAATAGTAGATGGAATTTACCAGTTCCAGGGCGTCCCCGTCATGGTTACAGAAGTCACGGAGGAGACTGTACACTTTGTCTTGCAGTTTCAGTTGGGCCAGGAAATCTATATTTCATTGGGAAACGCCAAGGTCACTGGCGAAACAGAAACAGAGTTTGAAATAACCCTTACTCCGACTTTGGGCGATGTGATTTACACCCTTTTTGGAGAAGGACGGGTCATCGAGATCAGAGAAGACGCTATGCTGGTAGATTTCAACGCGGTGCTTGCAGGAGAAACGCTCCATTACACAATCTGGGTGGTAAGAATAGAAAAAGCAGAATAGCCTATTCGTCAGGAGTCCGTTCAGGGAAGACCTCCAGCATCACGGGACTTTCAAATCCGCATTCTTCACACACATAGGAAGACTGAGGAATAATGCCCATAAGGAAGGTCGTCCTCTTGAGCCTGGTGCTCCCACAATTCAGACAGACGAGAATGCCTTTCTTCATGCTTTCCTCTTCTTTATTCTTATTACGTCGCCGATGGTCAAATCGTCAGAATACCGTCTGGTATGGACAATCTCTGGTTCAGACACTTTTTCCACCAGTGTTATTTCCAGAGCACCTTCCAGCTTTCGAGCCAGTTTGCGAGAAGGTCTCATATGACCCGTTTCTACTCTATGAATGACTGATTCTTTTTCATTGATGGTCCTGGCCAATTCTTTCTGAGTTAGCCCTCTTCTTTCTCTTCCTCTTCTCACAACATCGGGATACTCATCTACTACTTCATAGTCTTCTGTCTTGGGATGGAAGGCCGGTTTTCGATCAGATTTCACTGGTTTCTTCTTCACTACAGTGCCATAACGGACACAATTCTGACAAACAGTCAGCCTCGCACTCTCCACGAAAACTTCTCTACCCTTCCCTTTTATTGACCTTCCACATATTTCACACATCATTATCCTAGGCTGGGCCAGAAATACTCTTAAAGTTTTCGCTAATCGATGCCACTAACCAAAAGATTTATAAAGGGTTGCAATAATATTAGTAGATAATGCTTTTACATAAAAGGGAGGAAATTCATGTCATACCAGGCCAAGTATGATGAAGGAGGCCGACGCGAAGCAGACCGCGTCGACACAGAAAGCTATTTGCAAAACCTCCAGAGACGAATAAAGAGTCTGGAACTGCAGAAACGTAATACGGAAACCGAATTGGTCCGGCTGCAGCGAGAGAACAGAGAATTGCGAAAAGAGTTGGATCGTCTTCGGTCTCCTCCTTTGATTACTGCGGTAGTGGAGGATGTTCTGGTAGACGGGAGGGCTGTGGTAAAAAGTTCCTCCGGCCCCAATTACGTGGTTAATGTCTCTCATTTTGTCAATACTAACGACATCGTTGTGGGCAGCAGGGTGGCTATGAATCAGAGAACACTCTCTATTCTCGAAGTGCTGCCGTTCTCAAGGGATCAGGCGGTTTCCAGCATGGAGATTGTGAGAAAGCCTGCTGTGGCCTACAAGGACATCGGAGGACTGGATGTGCAGATTGCAGAGATCAAAGAGACTGTTGAATTACCTCTAAAGCATCCTGAGCTCTTCGAACGAGTGGGGATTGAGCCTCCATCGGGTGTCCTGCTGTATGGTCCTCCGGGAAATGGAAAGACGCAACTGGCCAAAGCAGTTGCCAGTGAAACTGAATCAACCTTTGTCAAAGTCGTGGGTTCTGAATTCGTTCGCAAATTCATCGGTGAGGGTGCTCGCATTGTCAGGGAAGTCTTCCAGCTTGCCAGAGAAAAGGGTCCCAGCATAATCTTTATTGATGAGATTGACGCTATTGGATCCCGGAGAATTGATTCAGAAGTGTCTGGAGACAGGGAAGTCCATCGAACGATGATGCAGTTGCTTTCAGAAATGGACGGGTTTGATCCTTCTGGAAACGTCAAGATACTGGCTGCCACCAACAGGCCAGACATTCTGGACCCTGCCCTATTGCGTCCAGGAAGGTTTGACAGGTTGATTGAGGTCCCCCTTCCCGATAAGAAGGGCCGCTTAAATATTTTGAAGATACACACCTGCAACATGAATCTCAAGAGTGTGGAACTGGAAGATGTCGCAGAACGATCAGAAAATGCATCTGGAGCAGACCTCAAAGCGATCTGTACTGAGTCAGGAATGTTTGCAATTCGAGAAGGCAGGGACTACATCGAAGAGGCCGACTTTTTCAGTGCTTGCGACAAAGTATTAGGGTCATACGAGGAGAAAGATTCAGAATCAGGGCTTATCTATGGATAAGTTTCAGTCCACGCATTTTTTACTATCATTTGCATTTTTTGAGTTTTGAATTGTTATCAGAAATAAAAAGGAAAGGAGGAAGGATATAATTTATCCTTATTGATAATAATTAGTATATAAAGATATCGGTAAAAAGTATTGATTAAGAATACTATCGTCAACCGCTACAGCAATTAACGAACTAAAGAGAGATCCTATCCTCTGTTCAGGAATGTTCGTTCCAGCTCTCGGACTTTACATATGTAAAACATTTGTTTTCATCAGAGGATATCGGAAAACTAGCCGTTATCATTTACAAATGTAAACCGAGCGAAGAATTGCTATTTCATGGCCCGAAATAGGAAGGTGCCCGATTCCGGGTACATGAACAATGCGAAAACCTTATATTTGACATGATGCAAGAGGTGCCAGATGATGATACCGACAGCGTCTGACCCTACGGGATGATGACAGATGGGCGGTCTGATACAACCAGGTGAATGAATATGAAATTTGGTATTGAGTTTAGTCCTGAAAAACCTACGTACGAAGTGGCGTATTACTCTCGAGATGCAGAAGATGCAGGATTTCACCACGTATGGATAACTGACCACTATAACAACAGGAATGTGTACAGCACTATGACAGACATTGCCTACCATACTAACAAGGTATTGATTGGATCTGCAGTCACCAATCCGTATGTGTCCAGCCCTGTGTGGACAGCCAGCGCCATATTCACCATCGATGAAATCTCCGGAGGGAGAGCAATCTTTGGCATAGGGGCTGGGGACAAAATGACTCTCAATGCTATTGGGATAAAGTGGGAGAGACCTCTAGCTGCTGTAAAAGAAGCTGTGGAAATCTTCCGGGAATTGAATGAGACAAAAAAGTGCACGTATAACGGAAGTTTCTTCAACATTCCCAATGCCAGAATCAAGAAGAAGCCCTCTCACAGAATTCCTGTGTATATTGGAGCTCAGGGTCCAAAGATGCTCCAGATGTCAGCTGCCATGGCAGATGGGGTCTTGGTGAATGCATCCCATCCCAGAGACTTCGAGCCTGCAGTCAGGGCGTTGAAAGAAGGGGCTGAAGAAGGAGGAAGGAATCTCTCAGAGCTTGATGTAGCAGCGTATACCAGCTTTTCAATAGATGAAAAACGGGATAAAGCAATAAAGAAAGCCAGAATTGTGGCAGGTGCAATTGCTGTGGGTTCTCCTGACTTTGTACTGGAACGGCACGGTATCGAACCGGAGACAAGAGATGCAATAAAGGAAATGGTCGCTGGCCAGGATTTCAAAGCCATGAAAGAAGGCGGGGTTCCCGATCATGTGGTAGAGGCATTTAGCATTGCAGGAACACCCGAAGACTGCGTGGAAAAAATAAATGCACTTGGGAAGGCCGGGGTAACCCAGATTGTCACCGGAATGCCTCTGGGCAAGTCAAAAACAGATGCTATAAAACTGATTAAAAAAGAGGTAATTCCTCACTTTTGAACATGGAATGCTTTACCTGTAAGATCACAACTGCTGTAGACAAGTCGTATCCAGTCCGCGAAGCTGTATTCGGGGAGAGTTCTGGACGGTGCCGGTGGCATGCGTGGGATAATGATGCCGTGTTCGTCTGCAGTGTATGCCGAAAGCCGAAATTTTCTGAACAGGTTGCCTGGTGCAGGAAAAAGGATGTACTCATTTGTACCGAATGCGGTCCCTCACAAACGGTAGAGAATCAGTTCTGGTTCTGGAAGAAGTACACCCTTATCAGCTGTCCCCACTGTGGAGAACGCCACCCCACACTCAACCGTCAGGAATTCTTGGGTGAACACCCCTGGCAGGCCAACCCATTTCGCTGCCCCCAATTCCCTATCTGGTATCCAGGTGGCCGATTACTTGAGAAGAAGAATCTAGCCCAGAGAAAGCCGGGGATACGTTGCCCTCACTGTAATGCTCGTCTTTCAATTTCAGACCCTGGCACATACCAGTGTCCGTACTGTCACCAGACGTTCCAAGTACGAAAAAAATCTCACCGATAGCTGCATATCTAAAATACCTTCCCCCATGATAGCGGTTCTTCCCTGATAATCTACTATGAAGATAGGTGGTTTTACCTTCCTTCTTACCGAAAGATTTATATAGTATTGATTAGCAATAATGAACTATGAGATTGAAAAGGAACATTGGTGATGCAAAGTATGAAACTACATTTCTCCTCAGGCCGGTAGATGGTGTTGGAGAAAGTATGAAAGCAGTGCTCAAATGCATCTTCTGGAGAAAACCCGAACTTTCAGAACCTGCTTTGGAATTCCTTGAGATCATCAAAGAGAATAAAGGTGTTGATGACAGCCTGTGGGAGACGTTCTGCAGGAGCTCATCCATTACCCGGGGTCAGTATGACAGCATAATCAAGAAACTGAGAGGCTCGGGATTGATCTACAAGAGAGACAGCACCTGGATGCTTTCAGATGATTTCATGGAGTTTCTTCAGACTGTACTTCAAATAGCAGAACACTGGAAGATCGAGGGTGAGTATCAATGAAGAAGGCAATTCCCCTGATGCTCTTGGTGCTGCTAGCTGCTGCACAAGTGAACTCGCAGCAAGATACCAGTGTTCCCCAGTATCTCGAATTTGACGATCAGATTCTGGTAATGAGAGAGTCCTTACGGCAGGATAGAATTGAAATGATTCGTTCAGAACGGTTTGAGCCTAATGAGTGGTATGCTGACGTCTATGGGCCAGCCCCTCCCTATTACTTCTTCCAGGCTCCCCTAGGAAGTGTGATGCAGGACCCCTCTGCAACATACTATGGAAGGCAGATTATTCTGGGTCCTAACTCCCTGTACATGATAATAGTCTATGATTTTGAACACGACTCCATTATTGAGGCGGGAGAGTGGAAAGATATAAATGGGAACTTCATTGCAGAAGCCGAGGAATGGTTTGACGAGAATATGAACAATGTCAGAGATTTCGGCGAATGGACAGATTCCAATGGAAATGGAATTGTGAACCTTGGAGAACTCACTGATGTAAATGGAAACGGTGTCTTCGATATTGGAGAATGGCATGAAGGAAAGAACACTGACGGAGACCCCACCAACAATTTGCCAGGAGAATTCAATGGGGCCGTTGATCCCAATGAATGGATCGGGATGAACCTTGATCGATCTATAACAAAAAAACTGGCCCTGAAAATCTATAAGAGAGTTTACACAGCTGCGGTACCCATTTGGAAGGAGATGGACTACAAGGAATATGTCTATCCAACATACCCAGAAAGGGTTATCCAGCACCCAGCACTGAGATCCATGACATCCCTGACTGATAATCAGAAACTAGTGTTGCTCTTGAGACTTGAAGACTGTGAACGCTGTGAAGTCGTTGGGGATGTTGCGTGGTATGAAGATGAATTTGCTCGAATCGTATTTAATTTCCAGGGATTCGTCAGAGAAACACTTCACACCACCCTCCCCCGTTGCGAGGGATGCTACCAGGCCACGGTATCTCATTACGCCAGGCTACAGATCTATGTCCACGAAAAGTTTGATCTGCTGTACGAAGATTTCTACCTGCACTCTGTGGAACCCAGAGGACTTCCTGACAATGCCGATGGAACCACGGGATACTACTACTCGCCACGGGACGAGATGTACCGTGCTGATCGGTATGAGAGAAGAATCCGTTCGCTGGTCAGCTTTGATCCATACTATCTCATCATCCGGGATAATAACGAAATGGTACTTTACGAGACAATCTATGGAAAAGCGCTGATTGTACCCTACGATGCTAAGGAAGAGGAATATGGTTCTCACATTTACGAACGCAAGTATCCTGACGGCACAGAAAAGGACATCCGCATAGAAGTGATCCATGTCTATCAGATTGAGACTCCATCCTGCGAACAGGTGCTTGTAGCCCGGCTGCTCATTGATGAGGACACTGAGGCCTACAATACGTCAAGTATAGACCCTGACGAGAAGGTGTTCACAGTGTTCTATTACGCCTGTGACAACCACTTTGAAAATAACGTCATCTTCCCTGAAGAATATGATAGAGGTCTTTCTGATTTTGGCATCATAGTAGAGAAGATAGAACTGGAAGAGGAGAAGGTGTGGTTGAAATTCGTGAGAGAAGTGGAATCTGAGAGAATTCCCAATCCTGCGGGATTCCTTTTTGGAAGCCAGGACTATCAAATAGTGTTTGATGAATTAGACAGGGACAACCCCCTGGGCATGTGCGACTACTACGATAAACAAGAAGAGAATATCCCTCGATTCGAGAAAATCCTGGTGGATGTGTCCTTACCTTACCGGTTTTTGTTGAACAATGCAGTCTTGAAATATGAGGACCTGAAAGGAAATCCCAATGAACTGGCCTCTTACGAGGAACAACCCTGGGAAATGACTGAATGGAACACAGAAGTGACCATTCTGCAGCTGAAAAAAATAGCCTATAATCCGAATGCTGCAGACTATACAGGGTTGGGGTACGACGATATTCCTATCTACAACCCACCATTGAATCCAGCTCCAGGATTGGTGCAGGTAGGACCTGATCTGCTACCTAATTTCCAGATTTCAGACGAGGACTTTTCTGGAACTTGTATCCCCGGGGATACTATCACATTCTATATTGAGGTGTATAACGGATCTGGGGGGCCAATGGCTGTGCAGGTCCAGGATGATATACCTGTTGGAATGCAAATGGATGCAGCCCAGATAACTCAACTGATTCTCTCAGGTGGTGTGTTGATTGAGATCCTCCCAGCTGATGGAATCGGGAATCCGGGAGAGACGGTAGTATGGAACATTCCCAATCTCCCTCCAGGATATACCTTGCTATCATACAATGCTACAGTTGTTTCCGACGGAACCGTTGGCTTTGGAGGAAGTATCATAAACGATGGATGCATTGCACAGTACTTCGAGACTGGAATCCCCAGGATTGCTGCAGCCCCTGCAGTGGAAATACTTGTTCAGTCTGCCCAAATTATAAAAGAACCCTTCGCAGACCTTGCATGCACCATTCCGGCTCCAACTATTCTTCCAGGAAGCAGATTGTATTACAGACTGACTGTTTACGACACAATAGTGAATCCAGTGAGTCTCTACCATCCGCAAGTTATCGAGGTATCTGATGTTATACCCATTCCCACCATCAACCCCCAATACCACGTCTCATTTCCTGGACTGACCCCTCAACCAATTGTAGGGAACGTTGTTTTGTGGCAGGGAGTGAATGTACTGGGTTCAGGAGGTTCTATGACCGGCATCTACAGTGTTTTTGTCCCCGTCGGATCAGCTGGAAATATTTTGAACGATGCATCAGTTACCTACGTTGTTCCCTTCCCTCTCCCAGGAGTAACAACCGTAACGACAGTAAGCAACCTGGCAGAGACATGGATTGTGACCCAGTTGTCTCAGATAACTGAGCCGCTGGAGCCCTGTCTGTCCATGAATATCAGCAAAGAAGGTCCCGCATCGCAGGCAGGGGGAGTCATACGTTATGAAATTACTGTGGCCAACAGAGGGTCTGGGCCCTATGCAGATGCTTTCAACCTGGTAATCATTGATAAACTACCTCAATATGCATCAGGACCTGTGAACATTCAATCCACTAACCCGTTGGTAACCTGGACCACACATGATTCTGATGGGGATTTTGTGGATGATGTCATTGTGTGGAAGGTCGATCAGCTCCCCGCGGGGTCAGACTTTGAACTGACCTTTGAAATAACCATTGAAACCACGCAAATCCCCTACAACTGCTACATGATCAAAGTGTTTACCTATGATCTGTACAAACAGGAGGAGGATCGATATCTGGGAATGGGAGGTATTTCTCGGGTTGCTGAGTATAAAATCTCTCCCACTGACATGACTGAAGTAATAAAAGATTCGGTATTCACCCAGGTTATGAAAGGAGCAGAAAAGCTTGAAAACTACTTGATAAAGGTCTTTGAAAGCAGGATCTACGACAAGGAATTTTTCTTTCAGTTTGTAGAGTTCAATGAGAAGGAAAGATCCGCGCGGTTCAAGATGTTTGAGCGTGTGGGATCTGATCTGGACATGAACGTGTACTGGGGAGTCCTGGAACAATCAACCATGGAAACTGGCTCCTCTCAGATCTACTCTAATGATACCTTCCTGGCTCACGTCTTGCTGAGGAATGACGGAACTGGAACTATCTCAGACATCTCGTATGAACTGGATGCTCCTGATTTCTCTCCCATGGACATGACGTGGGAGTACAATATTGAGCAATACCTGGATTTAGATATCGGCCCGGATGAGCAAGCTGGACTCCTCTTCCTCATGAAAGCACCCCAGGTGTCTCATGAAACCACCTTCCCGCTCAAGGTGAAGCTGACATACACAGATGAAAGGGGAACCAGGAGTGAAACGAAGACTGCATACCTCAATGTCTTGGCTCAGAGACGAGCAAACGTCCAGATAAAGAAAACCATTCTTGAAGGGAAGTCAGTGGTGAAGGAGACAGGAAAAGAAGTAGCTGACCTGCGGGTCGGAGAAGAGCGGACAATTGTAGCTTACATTCAGAATCTATCAGAAGATGAGATTGAACAAGTCCACTTCATAGACCAAATACCTCAGGGATTGGAAGTGATTGAAGGATATGCAGAGTGGATGGGCGCTCTCAAGCCTGGTGAAACAGTAAAGGTCACGTACAAGATTAAAGTAAAACAGATTGGAATTTACCAGTTCAGAGGAAAGACCTTCTATAAAGACGAAAAGGATCACGTGTACGAAGGAATAAGCAACATTACTGAGATCAGGGTAATAACGGCTCCCGGGCCCAAATTGAATCGAGAAGTCGACACTACCATTGTATCAAAAGGAGATGTTATAACAGTCGTTATCAGAGTGGAAAATGACACGCCCACTACTCTCGAAGAAATTCAGGTTGTAGACATTGTACCGGAAGGATTTCAGGTAGAATCTTTGAAGACCAAGAATCTAGAAGAAGACAATGGAGCAATTCGGATCTATATTGACAGTCTAAAACCCAACAAATATGTTCTCATAGAATACACCTTACGAGCAGGCGAAAAGGCCGGAAAATTCACACACAAAGGAGTGAGACTGGCTTATGAAAACGGGGATGGCCTTAAAGAAGAAATATTGACAGACGACCAGGAATTGCTCATTCCGGAGACGGAAACACCCAATATTTCCATGGACTACACCCTGAGAAGAAAGATAGACTCAGACGGGGAATATGTCACAACAGTACTCACCTTGTCCAATTCAGGAGGAATTGCAGCTAAGGCCATAAAGGTTGTCACACCACTCCTGGAGGGAACAGAGTTTGTGGAAGCTTCCACCAACTATCTGCAGGAGAATGGGATAATGAGCTTCATGGTGGATGAAATCGAGGCAGGAGAGCAATTTACTGTCAAGTATACCTTCAAAATTCCTCATTTCAACACGGATCGAACCTATGCTTTGAATTTTGATGTGGTGTATTCGGACGACTTTGACAGGGAATACTCAGACCAACTGGAAGGGGAGCTTGTGGTTCGGGCTCAAAAGCCACTTATCACGGTCACTAAGGTGATAGAAAAGAATGCAGTCAAACTGAACTTCTCGGTGAGAGTGGCTGTAAACATAATAAATGAAGGTGAAATTGCAGCTGATACTCAGGTAAGCGATCCTCTGCCTGACGGCTTGGTTCTCTTGTCAGGCACCAATGCGTGGGAAGGCAGGCTGGAACCAGGAGAATCTGCTCAGATCATGTATGAGGTTCTGTGCACTCGAGTAGGAACATTTGCACTCCCCCAAGCTGCTGCCATTTACAGCGATAGGTGGCAGATCGACTATGTCGCAGAATCTGACCCTACCAGCCTCCTCATACGGGGAATACTCATTGAAAAGAGCGCAGATGTTGCCGACCTGAAGACAGGGGAAGTAGTGGTGGTAACAGTGACAGTCACCAACACATATGACGAACGAGCAGCCAATATAGTCATAGAGGACATGATTCCTGAAGAACTCACCCTTGTGGAAGGAAATCCCGGATGGAGCATTGGCGTTTTGAACCCCGGTGAATCTGTTACCTTCACATATTCTCTCAAGCCCACGAAGCCTGGAACCTTTAGTCTGGGACCTGCCAGAGCTACGTTTATTGATGTGTACAATGATAAGCATGAGTCTTCTTCAGGTTCAGTGACTATCAATGTAATAGAAATGGTGCCTCCAGAGACCAAACCTCCTACTTCAACTCCCCCCGAAGAGAAAGAGAAAGGGATGGGACAGAGGGTCGCGGAATCTTTTGACATCGCCATGATCCTGTTGATAGTGCTTGTTATGTTCATCTCCATGGTAGTGGCATTCCTGTTGATAGAAAGGCGAAGATCAGAGGAAGAGGAGTACTACGAACTGGAAGAATTACCTGCGCCACCTCGTGAAGCTGTGTATGAGAGAAGAGAAGAAGTGAAGAAGGCTCTCCCTACACCAGAGGAACGCGGAGAAGCAGAAGAAGAAATAACGCCGCTGGACGTCTTAAAAAGAAGGCGGGAAAGCCTAGAGGAGAAGCGAGAGAAAGTGGAAAAGGTGGTCGAAACCAAAGATGTGCATGAGCTCTTGAGAAAAGAAGGGACGAAGGCCAGGAAAATCCCTGAGGAATTTGAGTTTGGTAAAGAACCTGAGGAATTTGAGTTTGGTAAAGAACCTGAGGAATTTGAGTTTGGTAAAGAATTCGAGTTTGGTAGAGAAGCTGAAAAACCAAGAGGCAAGGGACAGCTAGCAGAAGAGCTTGGTCTCGAAGACCTGTTTGTTGAAGAAGAATCCAAGAGCACCGAAGAATCCCCTTCAGAATTTACCGATGTCCGTGACATTCTCCGGATGCCAAAAGAAAAAGAAGAGCCTTCAACAAAAGAAGAACCCCTCAGATGGAAACCAGAAAAACCAGACAATGCAGAAAAACCACACAATGAATTCCTTGATATCCATGAAATTATTAAGGGGCCCAAAAAAGAAAAAGAGGAGAAAAAGTCAACGACACTTGAATCTCCTGAGGAAGACGACGAGGATTTTGATCCTCGAGATATTCTAAAAAAGAGAGACTAGCCCTCTCACCTATTTATCTGGGAAGACGTGCCCCCTGTTGACCTTACCATCTAATCCCCGCAATTGCGAATTTCAGAGTGGTTCCGGAAGTTCTGCGCGATGCACAAGGTGTATCAAGGCGAAAAAGGAAACCTTTTTATTACCTAAGTACAGGCTCTCTATATGCAGTATTTCAAGACAGGAATCAAGGGGTTCGATATCATCATGGACAAAGGTCTGCCGGATAGAACCACAATAATTCTTCATGGACCCCCTGGTACTGGAATCCGAGTTTTCGGCCAGCAGTTCATCCATTCAGGACTTCAACTGGGAGCGCAATGTATCTATTTCACTTCAGAAAGGTCAAGCACCGAAATCATGGATGACATGAAGTTCTATGATTGGGATGTTGACCAATTTGTCGGAAAGAAGCAGCTCACCTTTATTGACGCTTATACCACCAGGTACGAGAAAAGTTATTCTCAGGATCTGGACATCTTCAAGGAGCTGGTATGGGATGTGGGTGCTTCCAATCAATTGCGCCTGGCATTAGGTAAACACCTGGAGCAGATGGCTGGCCAGAAGGGGACTGAGATACGCTGCATGATTGATTCTCTGTCGTCACTATTTCGAACAGAAAACCCTGAGGACGTCATCGATCTGTTCGAGATCATTCAGATGGATGCAAAGAAATACGGAGGAATATATCTATTCATCCTGGATAAGGGAGTTCATGATGAGCGGCTGGTGAACACCCTGCTGTATCTGGCGGATGGGATCTTCGATTTCTCTACCCGGGATCGAGGTTCAGAACTTGAGCATGTGATGCGGGTTCAGAAACTGAAAAACATGATATTCTCAACTAAGTTGATTCCCTATATCATCAGCCAAGAAGGAGTGGTGGTGGAGACCACTGAGCGAATCATCTAGTTGCGCACGGAAAAGACGGTGAGGGTCAGCTGGTGCCAATGAAGATCATTATTGTTGGAGGTGGAGTCGCTGGATGTTATCTCGGGCAGTTGCTCAGGAAAAGAGGACTTTCGCCTCTCCTGCTGGAAGAGCATACCGAGATTGGCAACCCAGTGCAATGTGCGGGACTGATCGGGAGAGAAACAGTGGACAGTGCCAAAGTACCTTTTCCCCGTCATGTCATTCTGAGACGCATTGATGGAGCCACCTTCTACCTGGGTGGAAACCACTTCACCATCGAACGAGACAGTGCAGCATATGTTGTGGACAGAGCTCTACTGGACAAGCACTTCTCTCGCGGATTACCCATTAACTGTAAAGAGAAGGTGATCTCTTGTAAACCCGGGACTCCAATCTCAGTGACAACCACAAAGAACCAGTACACCTGCGACATCCTGCTGGGGTGTGATGGACCGTTTTCTGTGGTCCGAAAAGAAGTAGGATTCTCTCTAACCCCCTCATTCTACCCAGCAGCTCAGTACGTAGTCCAATTGGCGCCTGAGGACGATTTTGTACATCTTCACGTTCATCCCCCCTTCTTCTTCTGGCTGATACCTGAGACAGAAGAGACGATGCGTGTCGGATATGCCGGTCCCCAACCTGTCAGCCACCTCAACAAATTCTTAGAGCGCAAAGAAATCAGAGGAACTATCCTGGGGAGGCAGGCGGGGCTCATCCCGCTGGGTGAGGGTGAAATAGCTAGGAAGAATATTGCCCTCGTTGGTGACGCAGCCTGTCAAGTCAAGCCCATGACAGGGGGTGGAATATACTACGGCATGAAAGCTTCAGAAATGGCCGTTCAGTCCCTGGAGGATCTTAATGACTATGAGAAAGCCTGGAAAAGGAATTTCGGAACAGAAATAAGGACTGCTCTAAGAATCAGAGGAATCTATGAGACTATAAGCATGAAAAATCTCACCAGAGCTTTCAATATCTTCAAAGATAATACCTCCCTCATTGAGACTATGGCAGATTTTGAGAGACACACATCGATCCTCAAAGAATTCGCCAAAAACCCTGTCATATTCAAACTTGTTGGTTCTGCAATCCGGGGGCTGCTGCGGTAACCACAGTCCCATGGCAGTATGCGGTGGATGACCTTGACGCTTTTTTCGTGAAGCGCACGTCAGGTTTCCTCTGCAACTGTATTATCTGACTCCTACCCCCTCCTTTTGGGCCAGCGTTACAAAGCCTCATCTCTTACGGTCAGGGATGAGGCATGGGAAAAAGCTTTTATACACCAGAAACCATAACACGGCATGCGGAAGTTTTCGGATGAAGAGCTTTTGGAGTTTCATCGAAAAGGGTTAACAGATAGGGAGATCAGTGAGAAGTTGGGTGTGACTCAGGCCGCAGTCAACTATCGCCGGGAGAAACTGGGTCTGGAAAATAATTACCAGCCAATCACATTTTCCGACCAGCAGCTGCTCGCCCTGTACAATCAAGGCTTGAATGATAGGGAAATAAGTGAAACCCTTGGCGTGACTCAAGCTGCTGTAAACTACAGAAGAGGGAGACTGGGACTGAAATCGAATCACATATCGGAAAGAGTTTTCTCAACCCTGTATGAAGAAGGATTGTCTGCTGAAGAAATCGCTCACCGGTTGGATGCCCCGCTTCCAGCAGTTTTGCATAAGATGAAGAAATTCGAAATCGTTTCAGAACATGGTGTGGCAGAGGCAGAAGTATAATTCAGGGACTCATTGTTCACCCCTTACTGATTTCTAGCTACAACTGGTTTGCTTCAAAATCATTAAACATTGACCGAAAGACTTATATAGGATTATTGTTAAAGGTGTCAAAACGAGTAAAGGTGGAAAGCTATGAAAAATATCACTTTCAAGAACATACCAGACAATCTGTACTACAAGGTAGTTGAATGGAAGGGAAAGTTGCGCTGTGCTACATGGCAGGATTTCCTCGAGAAGGTAATTTTCGTCCTGGAAGAATCTGAAGATACCATGGTAGTAGAACAGGCGTCAGAAAGAGCGTAGAACGCTGGGAGGCATTGCCTGCCGCCTTCATACCACTGCAACAACTTCTTGTGTGAGCACGAAGCTTTCTTACGAATCCGATCGTAATTTTGGATTTGTCACGCAAATGTCCCTTTATCTTCACAAAGGAAACCTCACATGAAGATTTTGATTAAAGTAACTACTATGATAGTAGTAAACAGAAAAACAACGAAAAAGAAATCTTTCTTTTTATCCTCAACAATGACCTTATATGCCTTCCTTAAGCGAAAAGTATATAAAGGGATAGATGTATAAGAATTAAAACCTTCAATTAGACGAAAGTTCCAAAAGATGGCATGAGAAAAGTTCTCTGACCATCTGGGATCAAGTCTGACAAAGGAGGAAAGGATATGGCAACCACAAAAAGAAAGGTTAACGGTCTTCTCATATGCGTGCTCCTGGCAGGGAGCATGATCATACTGAACTCGAGAGAAGTAGCAGCCCAGAGTATTGGAGGTACTGTATACGAAGACTCCAACATGAATGGTGTCTTCGATGCAGGCGAGGGTTTCCTCACGGGTGGAACAGTCTTTCTCGATCATCCTGCTGGAATCTCCATCCCCATTGGAGGAGGTGGTGTCTACAATTTGGCCACTTCCATGGGATTTCACTGGGTAACAGTACGTATCCCGGGTTACAAGGCAGTAACGAAGAACGTCAACGTCACAGGTGCCATGGCCGTAAACTTCGGAATGGTACCCTTTGAGTCCGTAACAGGCAGAGCAGTGAAGACAGATGGCACTGGTGTTGTGGGCATGCATGTGGAAGTCTATGATCAAACATTCACGTATGTCATGGAAACCTACACCGATGCTTTTGGGAATTACTGTATCCATGGGTTGCCTCCAGGCATTTACAACTTGCGTATTCAAAAGGCAGAATACTTCGACCAGTGGAAATTCAATATCACAGTGGATGGAACCACTATCAGTGGTGTGCAGTATAACTGGCACACTACATCCAACGTTGATTTCACCAATTTGAGTTACGATCACGGAATGGTTTTCGGAACAGTGAACAGTGGAGGGAATCCCTTGCCTGGAGCAGTGGTTGAGGTTCCCGGACTAGGGTTGAGTACTACGACGGACGTTTTCGGTAACTACAGTATCCATAACATTCCCGCAGGCTGGTTCTACATTGTGGCCAAGAAACCTGGGTTCCAGACCGGTGTTGAATTGATTTGTGTTACCAATGGAACTACCGGTCCTACAGGCCCCACCATCTTTAACCTGGTAACTGCAACGGGATTGCCCATAATACAAGGATCAGTCACAGATGGTCAGCAAGCCATTGAAAATGCACTGGTGGAAATACCCGGTCTCGGATGGTCATACGGAACTGGATTAGAGATTTACACCGACAAGGCGGGGTTCTACATTTTCGCCGACTACGGGGCCAGTAATTCGTACACTGCCCATCCTCTGACAGCAGGAAAATTCAACATTGTGGTGCGCAATGAAGCAGGAAGCGTTACTGATGAAAGCGATAATCACCACAAAACCAACGCTCGCATTGTCACAGCTCAAATGGGGCGAGTTACGGTCTCTGACTTCAGGTTAGAGGAGAACTATGGCATCAAATTCGGGCGCGTAATCAACACAGATGGAATTGGAGTTGAAGGGGCTACTGTCTATGTTCCCTACTCTCCGTATAAGACAGTGACAGACAGCAATGGAGTCTTCGCCATGAAGCTGCCCTCTGAAACCTATTCTGAGGACTGTGACTCAGCCGTGCTACCCTACCAGACAACTCGAGGATTTGACGAAATGACCTACTGTGGTATGATAGATACGTTCCAGACGAGCTGTACTGGAACTCCTCCAGATTGCCATCGAATGCACAAAGCCCGGTATCTCATCAAAGCAGAAAAGGCATCATACACGGTAACGCTGGAATATTATATACCGGTTCCTGGAGGACCGGGACTTGCCAGTCCTCCTGATCCTTGTGACTTGTGCGAAAACGGCATCATCCTCAATCACAGGACAGGAATTCTCAAAGGACAGGTATATGATGCAGGCGGGATGCCTGTCACCAATGGCTTCGTATTTGTGGCCGGACGTGACGTACCGCTGCTGGCCAATGGGTATTTCGAAACCCATGATGTGGCTCCAGGAATCTACACTGCTGCAGTCATCGATCCTACGAGGACCATTCTGGGAAGGGAGACTGGAATTCATGTCTATCCCGATCAGATTACCTACGAGATTATCAATCTCGGTGCTACTCCCACTACTCATTTCATATCAGGATTCATCTACAGCAACAAGGTCATACCTGATGGTGCAGGTAATATGATTCCTGATACCAATGGATATACGGCAGGCGCATCTTTTGATCCGGGAGAGGGAATTTATGGAGTTACCGTGGAGACGACTGCCAGCTCCAGTTACAATGCAACGACTGACAGTTATGGGTTCTACTGCATAACAGGAATTGACACGACAATAGCAGCCACTACTATCGTGGCAGTAAAGACTGGGTACATTACTATTGCCAATCCCTCAGTGACTCCTTCTTTTGTCCTAGCATTCTTCTCCGGGTTTGCAGGAACTGCAGGTGCCACTGTATCTCCCATGAGCAAGTTCAGAGGAAGTCTATCAGGGAGAGTAACAAATGAATCAGGAAGAGATGTATCCAGTGCCATAGCTGCGATTTGGGAGCCAGCCATGATTACGGACGAAACCGACACCAATGGATTCTACATCTTTGATGATGTTGAATACGGTTCCTATTTGGTGATGGTGTGTGGCGGAGGAGCATGTGGTATTGACTACCAGGTGGCTTTCAGCCAGGGTTCCTATGCACCAGTGACTGTCAATGGAAATGTGACCAAGGACATTACCATAGAGAAAATGAAGGGCAGAGTTGAAGGGATAGTGGACGACGGCGCCAATCCCCTTGTTGATGTTGCAGTAAGAATATCTGGAATGTATTCTGCTTCAACAGACAGTGCAGGGTACTATACGGTGCTGAACGTTCCTTCCGGTACGCATACTGCCTATGCATACGCATACGGATACATCCTGCAGAAGCACAACAACGCAGATCAGAGCATCGGTATTGTCGGAGGACAGATAGCAACTGCAAACTTCTCGTTGGCCGCTGGAATTATGAACACCGGATGGGCAGATGGGTTCATAACTCTTGAGCTCACTGATGGGTTCTGCAATATTGTAGCCAGACTCAATCCATCCTTCGATTTTGCCTTGACTGATAGTGAAGGGTACTACCTGATCACCAATATCAACAGCGGAACCCAGTACTACGTACATGGTGAACTCGCTAACTACGAAGTCTCAGCTGCGGGTCCCTTTGCAGTGAGTGCAGGAACGGGCACACGAGTAGCTGTCATTCACCTCAGACGGTGCACAGGTACCATTGATGGATATCTCACAGATTCCCAGACTGGAGCACCCATCGTGGGAGCCACAGTCAAACTCTCGGACATGAACAGGAACAGTGAGGTTTCGTTGTGGTCTCCCGGCGTGGACTACTACACAGATTACAGCAGAACCCAGATATACCAGACGACCACTGATTCTCTAGGGTACTACCAGTTCACCCTTGTCCCATGGAATGACGCGAATACGTCCGGACTGAACAAAACGTGGGCATGGAGTGTGGTAGTCATCAAGACAGGGTATGCGGTGGGCACGAGCAATGCCGCAGTGGCGTGCGGTTCCACGAGTACGGTGAGCTTCACAGTTGATCCGTTGTGTGGAGTCTCTGGCACTGTGACATTTGACGTATTGTGTGCCACCACAAGCACGGTGACTGCTACCCAGGTTGCAGGCGGGGAAGAAGGACTCACTGAGTTTGGCTGGTCAACGAATGGTGTTGCCACCGTGACTACAAATGGAGGCAGTTACTATATCGGTCACTTGCACCCCGGAGCCTACAGCGTGACAGCCACTGCAGGCAGCTGCATCATGAGCAGTCCATCCACACCCTATACGGGAGCTAATGCAGTAGCACTGAACTACAGGAAGACAACCCCAGATATTGACTTTGGATTTGGCCTAGTTGGATCACCAAGTCCTGTGTCCGGATCTGAATCTGGATCTGAAACGGGAACAGGAACAACATCTGGTTCAGACTCTAGCAGTGGCTCGAGTTCTGAAACTGGTGACCAAGGATCCGGTAGCGAAGGAGATCAAGAGAGCGATTCTAGCAGTGGGAGCAGTACTACTCCCTCACAGGGCGGTCAGTCTCAGAGTCAGGAACCTGAACAGGGATCCTACTACAACAGACTCCTCAAAGAGGTAGCAGAAAACGTCGTTAAGCAGGCTAGAGCGCTGAAGAACAGGATCTACGAAACGTTGGAAACAGATACCGTCCCAGATAATATCAGGCGGATGCTCACGCTGGCAGATTCCAACCTGGAGAATGCAGAGACGGCCCTCACTCAGCAGAACTACGTAGAGGTTCTCAAATTCGCGCAGACTGCCATTTCATACTACGAGAAGATCCTTCAAGAACTCACTTAACTTCTTCTTTTTTCCTTTTTAAATTACTATCGTAATAGTAATTTCAATTCACTACCCGAACGAGCCAGTATTCTTTCTTACTACTTAAATAGTATCTTTTTTAGGAAAAGCAACTATCATAATAGTAGTATTACAGGATTAGACCCTAGAAGAATATTTATTTATATTCAAAATAAAGACCTTATATAGGATGAATGACCGAAAAGTATTTAAAGGGTAATAATCATAAGCATTTAGCAAAGAATCAGAACTCAAATCCAAAATAATGGCAAGATATATTCCCTTGTCATTGAGGATGAAGTCTGACGAACCAATAGTAGGAGGTAAAAAAGATGGAAAACAAACCAGCGAAGAGAGGCTTAAGCCTCTTCATATGCATCATACT
>JACVGT010000016.1 GCA_018992685.1 Theionarchaea archaeon
ATTGTGCCTACAGAACAGTTCACCGAATCAGAGAAACAAAGGCTCCTCCAGGGGATATGGGAAGCACTTCCCGGGGTCAACATCACACTGACCTATGTGGACAGCATTGAAAAAACCTCCCGGGGAAAGAAACGGGCAGTCACCTGCAAGATCCCCACTAGACCCACAAGCCCCTAGCCGAACCACTTACCCATTTGATGAGACGATTTCAGAGTACCCTTTTAGATTCTGCTCACTCCACTCCACAAGCTCTTTCTGAGCTTCTTGTGTGGCACCTTCAATAAACTCCTCGGGTACTTGGTGGTGAAAGGGACACCGGAAAGACACAAAAAACGTAATCTGCCCATCAGAATAGTGGAATAGTAGAGGGTATATTTTACAGTCCAGGGGCTTAAAAGAGTTGATTGAACACTTTCCATCCGTCCGCAAAAAGGTGCACTTCTCATCACGCAACTCCATGAGATATATCCACCCATTTTTGGAATGAAAACGTCTGGCAAAAGGTTCCTTTACATGGAATTCTATCCTCAAGAAGTCTTTTTCCGAAAGAGCTATTCTCCCAAATTTCTCCGTCTTTCTGCAGCACTGCTGTCCACAAACTTGGCATACGTCTCCCATCTCCATGGAAATCACCTTGTCAGATTTCTCCGGGTTGTTTTTATAGGTTGTGTTGATGACGCTCCATGGGTCAGCACCAGATAGTGCTCTTCACAAAATACTGAAAGGTCAGTCTGGCTCCTCCAGTCTTCTGAGCAGTCTAAGAAGTCAACCTGGATGACTGCACCAACAGTCAAGGGGAAGAGCTATAATTGCCACAAAAGGAAATTTGCATCTCCAATCCTGTTATCACAGGACAACAAATGTTTATAAGGCATCTGCAGCCTGTTGGTACGTGATGTGATGCTACTGAGACAATTGTATTTTCTTGGAAAGGTCATGAGAAATCAATGGAAATCACCTGGAGAGTTGAAAAAGCTCCAAGAAAAGAAATTGCGGTCTCTCCTTAGGTACGCATATGATAGAAATGAGTTCTATCACCGTTTGTTACGAAAGCATGATTTGAGCCCTTCAGACTTTCGAACCGTGGACGATATCCGGAGGTTCCCTTCAGTCAACAAAGCCGTCATGATGGAGAATTATCCCCAAGCTATTGTCTCGAAAGGATTTGAGGTCTCAGACTGCATTCATGCTGCTACCTCTGGATCTACTGGCCAGAACCTCAACCTGGTCTATGATGTTCGCACCTACGAGTATTACATGGCAATAACTTACCGGAATTTCGCTGCCCTGGGATACATGCCATGGCACAAATTAGCGTACACTCGTTATGAATCGTTCAAGATTGAAAATCAGTTTTACGAGAAACTTGGGATTACAAGACGCCAATTCATTTCAGTGTTTTCGCCTCCTGAAAAGCAAATTGCAATGCTGAAAGCATTTTACCCTGATTCAGTCACCGCATATCCCTCAATAATGATTGAATGGGCTAAGATGCTGAAAAATGAGGGGGAAACTCTGGAAATACCGGTATTCATCCGATCTGAAGCAGAGATTCTGACCAAAGAGGCACGCTCGCTCATTGAAGACGTCTTTCAATCCCCCATCTATGAGGAATATGGGTCTGCTGAGTTTGTGCAGTTTGCCTGGGAGTGTAAGGATAGAGGATACCACATATCCTCTGACAGCGTCCTCCTGGAATTCCTGGACGACGAAGGAGAACCTGTAGCTCCCGGCGAAGAAGGGGAGATCGTTGTGACCTCCTTGGAGGCTCACGCTATGCCCTTCATCCGGTACAAGATAAACGACAGAGGTGTTCCGCTGGATGACGTGTGCTCCTGTGGCAGAGGACTACCATTGATGAAGCTTGTGGTGGGAAGAAATGATGATTTCGTCTGGCTTCCAAATGGGGATCGAGTCAATCCTCGTATGATTATCCCCTACTTCGAGCTGGCACCTGGCGTGAAAGAATTCAGGATTGTTCAGGAAAGAGAAGACTGGATTCGGATTGAAATCATCACTGGATCAGAATTCACAGATGAAGTGCAAAAAAAGTTGACACATGAACTTTATACTGTTATCAAAGATCACACAGTAGAGATTCAGTTCGACTTCTGCGAGGAAATTCCCCGCGGACGACACAACAGGCCACGCCCCATCCTATCCAGGGTTAGGAAAGATGCCAGCAGTGTCTAGACCCGAACCCTCTTCCAGCGGTCTTCCAGCGACGTCTCTCTACCCGTATCCTGAAAGACGGGGGAGATCATGGAGAGACTGAAAGAAGATCCATACCACTGTGGAGGTGATTCATGATGTGGAAACCACTGGTTAATGTCATGAAAATATATGGAAATCAGTTTGCGGCTCCTGAAACCCTGAAAAGAATTCAGGAAAAAAGAATCAGGGTTCTGGTGCATTTTGCCTACAACAATTCTCCACTCTACCATCGAAAATTCAGGGATGCGGGCATTACCCCAGAGGACATTGTAGGACTCGAGGATATGTACAAAATACCTCTCATAACAAAAGAAGAAATAAGAACCGTTTTTCCTCAAGGAATTGTTGCACCCGGGTTTTCCCGAGAAAATTGCACAGTGAAAACGACATCTGGCACCTCAGGCAGTGTCTTCACCATGTTGTATGACAGGGAGGCTGAAGCTTATTTCTCAGCAATATCCTACCGGGATCACCTGGCACAAGGACTGCGACCCTGGCACAAGTTCTTTGTTTTGCAGCACGACCCCGCACAGTTAAACCGACCGTCGAGAACTATACTGCAACGCGTGAAGGGGGTATCTGGAATCCTTCCTGAAGAAGAACTCGTGAAAGAGGCCAGAGCCTTTCAGCCCGATTTCATGGGGGGACACCCGTCGGCCTACGTGGCTATGGCGACAGTTGTCAAGAACAACGAGATCAAGGACTTGAATCCTCAGGCAGTACTGCTGGGTGGTGAAGTGGCATATCCTTCCTACAGGAAGTACATTGAAAAGATCTTCGAATGTCGAACATCCAATAAGTACGGGTCATATGAAACCCATTCCATTGCCTGGGAGTGTCAGCACCTCGGGATGCATATTAATGCAGATTCAGTACTCGTGGAATTTCTCAAAAGAGGAGAACCTGTAGCCCCAGGGGAGCGAGGTGAGGTTGTTGTCACCAACTTGTGGAACAGGGCCATGCCCTTGATCAGGTATAGAATGGGGGATATTGGCATACCTTCAGAAGAGTCCTGTTCTTGTGGAAGGAGTCTCCCTCTGATGAAAGATCTTGAAGGGCGGGCAGATGATTTCATCGTTTTGCCTTCCGGGAGAGCAGTGCCCCCCACCCGTTTGATACCTCCCTTTTTCCTCACTCCTCATGTGGGTCAATTTAAGATGATCCAGGAAACAAAATCCTGGATTCGTATTCAGATTGTGCCTCGAGAAACCTTGCCTGAAGAGGAGGAAAACGCGCTGCTCCAGCAGATCAGAAATGTATTCCAGGAGCCAGTGGACATTGAGGTGGAAAGAGTGGAAAAAATCCAGCAAGAAGGGAGGGGAAAGTTTAAGGCTGTCATTTCGAAAGTTGGAATAAGCCTAGCCTAGTCGTGCTTGGAACTAACCGACTGAGGATACAGCATGTTGTAGACCATTTGGGCACCTTCTTCAGGTGTTGTGCTATCTGTATCAATGACGAGTTCAGGGTGTTCGGGCTCTTCATACGCCACATCTACTCCAATGACCTCACCCACATCACTTTTTTCAACTGGCTTTCCCTCTTCCAGGTTTCTTTTCCTTTCAATTGCCTTCTTGTACATGTTACTGACGATAAGGTTGTCCTCCCGTTGAGACTCTCGGTCCATGCACACATCTAATGGACACTTCACATAAACCTCGTAGAAGGAAGAAATCTGTTCCCGTGCTCTATCCCTCCATTTCCTGCGGTGAGCTGTGGCATCTACCACCACGTTGATACCGTGGACTGAAAGCAGGGAAGCCATGACTCCCACAGCATTGTAGACAAGATCCCGCTCTTGTTCAGTGTAGTGTGGATCTGGCACCAGCCTCCTTCTGAACTCGTCCAAGCGGAGCACTTCAACTGGAACACAAAGAAGGTTCACGAGTGCCCGTGCAATGCCAGTCTTCCCTGATCCCGGAAGTCCTGTGAGCCATACCACCCAAGTCATGGTCGATCTCTGAGGTACTCAGGGATTCTCTGCGGGGAGAAGGCATCATCTTCCATAACGTTCATCGCAAAATTAAACAACTTCCTTCTGGTAAGATTGGTGACATCAGGGTAAAACAGAGGATTACATACCACCGTCACCCGGAATGCATAGAAGGGTGCCATAACTTCCCACATTTCCTGGTCCTTGGTCTGAGAAAAGTACCTTTCAAGAAACAAGTCAAATAGTTCTTTAAATGGCCCTTCAAACCGATCCTCGTTCATGCGCAGCCCATAGAAAAGGTAGTTGATGCTGAGACAGGTCACATCATCTGCAGGTTCTCCGTAAATTCCTCTGCTTCTGTCCAGGAGGATGAAATCAGTGGCGCCATCACTTTCCTTCCACCAGATATTCCCTGGATGATAGTCCCCGTGAACCACACACAGCCTGTGGGATTTGTTCTTGTTCTTTCCCCACCAGGATACAGCCAGGCGGACGAATTCGGTCATTTCCTCGGGTGTCGTGAACTCCACTTCTGGATAGGTGTCTATGACTCCCATGATGCACTCCCCGTTCCCTACAGTGTCTCTGATCCTCCGTTTGTATAATCCAGGGTTCGAATGTTTCTCCTTGTGAATTTCTACCAGATAATCAGCCAGTTTTACACACTTCTCGCGATCCTCGTCAGTCAATTTTCTTTCCTTCTTGATTCTTTCCAGATCCACAAAATAGTTCTCTCCCTGTGCTTCCTCCATGACAATGAAAAACTCCTGACAATCCCCCAGTGATACCATTTTCTTTCCCGTTCCCACCACATCAATTGACCGCACGTGTTTGGGCAGGAGGTTATACGATCTGTTTGCGAGAAGAAACACCTGGGCACGGTCTGAGAAGTAGTCGTGACCAAATCCTTCAGGGAACAGTGTCTTGATTATGATGTTCTGCCGCTTCCACTGCCATTCGAAAGCAACAGAATACCCCATTCCGTGTACTCCTTCGCCCATAGGGTTCAGTGCAATAAAAGTACTTCCTGGATACTTCTTGGAAAGGTACGCTTCTATCCACTCTCTGCTTATTTCTATTCCCATGCCAGACACCTAGGTACCTGCCTTCCAGCTTTTCAAGTATGCGTCCTGCTCTGGAGTGAGAACATCAATTTCCACGTCCATAGATTCAAGTTTCAGTGCTGCAATGCGATTGTCGATTTCTGCAGGGACCATGTACACCCGGGGTTCAAGCGTTTGACCCTTTTCAACAATAAACTGAGCAGAGAGGGCCTGGTTGGCAAAACTCATGTCCATTACAATGGAGGGATGCCCTTCTGCGCAAGCGAGGTTGACCAGTCTTCCCTCTCCGAGAAGATACAAGGATCTACCATCCTTCAAGACGTATTCCTCAAGGTTTGGTCGTACAACTCGTTTTTCTCCGGCCAGCCGCTCCAGTGCAGGTATCTCGACCTCTACGTCAAAGTGACCTGTATTGCACAGGAGTGAACCATCCTTCATTACCATCATGTGCTCTTCCCGAATGACATTCTTGTCTCCTGTGGCTGTGATAAAGATGTCACCAATCCGGGCGGCTTCCTTCATGGGCATGACTGAGAACCCGTCCATGGTTGCCTCAAGAGCTTTCAAAGGGTCAACCTCAGTAACCACAACGTTGGACCCCATGCCACGAGCTCGCAAGGCCACACCTCTGCCGCACCACCCATACCCTGCAACCACGAACTTCTTTCCAGCTAAGAGCACATTGGTAGTCCTTAAAATGCCATCCAGAGAACTCTGGCCTGTCCCATATCTGTTGTCAAAGAAGTGTTTGGTCTTGGCATCGTTGACGGCAATGATGGGATACTTGAGAGCACCCTCTTTCTCCATGTTCCTGAACCTGATTATACCTGTGGTAGTTTCTTCAGTTCCCGCTCTCACGCCATCCCGCAACTCAGTCCTGTCTGTGTGCAGAGTAGACACCAGGTCCCCACCATCGTCCATGGTGATGGTAGGCTTGAAATCAAGCACCTGGTGCAGATGCTCGTAGTAGGTCTTGCTATCTTCTCCCCGGACTGCAAACACTGGTATGTCAAAATCTTTCACCAGAGAAGCTGCCACATCATCCTGGGTGGACAGGGGGTTTGAAGCACAGAGGGCAACGACAGCTCCTCCTGCCTTCAAGGTTCGCATGAGGTTGGCAGTCTCTGATGTAACATGCAGGCAAGCAGCAATAGTCATGCCCTTCAGCGGCAAGTCCTTTTGGAATTGTTGCCGGATAAGGTTAATTACAGGCATCTGACGGTCAGCCCATTCAATCTTCAGCTTTCCTTGAGGAGCCAGCGACTCCTCACACACTGCATAGTCCACACAAATCACCTGCATAGGAGAACTCATTTGATTATATAAGGCTTATGCTTCGGCAATTTAACTGGAATAATCTACCATTTTGAAACTAGAACCGTCGATGTATGCTAAGAAGGTGTATAAACACGCAATCATCCACCTTTTTTGTTTTTCGTTCTTTTTCTGCTCTTCCTGGAGGTTGAGCGCTTTCTCCTTCTCACAAAGAACACGAGCACCGTGAGAAGAACAATCCCACCTCCCAGGCCAACAATCCAGTAATCAGAGAGTCCTGACTCCTGGGGCTCAAGAGCAAGCTTTAAATCCTCCAACGTGGATGCTGACACCACCTCTATGGTTGTCGTACTGCCATCCTTGACAGATTGAGCAAAGTAGATTTGGTCACCAGTATATACAGCACAGGGACCAAATTGCTCTCTGTAATCCTCAGTCAAGATGACCTCTCTGTCTATGAGGAGGTCCTCCGTCAGTATTACTGCATGAACGTTGCCAGGAACGACAATGATTTTTCCTTCCAATGTCAGTTTGGTGCCTGAAAAGTTCTGATCCGTTATCCTGAAGAGGAGCACTATCTGAGAATCCATGGTGCAGAGATCGGGTTCTATCACATTCCTTCCCAGTGGAGTCTCATCAGTAATGGACAGGTCTTTTGGGTGCGATATTTCTGCTATCTTGTTGAGATCAGAATCCAGCACAGCTACCATTACATACCGGCTCATGAAAGCAGACAAAGGATAGTACGAGTAAGCAACCACGAGCTTCCCCTCAATGGCTGCAAGACAGGATTCTTCCCAGAAATCCCAGCTGGTGAGTCTTGCTGAACTGAGCTCAGTGAAGGAGAAATCGAATTTCTTCACAAATACATCCTGGTGCAAGAGATCATCCTCCAGGAACCGATGAACATACGAGAGAAAAATTCCTTCATCGGACGGAAGAATGTTCACATCGACTGGCTCTTCTACGGGAGTGACAAATTCTCTCACCAGTTCTAACTGATCAGTGAATACGCGTACAACAATGGCTTCCCCCTTGATGCCTGCCAGATAGATAGAATCTTTGTACCATTTGACACAAGGAGATGTCATATCATCGACTTCGAGAGTGCGCACTTCATTGAGGCGGGTATCCAGCTGCACCAACGTTATCCCTTCAGTGTCGGGAGGCGAATACGCCAGATAAATACTGTCATTGCTGGCACACAGAGAAATGTCTTTAACTGGGGGCAAGTCTTCTCCGGTAAAGGTCAGCTGATATCCTCCGCTGAACCCCAGCAGAATCATGGTAACCGTCAACAGGAGTTTCAACATGGTTTCACTTCCAGCCCCTGTATGACAGGTACTCTTAAAAATGTTGTGGATAACAGTATGTGAGACCCTCAATGCACAGCGGATTCTGAGAATGTGGAGTTCTCTTATCATTTGCTTCTATTATGGCTTATCTACTCTGCTTGCTCCCGCAACCTCCTCTATCAATCAGTAACATTTATAAGTTATTCCCCAACTGTAGGAGCGGTGAAAAAATGGCGAGAATGTTCTTTTCAACAGACGCGCACGGTAGCACAGCAATCTGGAAGAAATGGGTGAATGTGCCTGAATTTCACAAGGCAGATATGCTTCTTTTGTGTGGAGATCTAACTGGAAAAGCGCTGATTCCTCTCATTCAGGAATCTGACGGTACTTACAAAACACACTATTACGGCAGAGGATGGCATCTGACCTCGGAAAAAGAGGTAGTGGAAATGGAGAACCGTCTTGCCGATTCTGGATGTTATCCTTTCAGAACCACCCAAGAAGAAGTGGGAGAGATGAGAAGCAACCCCAAAATAGTGGACGAAATGATGAATGATGCAATGGCTCAGAGGATTGACGAATGGCTGAGCTTTCTGGTGGAAAAGGTTGACACCAGCAAGGTGCAGGTCATGGCCATGCCTGGGAATGATGATGAATTTCACATTGACAAAATCATTAGATCCTATGAGGACAGAGGCGTCATTTGGTGCCTGGACCAGGTTGTGGAAGTTGGGGGATTCGAGACCATCAGTCTGGAGTACGTGAATCCCACGCCATGGGATACCCCCAGAGAATATAAAGAGAAAGAGATGAAGAAAAGAATCGATCAACTTGCAAAGAAACTTAATGACCCCTCAAAATCGATTTTTAATTTCCACTGCCCACCCTACAATACGCATCTTGATCTGGCTCCCAAGCTGGACAAGACGTTGAGGCCAGTGGTCACTGCAGGAACTGTTGAGATGATTCATGTGGGCTCAACCGCCATAAGAGAGGCTGAAGAGCAGTATCAGCCCATGATGGGACTGCACGGTCATATCCATGAGAGCTATGCATCTGATAAGATCAAAAACTCTGTTGTGGTGAATCCTGGATCTGAGTACGGAGAAGGAATCTTGAGAGGGTTTATTATTGAGTTTTCTGAAGAAGGAGTAGATAGATACTGGAAAGTCGAGGGATAAGTATGACTATGGATCCTGAGAAATTAAGACAACAAGAAGCGGAATTCTTCAAGCTTCGTGATCGCATTCTCAAAGAGGCGGACAAGAGGAGTCTTCCTCTGAGAATTATCGGTGCCATTGCCATCAGGACCCACTGCCCCAAATTCAAGTACCTGGAGTATGACTTGGGTCGGATGCTGACAGACATTGATTTCGTGGGTTACGACAAAGACATAAAAGCTATTCGGGAGCTATTCTTGGATCTTGACTACCGGGAAGACCCTGCCATCCGGGCCATGATGTCCGGCATGGGTATGGGAAAGATGTCAAAACGATTGATCTTCTACGAAGACACTCTTGGCATACATTCGGATGTATTTCTGGATGAATTGAAGTTTTGCCATGTGGTCAACTTCAGAAAGCGGCTTGAGATCGATCATCCCACTGTTGCGTTGACCGACATGTTCCTTTCGAAGCTGCAGATTGTCCGGATCAATGAAAAGGACATCATTGATTCCACCGTCCTTTTGAGAGAACATGATGTGGGCCCTTCAGACAAAGAATCTGTGAACGAAGACTACATTGCCCAGTCATTTGGGGCAGACTGGGGATTCTGGAGAACGGCTACTGAGAATCTGGAGAAGATCAAGACATTTGCCCAGAATTACGAAAAGCTTACTGACGAAGACAAGAAGGACGTGGTTCAGAAGATCGAACGGCTGCAGAAACGCATTGATGACGAACCCAAGAACCTCAAGTGGAAGATGAGAGACAGGGTTGGTGACAAGAAACAGTGGTATGAGGAAGTAGAAGAAGTAGTCCGATAACAAAAGGTGATGGCATCGGAGTAATACATATCATCCGTAAGAGGAGGTCTATTCGTCATTTCAAGACTGATTTTGTACGGCCAGAAGCTATCAAGGTTATTCTGGACGCTGCACGGTGGTCACCCTCTTCCAACAACAGCCAGCCCTGGCAATTTGTGGTGGTCTCTGAAAAAGAAGAGAAAGTGCCCTTAGCTGAGCTGTATGTCGATGCATACAAGAAGGAAGCTGAGGACCTGCTTTTCAGGGCAGATTCAGAAGAACGATTCAAAGATCCTTTCCAAGTGAAAAAGAGGATTTTGGGCATGCTGGATATGCTCCGCCACCAGATTCTGGATCCCCCTTACATTATTGTAGTGTGTGCAGACCCGAAAAAGTCAAAATCCTATCTCTTTGAGTCGGGAGCTGCTGTCCAGAATATGATGCTTACTGCATGGGATCTGAACCTGGGATCATGCTGCATTGAGTTGAGTACCACCCTTCTGTCAGAGTACTTCCAGATGGACAAACTCAAGTATGTGCTGGATATCCCCGACGAGATTGAAGTCGTAGCTCTACTGCCTATAGGGAAGATTGCCAAGATGCCGGCAAATCCGCGAAGAGAAATCCTGAAGGATTTTCATCATACGGAATTCTGGTAGCCTTGATATCCAGTCTTCTTTTTTATTTCTTCCCACAATCGTTTTTCGACTCCGGGATTTGTCTTGAATCCTTTCTTCTTAAGGGCTCCAATAAAGGCCGCAAACGTTTTCCTGTTTCCCACGCCGAATTCCTGCACATATTCATCAACATATCCTTCTTGTATTATCTGATCAGCAATCCTTTTCTCCCAGGATAGGCCCATGAAGGCAGAGGCTACAAAGAAAAAGGCTATAAAGAGGACGCCAAACCTGATCCATTCATTGTCAATCATGGTTGATATGTAGACAGCTCCAACAACAATTAAGACAGACATGATCAATCCAAAGGTAGGTACTCGAGCCATGGGTGGAGTAGGAAGTGCTGCTTTTTAATCTATCGGGTTGGGAGTTGCCTGTTCTGTATGCTGTTTCGGCTGGGAAATCTCATGGACGGGTTATAGTGGAGAGATTTCTATGATGAAGTTTTCTCTTTGAGACTCAATCCCACTGTTCCGTTTGTCTTCGATCTTAGTTCGCGTGATGTTCTTAATGGTTCCTGAACGTTCGGTCACGCGATACTGAATGCAGAACTGAGGTGTTTGACCCCCAGCTGTCTTTTGTCGGGACGACGTGTCACAGCTACATATGCTGTCCAAGACTCTCGTTGGCGGGCCCGTGCCTTCTGGTAGCTGCTTGCACCCGTGTGGAATTGCCTGCCTTCTGACGTGCAGTCGCGCTTCTCATGCCAGCAGGTTCTTCTGAAGAACGTGAGACTCTTCCTCAAGACCGATTCTCCTCCTGGTCTCAGGTGCTTTTTCACTGCAATGGAGCCTCTTTTCATACTACCTGTTTGAGAGAATACTCCCAAGAACAATCCACTGAAACCTTTAATAAGCTGAACAAGAACCTGACATATGCGCTCATGGACAACGAGAGAACGTATGGATGACCAAGTGGTCACTGCATTGAATGTAGTAATCCCCACCAAGGGATGTTCCTGGAATAAATGCCATATGTGTTCATATGCCCTGGATTCAGAGACTGCCGACTTCCTACCAGAATTTATCGCGCTAATGGATCAGGATTTCCAAAAGATTAAAATATTCACCTCAGGCAGCTTCTTGGACAGTGAGGAACTGCCCAGCCCCATACGAAACAAGATTCTGGACATTATCAAGAAGAAGAAAGTCAAAGAATTGAGTATCGAAACAAGGCCCGAATTTGCAGAAGAAGCATGTCTTGTCCGGGACTACTTAAAGGAAGACAATATCACCCTTGAAGTCGCCATGGGACTTGAATCATCGAATGACCGGATACTTCAATATTACATTAACAAGGGGTTCACCTTCAAAGATTTCGTACGAGCTGCGACTGCCCTGGAAGGGATGAAGAAAAAGGCATACCTCTTGGTCAAGCCTCCTTTTCTAACTGAATATGAGGCGATAGAAGACGCAGTGAGATCAGCAGAAGATGTTGCTGAGATGGTAGATGTCATCTCCTTCAACCCCGTGGCTATCCACAGGAAAACACTGGTGGAATACCTCTGGAGAACAGGGAACTACAAGCCTCCATGGATGTGGTCTGTCGTAGAAGTTCTTAACAGGACACGCCATCTGTCTCCTCAAATTGTCTGTCACCCGGTGGCAGTGGGAAAGAGGAGAGGTATCAGAAATTGCAGAAAATGCACCGGAACACTGGCCAGAAAAGTTCAGGACTACTCTCTGGACAACGAGGAAATTACCCATGAGTGCTCGTGTAAAGATGAATGGTTGAGGGAAGTACAAACGGTCTGAATTCTTTTCCCTGCACCCTCCACCCCCAACCTTATTAAAGGTGTACACCACCCGGAACCAATGGTACGAGTTGTCTCTTTTGATGTTGACGGGACGCTGGTAGATTCCAAATTCACTGATTGTGTATGGTGGGAGGGAATTCCCCGCCTGTATGCCAGCCGACACAATACAGATTTGGATACTTCTAAGAAAATCGTACGCGAAGAATACGAGAGAATCGGTGAGGAAGATATTCGTTGGTATCAGCTGGAGTACTGGTTCAATCGTTTTGGTTTGAATGAATCACCTGCTCATCTCTTGAACTCATACAAACATCGTGTGAGCCTCTACAAGGATGTTATTCCTACACTGGAAAGCCTCAGTGCAGACTACACTCTTGTTGTGGCTTCCAATGCTCATAGGGATTTTCTTTCTCTCACTCTGTCTGAAATAGATTCTTATTTTGACTGTATTTTTTCTGCAGTATCGGATTTCAACGATGTAAGAAAACATGAGGATTTCTACTGGAAAATGTGCAGAGTCCTGGATATCACTCCAGGAGACATTGCCCACGTGGGTGATCACTACAAATTTGACTATGAAGTTCCCTCATCAATGGGAATCCATGCGTTCTACCTGAGGAGACCGACACAAGAAAAGAAAGACCGGGATAGACCTCCTGAACCTCTCATCACCAATTTGAAGGACTTTGAAAATGAAGTCAGACGCCTCCCTTAAGGCATGATACCCAACCCCTCTGATGCTCCGGAAGCATCCAAATCCCTCCCCTCTCTGGATTCACAGGTTTGTTGATCCATATCTCTCTTCCATTCTTCTGACTACACAATATTCCACTTCATCGGGAACTACAGAGGGGCTTTTCGTTCTTTGATGATAATATCTCTTTTCCTGAGTTCTTCCATGAATATTTTTCCGGGAACAGTCCTTTCCGGGGGCAGAGCGCCTCTCTTTGTGATGATTCCATTTCCAATCATCTGGGCTATGATGGAGGTAGGAAATGCTGTGGTCCTAGCCATTGCTGTCATTTTGTCCTTCTGACTGTAGTAATCCACCATCTCAAGAACTGTCACTCCTTTTCTCCCTCTGGCTGTTATTCGCATCAGGACAACGTCCTCTTCCTGGTGGGGGAGGACCCTTTCCAATACACGTCCTAGGACATCCCTGGGTTTCACCATGCAGGTCCCCACAGCAACTGGTTCCTCACTGCCCAGCCCGGCATCAAGCAGCGTTCTCATCTTCTCACAGTATCCTTGATACCGAATTGTCTTGCAGTCCAGATCATCCAGCCGACCCTCGTATGTGTTGACCAGCGTGCTGGTGCCACCAGATGTCAGAAAAGCCTCCAACACTCCAAAAGAAGAGAATTCTACGTCTTCTACTTCAGTCAGGGATTCTTTCTCCTGTATGACACCCTCTCTGATTATCACTGCCTTTTGAATATACTCATTCAGCAGACCGTGAACACTGAACACCAGGGTATAATTGAAAGGAGGCCGAGGGTTCTGAGGTAGTCCCCCCACCCTGATGGCGACCTGTGAAGCATCCGCTTCCTCAATGGACAAGGCGGTCAAGACATTGGACATTCCAGGAGCTAACCCACAATCAGGGACAATGAGGACATCAGCGTTCTCTGCCCTGTCGTGGAAAGCTAATTCTTGATTCACAATGTCAGTGTTACCTCCTAAATCACAGAAATGACATCCTGCTTCAATAGCAGCAGATGCCAGGTCAAGATTCAGAAAATAGGGGACAGCAGAGATGGTCACATCACAGTCTGCCATGTGCCTGACAACAGAATCTCTGTTAGTAACGTCAAGGACAGCGCCTTCTGCCCCTGTTAACTCCTGTACTGCTTCGACCATCCGTGAATCTGCATCGGCAACAACTGTGTCTACACCATTCAGGGTGAGATCGTGAGCAAGTGCTCTTCCCATCATTCCTGCGCCCAGAACAAGAACTTTCATGAGTCTGTACTTTTGTCTCAAAAATAAAAACCTTTGTACTGTGACAATCATCAGTTCGTCTGGACTTAACTCAATCACGAAATATCGCAAATAATCTCATTCAGGGCAATTCCCTGTACACATGATCAAGAAAGTCTGTAAGGAAACTTGCGAGAATTGCAGTAATTGTGCAACCCCAATCTACATTTGAGCCTCGAGGAATTACAATAACCTTTATAAACTACTTCTGGATAGTGCTGCTGAGGTGTTTTTAATGCCGGTAATTGGAATCAGAATGGATAAACTAGAAGCTGAAAGAAAAGAAAACGTTAGACTTGAGGGACAGATGAGGATTTCGCCAAACCCCCGTATCCTGCAGATGCAGGAAACCCAGATTCCCGGGCCCACTGGCAAGGCCAACATTCTTGAGATTCAATTTGAATATGCTGTTAATTATGATCCTCCCGTGGGTGACATCAAGGTCACTGGAACAATCATGTTCCAGGAAGCTGAAAACATCAGAAAGCAACTCCTGGACACCTGGAAGGAGAACAGGCAGATTCATCCTGAAATGGGAAAAGAGATTGTCTACAGAATGACTCACCATGCATTTCTGGTGATGATGAACTTGGCTCGTGAGCTGAACCTCCCCAGTCCCCTACCCATTAGGATTCAGACCCAAGAAGGGCAGCCAGCAACATGAAAGTAAGAGTAAATTATGGAAAGGGCTTCAAAGAAGTTGAAGCCGAAAAGGCTGTCATTGCTTCACCAAATGACGTGGAAGAACGCAATCAAGCAGCTGTGTTGAAGGAATCGCTGGATAACCCAATAGATTCCAATCCACTTCCTTTTTTCATTGAGAATGAATTTCTCCTGGTTGTCAACGATGCTCAGAGGCCCACTCCCACACCCATTATTCTGGATTCCCTGTTGGAACGGGTCGAGCACAAACGGTTCGAAGTTGCGGTTGCTACAGGTTCCCATTCTCCCCCCACTGAGGAGGAATTGGTCTACATATTCGGACGCCATCTTTCTGGTCTACGGGACAGAATATATGTTCACAAAGCACTTGATCACCCCCATACGTATTATGGAACTACGTCACAGGGGACGGAAGTGTATTTTGATGAGATACTCACCCGGTATGACAACGTGGTGGCCATCACCTCGGTGGAACCGCACTATTTTGCAGGATTCACCGGAGGGAGAAAATCTCTCTTGCCGGGACTGGCCGCATTTGAAACAATCGAACACAACCATCAGTTCGCCATGAGAAAGGAAGCCAGAAATCTTGCCCTCAGGGGAAACCCAGTCCATGAAGGGATGGAAGAAGCTGTGAACCTGGTGAAGGCGAATATTTGTTCAGTAAATACCATTCTGGATAAGAATCGACGTATATACGCCTGCAGTTCAGGAAATATCATCAGCAGCTTCTACCAGGCAGTCCGGTGGGCAGAAGATGTGTACTGTGTACCTACCAGAAAGTACGATATCGTCTTGGCTGCTGCCTCATACCCTCTTGATGGAAATCTGTACCAAGCCCAGAAAGCCATAGAAAATGGGAAACTGGCCCTGAATGATGGAGGAATTCTTATTCTGGTGGCCCAGTGTAAAGACGGTATAGGTCCCGACAAATTCTATAACTTGTTGAAGGAGAGCAAAACACCCTGGGAAACCCTGGATGTTCTCACCCGGGAATATAAACTTGGATATCACAAAGCTGGCAAGATCGCCGAACTGGCTACACGAGCCCATATCTGGGCTGTGACTGACCTAGAAGATGAAATCCTTAGAAATGCTTTCATGACCCCCTATCATTCTATCCAAGAAGCAGTGGATGATGCAGTGCGTGAAGTGGGAGGGGACATTCTCTTTCTCCCTGAAGCAAGTACCACTGTCCCCTTATGCAGAGAGGTCTGTCAGACTCCTCACTAGTAGTCCTGATTCACAAAGGATACGTAATCATGATTCTTTTGACCTTGACCAAAAGATTTATATTTTGGATGGTCTATCCATCCATATGAAGAGAAAGCTGATCGGTATTGTACTCATTGTCGTGGCTGTGTCTTGTCTGTGTTTAGGTCAAGGTGAAAAAGGAATAGGGGCAGGGGACCTGACTGAGACTGCGTACACAGTGGTGGTGGATACTACACTCCGGGAAGATGGATCTCTCATAGAATATGGGGGGAGAGTTCCATCAGGAAGCAATATATTTGACGCTCTGACTGCATGCGGCATCCTCTATGAAGAGGAGGGAGGATTTGTCACATCCATTAATGGAATAGAGCAGAATCCGTCCGAGAATATCTACTGGATATACTACGTAAACGGAGAGCTGGGCCAGGTGGGAGCAGCAGACTACGTGGTGGAGGAGGGAGACGAAATCACATGGAAACTGGAGAAGTTCTAGCAAGGACAGCTATTTTTATTGGCCTTGCAGCAGCAATTAAGATTGTTCTGGCTTCCATACCAAATGTTGAGCTGGTGACCCTCTGGATAGCTGTTGTTACACTGGTCTATGGGCTGAGGGTGGGTGTCATGGTGGCGTTTCTTGGAAATTTGGTGGCTGACATGTACATTGGGTTTGGGCCGTGGACTCTATTTGTTTCACTTGGATTTGTGTTGGTTGCATGCACCGTGTGGACAGCCAAACCACTTTTGACGCGTTCTCTCTCCTACGGATTGATTGCAGCAGCAGCTACTGTTATATTCGACGTATTCACCGTGGTAACCAGCATGTCGCTGCTTTTTGGCTATTCACTAAAAATGGCACTCTTTCAGCAATATGGCCTATTTGTTCCTCCCGCGTACTATCCTTTTGGCTGGATTCACTTGGGAAGCAATGCCATCATCTTTTATATTCTGGCTAATCCCTTAATCAAGAGTCTGAAGAAAGTGAACCACCAGTAATAGAAAAGTCAGGAAAGAATAAAAAAAGAAAAATTAAAAGAAGAAGATATCTACAAATTCTGCAGTATCTTCTCCTGTATATTTGACGATCACCACAACAGGATGGAGGTCCTGTTTTTCTCCGGAAACCATCCAGATGAGTACCTTGTCCAGTTCCCGTGAGATCCATCTCCCTTTGAGATGCTTTCCATTGAGAATGTCTCTCAGGTAGATAGAAGCTGCCAGAGTACCTTCTCTGCCATTTCCTGCTACCACAAGAGTTCCGAGCTGCCTGTTACCATTAATCACATCTTCCAGCGTTTCTCCATTGAGAAATGGCTGATTGGGCAGAAATGCGATAATCCCATATTCATCACCAACATACTGTGTGGGTTCTCCTTCAACGAAAGAGGTAATAGTCCACGTGTCGTTTTGGTGATCTTTGAGCAGTTTCAGGGGTAGTTCCAAGTTCAGTTCTCTGGTGATCATATTCACGTCGGGGCCACCCACTGAGACCAGAATGACTCCCTCATCTAGTCCCTGAACACTCTCCATGTCAACAGTGCACATACCGAGTGAGTCCAGTGCTACAGGATTGACACCCAGGAAGTTCAGCTTGAGATCAGGGCGCTTGAACGTGATTCTCCTCTGGCTGTCATTGATCCAGGATTGCAGGCCAAGCTTGACAAAGGCAGAAGCAACGACATCTTGTGGGTGTGCTTCCCGTCCCACCAGGACAACAGATCCGGGGTCCAGTCTGAGGTTTGGTCTTAGCAGCAGTGGAAGCTGCGGGGCTGGCCCAGCCGTTAACTCAGCTCCTCCAAAAGAGAGCATCTGAAGGCCGAGCACGCAGAGTACAAATAAGACTACTAGTTTCAGGCTAACCACCTCCTACATTTTATTTGGTTCGTCTGGTAATGATCATTGATTAGCGATAGTATATAAATGTTTCGGTTAACGACATCAGCGACAGAAGAGACATGAGGCTGAAAGAGAAGCAAGATTTTTAACTGATGGCGAAAGATGGGGAACGTGAAAATTCCTCCCGCTTTTCTAGACCGGCTGCAAGAACTGGGCCTAGATTACTCAATGTATGAGAAGTACCCCAGGAAAGCCGTGTATATACTCAGAAATGAACAGGAGATCAGGAGCACGTTTGATATGCGCCCTGTCCCCTGGGCAGATCATGTGTATTTCTCAGATTGCAGTGCAGAAATCCAGAAGAAGTATTTTGACTCAGTCTTTGTACAGGATGCAGGGTCAGTGGTCCCTGTTCTGACTCTGGATGTCACCAGTGATTGCACAGTCCTGGACATGTGCGCAGCTCCTGGCTCCAAGACGATTCATCTTGCAAGAAGGGCTGCGCGGGTGATTGCCTGTGACATTCATAGAGGAAGGATTCGGAGGCTTCAGCATAACATGAAGCGGCTGGACATCACAAACTGCAGACTGATCAGGGCAGATGGGAGAAGACTCATTCTGGACGAGAAGGTGGATAGGGTACTGGTGGATGCTCCCTGCAGCGGTGAGGGAATGGTGGGAAAAATCCACAAAGTCATGACCCTGTGGAGTGTCAAGCGGATTGCGCGACTGGCTGCCCTTCAGAGAAAGCTAGTGCTTCACGGGCTAGAACTTCTTGATGAAGGGGGAATCCTGGTGTACAGTACCTGTACCTTTGCGCCGGAAGAAAATGAAGGGGTCATCGACAGGATTGTAGCCAGGGGGGATGCAGTCTTAGAAGAGATTGCAGTCAAGAACCTGCAGTATAACCCGGGGTTGACCCACTTTAGGCAGTGTACCTACAGTCCTGATCTTGAAAAGACTGTACGTATCTACCCTTTTCATAATAGTTCCAACGGTTTCTTTGTAGCGAGGCTGAGAAAGTGTTGAGTTCCTGTGCAGCAGAAATCTTCGGGAGTAAGAGTTAAAACAGATACTGCCCATGATACAGCAATGATAACAGTGCTTCGGATCGGTCACCGGCCTCAGCGAGACAAACGAATTACCACTCACGTTTGCCTGGTGGCCAGAGCATTTGGTGCTGATACCATCATTGTGGACAGGAAAGACGTCACATTGCAGGAGACCATTGCCAGCATCACAGACAGGTGGGGCGGCACCTTTTCGGTGTCTTTCCAGCCCTGGAGAAAGGTACTCAGCGCCTGGGATGGATTCATTGTTCATTTGACCATGTACGGTCTCCCTCTGGAAGAGGAAATTTCGACTATCAGAGCACATGACAACATCTTGGTGGTAGTGGGTGCGGAGAAAGTCCCCCGGGAGGTCTACGAAATTTCAGACTGCAATATCTCAATCACCAACCAACCTCACTCTGAAGTAGCTGCTCTAGCTCTTTTTCTTGACAGGTATTTCCAAGGGGCCCAATTCCGTAAGGAATTCTGCGGCAGTCTGAGGATAATTCCCAGTAAGAGAGAGAAATTGATCAACGATGTTGTTAATCAAAAAAGAAAAGCAAAAATTATTTAAACCCAGACTTGCATGTATATGCAAGTGAAACGGTGAATAGCATGAAAGACGTGAGTACAGTCATCTTTGAATTCCTTGAGGGATTACTAGGTGAAGGTGGAGTTGAAGTCGCCTCCACAATCTATGACAATGAATTTACAGACGAAGAAATAGCAAAGGAGACTAATATCCGTGTAAACACGGTGAGGAAGGTTCTATACCGTCTTTATGATAATCGCCTCGCCTCCTACCGAAGAACCAGAGACAAGAAAACTGGCTGGTATATTTATTACTGGAAGATGGATCTGAACAAGGCTTCGGAGGTCATGAGGAGCCTGGAGAGAGAATACCTTCAGAAGCTGATGGAACGGCTGGAACACGAACGAAATAACATGTTCTTCTCATGCGATAATGGATGTGAGAAGGTCATTTTTGATGTGGCATCAGAAAACGATTTCCGGTGCCCTGGATGCAATGGTAAGCTCTCCTTCGTGGACAACTCTTCATTAGTCAGGAGCTTGGAGGAGCAAATCAAGAAGCTGGAAACAGGCATGGAGAACTAGTGAGCCTCTTTGAGAGTGTTTCCTGCGCTTGAAAAGGCTGCTGATATCATCTTCACTTTCTTTCTTTCATGGTTACCATCATTCAGTGAGAGTATTCGGTCAGACCAGTTCTGCCCACCAAACAGTTATATGGGAAGACAACAGTACTTTTCTGATGATTTCTGTAATCTTTGTAGAACCCGAATCTGCTGGAAATGTGGGAAGTATTGCCCGATGCATGAAGAATTTTGGAGCAAGCCAGCTGATACTGGTCAATCCGTGTCCTCTTGAAGGAGCAGAGAAAATGGCCCAGCATGGAACGGATATTCTGGAAAAGGCTGTCATTGTGACCACCCTGGATCGTGCCTTGGTCATGGTGGATACATCAATTGCAGCTACTGCAGTGACGTCTGGGCTGTTCAGGGCTTCGCTGTCCCCTTCTGACATACGTACTGTGAGCACAGGACATATTGGCATCGTCATTGGGAGGGAAAGCAGGGGATTGACTGCCGAAGAGATCGAGCAGTGTGACCTTGTCATGTCTATCCCCGCGTCACAGGAGTATCCCGTGCTCAACGCTGCTGCAGCCTGCTGTATTGTCCTTTATGAATTCTTTCAGAGCACCTATCAGGGGGTTGAGTCCTGTTCTAACGAAACGAAAAAAAGGATCTTGGCTGAGTGCAGGACCATATCTGACCTCATGGAGAAAAGGCCTCACAGAAAGAGAATCTGGGAAATCGTCCTCAAGAGAGTCCTTTCCAAAGCATTCCTCTCAGAAAGGGAAGCTACCATTCTGCTGGGATTCTTCAGAAGGATCAGGACTGTACTGACCCCACTTTCTAAACCTTGACGAAAATATTGATTCTGCGTTCGAATATATCTCCGCTGCTCAGTAATTCTCTGACAGATTCCTCAACTTCCTCTGCAGTGTAGATGTCTGCGAATTCGGCCAGAATAGAATCCATATCCACCCCATCAGGGTGCTTCTCAATAAGAGAGAGTACCTTGTTCTTCATGATTTCACTCTTGGAAATATCAGGTTCCTCTTCTCTCTCCTCCAGATATTTCAGCTCATCCAGAGCTTCCACAACATCGGGGGGCACTCCTTCCTCTTTTGCCCTTTCCTTTGCCTGTCTGACCTGTTCACCTTCCTCCTGGTAGATATTCTGGGCCTTTTCCAGGATACCCCCATGCTCCCGTCTGGCCCTCAAAATTTCCAGCCGATGAAGTAGAACAAAATTAGGATCAAGCCGAGCTACAGCCTCCAGAGTGAGTTGTTTTTGCCCCTGCCACTCTCTTATCTTCCCAATAACCTGAACAATGTCACCTAATTCGATGTGCTCCAGCAGGCTCGTGGTCTCCCTGAATACATATCCTGTTATGGTATCAAACCCATCATCAAGCTGAATTCTCCCGTAGGCAGTATCGTCAGAAATGTATGGCTCTGAAACCACAGTGGCCACCACCTTTGCCCGGTACACTTTTCGTGCATCTTCTGTTATCAGATAGTTCAACTCGAAGTCTTCTTCTGCTGAAACAAACTGTCCCTTGTGAATTTCATCTAGCCGTAACCTGTGAGAAGCAGCTCTCTTTTTCATTGTTCCAGCTCCTTCACTCTCTTGTACAGCTCCAGATCAAAATCAGAAAAATCCTGTACTATTTCTGCATTGATTAGGGGGTTCCCCCGTGTCTGAGGACGGCCAACAACCCTGACAACCGTCTGCACGTCAAAAAGCCTGTCTCCCAGTACTGTGATAGACCCTGTTCCATCGTCAATTATCATGGAGTACTGAATAGGATCTTTCCTAATGACTGTGCCTATAACAGACACACGAATATCCTCCTCCGTAATATCAGAAATGTCCTTTTCAATAGCAGGTGCACGTCTCATCCCAATTCCTCCAGTATGGTATAACATTCCTGCGGGATATTCAGTTCCCTAATATCCCTCACAGTGAAGGTTAGTCCCGTGTACTCATTGTAGGTGACGTCCCCAGAAACCACGATCTCCTGACCCAGTAGGTGTTGATGTACATCATTTAAGTACTGTCTCTGGGCAGAACGGGCATCATGCCCTCTGTTCATGTAATCCTTCACTTTGTAATATGCCTCTGACGTGACGGCAAGCATGTCTTCCGCCTTCCTATCAAAGAAACTTGCTCGGATAAATCCTGTGCAATCATCCAATCCTGCTTCAAAGATCATTACCCGCTTTCGATCCACCTTCTTGTTGCAGGACGGACAGAAGAACACATTATTCTTGAAAACGACTCTCTTGTAACACTCAGGACATGCCTCATAAAACCTGACATTGTACAACTTGGCAATGGTGGCCCTGATCTCACAAAACCTGTTCCCTTCTTCCAGCTCTGCTATCTCCTTTCTTTCTGCAGGCCTTTCTGCTAGCTTGGAGAGAGGAGGTATTTCTTCAATCCGGGGATCATCTTCTGGATTGACAATGATTTTTCCTCGTCCCACCTGAATCTGGACGCCTCTCCTGCCTTCTCTGGTGATGCCGTCCACAACCTTGAGTATGTCTCCTCTTTCTATCTGCTCGGTAAGCCTGACTTCATGATCCCACAGAGTGAGGGCAGTCTTGCCAGTCTTGTCAGCAATGATAACATTGGATACAGCTCCAAAGGATCCATCATTTCTCTGAAATTCTCTGGGTTCAGTATACCCCAGGACCCTTCCCAGAATATTCACGTTAGTCATGCCAGCAAGCAAATCTTCAATCCGCAGGTACTCCTGCTCTCTAATAATTCCCAGCTCACTAGCAATGATGGTCAGAGCCCCCTCATCCGTCAGGAGCCCTCCCACTTCTTCCAGTTTCTGTTCCATCTTATCCTGGATCTCATTGTCAGAAAGACCTTTTTTCCTTAGCTGTTCCCAGAGAACTTCCTTTTTGTCCATACATTGTTAAGATTAGATTTCCATATAAATTTTTGGTCTTATGAACCCAGGGAACCTCTCATGCAACGCAGAAGGGCGGAGACAAATCACGTTACCTCTGGAGTTTGGTTCCAGAACCCTAGGGCTGCAACCATGTGAATGTTAAATATAAGAGATATGGGAAAAGGAAGTGTTGAGGACTGAAAATAAATATATCCGTGGTACTTCCAGAATGCTGCGCTAGTAAACTCCAAAAGTCTAAGAGATAGAGTTCTACTACTCTCGCTTCCTCTTTCGTGCTGCCTACCTGGGCATGAGCATTCGGTTTTTCTTATTCTGTATGTTAGTGTACCTCAATGTGGTTCCACCTGAAGGAGATTGATCAGGATTAACGAAGAGAGTGAGGAGAGGTTTGACATGTCCGATTTCAGATGAGAAGGAACTAACAAGGGAGAGACTGGTATGCAGAGACACGAACCTTCAAGCCATGGTTCCTCAAGGCCTAATCCAGACGATACTCTTCCTTTTCCTGCAGGATGACAACCCGGGTTGAAGATCCGGCTTCAACCCTCTTCTTGAACTCTGTGGTATCCTTTCCCCACGTGTGCATGGGTATCGCAATTCCTGGATTGATCGCCAGCGCAGCTTCGGCACCCTCAACAACATCCATGGTATAGGTATCCCCTGTGGGAAGAAGGGCTACGTCCACTGTCCCGAGTTCCTTCATCTCTGGAATGAAATCTGTATCCCCGGCATGATAGATAGTTTTTCCTTCAACTGAAATGAGGTATCCAACCCCCATTCCCTTGGGATGATACGGAGTTCCTGGAGATCTGAATCGTTTGTAATTATAGGCCTGAACAGCCTTCACCGTTATTCCATTTATCGTCATGGATTCTCCTGGCTTCAGGGGAGTGATGTCCTTAATCTTTGATCTACATTCATCGGGAGCGATTATCACAGTACCGGAGTGCAGAACACGGCTGATTTTGGCGGGATCGCAGTGGTCAGTATGAGAATGGGTTATCACTATGATGTCTGCTTTCCCTACAGGATCACTGTATTCTTCAAGATCAGTGTAGATGATCTTGCCTCCTCCCTTTATCTGAAAGGCAGCATGTGCCAACAACATTATTGATACACTCATTATGAACACCGTGCTTCTATTGGATTGCCACTTTATCTAGTTATCTGAGTAAGGGTATCCACTTACAGGTGAGGCAATGCGCCTGTACAATTCCTTCTTCTCCACAAGGTAGTGTATCCTCATTTATGAGGGAATATTTCAAAACCTTATGATTTATGACATTATTCATGAAATAATGAGGTATAGATTCTTCTATCTTCACTATACCACGAACTGCAAGAGGAGACAGTCGCATGTCCAAAATTATCATATGAATTCCATGAGGAAGGTCCTAACTTAAATTATTTCTCCAGTCAAAGCACTGTGTCAAAGGAGATGAGAAAAATTTATATATATGTTCCAACAGAATATGTACTAAGGGAATAGAACATGTGGAGGTCATAGTATGAAAGAAATTGTCCTTGTCTGCTTCCTGCTTGCTGGGATGCTGCCTGCAGGTCAGCCTGATGAGACTGTTGTTCTTCTGATTAATTCCATTGACAGAGGACTCAATTCAGACTTCATTGACTTCTTGGAAGGAAACTATGATGTAGCTCTGGTGGGTGCTTCCGAGTTCGAACAGTACAAGAAGAGCCCGTATATTGTAATTCTTGGAGGGAACAAAGCCCCTGAAGGTGTGGGAAACATTGTTGATACTATCCTGAGCGAGCAGGAAAAAAGTGAAATCAGCACAGAAAAGAGGATGCTCACCAAGCTGAACCTTTGGGGCGAAGAGCAAGTTGTAGTTCTTTTTGCAGGCCCAGATAGGGAGCAGACTCAGACTGCATGTCAGGAGGGCACAACTTGTTATTCCAGTCTCCTGAATGCTATAAAGAGACTCAAGGAAGAAGTGATCACTCCAGATCAGAAGATCATAGCCTTTTTGTGGCCAGAGCCTCTTTCGAGCAGCGACGAGATTGCACCCTATGCTCCTGCTCAGGAAGAATTCACAACGGTACCGCACCTGATTCCTTATCCCCTCGAGGAGAGCTGCTGGTTCTTCTGGATCGATGATGATCCCTATGCCAAGTTTGCACATCCTGTACGGTTTATCTTCTTCTGGATTGAATCAGAAGATCTCACTGTGTATGACGAGGAGTGGTGGCCAGTTCTCAATGAGGCGTCCTTGTGGGCTGATGAAGAGGAATACTGGAATGCGGCCTACTGGGTTGTGAATGCAGGAATAGAAAGACCAACCCCTTCTGTCTTCTTGTACAGAGCTGGTGCCCCGCTCGACCAGGAAGAGGAATCCTCCGGGAAGGCTCTCGTGGTTAATGGATGGAAGGAAGGAGAACACTCCAAGGAGACCCTAGCAGAAGATGAAAAATCCATGACTGCAGCTTTTAGGGGGACGGGACTCTCTGTGGCGGGGGCCCGAACAGTCAGAGACATTGAGAAAACTCTCAGGACGTGGTCCAAGGAAATGGAACCCGACAGTACCGTGGTGACGTACATTACCGCCCACAGTAATAGAGGCTATGTTCTCATCGGCGGAGAGAAACTGACAGTGGCTGCATTTTCAAAGCTTCTGAGTGATTTTGAGGACGGAGTTCACATCTTTGTGATAGTAGATGCATGCTACGCGGGAACGTTTCTGGCAGATGAATTGAAAAAGGAAGCGGAGATCATCATAACATCAACAAGTTCCACCAAGCGCGCGTACAGGGATTTTGATCCAAAGAATGACGTTAATCCCTTGGACAAAGGTTCAGAATTTACCAGTGGATTGTCCAAGAATTTCTATGTACTGCAGGAGATTTCAGTTGATTCACCCCCGGACACCTACGGCCGCATTTTTGGCAAAGTTGAAGAAGTGATGACAGATATAGTAGAACTAGATGCTGCTGCCCAGAATGGTTTCTCAGATCCCCAGCTATGGATAACGGAGGAAACAAAGGGTCCACCTGAAGTCTATACCTAGTCTTGTGCAAGCGATGTGTGTACAGCACGAGGAACGGGCGCGTCGCTGATAATGGAAGAGAGGTACCCAGTCCCGTGAGAGATGAGCATTCAAAACAGTTAAAAGAAATCACTTCCTGTCAACATTGTGGCTCCTGATATCTACAGCATACTCAATTATCCCCATAGAGAACGAAATGAGCTACTGGAACATGCGCTTGCTGATCTGGGGATCACCCTGCATCCCTTTGGCAGTAATGTCGTGTGGGGAGTGCCCATTCTGGGGAAAGGGTGGTCTTCCATTGTGGTCTATGGAATCCAAGAGCAGAGAGAGGTAGCAATTAAAATCCAGAGAAAAGACTCACATCGCCTTTCATTGGGCAGGGAGGCTCTTTTCTTGAGGATAGTGAATGATAAAGGAATTGGCCCCACCCTGTACCATGAAGGGAAGGACTTTCTAGTCTTGGAATACATCAAAGGAGTACCCATAAGAGATGCATTAGTACAAGTGGAGCATCTTAGATCTTTTCTTGAACAGTGTTATACACTGGATCTCTTGAATGTCGATCATGGGCAGATTCAGGGAGGGAAACATCTCGTTGTTGGTGAGAAGTGCTGGATTATAGATTTCGAGAAAGCGGGATTCAGAACTCCTCGCAATGTCAGTTCACTTGTTTCTGAAGTGTTCCTGAGAAAGACAGAGTGTGCATCTCGAATAAGATCTCAGGTTCCTATACCCCCTGAATCCCTCATTGAAATAATCCGGAACTATAAGAAAACAAAGGACCTCACCTGGCTTCTAGATGCACTCCGCCTTACATGATCTCTGTCCAAGCACCAGGTTTCAACTCAACAAGCAGTAACCTGAGAGTACGATGGAAAATCCGGACAAGAACGATGCAACCAGCGTTTAGAAGTCCCTTTTGGTTAGGCTGCAATTCAGAATCATACTGTCTTTCGAGGTTTGTATCAGTAATCTTCCGAAACATATTTATTGGAGGAATTTACTACAAATTATCTTTCAACAATGCAGACTGAAAGAAGGATAGTGTTCTATGTGTAGGTGATGAGATGAAAAAGATGATTGTCTCTGTGGTGACAATATTGTTTCTCTTGAGTGTGGTTCCCATTGCGCCCGGTAGAATTTCTATAAGGGTCTTGGTGGACGAATCAAGAGTATGTGGCTGGGATTCTATATATCAAGACATCCTGATTGAAAGAGGAGCCCCAAGCAACACGAACTGGGATTTCTCCTTCTCAAGCGAAGAGCCTTGGGCATTCAGCAATGGAGCAGAGGAAATTCGAAATGTAGCTTCGATACATGTCAAGAAATCCGGGACTCTCGATTACGCAGAACTGAGAGACTACGATGTGTTGATTATTGCGTCCTTTGAAGAAAGCTATAGTTCTGCTGAAATGGACGCTGTCCGGCAATTCGTAGAGAATGGTGGGAGCCTTCTCATGCTTGCAGATGCAGATTTCCCTAATAATAGTGCGTCTCGCGCATTTGACGTTATATTTTCCTCGCAGACCGCAGTTATCGCTGACAAGGAGGGTGTATTGAAAACGTTTCACTATGGAGACTTGGACTTTACATTGGAAAGAGCCCTCTTCTTCTATGTTGACAACGTGGAGGTCCATCCAGTCACAACAGGAGTTGACAGAATAGCCCTGGTGTACGGAGTTCCTATCATTCAATATGAATCAGGAACGGTGCTGGCAAGGACTGACAGCAGTTCATGGTTGGATACACTCGGCAGTCGAGAAGGTTCGAAACAACCAGAGGAAGAGGCGGGCCCCTTTGACGTCCTGCTGGCCATGGAAAATGTGGGAAAGGGAAGAGCACTCTTTATTGGAAGTTCAATATCATTCTGGAATGCTGTCACACAGGACGAAAAACAGAACCTCAAGCTCCTTTCAAACGCAGTGACGTGGTTGGGTGAGCCAGGTGGACCATACAAGCAGTACCAGACCACAAATGATGAGGCACAACATATTGTAGCTGAAGCGACGTCCTTGTATTACAGTCATGAATTCCTCGAGGCAGAGACACGATTCAGGGAAGCCCTTGCATTTTTCGAGGAATCCAATGAGATCTTTCCCAACGTTGATGCACGAGAGGGCATTGAGGATGTCAGATTGTGCTTAACAATGTGCGGCATTGGCATGCAGGCTGAAGAGATCCACGCCAATGCAACACGTTTATTCACAGAACGGGAGTATGAGAAAGCCATTGAGGAATTTGAGAAGGCAAAATCACTCTACGATGAGATTGAGTGCACAGCAAGAGCAGATGAGTGTGCCAAAAAGATAGATGAGAGTATTTCGTGGATTACGTTACGAAACAAAGCTGCCCAGGAACTTCAACAAGCAGAAGAGGCTCTCAGTGTAGCACCGAGTACGTTTGATGCTGCAGGCTACGAACAGGCAAAACGGCTCTTCCTGCAGGCCAAAAGCTCATGGGAGGAATACGATGATCCTGTCCAGGTGACAGCTTGCGAAGAGTATATTGAACAGTGTGAGACAGAACGTGGAAGAATAAGAAGCAGGGTTGTAATGGTGGAGGCTACATCAGCCCTCGTGCTGGTAGTTCTCTCGGCAATGATTGCCTTCATTCATTGGCACAGGAAGAAGGTGAAGCAACCTGCCGAGCCCAATGCAAGAGACGCTCTTGCTATCGTTTCTGAGCGATACGTAAGAGGTGAAATCACCAAAGCAGAATATGAAGAAATGATGTCCACCCTAAAGAGAGAGTAGGGAGTTCAATGTTCAACCAGTGAAACCTTGGTTGGACTTCAATGAGTATCTCAATCCTGGAATACTCTGCAATAAACCATGTCGAGCTGGTTTTTCACCCACTCCTTGACTTTTCCACCGTCATATGAGGCTGATATTGAGCTCTTGTGCTATCTCTAATGCTCTCTTTTTCTCATCGTAAGTCAGGTAGCGGTCGATTCTTGGATTCTCCATGGCTCTGTACTCTGGACGATACTGGAACATGACATTTACTGCAGGCGATTCCAGGTTCTCAGAAATCCACTGCAGCACAGGGTGAGTGCAGCATTCCAGGTGCCCGGGTAGGACCAGGTGGCGGATAATCAGGTTGGCATGCTTTTCTCCCAAGAGGTGATTGCGACTCACAACCTGGAAGTAGTTATCAACACAAGACAGCTCCCTGGCACACTGATCATTTCCATACTTAAAATCCGTGAGATACACGTCCACTATCCCGTCCAACAGGCGCATACTTTCCTCAGTCAAGTACATATTCGAATTCCACACTACGGGGATATCAGCTTCACAGTCTCTCAGTACCCTCAACATGTAGTCAAGGTTGGGGGTGGGGTCTCCTCCTACAAAATTCATGTTTCGCAAGTGTCGGTATTCAATGAGCTTTGCCAGCTTTTTAGGTGGGATCCACGTGCCTGACTTGACCTGAGAAATATCCCAATTCTGGCAGTAGACACAGTGGAAATTGCACCCAGAGAAGAAAATCGTGTGTGAAGGAACAAGAACACTCTCTTCTCCATAGTGAGCAAATTCTGATGCAATCCGGGCCTCCTGTACGGTGCAGTTGCCCTGTCTTCCAGGTCTATCAACACTGCACCGCCTCTCACAGAACTCACAATGAGACAGTATGCGGGTGGCAATCTCTATCTTAACATCCATGAGAGACACATCCCCGACATCTCTTCTGTCATGAGCCTCCCATAATCCTGTTTCACTCGCCTTGAGATCTGCCTTGATGTGGCTCCTCTTCGTTTCCAGATAATGAGGGAGCGCTTTCTTATCCAGAATTGAATTGTAATGATCCACCATCAACTCTTCTTCTTCTGCACATTTAATAACCTTTTCTGGACCCTCACATGTGACAGGATACCCTGAGCTGCCCAGGGCCTAGCAGTCAATAGTATCTTACCTGTAAGATTATCACTGATAAACAAAATGCAGAAAGGCAGGAGCTCTTGAACACCTTTCTGAGTTTCCTAGAATTGAACAACTATGGCTGTGGTTGTATCTATGACTCCATCTATGTAGTGAATTTTTTGGACGATTGTCTTGGTCAACTGGCTAAGATCTTCTGCTTCTATCCGAGCTATCGCATCGTAAGGTCCTGTTACCACGTCCGCCTTGACAACTCCTTCCATCTGCTCGAGCTCTTCCAGAACTTCCTTAACCTTGCCAATAGCTATTGTTATGAGGATATACGCTGATACCATGTCTACACCAAACCTCCTTTTTTCTGTCCCTTTTTAAATCTTTGCTTGGAACTCCTTGGTGTAGGTAAAGAACCCAGCACTAGAAGTGAAGAACGGCTCAGAGACAGGAATCATGAACGTAGTCCGGGACACAGTATCCATGTCGAACTACAATTCAGATTTCTCAGAAAGTATCTGCCGAAAAGAATGATCTTCAGGATAATAACGTAATCCACGTCTGATTCTCTGCACTGTAAAATCGGATACGTGATAGAGGAGGCTTCTCATTTCTTGTGAAGCCAAAACGAAAAGACTTAAATACGAACTTCTCAAACTAGGAGCATGGAACGAACCAAGTCTGGCGTACCGGGGTTTGACGAGATTATCGGTGGAGGGTTTCCCAAGGGTACCTGCTGTCTCATAACTGGCACAGCAGGGTCTGGAAAAACAACCTTTGCTGTGCAGTTTCTGTACAAGGGGATCACCGAATATGGAGAAAACGGTGTATATGTCTCCCTGGAAGAACGACCAAAGGATCTGAGGCAGGAAATGATCAATTTCGGATGGGATCTGGGAAAAATGGAGAAAGAGAAGAAACTGGCCATTATCGATGTGGGTTCAGCACGGGAAAGCATTAAAACTACAGAACAGTATTCTTTGAGAAACATGGGAGCCAGACTGAATATTTCTGCCCTATCTGCACATATTTTCGAAGTGTGCAGAGAAGTAAAAGCTCAGAGGATTGTTATTGACTCTATACCCTCTCTCCAGCTGCGGCTGAAAGATGAGGCAGAAGTGAGAAGGGCAACATCATTGTTCTCAAACCTCCTTCTGGAAATGGAGAGAACATCCCTCATGATAACTGAAATTGCAGATACACATGAAGTTTCACGGTATGGGTTTGAAGAATATGTTACCAGAGGAGTTGTAGTCATGCGATTAATTCCTCAATATGGTGAACTGAAGAGGACGATTCAAACCATGAAGATGCGAGGTACACATCATAGCACGAGAACATATCCCATGGAAATCAGCAGCAATGGGATTGTAGTGCATTCTCAGAAGCCGTGATCAAGAAATCTGTCAAGAGGGACAGTCCTATCATCAGGCTTTCTCACCTTCTGCAAGATGAGGAGGCCACTCATATTATGAATCTTGAAGGTGTCTCTGTACTCAATGTCTTCTTTTTCCCGTATTTCCTTTGGAATGGTGATTCTGCCCTGCACACCTACTCTGACAGTATACTCGGCCATGAGTACTGTTTGTGAACATGCTTATATGGTTTTGCGTTTTTGACGTGAGGGCATGCAATCTGCGGGGCAGACAAGAGTCAGCCGAATCAGGGCGGGAAATCCTCACTGGCAGGAGCGAGTCATGATGAAGATTGAAAGAGGAAACCTTTTTATGAACTGGGTTAGTACGACACTACATGGATGAAGACGTCTCTTTAATGATTCCAGGGCCCACATTTCTGCACCCCAGGGTGCTGCGGGCCATGTCCAAGCCCCTCATGCCTCACAGAGAGAAGTGGTTTTCTGACCTTTTTGTAGAACAGGCAGAACGGATGAAAAAAGTCTATCAGACTGAAAATGATCTCTTCATTTTCTCTGGATCAGGTACATCTTCCATGGATGCCGCAGTATCGAATATTATGAGACCTGGAGATAAAGTGCTGTGCCTGGTCTCCGGCAAATTCTCTGAACGGTTCTTTGAGATTGTGGAAGCTCATGGAGGTATACCCGTCGTACTGAACTGTGAATGGGGGTCTCCTTTAGATCCTGAAAAGGTAAAGGAGGCTCTGACGCCTGACATTAGGGCTGTGACCATGGTCCACAATGAATCCTCTACGGGAGTGAGAAATGCTGTCAAACCCATTGCAGATATTGTGAAAGACAGTACTGCTCCCCTGATTGTGGACTGTATTTCCTCCATGGGGGGAGATGACATCAGAGTAGACGAGTGGGGAATCGATCTGTGTATTTCAGGCTCCCAGAAGTGCCTGGCGGTCCCTCCCGGGCTTTCTTTCCTCTCAGTCAGTGGAAAAGCGTGGAATATTATCAATGAGAGACCGGGATACTGTTACTACCTCAATGTGAAGAAATACAAAGAGGACAAGTACCGGGCACCCTACACCCAGTCCATCACCCTGACCTACGCACTGAAAGAAGCTCTGGACATTCTCTTTGAAGAAGGGCTGCCCCAGAGGATTGAAAGGCACAAGAGGCTGGCCAAGATGACACGATCTGGACTCAGGGATCTGGGACTGACTATATTTCCCAAATCAGACGACATATGTTCACGCACGGTCACTGCTTTCAACGCACCCGACCACAAGTCCGAAAAGGACATACGGGATACTCTCAAGAACGAGTATAACATCGTCATAGCAGGCGGACAAGCTCATCTCAAGGGCAAGATCATGAGAATCGGGCACATGGGGAACTGCAGAGAAAGGGATATCATTGGCACACTGGCCTGCCTGGAAAAGGCCATGAAATAATTCCTGTTCTTTATTTTTTTTCTGTCTCTGGATAACGCACTCTCACTCTTCTACCACGCTCCCACTGCAACCAGAGTCATGGTGTGCTGTATTCCTTCAAGAGAACGCAGTTTGTATATGAAATCATCGAGAACCCTGAGATCCTCAATCTCCAGAGTCAGATGCATGTCATATTCACCATACACAACATGACATTCCTTGACTTCTTTTTCCTGTTTGAGTACTTCTGCTACTTTCTCTTCCTTTCCGGGAACCGTATTGAGGAGTACAAACGCCAATACCATGCTATCACCAGTATCCATAAAAGAGCAGTCCTTATAATGTCTTCGGTCTACTTTGTGGTCGTACTCTGACAAGAAAGGTGGAATCGTATGTAGTGGTCTCCTGGCGACTGCAACAGAATGGGATAGGAACGTTGGAGTTCATGCTCTCAGAGGGTCGATACAGTATATGTTCTTTTTTCTTGCTCTTCGTAAAGTTTATAAGGAAAGAATTGAACAGGAATCAAAGCGGGGTGGGGCAGCTAGGAGTGCCCGGCGGGCTCATAACCCGCAGGTCTGTGGTTCAAATCCACACCCCGCTACCAGAGGCTTTGTCCAGATCGTGGTATAGCAACTGCAACTATTTCAGACTTGGGAAAAGCACAAGCTCCCCGGTCAGGGAATCTTTTTATTCTGAGGATGTTGAATCATGGTATGAAGTCAAAAGTTCAGCAAGCTCGTTCCATTCTTAGAGAAAAGGACATTCAGTGCTGGATAATACTGGAGAGGGAACAGCGAGACAAATCCATAGAGCTCCTGCTGGGACAGGGATTTATAGGTGAATCTGCCTTCATTCTCACAGGGGAAAAGACGATAGCCGTTGTAGCATCATATGATAGGGAGAGAGTACAGAACATGGAAGTACACACCTACACCAGAGGGATACGAGATGTGCTTCCAGGGATTCTAAGAGAAATGAACATTTCCAGAATGTACATGAACTTCTCTGAACATGATCATACGGTGGATTCATTGACATATGGGTTATTCTTGAAGTTCTCACAAATCCTCAAAGAAATACACTACAAAGGCGAGATCCTGTCTTCTGAAGTGTTTCTGGAAGATCTGAGATCAGTCAAAACAAGGGAAGAACGAGACAGGATCAGAGAAGCGGTACGAATAACTGAAGAGATCTTTGATGAACTGCCCACCATGGTACAAGAGGGGATAACAGAGAGAGAATTGATGCAGAAAATGGTGGATCTGACCAGGAGAAAAGGATGTGAATTAGCGTGGAATGATCCTGCAATCAGTTTTGGATTGGACACTGAACTGGGTCACAGGATGCCATCTGACCGGAAGCTGAAAAGAAATGAGAGTATACACATAGATTTCGGAGTGAAGTATGAAGGATACTGCTCTGATTTGCAGAGAGTATTCTTTTTCGGAGGAGAACCTCCACAGAAGATGGTACGTGCTTTTGAGACTATCCGGAGAGCGCAGCAAGAGAGTATGGAGGCCATAAAGCCTGGCAAGAAGGGATATGAGATTGATGCCGTGGCCCGGACGATCATTACAGAGAGTGGATATCCGGAGTACAACCACGGACTGGGACATCAGATCGGAAGAGAGGTCCATGATGGTGGATGCATACTGGGTCCTCTGTGGGAGAGATATGAGAAGAGTGCTGTCAAAGAGATCAAGCAGGGGAATGTTTTCACTATTGAGCCCTCAATCACGGGTGAGGTTAATATGGGGCTTGAGGACGATATTGTGGTTGAAAAAAAGGCAGAACTGTTATCCCATCCCCAGAAGGAGATTATTATGATCTGATTCTCGTAACTGTCCTGTCAATTAACTTCCCATAATACGAGTGATCAAAAATCTGATATCCCTCAGCAGATCTCCTCTGCTCCCAGTAATCATTGTCCTCAGAAAAAACGACGGTGACTCCAGTAATGTGAGAGTAGAAAAGCCCCATGAGACTACTTCAGTGCCAGCTTAACATCTTCAGCATTTATTGTCCTGCGTCCAGCATGCTGAGCGAATTCTACAGCCAGTTTCGAGATTTCAATTGCTTCTTCCTCAAGTATGCCAGCAAGCTCCTTGGCGGCATCTGCAGAAACTCGCTCTGCACCGGCCTTCCGCATTATCTTGTCAATGGGTCTGTGAGACAAAGGCATTCACATATCACCTTCATAGATCGCTTGATCACCTTCGTGAGTTTCCCTTATAAGGGTTTCCCTGGAGAAACTATATATATCCCCTATTCCAACCAATCCATAAGAACAATTACTTGAACCGGAATTTTATCATGCAGTCTTGAATATGACACAAAATTCATGCAAGAAAGGAAGAAAGCAAAGATCCTGAGGGAAATCGCATGGATGCAGAGGAATACCTTGAGAAGGGCAATGCCTTTTACAGGCAAAGAGAATACGAAAAAGCACTCAAAGCTTATAATAAGGCTATAAACCTGAAACCTGGATTTGCCAAAGCATGGAATAACAAAGGATTCGTTCTTCGAGTTCTCAAGAGATATGATGAGGCACTCAAAGCCTACAACACGGCTATAAACCTAGATCCTGAATTTACTGAGGCATGGCAAAACAAAGGTACTTTTCTCTACAGTCTCGGAAGACATGAGGAGGCACTGGAAGCGTATGATAGGGCTATAGAACTGGATCCAAGACATACGAAGGCTTGGAATGGCAAAGTACTCGTTCTCCGTAGTCGTGGAAGACATAATGAGGCATTGAAAGTCCTCGACACGGCTATCAGACTGAATCCAGAGAATGCCGATCTTTGGAATGGAAAAGGTATGGTTCTCGCTGACCGTGAGAGATATGATGAGGCACTGGAAGCGTATGATAGGGCTATAGAACTGAATCCCATATTCGTTGAAGCCTGGTGCAACAAGGGGACAGCCCTTCAAACTCTTGAAAGATATGATGAGGCACTGGAAGCGTATGATAGGGCTATAGAACTGAATCCCATATTCGTTGAAGCCTGGTGCAACAAGGGGACAGCCCTTCAAACTCTTGAAAGATATGAGGAAGCACTGGAAGTCCTCGACACGGCTATCAGACTGAATCCAGAGAATGCCGATCTTTGGAACGGAAAAGGCATGGTCTTTGAGGACCTCGGAATGTATGATGAGGCGCTGGAAGCGTATGATAGAGCTATAGAACTGGATCCCATATTCGTTGAAGCCTGGTGCAACAAGGGGACAGCCCTTCAAACTCTTGAAAGATATGAGGAGGCACTGGAAGCGTATGATAGAGCTATAGAACTGGATCCCATATTCGTTGAAGCCTGGTACAACAAAGGTACGGCTTATGAAGACCTCGGAATGTATGATGAGGCACTGGAAGCGTATGATAGGGCTATAGAACTGGAACCAGAATTGATTGAAGCTCAGGTTAACAGAGGTATGGTCTTTCAGAACCTCGAAATGTATGATGAGGCACTGGAAGCGTATGATAGAGCTATAGAACTTAAACCAGAGCACATTCAGGCTTGGATTAACAAAGGATTCGTCCTTCGAATCCTCAAGAGATACGATGAGGCCTTACGGGCATATGAAAGAGCAATCAAACTGAACCCCGACGTTGTCATTTCTTGGAATGGAAAGGGTGTGGTCTTGAACGATCTTGGGAGATTTGATGAGGCATTAAGGGCATATGACAAAGCCATCAAAAAGGATGGCGGGCATCCAATAGTCTTGTACAACAAAGGCGTTGTCCTCAATACCCTTGGGAGATATGATAAAGCACTGGAAGCGTATGATAGGGCCGTGAAACTAAACCCCGGGAATGCTACTGCTTGGAATGGAAAGGGCGTTGTCTTTCGCAACCTCAAGAGATATGATGAAGCATTGGGTGCATTTGAGAAGGCTATTCGGCTTTTCGAAAAGAACGATGATCAAAGTCCAGAAAAGGCTTTTCCTCATGCAAATCTGGGAGAACTCTTCCTAGCTCACGGAGATTTCTGGAATGCCCGAAAGCAGGCAAACAAGGCACTTGAGATCGACAGAGAGAATTCTCTCGCCCTATTGATAAGGGGAAGAATTGAGCTTGAAGATGGAAAGTATGACTGTGCAGCTGACTTTTTTGAAGACTCAATATGCTCCAGCTTAGGTGATCCCACTCCTCTTATTTGGACCTCCTATGCCAAATACCTCAAAGCGGAGTCTTCCTTCAAGCCAGAGGAAATGGCATATAAAGAAGAAATCCTTTTCATTATAAGAGAGCTAGAGAGATCAAATGTGATTTGTAAAGAGTATAGGAAAAGAGAGCTGCAGATCTGTACTTTGTATCTCTTGGGTTATTTCTACTATAAGAATGGGGACATTTTCACAGCAAAAGAAAAACTTGTAGAATGTATCAAGCTCGAATCCAGGATCCAGAAACTCAAAGAGCTCGTAAAGTCGAAATTCAGGAAAGATGAGTTCAGGGGACTAATTACGCCAAAGTCCCCTATAGAAAGGAGAGCACGTGAACTCCTTAACACTATCTGGAGATACAAGATTAGACCCTCATGGTGGGATTGGTGGCTATCCTCCCCATTCAATTGCTGGAAAAAAAGGATTTTATTCATTCTTTTCTTGCTCCCGATTTTTTCAGTTTTGCTCCGTTCACTTGTCCCTAGCCATCCCATGATTTCATACTATCTTGGAAACATCCCTGTCATGAACAAAGATAATTGGACCATCTACTTTGCCATAATCTCATTCTTCCTCGTTTTTCTCCTATTGCCAAGTATCGAAAAAGTAAAAGTCCAGGAAGTCGAAGCAGAATTAGGTTCCCCACCCAGCTTTGAAGTCTTTCTTTCACCTCCAATGATGGAGAACTATCTGACTCCGGGAAGACAGGGGAATAATGTCACTTGATCACTTAGAAACATTATCATTGCCTCAGACTTGTGAGCTGTGCACTCACGTCCCACAGATTCTTCCACACCTCTCTATCATAGGATTTCTCAGAAGATTTCACCTCACCCGCTCGCTCATCAAAATATCTACCTGATACGCCCTCCATTTCAGGCGCTGTGACAAGGTGAACATATGTCTTTGCCATCTCCTCAGGTGTTATTCCAAACGACCTTTTCATCCTGTATGCGTAGCGCATATGCCAGGGCAGATCTCCTGTACGGTCCAGATCTACCTTCACATTCGGAACCCGTATACAGTTCACTGAAACACCAGTTCCTTCTAACCTGCGAGCCAGTTCATAGGTGAACATGATCTGAGCCAATTTGGAGTGATAGTATGCATGAGAATAGTTGAACTTCTTCTGGCCATTCAGATTGTCGAATTCAATGGCCAGCCATGGATGGGTTATGAGCCCTTTCGATGCAATATTGACAATGCGGGAGGGTGCACTTCCTTTCAGAATGTCCAGCAGCAAATTCGTCAGCAGAAAAGGACCCAGATGGTTGGTGGCGAAGATAACTTCTATTCCATCTTCAGTGGAGACGGGTTTTTTCAGAGTATAGTCAAAATTCGCAGCATTATTGATCAAGCTGTGAAGATGATCATACGAACTGCTGAAAGTCTTCACAAGCTGTCGTATGGACTTCTGCGAGGAAAGATCTGCCAATAATAGATCAACACGATCATTGCCACTGTTCTTCCTGATCTCGGACAGAGCAGTCTGTCCCCGTGATTTGTTTCGGCAAACCATGACAACGGTCATTCCCAATTGGGCAAGCTGCAGAGCTGCTTGCTTACCGATTCCTGAATTGGCGCCTGTGATCATGCACACGTTCCTTGTGAACTCCATTTCAGTCACGGATACTGAAAGTCTTGGGTGCATATAAACCTAGCATGCCTGGAACATGGAGTGGGTTGTGTGCAGCCGGAGTTCTTCTCTGGCTTCATCGCACACAACAGTATTCTCAATCATTTCTGCTGTGGATGGACCAGTGTCAACCTCATGCAACTCATTAAAGTCCCTCTGAATGTCAGGGCTGCTGCCTTGGCCA
>JACVGT010000039.1 GCA_018992685.1 Theionarchaea archaeon
GTAGGACACTGCAGTATTCACCCATGACCCTTCCACATGGATTGCATCCAGAATAGAGGCAGCATAATCAACGGTGAGGTCATCCTCACCTCCAATCTTTTCCAGCATTGTGGCTGCAGTCTCATGTCGCCAGCAGGGATAGGTGCCACTTTCAGGGACAGCGAGGTTGAAATTCGTAGAGACCAGATACCCATCTCCCTTGTCCTTTCTGGTAAAGGATAACTCACCAGTTTTTCCCGCACTGATAACCACTGCATCACCTGCAGCATCAGCAAAATGGTATTGCCCGTACATTTTTTCCCTGAAGTCAAAGGTTTGGGCCAGTTCTAGCACACTGGCAACATCGGAACATTCTCTCATGGCTTTGATCAAGAACTGTTTAGTAGATCCTGAGAACGGTCGTTCTGGATGAGGAGTCAGCGACATGGGGGGGACTCCACTCCCCGCAACAGCAAGTCCCTTCTCGTTGAAGAGAACGTAGCTGCCACTGGGCGTTCGAGTATCGTATCCTTTCTCATCCCACTCCCGGCCCAGCTGTACATATCCATATCCTTTGTAGGCTGGAAAGAACTCCACTTTGAGCTCTCTGTCAGATATCGTTCCAAGTTGAAGATCTACATTACCCATGAATAGAACAGTCCCTCCACTGGAGGCGGTGATGACTGAACAGAACTCCCGGATTTCATTTCCCGAGAGAAAAGAGTCATACAAGACATGAGAACCTGAGAGGGATAACGTGTGAGGAACCTCTCTGCCCTCCATTCCGGTAGACTGAGACAGCACCGCAACAGCGAGAAGAACTGCAGTCAATGCCACAGTATCCTTTTTTTCTATTCTGAACGTCGTCTCTCCCCCCCTCTTGTGCGTATTCCCTCTTGTGGAGTTCAGTGTAAGAATGTCAGTACAGTGAGGGTTCTGTCCCTTTCGTGTGGAACCCAGAACTCCCAGGCCCATGACTATGAGGAGGAGAACACTCCCCCCACAGATTCCTTCTGAGTCTGTCTGACATGTCTGAATCCATTCATCGCATTCCTGTATTTTTTCTGCAGCTCCAGCATGTATATAATTCTGCCTGGCTATCTGGAGAAGAAAGAGAGCTGATTCATACTCTTTTTCATCATATGCTATCTTTCCCTTTTCCAAGAAGAAGTCCCCCTCCTGACGGATGAACGTACTGCAGTCATTACCAAGGTCTGCACCATAGACGTCATAGTTGCCACTCCTGTCGTCGCTCCAGACCACCATGCTGCTCCACATTTCATGAGTGGACTGTTCAACCTCATCAGTAGTGATCCTGAACTCTTCCTGAGTGGAGAGGTCATACCCATAGAGTTCCCAGTTTCCATGTCTGTCATCGCTCCAGACAACAATATCACCAAAGATATCAGGAGAACTCGGATTACTGATACCCGTTGCTATCCTGAACTCCTCCTGAGTGGAGAGGTTGTACCCATAGAGTTCCCAGTTCTTGTACACCAGGTCAAAATTCCGTGTATCAACCCATACTACAATATCACCATAGATTGCAGGGGAGAATGGGTCTGCATCATCTGTCGTAATCTGGAATTCCTCTCCTGTTGAAACATCATATCCATAGATGTGCGTGTCCTCCCTATCATCAACCCATATCACAAGGTCACCAGAGACTGCAGGCTGCCACTGCTGAGCATTCTCATCTGTTATCTGGAATTCCTTCCTGGTGGAAAGGTCATACCCATAGATGTCCCAGGACCCATTTCTGTCATCTTCCCAGACTGCAATAGTGCCGAAAAATTCCAGCGTGGGTTTAATACTTTCAACGGAGGACATCCGGAACCCCTCTGAAGTGGAAATATCGTATCCATAGATATGTTCATACCCATTATTGCTCCCAATCCCCACCACAAAAGTGCCGTAGATTTTCGAGTTACGGAGTTCTCTTCCGTCTACTGTTATGTGAAATTCTCTGTGAGTAGAAAGATCACGTCCATACGTGCCCCATGTTCCATCTCTTTCCTCTCTCCAGATCACCGTGTCGCCGTAGATTGAAGGAGATTTCTGTTGGTTTTCCCCTGATACAAGGGGGAACTCTGACAGTTCACCCCTACCATGAACGCCTGTTAAGAGAAACCCCATGATGACCATGAAAACGACGAATCCTTTCTTCATGCTCAGTCTCCTTCTTGAAAGTGTATATTCTCCCTGAATTTCATTAATAAACCTTTGGCCCGGGTTCTATATCTTTCCATACTTTTTTCCGAATAGTGGTTGAGGGATAGACATGGTGGAGGGAGATGTCGCCAGTTTTAGAAGCACGATGAGAAATGGCTGTACGCTTCAGAGTTGGCACGGGCATGACATTGTCCAAAACGGGTCTCCACTCGACCACCTCGCTCCACGCCGTGGAGAACTGGCCCAGAGGCCAGTTCAAGGCGCGAACATCTCGTCCTTCTACCTTTCATTGAGTTTATATAAATTACGGTTCAATAAGTGATAATATTTTTTTTTACATAAAGATTTGGGAATAAAAAAGACATTTTCCGTGCATTCTTTAAAAAATGAGTTCTTTTCCCAAAAGAAGGACCGATACATTATTAAGCAAGGAGAAATATGATATATTGCTGTAGGGACAGACGACTCTGAACGCCCAAGTCACCAGAACCTTTCCCTACAGCACCAGTAGAGGGTATGGTGACTGGCCAACAAGACTTAAAGATGAGAACTCAAGAGCGACTGCAGACCTTTCATCACACATCCTCGATGCCAGATTTCTGAATACTCTTGATTCTACCTGAATCTTGGACGACATATGAAGGTTCTCCGGAAAAGATCACGGGCAGCTACATCCTTGATCATGAGTCAACTATCATAACATTTAAAATGGAACCAGGAAATCCATTTCAGGCGGGTGTATCATGAATGCGATCGTCAGAGTTCAGGGGTTCTGGCTGAACCATACTCATTCGTTCTTTGTGATAGTGCGATTCCTTTTTGCCAGTGCAAATGGGCTTACTGCAGCTATTGGGACGATATATCTTTTGGGAAAAGGATTGTCCTACACCGAGATAGGGACGGTATGGAGTGTTTCACTCTTCTTTTCAACAGTACTGGATTTTCCCACGGGGAATTGTGCTGATCTCTACGGGAGGAAACTCACCTATGCACTGGGCGTCATCTCCATTGGGGCGGGAATGGTGGTGTACGGTATGGGCACTGCCCTATGGATGTTCCTCGTGGCGGCATTCCTTATTGGGTTCGGTACTGCTCAGATCAGTGGATCACTCTCCTCATGGATAGTGGATGAGCAGGTTAAAGCTCATAAGAAGGGCACAATCAGCAAGATCTTTGGTGATGGCAGTGCTTCGGCGTCAGCCGGGGGCATTATGGGTGGCGTGCTGGTTGGGCTATTTTTCCGTGGCTCGCTGGAAATCGTCTATTTTGCCAGTGGCACCCTCTTTTTCCTGACAGGGATCTTTACATTCACGTCAATTCCAGAAAACTACGGACAACCGGGCGGGAGATGGATCCAGTTACCCAAGAACGTATTAACCCATTTTATCCACTCGTTGCCCCTGGTTCTCCTTTCACTGACACTGGTGTTGATGTTTGCCTGCTACACCGTCTTTTTCTTCATCTGGCAACCCCTGGCGCTTCAGCTGCAGATCCAGGAAGGAGATTTGGGCTTCCTGTATGCGATTTTCATGGCAGGATCTGCTGTGAGCGCATTCATAATGGGGAGAATGAGCAGAAAAATCGGGGACGTCACTATCTTGATGATGTGTTTCGCCTGTGCAGCAACTGGATTCCTCACAATTGCCCTAAATGCTGGCATGATTGGACTGACAGCCGGGCTCATACAGTATGCAGTGGGGTATGGTGGATTCATCCCAGTCCTCTATGCCTGGATGAACACCTTCATTCCAAGTTCAATTCGAGCTTCCACCAGTTCTCTCATTGGTACCATCGGCACCGGTGGGATAATCGTGCTGCAGGTTATCATGGGTGCTTTCATCGAATCATATGGACTGTCTGCAGCTTCCTTGTGTGCTACAGGATTTGCTGCTGCCGGTATCTGTGCTCTGCTCTTCCTTCCAAAGACATCATGAGAATGACGTGCGGATTACTGCCTGTCTTACCTTGCTCTCCTGCTGACTGACAACCCTACAAGCACAACACCTGCTATAAGTCCTGTTCCCAGGCAGAATCCTCTGTTAGCTTCCTGGATCTCCTGAACCCATGCATCACACTCAGCAACCTTCTCAGATCCATGCTCCAGATAGATGTCCCTTGCTTTCTGAAAATACTCCAGAGCCTTTTCATAGTCTTTCTCTTCAAAAGCCTTTTGACCCTGTTCAAAGAGTGAATCTGCCTCTCGGATCTCCCTAACTACCCGAAGATTACAGCCGAAGAGATTGATCTCACGGTTCTTGTCATAGGCTCTAAAGACCACCGCATCTCCATAGATTACTGCGTCATATCCCTCAACAATCCAGAGTTCTTCTCCGGTCAGAAGGTCATATGCATAGATATCTGAGTCATATTCACGTTCCTCTTTCCACAGCACAGTATTCCTGCATATGTGCAGCAGCAATTGACGGCCTGGCCTCACTATGACAGGAAATTCCTCCTTGGTGGAAAGGTCATATCCATAGATATCCCCCTCATCGTCCTGACTGGCTACCCAGAGTACGACATTCTCATAAACCTGTGGAACACTCTGATAGGAAGGACCCACAGCAATCGGGAATTCCTCACCCGTGGAAAGATCATATCCATAGACGTCCCAATCACTGTTCCTGTCATCCACCCATACCACAATATCTCCATAGATTGCAGGATCCCCCTGGTTGCGGGGATGATCTGTTATCTGGAACTCCTCTCCTGTTGAAAGCCTCTTCCCATAAATATCGCTCGGGCCATTCCTGCTATCTTCCCATACCACAATGTCCCCATAGATTGCAGGAAGCCACTGGTCATTCAGGTCATGGGTAATCTGGAATTCCTCTCTTGTGGAAAGGTTATACCCATAGATATCAGAATTACCGTTTCTGGTATCTTCCCACACCACGATATTCCCATGGATTGCTGGATTCTCCTGGCAGTCGGGATCATCAGTTATCTGGAATTCCTCTCTTGTCGAAAGGTTATACCCATAGATATCATGGTTCATGGGAGAGAAATCTCCCTTGTCATTCCTCCAGTCTTCCCAGACCACGATATTCCCATAGATTGCTGGAAACCATTCTTTTTGGGGAGTGTCTGTGATCTGAAATATGCTCGCGTCATCCGGGGTGACAAGCTGTGTAAGGAGAAAAAGTGTACATATTGGCGCTATTTTGTTCAATTCCATTCTCTCACTTCCTTTCTATCTTCAACATGCAGCAGATGATCCAAATGATCATCACTGTCTCTCAAGAGGTCCACGCTCCTTCAGAGGTTCCCTCACTCCATTGTTCATGGCTATGTCTTCGACAGCACATGTCCAGGTTCCTCTCTTGAGGATTGTGCGTGTACCCATGAGTAAGATCTTCTCTTGGGAGAAACTGCTCGAGAAGATGAAAATTGCTGGACTTCATCTCGCTCTCCTCCTGACTGACAACCCTACCAACACAGCACCTGCAATAAGTCCTGTTCCCAGGCAGAATCCTTTCTTCGCTTCCTGGATCTCCTGAACCCATGCATCACACTCAGCGACCTTCCGAGATCCATGCTCCAGATAGATGTCCCTTGCTTTCTGAAAATACTCCAGAGCCTTCTCATAGTCTTCTTTTTCAAAAGCCTTTTGACCCTGTTCAAAGAGTGAATCTGCCGTTCGGACCTCCCTGACTACCTGAAGATTGCAGCCAAAGAGATTGATCTCGCGGTTCTTGTTAGAAGCTCTAAGGACCACCGTATCTCCATAGATTACTGGATTATATCCTCCAGAAATCCAGAATTCTTCTTTAGTCAGAAGGTCATATGCATGGATATCTGAATCATATTCATGAGGGGATTCAAAGACAACAATATTCCCGAATAGCTGCGGCAGCCTTTGATTGGCAGGTTCTACGATGAGAGGTAAGTCTTCCCCCGTCGATAAATCGTATCCATAAATATCGCAATCATTACTCCGACATTCACTCCATAACACAATCTGTCCAAAAATTGTAGGTTCGAATCGATACTGGGTATCTCTCGTCATCTGAAACTCTTCATTTCTGGAAAGATCAAACCCAAAAATATCCCACGGGCCATTTCTATCATCTCCCCATACGACAATTGTCCCATAGATTGCAGGGTCTACTTGGTTGTGAGGATTGCCTGCTATTTGAAATTCCTCTCTTTCTGCAAGGTTGTACCCATAGATATCGGGCGTGCCGTTTCTATCATCTTCCCATACCACAATATCCCCATAGACAGCAGGGGACCGTTGGGCTTGTGGGTCATCAGTTATCTGGAATTCCTCTCTTTTTGCAAGGTTGTACCCGTAGATATCGAAATTGCCGTCTCTCTGATCCTGCCAGACCACGATGGTTCCATGAACTGCTGGATTTCCCTGCCAGTTAGGATCATCAGTTATCTGGAATTCCTCTTTTGTTGCAAGGTTGTACCCATAGATATCAGTATTTACAGGAGAGATGCTTTTGGGATCCTGATTCCTCCAGTCTTCCCATACCACAATATCCCCGTACATGGCCGGTGCCACCTGCTTTTCCGGGTTATCTGTAATCTGGAATATGCCTGTGTCATCTGAGGGGATAAACTGCATCAACATGAGAAATACAATGATTGCTCCTAGCCTATCATAAGATATCACTCTCTCACCTCTTTTCTGCCTTGAGATGCCACAAGAAATGGAGTGATCAAGAGATGAAGACTATTACTACTTAACATAGTCCCTCCTTCCATGAAGTGCTCTGCGCGGCTCAACATTCTGAGACTGTGAGACTGATGTCCTTCAAGGACATCGTAAAGAACGGTTGATCCTTGCCAGTCTCCTGGTACACTCCATACGTGTGTGAATCCCACCAATACATTGCTGTTCTCCATACTCGCGATGGGAGACTCAAATATTTAAGGTTTTTCTTCATCTATTCTCTTCCTGACAGATACCCACATCCTGTGACCACTGGATTTGAAAGACCAGTCAAGTAAGATATTCTGAGGAGAAACCTGCTGGAAGAATCCTGCCCCTTATCTTCTGGTTTTGGGTTGGATGTGCTTTAGTTCCCATTGCTGTGTGCGCATCTGTAGAAATTGCGAGTCTGGGTCTCCTTTGGTATCTAGACGGGATGCCCTTGCTCTAGTTGCGTGGGTGTCTGGTCATCACAATGTCGCTATAGCTGTTCTGTTGTTAATCGGCTACATAGTTGGAAAAATCATTGATGCTATTATTGATTGGATTCGTAATATGATTATTTTGGCTCATCAAAAACCAAGTGGAGAAGACATTGTTCACCTTGCTGATGCCATTAGAAAATATATGGAAAACGCAGGAATAGAAGTTGAAAATAGATAACCTCTCACGCAATCCAGATGATTCATATACTGTGACTTTCAGTGATGGCAGTAAGCAGACATTCAAGAAGGTGGGTGATGATTTTGTTCCAGTTCCCACTCCAAGCAATGATCCTCAACCAACTAGTAATAATTCCTCATCCAGCACAAGTGGCGGGTACAGGAGATTATGCACCCAGGGAGCCTAACCAATACTACTAGGAAAGGTCTGAGTCCAAAGGGTTTAAAACCCCAGCCTTAAAACAGTGAAGGTGACAAGAAAAGAACAAAAGGACAACTGCAATGAAAACAGAACGGCACCATGTTGTCACTATTCAGAGTGTTATGAATAGCCGAGAGAATTGAAGGAGATGATACCTACGAATGTGTCAAAAAAAGCATATAAAGCAAAGAAAAGAGCATTATATATCAGGATAATCCAGGTAATAGTGGTTTTTGGCCTCTATGTGTTAGTCTCTCAATATACTCATGGCATGACAGGAAGACTCCCCGATTTCTTCAGTGGTCTGGATTTCATCTTTGGAGGTCTTTTTTGTATAGCTATCAGTGAACTCATTTGGAAAGCATTCAGGCCAGTCGCACGAATGTGTGAACACTTCTTCGTTACGGAATATGACCACCAGGTCATAGAATGGGACAAAATAGAGAAGGTCGAACTGAAAGAGAAATGCCTGAATCTTCATGCGCCGGAGGAACGTGCGAAAACCTATGTTGTGTCCTTCTCTAATATCGAGAATGCTGAAGAACTCATAGAGGATACCAGAACCATGTGCAAGACCAAAGGGATCGCCTTTGAAGCAGTCTCTAAGAATACTGAGGATATAGAATCCCTACAGGGGGAGCATTAAATTGGGCAGATTAAGGCATTGTCTCCTTTTTCCATTCTTGCTCTTCACAAAGCTGCCTGCAAGCCAAAGATGCGATTGTGTAAGCTTTTTTCGCAGAGTACAATAATAACTTATCAGTGCTGAACCAGATTGAAAGTGTTAAAATAGATGGAACTGAACTAAGTACGAAGGTAATGTCTGTTTCACCTAGTGGGTCACGAAATAGTTCATGTTGAACAGATTGTTAGTGGAAATGTATTCTGATTTGCTGGATCCTACATGAGAACGCAAGCTACCATCTCTGTCACTCAGATTATGGGAAAAAGATCTTTCTCAAATCATTAGTATGATATCCCCATATATTTTTGGCCCTTCTTGATCACCTAGGGATTCAAGCCATTAAGACAAATCCCTCGCAGGGCTAATAACCGTAGGAACCAGCGCATCCTGTCATTTTCTTTCCTCTATTTCCATCATTATAATAAAAGGAAATCAAAAAGCTTATTACCCTATGAATAGGTATGTGCATAACATCTCAGAAGGAGGTATATCATGAAAGAAAAAAAGGTTACACTTCTCGTCCTGGCAATGTTGTTGAGTTTGGCCCTTCCTGCAGCTTTTTCTGAGAAGAGTGCATTCACTGTTGACTACACCTTCGAGCCAGTCAAGGCTGATGGGTGCCAGGGATGTGGCTTCTGGACAATCGAAGACACTCGAGTGTTGAATGAACCAGGAGCTCCGCTGATACCCTACAGGATGGGTACCATTCTTCTCCCCCAGGGCACAGAACTGAAGGATGTCAAGGTACGGCATACGAAGCCCCTTGTTCAGTCTGGATTTGATCTTCCGTGGGGCCAGCCACCCTGCACATTCAGTGACAATCCCATGACTGTTGGCAAGAATGAAGGAATCTATGGCACAGATACTCCATATCCTGGCAAAACACTTGAGATCGTGGGCATCCAGTACTGCAGAGGATTCGCGCTCCTCTATATTCACTTGTTCCCAGTCCAGTATATGCCCGAATCTGGATCAGTGAAATTCTATCCGAACCTGACTGTGGATATTCAATTCACCACGGGCAAAAAGAACAACCTGTACAGAGGACTGGCTTCTGACAAAGCAGCTGTGATGGACATGGTGGATAATCCCGAAGTCGTTGAAACATACGAAGATGGACCGTTCCCCCTGGCTTCTGAAGAGTACATTATTATTACCAGCGACACCATGCAGTCAACGTTCCAGACATTAGCCACCTATAAGATGGGATACGTGAATGGAGCTTCTGTCTATACAGTCTCCTGGATCATAGCCAACTACTCCGGGGTAGACAATGCAGAGAAAATCAGAAACTTCATCATTGATAAGTATACCAATAACGGTACCAAGTATGTCCTGCTGGGCGGAGACATCTCTGCTGTTCCATACAGAGGATTTTATGTGTCGACTGGTGGATACACTGATTATGACATGCTGGCCGACATGTATTTTGCCCACTTGGATGGTTCCCACAATGAAGATGGTGACAGCTACTGGGGCGAGACTCATGACAGTGTCGACTTCGCTGCAGAGATTGCTGTTGGCAGAGCACCCTGTGAGACAGTAACGGAAGCTTCGAATTTTGTCAACAAGGTCATAGCACATGACCAGGCAGAAAAGCCCAATAAGGTACTGTTCCACCAGTCCAGAGTACAGTCTGGCAACACGCCTGACTCCAGATGCCTGGCCTGGAACTGTGCTCAATGGCTGCCTGACTACTATGACATGGAGTATCTCTTTGAGGAGGTAGATGGCGTGACCAAGCAAGAGTGGATCGATGCGTGGGCAGCCGGCCCAGTTTCAGTAGTCCACATTGGCCACGGAAATTCTGAGGTCTACTACATCAACCTCGAAAAGGATGTTGGCACAGTCAGCTGGTACGGCTCAGATGTGGCTGCGATGACCAACACGTTCTGGCCTTGGACCACAAGCGTCGCCTGCATCTGTGGACAGATCGAGTACAATGACTGCCTGGCAGAACAATATGTCAAGGACCCTGACAACGGAGCTATTGCAGCCATTTATAATGACAACTATGGCTGGTTCAACACGATTAATGCATGCATGTACTCTGGCGAATTCTGCGAAATGGAGTTCAGAGCCTGTTGGAGCGACGGGGAAGGAAGAGCTGGTGATATGCTGAACAAGGCACGAAGCTATCTGGCGTCGTCAGCACAGACGGACTCGACCTACCGGTGGTGCCACTATGAGAGGAATATTGTAGGAGATCCTCATATACGCGTGAAAAATGGTACCTCGGAGTCACCTCCTCCAGAAGGGAGTATTCAAATTACCACGCCCACTGCTGGATCAGAAGTTTCAGGTCTCGTCACAATCAAGATTTCCTCGACAGGATGTGTCAGCCTTGTGACGGGCTTGATTACCTATCAAGGGGTGCAAGTGCTCGCTGATGAATATGATCTTCTTCCTATAAACGGCCCGCCATTCATGTATTCGTGGGACACGCTTGAGCGAGACAATATGGGGGCGTTCAAGTACGAGAATGGAAGATACAAGATTTCAGTGAATGGATACTGTCCCAACTACTCCTCAGTTGTATGTTCTAACAGTATTGAGGTCATTCTGAAGAACTACAGCGTCTGGCTGATCAGCCCGTCAGAGGGGGAAATCATCTCAGGTACGATCACGGTGGATGTGGATACTCTGGGAATGGACATGGTTGAGTTTTACATTGATGGGACCTTGAGGTCCACAGACACAGATGCACCCTTCCAGTTCAGTTGGGATACTACCCATGATTCTGATGGTACTCACACTGTTGAGGTGAAAGGTTACTGCGAGGGATTGTTCAAAGATAGTTTCACTGTCACTGTCACCGTGGAGAATTACACCGACTACTATGTAACTATTACAAATCCTTCAGAGGGTCAAACTGTCTCTGGAACTGTGAACATTACCACAACCACCAACTGCGAGGAAGTGCGGTTTTATGTCGACGGCACCCTGGTGAGGGTTGATACAGCATCGCCATTTGACTACACCTGGGACACCACTGGATACTCTGATGGAACCCACACGATATTGGCTGAGGGATACATTGGTGGCATGTTTATGGCTGAGGACTCCGTTGTATGCACGGTCAACAACAGTGGAGAGTGTCTCGGAACGATCCTGGTTGCCTTGCTCTTGCTACTAGGTGCTGCAGGAACCTGGAGAACACGGTGAATCTCAAATCTCTTTTTATTTTTCTTTTTTGAAGATGCAATGATTTCAATGGAAAACAGAGACTATTGGTCAACAAAGGAATCACCTTACTTTCTTCAAATAGAGAATAATTCCTCCAGTTATGATGAAAATTGAAAAGAGCACTATTTCTGGCTTTATTCTCCAGAGGCAGCTCGTTTGATTGCAGATCCTGTATTCCAGGATTTTGCTTATTCTTTATATGAAGGTGTCAATGCACAAAAAGTGAAATCCCTCTGCTTCAGGAAGTACTCTCTTCAAGACTCAGTTTTCGATATCTCATTCGCCTCTGGTCATACCTCATGGGGTGTTCACAGCGGAATTCGAATACTATGTCATGCGGAATCTGTTCTGAGAACCAAGGCGCATAAAAGTCCCAATCACCGTCCACCTGGTTAGCACCTGTTGCAGTAACGTCTACCATGTAAGCTTCTCTATAATAAGTCCATGCTTTCCGATAATAGTCCATGGCTGCTTCAGAATTGCCCGCTTTCTGGTAGATGTAGCCAATCTCTTCATGCAGCCAGGCTCTTTCTATGGAATGGAGAGATTCTTTCTCAGGACCAATTCTTTCCCACGCTTCAAGAGCTTTTTGATTGTATGTTCGAGCTTCCCTCATGTTGTGAGCCTTCTCCCAGAAATCAGAAGCATATTGGAATAGTTGAGGCTGGAAGTATGTGCTTTCATCGGCCTCCTTCGAATGTTCCGCGGCCAATTCTGTATAAAGGGATTGGGCTAGGGTATGGTCCCCAATTCCTTGGTAAACTCTGGCCAGCCAACGTTTAGTTGGGTAGGGATTGTTCAGAGCAGTTTCTCGTGCTTCTTCTTTTCTTCCGAGTGCAATCAAGCAATTCACACGAATATGGATCCATGGATATTTAGATTGCTCTTCATATTCCAGCGTTTTCCTATACTGGGACTGTGCTTTCTCTCTTTCTCCCAGAAGCCTGTAGATACGGGCAACATCAAAACTGTAGAACGTAACTGTAGAAAAATCCTTTCTCTCAAGTTCTTGTTGCAGTCTGGAGCAAGATTTATGTAAGAGCCTCTTGAGTTCTCGTCTTGTGAAGAGTGCTTCTGCTATTTTGGAGTATTCCATTGTATCATCTCTTAATACGTACTGATCAGTTTGAATCCTTCACATAGCCATTTGCCAATGATAGTGGAGTATTCTTCCTTGGTTGTATCGTACATGTAGGGTGAATGACAATCCGCTCTGTATGCTGTTCTCAGTTCGCAAAATTCTCTAGAGTTTTTCCTTATAAATACTTCCCACTCCTTTCCCGCACTATCGAAGAAATGACATTGGTGAAATCTATGAAGTGAGGGACAAGTGGTCTTTTCCCCCACCCGTTTGCCCACCGAATTCGGAGTTTGTCAAGGAGAGAAGACAATATTCTTCAGGGACAAGAGCTTCTACTGAGGATCAGCATTGTGTCTAATCTTCTCTTGCAGCATGAGAATCTGTATTGTAGTCGCTTCGAGTCAGACTTCCATAGCCGCTCAAACCCAAAGTCAATCATGTGCAATTCTGGAAGCTGCATGTGGAACCACTGTGCATAAAAATCCCGATCACCATCTACCTGATGAGCACCAATGGCAGTAGAATCTTCTGTACAGGCTTTTCTATACGTGATCTTGGCCTTTTGATAGTATTTCATGGCAACTTCAAACTGTACAATGGTCAGGAAAGGCTGTCCCATGATCCATCAGGGTCTTCACTCTTTCTAGTACTGAGCTTCCGATATCTCATTCGCCTCTGGTCATACCTCATGGGGTGTTCACAGCGGAATTCGAATACTATGTCATGTGGAATCTGTTCTAAGAACCAAGGCGCATAGAAATCCCAATCACCATCGAATAGATGATCCACTGTGGCCTCTAAATCCTCTGTATAAGCTTCTTTGTAATAGACCCATGCCTTCCGATAATAGTCCATGGCTGCTTCAAAATTGCCCGCTTTCTGGTAGATGTAACCAACCTCTTCGTGCAGCCAGGCTCTTTCTATGGGACGGAGAGACTCTTTCTCAGGACCAATTCTTTCCCAAACTTCAACTGCTTTTTGATTGTATGTTCGAGCTTCCTTCATATTGCCAGCTTTTTCCCAAAAGTCAGAAGCATATTGGAATAGTTGTGGCCGAAAGTATGTGCTCTCATCAGCTTCTCTTGACTGTCCTGTTGCCAATTCCGTATAGAAATCTTGGGCAAGATCATAGTCTCCAAGTTCCTCATACAGATGTGCCAACAGGTTTTTCGTCGGATAAGGATCGTTCAAGACAACTTCTCGTGCTTCTTCTTTTCTTCCGAGTGCAATCAAGCATTTTCTCCTTATCTCCCTCCATTGATGTTTCGATTGTTCAATGTATTCCAGCGTTTTTTCGCACTGGGACTGTGCCTTCTCTGGTTCTCCTAAGAACTGGTAAAGGCGGACTATATCAAAACTATAAAACGTAGCTATTGAGAAGTCTTTTCTCTCAAGTTCTTGCTGGAGTTCGGAGCAAGACTTCTGCAAGAGCCTCTTGAGTTCTCGTTTTGTGAAAAGCGCCTCTACTATTTCGGAATATTCCACAACGTCACCTTCTAGTACATGCTGATTTGCTTGAATTTTTCGTACAGCCATTTTGCAATGATTGTAAGACGGTTGCTTCCGTCTTCTCTGCACTTATACGGTGGGGGGCAATCCACTCTGTACGCTGTTCTCAGTTGATAAAACTCTTCAAAGTATTTCCTTATAAGCACTGCCCATTCCTTTCCTGCACTATCGATGAAGTGACATCGGTGAAATCTATGAAGTGAACAACAAGTGAATTTTTTCCGTTATCCATCTACCCACCGAACTTAGAGTATGTCAAGGAGAGAAGACAATATTCTTCAGGGACAAGACCCTCTACTGAGGATCAGCATTGTGTCTAATTTTCCCTTTCAGTATGAGAATTCTGTATTGCAGTCGCTTCGAGTTAAACTCCTATGGCCGCTCATACCCAAAGTCGATCATGTGCAATTCTGGAAGCTGCATATGGAACCACTGTGCATAGGCGTCAATCACCATCTACCTGATGAGCACCAGTGGCAGTAGGATCTTCTGTACAGGCTCTTCTATACGTGATCCTGGTCTTTTGATAGTATTTCATGACAACTTCAAACTGTACAACGGTCAGGAAACGCTGTCCCATGATCCATCAGTGTCTTCACTCTTTCTAGTACTGAGCTTCCGATATCTCATCCGTCTCTGATCATACCTCATTGGATGTTCACAACGGAATTCGAACACAATGCCATACGGAATCTGTTCTGAGAACCAAGGCGCATAGAAATCCCAATCACCATCAAATTGATTAGCGCCAGTTGCAGTAACATCTATCATGTAAGCATCTCTGTAGTAGGCCCAGGCTTTTCGATAATAGTCCATGGCTGTTTCAGAATCGCCCGCTTTCTGGTAGATATAGCCAATCTCCTCATGCAACCAGGCTTTTTCTATTGAAATGTGAGATTCTTCCCCGGATCTGACTTTTTCCCACGCTTCAACTGCCTTTTGATTGTATATTCTAGATTCCCTCATATTACTAGCCTTTTCCCAGAAATCAGAAGCATACTGGAACAGTTGAGGCTGGAAGTTCGTGCTCTCATCGGCCTCCTTCGAATGTTCCGCGGCCAATTCTGCATAGTAAGTCTGAGCAAGATCATGGTCTTCAAGTTCCTCATATAGGTACGCGAAAAGTCTTTTGGTCGGATAAGGATCGCTTAAAACGATCTCTTGTGCTTCTTCTTTTTTTCCAAGAGCAATTAGGCATTTTCTCCATATCCCCCTCCATTGATGTCTCGATTGCTTAATGTATTCCAGCGTTTTTTCGCACTGGGACTGTGCCTTCTCTGGTTCTCCTAAGAACTGGTAAATGCGAACCATGTCAAAACTATAAAACGTGGCAATCGAGAGATCCTTTTTTTCAAGTTCTTGCTGGAGTCTGCAGTAGGACTTCTGTAAGAGCCTTTCAAGTTCTCGTTTTGTGAATAGTGCTTCTACTATTTCAGAATATTCCATAATGTCACCTTCTAGTAGATACTAATTTGCCTGAATTTTTCGCACAGCCATTTTGCAATGATTGTAAGACGGTTGCTTCCGTCTTCTCTGCACTTATACGGTGGAGGGCAATCCACTCTGTACGCTGATATGAGTTGATAAAAGCCCTTATAGTATTTTTCTATGAATACTGCCCATTCCTTTCCTGCATCATCAACGTAGTAGTAGATGTATCGCCCCGTTTTTGCATTGTAGAACAGCTTCGATGCTCGTTCTATAATTTCCTGAATCATATGCTTATCATCAAGTATGGCTTGGTGACTGCTCGCTACACACTCCTTTGTTGACTGTGCCCTCTGCGGAATGTGTGCCTGTCCATATGAACCTTCCACAACGATAACTACCTGTTTCCCGTCAATCCAGCCAGGGACTGCTGGTGGCCATTCGTATCCGACAGAAGGAGCAGTGACAACTAACAGGAAGACTGCTCCCACCACTCCAACAGCTATGGAAAGTACGGTCACGCATGCATCCAGGATGGCATAAAGAATGGCCAAGATATCTGGAAGAGTCAAAGTCCACCCGATTTCACCGAGTTCTGTATACACAAACATTGGAAGCATCACCAAGAGCTCCATAAAGCTGAGATCTGGCTTCTTCACAAAAACGAGAGCAACCCCCAGATTGTTTGTCTCATCCAGTTCTTCCACATCACCCACAAAATCACCTAGTGGGCTGGCCGTGTACGCGGAAGCACTCTCTTCTGGCACCTGAAGAGCAGAGTATGACCGTATGTCAGATAGTGAACACTCTCTCAGAGCATCCGTATACACCTCAATCTCGGAGATCCCCAGGGCTGTGTCACCATTCAAAGCGGTGAGGGCTCCGCAGTGTATCTGCAGCCCAATAAAGAAATCTGCCATATATTCTGCTTCTCCTTTCCGGAGTTCCTGCTCTGCTGCCTTGTACACCTCTTTGGAGAATGCCTTGACATGTTCCAACGAGGGCTGGCTTTCAGACATTGCCTGAATGGCCTCAACCAGCTTTTCTTCAGCATTCTGAAGTCTTGGCCCATCATCCTTTTTCTTTCCTTTTCCCGGGGTTTCCTCTAATAAGAGCTTTAATGCAGCTATGGATAACGTCGTCTGGATATCCAGTAACTCTGTCTGCTGCTCTTTTACCACCTGTGATGCAGTATGGAGCGTGGAATAGTGACCTACCAGAATGTCCTGGAGCTCCGAGATCTGGTCATCTGTGAATCCTGCCTGGTAGAGGCGGTCCCGTTCCTCAGGGGCAAATCCTCTGACTGCATAGTTGTGAAAATCATTGAAAGTGGCTAACCACTCTATGATCTCAGCTATATCCTCATCTGTATATCCGAGATCAGTCAAAGATTCCTTCCGGCTGTCAGATAACCCCATGAGGAGAATGATTTCCAGGTGGTTCTGGAGACTCACCTGTAGGGCATCATGGATATCCTGGGAAGCATTCTGCGCTTTTCCTATCTGGAGGGCAGTAGTCTCAATTGCCTGCAGTGTATGCTGATAGACGGCCTGCGTATTCTTTCCCTGCTGCAATTCCATGTATAAGAGGGTCACATCTTTCTGGAGAGAATAGAGGTCCTCGCGGTATTCTCTATACACGGGGAAATCAGTGTCTTCACAATCTCCAGGAAGAGCAGGATTGTTACAGAATGCCAGGATGAGTATGAGAGTCAGAGAGAGTGCTGCAGCCTTCATAACAGCCCCTCCGGAGGATCAGCGATTGCCTGGATGATGTACCCTCCAGAATAGAGGGGAATCCAGGTGTATGTGATGGTGATACTCTCGTCTCTTGGTAATACTTCAATAAACACTCTGTGGACCACCTCGTCATCAATGAGGAGGATAACCCAGAAGTCCTCAGCATCGGCCTTTCCCTCATTTCTGACGGTCACTGAGATTATGACCTCTTCCTTGATGTTGGGGCTCGCGGGATTCAGGGAAATATCTTCATTCAGTATGACGAGATCGGGCAATGCTTTGTGGGTTACAGCAAAGCTCCCATCAAAGAGCGCTTTGTAACACGTGCCTTCTCCTTCAACGATTATGACTCCACACACAGAGTACAATCCAGAAGAAGAGGGCGTATACTCAGCAGAATAGGTGCCGTCCTCATTATCCACCCAGGAGAGTGGGGTATAGGTGTCATCTGGGAGGTACAGGAGTGACGTAACCTCCCCACCTGAGAGGAGTTCTCCCTGTTCACTGAAAACTGTCAGCAGAAAGTCTACGGGCTCATCCAGGAAAGATTCTCCAATTTTAAGGATTGCAAAGGCGTTCTCGCAGTCCCTGACGTAAAAGGTTCCTCCTGCTTCCTCTAAGTAACACGAATCTGTGGAAATGTCTGCCGTAATGGAGTAGGACCCCTCATGTTCTGGCAGGTAAGACGCAGAATAGATCCCTGGGGCACTGGAAGTCCACTCTAAATCTATAATCTCAGAGCCATCAGGTAAAGAGAGCACGCTGGCTATTTCCCCATCCAGCGGTTGGCCTCCCTCATCAGCAGCTGTAACGGTGACATGCACGCACTCTCCCAGGTCATACTCAGGAATGTCCTTGTCAAATTCCAAAGCCAGAGTGGCGTGATAGCACACACCAAACGTGGTGGATGCCTGGACATCTTCATAGAATCGTTTCTTCACATAGACATGTGCTGTATATTGGCCTTCCTTTGGATCAGCCTGGACGCCCTGGTCATTGGTGAAATCCCACATGTAATAGTGACATTCCATTGCAGGGTTCCAGGACCAGTCTTCTGGCGTAATTGTTTTCTTTGTGGAATCGGGTAGCGCAATATCTCCTTTGATGCTGTCAGCCTGGATGTAGTCTCCTGTCTCTTCATCTGTTACCTGCAGGACTACCCGTGCAAAGGAGTCCCCACTTGAGTACTTTGGTTTGTTGGTCTTGAGATCAGCATGCATGTGGTGAGCACCTGTTCCATCATCGGGGAAGTACCACAAGGTGTTGTCTCCAACCAGGAAGGAGGGAGAAGTGACCACATACTTTCCAGGTGGTATATAGGTGAGGGGTACATCTTCAATATTGAAATCAGGGTTCCAGGGCTGGACATACACCAGTTCTGCCGTATACAAAATCGGAATGTTTTCAGTACAATTTTCAGGGCAATCATAATCGGGATAGGAACGGAAATTAAGGACACCCCCGATCTGCTGCTCATTGCTGATCCCAAATACCCAGAGAGGACGTCCAAAGACATAGACTGAAGGTACCCATTCCTCATAACGGCACATGTATCCTGAGGGGCACTCCTCACATTCATGGACGTGCCAGTGCTCTGGCATGGAGATGTGCCACTCCCTGGGTGTACCATAGGGAAGGGATTCAACATTATGGGAAGATGCAAGAGCAGCAATCAATATGAGAAACAGGAAGATATATCCTTTTTTCATCTTTTCATCTCCCAGCCTCCTGTAAAGGTAGTATGATCCACAAAAAAATCGGAAAAAGCGCATTTCAATATCTTGATTTTATCCACCACGTAGATGTCCATTGTTCCACCTCTCCCCTGAGGATTACCTGATCCATATAAATGTATCGGGTTAGAAATGAATTATCCACCGTAAAGAACAGTGAGACAGGTTCCTTTTCCACTGCAACAGAGCATGACCCCCTGGCTGAAAGTGATTAATTTCAATCCTAACATAGTCTGATTTCAACACTGTCGAAAATAATGACAATCCAGAAGATTTCGAACTTTCAATCCTAACATAGTCTGATTTCAACTGATGTAGGCTGTTGCGAAATGGTTACTGAAACTTATCTTTCAATCCTAACATAGTCTGATTTCAACAGCTCCCTTATCGTATGTCATGTCATCACCAGACAACTTTCAATCCTAACATAGTCTGATTTCAACATTCACACTGCAACAGATACACGATGAGATTCAGAGCTTTCAATCCTAACATAGTCTGATTTCAACAATTAGGAAATGTATTAAATAATGCGCAGGATGAACTCTTTCAATCCTAACATAGTCTGATTTCAACCTGACTGCCATTGATATGGGAGACCAGCGAGCACCTTTCAATCCTAACATAGTCTGATTTCAACAATACCATTTGAGGTGGGTTAAATGGCATCAGTTAACTTTCAATCCTAACATAGTCTGATTTCAACCCCCCTGGCGGTTTATCTTGGATTTTCTTCACTTTTCCTTTCAATCCTAACATAGTCTGATTTCAACAAAAAAGAAGGATATGATGGCGAACGGTGTGCAGACTTTCAATCCTAACATAGTCTGATTTCAACACACAAAACTATGTCCCAGATGCCCTAATTTCATCTGCCTTTCAATCCTAACATAGTCTGATTTCAACTTTCAACGTCACCCTCTGCAAAAATGTAGTCCTGCCTTTCAATCCTAACATAGTCTGATTTCAACACTTGATGGAACAAAGCACAAAGCAATCAATCGCAGACTTTCAATCCTAACATAGTCTGATTTCAACTGTTCAGTTTCATCGATATATCAAAGAAGATAGAAGCTTTCAATCCTAACATAGTCTGATTTCAACCACGCTTCAACAGGTAATAAACGACACTGAATCTTCCTTTCAATCCTAACATAGTCTGATTTCAACTGTCTGACAGTCATGGTTGTTGCATTCTTCGTTATGCTTTCAATCCTAACATAGTCTGATTTCAACAATTTCTTGAATTTCTCAATCCTGGTAACTATGATTCTTTCAATCCTAACATAGTCTGATTTCAACGATCTACGGTTTGACGTCCTGATGAACGCCTATTTCCCTTTCAATCCTAACATAGTCTGATTTCAACGATCTACGGTTTGACGTCCTGATGAACGCCTATTTCCCTTTCAATCCTAACATAGTCTGATTTCAACGATGGATAACGCAATGCAACTAGATAGACAAAACGGACCATCTGCTTTCAATCCTAACATAGTCTGATTTCAACCGGCGATGTACCACGATGGCGATATTTACAATCCAACTTTCAATCCTAACATAGTCTGATTTCAACTCTATTATACACATGACACTAGATTTTGTAGCAGACTTTCAATCCTAACATAGTCTGATTTCAACTCTGTACAGTTTTTGATATACTATTTATAAACTTTGCTTTCAATCCTAACATAGTCTGATTTCAACTTCTCCACAGGTACAATAACACGAAACAAAGAAGACCTTTCAATCCTAACATAGTCTGATTTCAACGGAGGAGTGAGAACATGACCATAAAGGAGATATACGCTTTCAATCCTAACATAGTCTGATTTCAACCTTTGAAGTAGCCTTGAATATTGCTCTTGAAGACCCTTTCAATCCTAACATAGTCTGATTTCAACAGGGAAAAAAGGTGATCTTCCCGGTAAATGAACCAACTTTCAATCCTAACATAGTCTGATTTCAACCTTGAAGCTCCTGCAGTCCCGTTCTTGCTGTTTCTTCTTTCAATCCTAACATAGTCTGATTTCAACTCGAAAAAGCGCGTCAGAAACAGAAAGGTTATAGACTTTCAATCCTAACATAGTCTGATTTCAACGTCGAATACCATTTTAAATCTATGTTACAGATTTGCTTTCAATCCTAACATAGTCTGATTTCAACTTTCCACGTTTTGGCTTCTAATTTTGCTGTGAACATCTTTCAATCCTAACATAGTCTGATTTCAACGATATACAGTCTCAGAAGATGATTTATGCCAGATTTCTTTCAATCCTAACATAGTCTGATTTCAACTCTGTACAACACCTTCTTTATCCTTGAAAACGAGACCCTTTCAATCCTAACATAGTCTGATTTCAACCCTTGCTGATAACGATAATTTGTCTTCCCATCCAATCTTTCAATCCTAACATAGTCTGATTTCAACGTATTTCAGAGATTAAAGAAGAACTGCAGGAGATTACTTTCAATCCTAACATAGTCTGATTTCAACTAATACATCTTTAAATCCTGTAAATCTTTCTTCTTTCTTTCAATCCTAACATAGTCTGATTTCAACCTAATGTGGGAATCCAGAAGAGTGACCACAGCACCCTTTCAATCCTAACATAGTCTGATTTCAACTTATTCTTTTTTTGGTGGGAATGGGAATATTTATATCTTTCAATCCTAACATAGTCTGATTTCAACTGTAACCTGTTCTGCTTGTGCGCTCTTTCTGAGCACTTTCAATCCTAACATAGTCTGATTTCAACACTTTATCACCTCCTATTCCAGTCTTATGAATCCACTTTCAATCCTAACATAGTCTGATTTCAACCAGTTCATGAAACAATTCGGCCCAGTGCGTGACCCTTTCAATCCTAACATAGTCTGATTTCAACTCGGGGGGCACGGCTGGACTGGGCGAACCTGACAGCTTTCAATCCTAACATAGTCTGATTTCAACATATCCTCCCATCCCGCATAAGCGAGCATATCATCGCTTTCAATCCTAACATAGTCTGATTTCAACCTCGCATTAGATCTACTTCCCCTCCTCTCTTACACCTTTCAATCCTAACATAGTCTGATTTCAACATCAGCTTGTCAAAACTGAGAATGAACAGCTTGTAGCCTTTCAATCCTAACATAGTCTGATTTCAACAATTGGTCTCATGTCTTTCATTGGATCCTCTCCTTCCTTTCAATCCTAACATAGTCTGATTTCAACAGTACCCGGATGTTTCATGTGACGTATTTCGTGGTACTTTCAATCCTAACATAGTCTGATTTCAACTTCGATTCCTCCTGAATGGGTGATAATCTTTGACGACTTTCAATCCTAACATAGTCTGATTTCAACCTTTTCCTTTCTTTTCCTGGTCGTGTAGTATTCTGACTTTCAATCCTAACATAGTCTGATTTCAACATGCTAGAGGTATAGAATGTCTGTAACTACTGCTGCTTTCAATCCTAACATAGTCTGATTTCAACAATTACAAGAAATTAAACAAAATCAAAAGGTTCTAACTTTCAATCCTAACATAGTCTGATTTCAACACGGTGTCTTTTTGTCAGCGTAGAAATCCCAGATTTCTTTCAATCCTAACATAGTCTGATTTCAACATTACTCATTCATTTCATCCCCAGATGCTTAGCCTTTCTTTCAATCCTAACATAGTCTGATTTCAACGTAGATGTAAGAGTCACAGGCGAATATAAGATCTTCTTTCAATCCTAACATAGTCTGATTTCAACAAAATCATTGAAGACTTGAGAAATTACGGTATTCTCCTTTCAATCCTAACATAGTCTGATTTCAACAATTCTACACGATGCCAATACCTGTGTTTTACGTAACTTTCAATCCTAACATAGTCTGATTTCAACAATCACAATGGGGGTGGCATGGATGCGGCCGGAATCTTTCAATCCTAACATAGTCTGATTTCAACAGGGTGCCTTTTTCCCTCTATTTCCCTGATACTATATAAAACTATCGTCCGTTCAGCACCCCTCGTCGTGGATCTCCGGTTCTGCACTTCCTTTATAAAGAACCACGACTTTTCGTGAAAATCACAAAATATTAGTAGGCTCAACCTTGGGTTCTCCAATGAACCTCCGATTTACCAGCGCCTCATCTCTCACCGTGTAGATAATAACCGAATCTTCTTTCTTCTCAATAATCTCTTCAACTCCGAGTTCGATCTCTTTCAACCGTGCCTTTGTCACTTCACCCTCCAGTACTGAATTCTGCATCCAATTCAAGTACTGTTTTAGAAAGATACGCACCTTGTCTACTCTCTCCACACTCACATCATACACGACAATGACATACACTACCACCACATCCTGAATGCCTTGTACGTCTGCACGCCCAGAAAATGCTTTATCAACTTATAACACTCCAGTCGAATCAGCCTCTGATAAGAAACGTTCCGCCCCAGACTCCTGTGCTTCACGGTAGTTTTCAGTCTCTGGTCAAAATGACTCAAGAACACTTTCTTCCCTTCCTCATTCAGTAAACAGTTGTTCACGTCTTTGCGGAAATGGTCCTCTGTAATAATGCCCTTGTTCAAGACCTTGAAAATCACTCTGTCCCCGAGAAAAGGCTTGAAGACTTCACTCAAGTCCAGGCTTAGCGAGAACCGTCTTTCAAAGGGTTCGTGCAGGAAGCTCACACTGGGGTGCAATTGAGTATTATAGATCTCTGACAACGTTGCAGAGTACACCAGTGCGTTGCTAAAACTGATAAGACAGTTCACCATATTCTCTGGAGGTTGTCGTGTCCTCTTCTCAAACCGGAAATTCTCAGGCAATATCCTGTCAAAACACTGGTAGTACAGTCCCCTGATATTCCCTTCAATACTCATCAACTGGGGAATACTCCCGGCATCAGGCACTTTTTCTGACCAGTCTTCAACCTGCCCAACTGTGTCTTCCAGATCGTAGTACCTCAGATTCCTTACAATGTTGTCAAACCCTCCCGAGAGTAGTTCCTTTGCCAGGTCTAGTCTTTTCTCACTGTCGAGATAGTGGGCTGCCTGCCTTACCACGATGTCTCCTGAAACCAGAGATTCTCGTGGATAGAACGACCCCTCAAAGAACCCATAGTGGTTGAAAAAGTGGATGCACACCCCATTCTTTGCCAGGTACGACAAGACACCAGAAGTCACAGAAACTCTTCCATATACAAAAATCGTGTGAATTTTGTGTATGGGAAGCAGGAATTTCCTTTCCCTGCTCACAAAGTATACCGTGTTCTCTTTCCTCATCAATTTCCCATCCTTTACCAAGTAAAAATTTACTTTCATCACATCACCCAGCACAATTCATAGTAACTGCATTTCTTGCAGTAAGGTTTTTTCTCAGGGGACGGGGGAGTTCCTGCAGAGACAACCTGTACAATATCTTTGAGAATACCTTCAATCTCTTCTTCCTGAGAGCTTTCCAAAACGATTTTCTCTCTCTTTCGAAGAAGGGGATAGTTTATTACCCCTGTGGCTACTATCCCTTTCTGTTTCAGGTAGTACAGGTAGTACAGCAATTGGTAGATGTGTGATTTTTCCATTTTTCTGGAACGTTTTACTTCGTGGAGAACTACCCCTTTCCCCTCTTCTATGAAATCAACATTTATTGGTCCAATTCTCATTTCCTTTTCCCTCTTGTAACTGGTCTGATGCAGCAGCTTCCCCATGAACACTGCATCACTGGTATGTTCCATTGCAGAGTAGTGAGAGAATAACCACAACTTGCTCTTACAAATGAAGTAGTAGTTCACCTGCACCCCCGTTATTGTAGATTCCTTGGTAAGCATTAGTTCCTCTTTGTAGCAATGATATAAATACATTTCCTTTGGAGAGACAAATACTTAAAATCAGAGTGGGGAGAGCAAAACTCAAAGAACATTTTCCAATAACCCGATTCTCTCATTTTCTTCCTCCAGAATCGAGCTGTCAAATCCATATTCCTCATGATAGGGAAGCTTGCAGATCCAGTAGATTCTTGTCTTCCACTTAAATTGTCGTTCCACAGGTTCAAACCATTGAAGTTCATCACCATGCATCTTCATGTCCAACTGTATCCACCAATAGGGAATCTTGACTTGATTTTCAGTTCTGAGTTTCCCTTCATTATCCTCGTAGCGTACTTCCGGGACAACATCAAACTTCCTATAAGCTCCTGTTCTGATTACAAAGTGATTTCCTACCTCTTCAGAAAATGTAATATCACCAGGCTTCAGGCCGAAGAGAAAACACTTCTTAAAGAGGCTCGGCTTTCCTTCAAATTCCAAGAAGCCATAAGCGCCCTCGAATTTCCCTCTTTTTTCGAATTCCTCAAGATAGTCATCTCCATAAACACTGTCACACACGTCCTTCAGGGAGCCATAGGAATGAACACCCTCATGGAGACTGTCCCTGGTTCTCTCGACTATGCTCTCCTCATAGGGGAGGACGTGCTCTGGTGGATACACTTTCATTAGAAATTCATGGCCATCCGTCTTCCAGTGTGTGCCATTTCTGTTTAACCTTCCTGCCCTCTGACCCAGAGCATCTGATGGAGCCACCTCAGTATACATGACGTCACAGGAAATATCAAGAGAAATTTCTATAACCTGTGTTGAGACAACAACCACAGGTCTTTTCCCTTTCTTTAATCCTTCTATGAGTTCTTTCTCTTTCTTTGTTCTGTCTGAGTAGGTGAATTGTGAATGAATGAGACATAGAGAGCCTTTGTCAATCTCACTTTTGATCGCGTCATAGAACTGCTGAGCTCTCCTTACTGTGTTTAGAATGATGAATTGGTTGAGATTTTGCAGATAGTTACTTCTTACTTCCTCTACGACCTCCTGGGCAACTGTTCCTTTCTCTACAAGATGATAGTCCAAGAACTTCATCTTGAACGGTGTAAATGACAGTCCTTCATCATCCTGCACCTCCTTGTATGTTATCCCTTCTTCTATTGAGTCTCTTGCCAACCTTGTTGTCATGAATGCTGGCAGAGTTCCACTCATCAAGAGATGGGGAATTCTCATTTTCCGAAGGATGGTGAAAAGATCGACGAGGTGTCTCAGCGTCTGTGCCTCATAGTAATGGATTTCATCAAAGACCATAACAGCATTCTGCAGATTTCCGCAGGCAAAATCAGCCTGTGGAAATCCATGAACAAAGGAAAGGATGAGATGATCTATTGTGGTAACTGTCACAGGCTTATAGAAAACCTTACCTTTGAATTCTTCACTCTTCACTTCTTCCACTTCTTCCTCATCCAGTTCAGATTCATTGCCCTTTTCTCTTCGAAGTTCTTCTTTCAACTTGATAGAAGACTTGCCATGGTAGAGTCCCACGAGCTCTTTTCCATGAAATCCTGCCTTGTTGAGGGTCTTCACAAACCGGTCCAAGATAGCATTACTGGTGGTTTGGGTGGGCATGGCGAAAACGATCTTGTTCTTGTTGAACCTCCTGCAGATGTCCAATGCCCAAATAAGGGCAGCTTCAGTTTTTCCTCTGCCGCATGGAGCAAACAAGAAGGAATAGGGAGATGCTTCTCCACGTATTCTGGATTGGAAACCGTATGGTACATTATTCCCCAAGATATCTGCTGCAGAAAGGGTGGGAAGAGTCAAAACATAATCATCAGGACTCTCTAAGAGAGGACCGAGCACTTTCTGACTCGGCAGTCCGGCACAAAAGTCAGAAAAATGTGCACTAGAATAGAAGTCGCAGAGTTTGGTAACGGAAAGAAAAAACGTGAAAAGCGATTTCATCCGTGTCATTTCACTCAATTCTTCTATTGTTTGCACTTTACCTTTTACTGAGGATCTCCTGCTTAAAGGGAAGAGATAACTGTTGATCTTTCGACGTGCATTCTCTGATTTCAAGACTTCTATGGACCGCACGGGTGCATTCAGGTCCCATGCAAACTCAAAAAATGGCTTGAATCCGAGCACATCATATGCTTTTGGGAAGTGATTCAAGTGGTCCACCATCTCTTCTTGAAGTGGATCAACTCTTCGTATTTCAGCATTCTGATACAAGGCATCATGTAGCTGTGAATGGTGGGAGAGTACTGTAAGGGGCTCAACAACAGGAAATCCCTCTATCGGATATACTGAAGGAATTCTGACCTTGAAGACTTCAAGTGCTAAGGGAAACCCAAAAAAAGCGTGAGGGTACCTCTGAGATCTCTTATTTTGCCTGATTCTGTCCTGGAATTGCCTGGTAAGCTTTCCTACGTCGTGAAGATATATGGTCACAAAAAGATTCTTCATGAGAGTTGCGGGTTCTGTGCCACACCGCTTTGAGAAAGAGAGGACTGATTGATAGTTCTTTTCAAAATAACACTTCAGAATTCGCAGGCAATCGGTAGTATGTCCTTCGAGAGTCTGGAAGTAAGTCTTCTTTTCTCCTTGGAATTCCGTCTCACAACTTTTCGCCACTCCCTGCATAAGATTTAAATAGTCTCTGCCCATAAGAACCTTTTGATGGGCTACAAGCGTTACACTTTAGAAAATCCGGAGGACCTTGTCATTCTCGAGAAATATTTCTCCGTTCAGGGATGTATGATTAAAGATGAATACAAGTTTGTGGCAGAAATTCATGAAGAGTACGAAGTGTTCAGGGAGACTCATTTCTACCATGACAAGGGAAGGGGACGGATCTTAATTATGAAGCCTGTTGAAGGAGGTGATTATGACGAGTTGCTGCTGTTTTCTCCCTTAGGAACTCTGGAGACTCTGAGTTCAAATTCCTACTATGATGCTACTGAACTGGAGAAAATAATCGAAAAGATGCTGAGCAAGAACACCGAATTTCGGAGCAGTCTTATCAATGACTTGTGCGAGGCAAAGAGAAAATTTAATGCGACATTCAGGATATTCTTTGGTACAAATTTTGACTTTTTCTCAAAATGCGAATTGATTGCAGAGATCAATCCCTTTTGTCTGAAAAGAAGTGATTTCAAGGATCTGACCATGAGACTGTCTGGGATGATAGATAGTTTCAATAAGGAGGAAACCGCAGGACTTCTCGGAGATGAAGTGAGAGGGAGCATTGATGCCTTGAGAAAAGCATTCCAGAAAGCTGACAAGAAACATCATGTTACTGAAGAACTCAACAAACTCTCCGTCATTCACAGCCTCAGACACACGATTCCAGTTCATGAAACAGACAAGTACTTCCCACAATTCCTAAAAATCTTCCAGAAAGAATACCCTGATAATGCGGTGGATTGGACTGATCTTTCAATCTTTGTACTGCAGGAGACAGCTAGAATAGTCAAAGAGATCTCAGGAGTACTCAGCCAATGAGCTATATTAGAGAAATGCTATCAGTATCAAATCGCCAGCATTCCACGGGTTCTTCTAGCTCTGCAGGTAGCTTCCTCGGCACAGAGATAACTCTCATTTCCACATCTTCACCATCATTCACAAATCGATAGGGTACCTTCACGACTTCACAGTCCTCATGAACACCTTCGACTACACTCGAGACAAGAGCACTCTTTTCCTGATGCACGTCTGTAACCTCAATGTGACTTATGTCCACCATGTCGTCTGACTGACCCAGATAGCAGACCCTCTCAGGATCTTTCAACTTCCGAGCAATCTCTTCCATGAGTTCATTCTCTCCCACAAGATATATGCGGTACTTTGGGTTGACCAGAAATGTTTTGAACATGGGAGCAGAAGGAAATCTCTCCACAAATGTGCGTTCTGTCTGTCTGGTCACGAGCTTGAGTATTTTACACATCTCAGTGACTCTCTCCACTCTTCCCACGGGTTCGATCCCAATCATGACCTTGTCCTGGAGAAAATAGGAATCCCTGGAGAGCCCCATTGCACACTCAAGAAGTCCTCTGATGGTAGTAAAAGGAGGAACAGGATAAGTGAGCATGACACTGGTGGAGGTAGGCTGCCTGAAACAGCAGAAATACATGCCCTCCATATCGAACCTGAGTCCCTTCATAGGATCACTGAAGGTTCTGCTGTCTGACATATTCTGTGGCTTCCCCTATGACATCTTTTGGCTCTGTGATCACAGCAGAAGGGCCCATGACATCCCTGTATGCGTCTGTCAACTGCTCCTTGTTCTCCAACAACCCAGAAATCTGGCCAAGCAGAATGCTGTCACTATACTCTTTCACATCCCTGAGTATCTCTTTGAATCTACTGATGTCCAAGGTCTTCCTTTTCCCATTGTCCTCAGTGAATCTGAACAACTTCTGCAGCCTATGAGAGTAAACTGTCTGGAACGAGATGCAAATGAGATCCGGCGTAAAGTCGGTCAAGAGCCTGGCCTGTTTAGAATAATCTGTCAATAATCTCAGTGATTCTAGTATTTTGATAATTCTCTCCTTTCTCTTGTCTGCGTCAATGTCGTACTTGATTCTCATTGTACCTGTTTTCTGATCGACTCCCTCGTCTCCTCCAACTCGCCTCACATCTACTGACAATCCACACTTGTAGATATTAGTGCCGATTTCAATGTTCACAATGTCTCCCTCGAGTTTTTCTCCCTTGTGTCTTCGCGTCAGAAAGTCAATGACGCTGTTGTCCTCAAAAGGAAGCAATCCAATTGCAGGAGAGACTTTGACGGGTGAAGTTCTTATCCTGGCACCTCCACCTCCTCTTTCTTCTCCACCATATGGTCTCATGAACCCAAAAAGGTCGCAGTTCAAACACTCGGCAATTTTCCCACAAGTTTCTCCTCTGTCATCCGGTACACACATGTGTTCTTTCTCACTGAGGTTCCTTCGAATCGCCTCCTTCATATAGTATCTCATGGCCTGTCCCGAAACGTAGGGAAACTCCATGCCTTCGCTCTTAAACTTCTTTACATCAATGTAGTTGCTTTCCCCTTCGCCAGAATTGAGGTTTGTCAAATCTGTCTCAGAGAGCCACACTATGCTGATTCCCTTCACTTGGCATCACCTTTCTTCTTTTCTTTCTCTTCAAAATATCTTAGCTTTGAGAGGCTGATGCTCGTGTAGATTATGAGAGCATCTCGTATCTCTTTCCATTGGTTCTCATCTGATTCAATGATCAGATCAGCCACCTTTTCCAGGGGTATGGGGTAAACTCTCTTCTCCCTTGCATCAGGTCCTATGACCCGTTTTGAGGCTTGCTCAAAGGCTCTGAGAAAGTCTGCTCTTGTCTTTGCTTTGTCCATTGAATACAGAATGCTCAGGTGATCTCCCACCAGTTTTGCAAGAGATTCACCAGCTCCCTTAAGAGCTTCCAATTCTTGCTCAAGTCCCATTTTTCTCAACCTCCATAAACAAATCAGTCTGTCTAGATGACGTATATTGCCAAAAAATACGACCTTGTTCTTTTTCGGCAGAAATATCCTCGAAAACCTTCTAAAGTTATTTTCGATAGCAAATTTAGCGGCATCTTCTCTGAGAGCATTGGTTTCATCAAAAGCAGTGACCTTTTCTTTTCTCATGACACTGATCCTCTCGAGAATGTGATCATACATCTTTGTGCCTTCTCTTCCTAGTTCTGCAAGAAGGGTCACTGTTTCATCTTCTAGAACAAGCGGTCTGTATTTCACGTTCTTCACTGTCCCTGAAGGAATAACCAGCATGCTCCATTGCTTGCAGAAGGTTCGTTCCACCGTTTCAAAGAACACGTCAAATTCGAGCTCTTCTTCCTTGAAATCTTCCATTATGCGATCAATAAATTCTTCAAAGAATTTTAGGAAAGTTGTATTTTCTCCCTCCGTGGGCATGAGTTTCTCATCCTTGCCAATTCTCATTATATTCGACACTTGCTGATTCTGGCCATTTAGAACCTGAAGGTATCTTCTCTTTGCCTCATTTGTTTTCTTCAAATCCATTTCGAAAGGCAAGAGTATTACTGAATGGGTCCGCTTTCGAGGACCCACGAAACATCTATAAACCATACCTTCATCAAGCCACTGGACTGTACCCACAAGATAGCACAATGGACAAATATTATCGAAATTCTCCTTCATTGTTCTTACCCCACTGAGACTTCTGATCTTTGTGGCAAAGGGGTGTACAGCCTGCTTCAAATTATCAACTTTCTTCTTGTAGGTTCTACCGCAAAGAACGCACGTCCTCTTGCCAGGTTCCAGGTCTGAAAAGATCTGACCCAGTCTCTGGCTGGTCTCAAGGTATATTTTCTCCCTCAGGACATTCCTGTCTCCAGCTTTTCCATATTGGATAAGAACAAAGTCTTTTCTTACATATCTTTCTTGTCCTTTCTCATCAAATTTCTTGCAGAAAATGACAAGATCTCGCTTTGACTCTATTCGGTGGGCAAGGTTTCTGAGGAATACTTCTTTGTCGTGGATGTCGATTTCAACCATGTCGTCATGGATTACGGCTTGGCATCCCTCGATGTCCGTCAGTAACCTGTAGAGAGTTTCCGTTCCGTTGAGCATCCATGTATCATGCTGAATCGGCAAAGTCACTTTCATGTTGATCACATCATTCTCCTACTGTTCCTTCCAGCTAGCTTCACCATACCAAATCCCATACTATTCTTTTCACCAAACCCAGTCTCATACCCCAACCTCAAAAGTCCACTGTCACCCCACGCCTCAAAAACCATGAGACTTGCCCTATGGAAGGTGTCTTTGATCTGTATCCTCATCATTTTCGTGGAGAATGGCTTTGAAAAGGAAATATCATCTTTTTCCTCTTTGTACAACCTTTTGAATTTCTTCACCAAATTCTTCCTCAAGTTCTCATAGAACTTGGGCTCAGTAGGATATAAATCCACAATCTTTAGTCTCCCATTCTCCTCTCTTACACTCCTCACAATGATGGGGGACACTGTGGAGAAAACGCTTCTCCCATTGAATTCCGGATTTTTCAGAATCTCTACACTCTCTACATCAAACGTGACTGTGCCAACCCTCACTGTGGGACTTTCCAGAATACCTTCCACAAAACAATGGACAATCTCTGCCCTCGGAGAGGACATCAAGAAATAACATTCATTCTCCACATATATGCCTTCAGGAGAAATCCTCCTTTCGGGTATTTGAATCAGAGAAAACGTGAAATACTTGAACTCTGTGCTCGAGTGAATCCTCGAAGCTAAATCTGAATTCACTCTTTTGATAGGCCCATAGACTGCTCCTGCCAGTGCCAGGTTGTAGTTGAAAGGGATGAGCCCTCTTCCTTTCAGAGAAACTTTTGCTCGCATTCCATCAACTTGCAAGGAAATGAGGATAAGAACTATTTAAACTTTTCCCTAAGTATGAAAAGGACAAGTCCAATGTGTGATCGTGTGGTCATTGTCCAACATAGTCTGATTTCAACAAGAGAATAGAGAAACTAGAGCAAGATAGAGACGGGATTTCAATCCTATCATAGTCTGATTTCAACTTTCATTGCCTTCGGCATAGTGGCCTGGTACACAAAGCTCATTTCAATCCTATCATAGTCTGATTTCAACTTTAAAGATCAATCAAAAGCTACGATCCACAAAAGAATTTCAATCCTATCATAGTCTGATTTCAACAAAAAATAGCATTTAGCTCGAAACCGTCTTCAAACTATTTCAATCCTATCATAGTCTGATTTCAACGACTATTTTGAGAACTTTGTGAGTGAAACTGAGGTATTTCAATCCTATCATAGTCTGATTTCAACTCAACAGGACAGTTAATTGTGGTTTATCATGACCTATTTCAATCCTATCATAGTCTGATTTCAACTGTTACCATCTCAATGCACCCTGCATTTAACTATAATTTCAATCCTATCATAGTCTGATTTCAACATTCCTATTCCAGAGAACCCAGGGTTTGACCCATTCATTTCAATCCTATCATAGTCTGATTTCAACTGAAACAGCCCTTACCATGTATCCAAGCAAAACTTTATTTCAATCCTATCATAGTCTGATTTCAACTAAATCTTCAAAAGGATTCCTGCCAATGTTCCTGAAATTTCAATCCTATCATAGTCTGATTTCAACTACTTGGGATCAGGACATTTATAAGCAAAAAAAACTGATTTCAATCCTATCATAGTCTGATTTCAACAGAAGAAAGATCCCGGTGAAGCAGTTATGTCAACATAATTTCAATCCTATCATAGTCTGATTTCAACAATAAGCATTGAAGCAGTGGATCACATTGACATACATTTCAATCCTATCATAGTCTGATTTCAACAACTAATGCGAGTTTGGAAAAAAGAGTTAAATAAGGATTTCAATCCTATCATAGTCTGATTTCAACTATTTCCACAAGATCACTCTCCCTCTCTTTCTACCATTTCAATCCTATCATAGTCTGATTTCAACAGTAGAAAGGTTACTTATTCAGTTCCCTTTCCTGCCATTTCAATCCTATCATAGTCTGATTTCAACGATCCACCAGGCTGTTGGTAAGCCCCCAGTGATCCGATTTCAATCCTATCATAGTCTGATTTCAACGATAGGAAATGCTTTCTCAGAACTGAGAGACACAATATTTCAATCCTATCATAGTCTGATTTCAACTTGACGACCCTGAGCGAACATGTCTAAAGCGAGAAAATTTCAATCCTATCATAGTCTGATTTCAACCTATGACAGTAGAATCTGAAGTCACCCCAACTGACGATTTCAATCCTATCATAGTCTGATTTCAACATAACTCTATTTACATACAGGTGTATTTAAAGTTAATTTCAATCCTATCATAGTCTGATTTCAACATATTTGAGTGTCCCGGCGGTAATCCTGAGTCAATCATTTCAATCCTATCATAGTCTGATTTCAACAGGGTGCCTTTTTTCCTCTATTTCCCTGATACTATATAAAACTATCGTCCGTTCAGCACCCCTCGTCGTGGATCTCCGGTTCTGCACTTCCTTTATAAAGAACCACGACTTTTCGTGAAAATCACAACACAAGTCTTGGCGATGTTGATGTATCGAGGCTGAGTAAGTGGATATGTGGTGACTGTGGTGCGACCTTCTATGCCCAGGAACCTTTGAGTAGCTATGATGAACGAGCTATCTGTCGAAGGTGTTAGAATGAACTGATAGGTGAAAAATGAGATTGTCGATACAAGTACCTTATTTATCCGTAGAAAGAAACACCGTTTTTATTTTCACTTTTTACATGGTTATAAATATCTCAATAAGAAACCTTTAAGTATTTCTGCCCAAGAATGAGAGATGATAGTTTATAGAAAAAAGTGGCTATTTGAAGTCTTGACAATTCAATTATTAAGAAAATGGAGGTGGGTAAATGAAGAAAGAGAGGTCTCCTCAACAGAAAATAAGAATTGACCGAATTGAAAGGGAGGCGATGTCCGGTGAATAGAATGAATCTTTTGGCTAGATCTATTATAATAGCGTTGCTGGTATTCATTCTGTTTGTACCAAAGATTTCAGAACAGCACTTGGATGAAGGGACCCACCTCATCATTGTTGAAGTAGTACTTGACACGATTGACCTAATATCATCAGATGAAGTTGACTATGATGACGATCCTGATGATGGTGACGATATTAGGTTCTATTCTAAATTCGCTCAAGCTGGACATTCATCCCAAGAATGCATGATTGCATTCCCTGATGACTTGTACGAAGGTTATTACAAGAAAGACTACGAAGAGCTAAAAAAGGGCAACTTCAAGGATCAGGATGACAGTCACATCGTTGTAGGACAGATTGTTTACCTGCATGTTGAGTGTGACCCTCCCGAACCCTTCAACTACGAGATTCATATATGGGATGACGATTGGTATAGTCCTGATGGAATCTGCCAAATGATCAAGGATGCATTGGAACTCGAGTTTCTGCCAAAGGAAGCCAGAATCTGGGGAGGGCTTGCCACGGGACTGGGTTCAGTCTTTAGAGAGATCAAAGGTTCCTCAGACAACTACAGTAGTTCAGTGGTGATAAACAAAGTGGTGACAGAGACCACAAGACACACTGAGCAGACAACACTGTCATGTTGTAATGACCTGGATTGGAAGGTCGGAGACCCTGGAGCTAGAGTCAATTTCACGATAAAGATAGAGAATTTTGAGGACCTTAAATGCAGGACAAACGGCTGCCCAAACATAGAGGCATACAGAAAACTCGTCCAGAGTAAAATAGATCAGTTGGCTCTTGAAGAGGAACTCAAACGGTTGTTGAAAAGAGATTTCAATGTGATGCATGATTCTATTGAACAAGGAAAGATGGAAGAAGCTAGGGAAGAAATAGACAATTTCAGGGAAGAAATATATGATAATGGTACTATCGATTATAACACAGCTGTTATTTTGGAAATTTTAGCCGGTAAATACCTGGATTTTACCCCTACAATTGGATGTGATCCCCCCGTCTATCAGAATATCGTAGCTTTCCCTACACCAGAGCGTTTCCTAGGTTCAGATTTGAATAGCGACGGTGACACAAATGATACTATCTTGCGCTACAAGAATCTCTTTACTGGTGAGATTGTTAACACAGGGCTTGTTGCCTCTGGTGCCCATCATTCCATCGACATCCATGAAAATATTATTGCTTTCGTAGGCGAGGGCTCGCACATTCAGTACTATGACACCAGAACAAACACTTTCATTGAGACTGGGACCACTGGCTCACATCCTTCGATCCATGAGGGTATCATTACTTTCGTTTCAAAGAATACGATTCACTATTTCAATCTGGAAACTCAGACACTGGTAGATACAGATATTTCCGGAAGCAACCCCACTGTATACGATAACCTAATCGTCTTCCATGCTTTCAACCCGGAACCAACAATCTGGGCCTACGATGTGCACACTGGAACTGCTGTAAACACTGGATTAACTGGGAGAGATCCTGTTCTCTATGAAACTGTGATTGCTTTTGAGACCCCAGAATCCTCAGCTGGCGAAGATCTGAACGGCGATAATGATCTCAATGATTGGGTGGTTCGATACTACGATCTGAATGATCAGATCCTCACAAATACAGGTGCAGTCGGGAGATCTCCTGCCCTCCACGGCGATCGAATAGTCTTTGCGACTCCTGAAGGGGATGTAGCCCAAGATCTAAATGGCGATGGCAAGATCTTGGGTAGCGTTATCAGATACTATGATCTAGAGAGTGGCCGTGTGGTCAACACTCAGAAATTGGGTACTGAGCCTGATATCTATGATGATACAATTGCTTTTTATTTTTTCGAGCACTGGGTAGGTAGAGATTTCAATGGCGACGGAGATCAAGCTGAACCAATCGTAGGAATTCATCAGATTTCTGTGAAGAAAATGGGTACCACAAATACGGCATCACTGTTCTTGATTCTTCTATTGGCTGGAAGTGTAGCTGCATATCTTGAAAGAAGAAAGTAATCTCCTCTTTTTCAGAAATATTTTGTTTGAATTCGGTGACAATAATAGTGTAGCAGTCCAAGATGGGACTTCCTTTATTTTCAAGAGTGTCTCATTCTTTTCTCACGATGATTTTCCTTCCCATGAAGACAGCTACAATTATCACTAGTGAGACAAAGAAAACAATCAAAACCCACTGTGACAATGGTTTCTCAGGAGAAGGTACAGTCTGAGTACCGTTTCCGGGTTGAATCGATTCTGTCTGCGGAAAAGTCCGGCAGCACCAGTCGGGATCTTGGTCATCAGCCGGATTATTGGTTATATTCATCTGATCGGTACCATCAGCATTCATGACATAGATCTCCTCATTGCCATCCCTATCCGATGTAAAGGCAATCTTTGTCCCATCCGGTGACCAGGTTGGATCATGATCATCAGCAGGATTATCGGTTAACTTTTGGACATCATGACTGCCAATATCTATGACATAGATTTCTCGATTCCCACATCCACCTGAGGAGAATGCAATCTTTTTACCGTCCGGAGAGCATGAAGGATTATGACCGTATGAAGTGATCTGGCTTACATTCTCTCCACTGCAATCCACGGTGAAGATGCCTCCTGTATACAGACTGTAAACAATTTTCTTGCCATCAGGTGACCACACGGGGAACACCCCGTGAACCTCTACGAAGAGTGGATTGCTCCCATCAGAATCTGTAATGACAATACTACTGCCCAGAGAAAATGCAATCCTTTCCCCATCAGGAGACCATGAAGGACAAGAATTATCAACTTCAACAACGGATATGTTCTTGTATTGGCTTCCATCAGTTCTCATGGTATAGACCTGGAGGTATTCTCCACACAAGAGCGTGAAGGCTATCTTTTCCTCATCAGGAGACCATGAAGGACAGAGATGCCTGCAGGAATGTGTACTCAGTCTGACTTGATTGCTTCCATCAGGATCCATCATGTATACCTGGGCCCCTACATCCATGCTTGCAGAAAATGCAATCCTTTCCCCATCAGGAGACCATGAGGGTTCTCTCTCATCAGTGGGACTGAACGTTATTCTCTTTCGGTTACGTCCGTCTGCATTCATAACATAAATGTCAAAGTTGTCCTCTTTCGAAGAGAAAAGTATTCTTTCCCCGTCAGGAGACCACGTTGGATCAAGGCTGAGATCCAGACCGGGGCTCAGAGCTCTCACACTGCCTCCATGGAAATCCATGGCAAAAACCATGACATCCTGGCCTTCCCGAGCTTCGAACAGGATTTCATTCCCATCTGGTGACCAGGAGGGATCGGAGCAAAGGAAATTTTCAGTGTCGAGACTGTGCATTTCGCTCTCATCGAGATTCATGACATTAATGGTTCCAAATCCACCTGTTCCCGACACAAAAGCAATTCTCTTACCATCGGGGGACCAGCAAGGATCAACCCCCCCACCATATTCATCTGTGAGATTCACCTGACCTGTCCCATCTGCAAACATTATATAAACGTTGGCTTTCTCATATTTTCCTCTCACGAAAGCAATTCTTGATCCGTCAGGGGACCAGCAAGGATCCCAGTCATCAGCAGGATCACTGGTGAGTCTCTGGACGTTGCCACCATCTGTACTCATGACATAAATCTCCTCATTTTCATCTCGATCTGATACGAAAGCGATTCTCTCTCCATCTGGTGACCAACAGGGATTCGAATTATTGAAGAAATCCTTGGTCATATTCACAATATTATCCTTGGCCATATCTAGGACAAATATCTGGGATTTGCTGTCTCTATCGGAGACAAAGGCAATCCTTCCGTAGTTATCTGACTCCATATGTGCAGAGGAAAAACTTCCTGTGTACGGGAGGGATATCATCAGGATCACCCAAACGTACTTCCTTTTCAATGTGGCTTCCTCCTGCATTTTCTCCATC
>JACVGT010000025.1 GCA_018992685.1 Theionarchaea archaeon
GCTTCTGTCACTGTGAGGTGTTCTTCCTCTGGCAGTTGGAGTAATTTCCATCGTTCTGTTACCACGTCCAATGGGATCACCTTCTGCCAAAGTGTTACCCATGTCTCTACTTACTTTTGTTACCCATGTCCCTACTTATTACACACCGGGACGAACAACGCAGATACGAAAAAGAGGGCAGAGAATGTCATGAAATAGACGGTGATACACGAGCACGTTGTCGTTGATTGAACAGAAGAAAAAAGAGGAACAAGAAAGAAAGAGAAAAGAAAATGATTCTATTTTCCCAACATTTCGTTGAGCTCGTCAATGGCTTCCTTATAGAATTGCATGGCCTTGAGGACGTTCCAGTTCCCGGCGACACAGTTAGAACCCTCTCCACAGAATTGCTGAGCGATTTCCAGGAATTTCTGTGCTTCTTTCATCAGGTCTTCTACGGCAGAGGTATCCAATCCCTGTCCCTGAGCTTCAGCCAGGAGAGATTCTGCTTCCTCTTTGAGATTCAGTGTTTGCTCGATGTTGTACTTGGCCAAGGGGCACAGTGAAGGTGAAGGGTTCCGAGGAGTGGCAAATTGGTCTTCGCAGGTGCCTGAATCATCGTAGGTGATGATCAGTTGTGGCTTGTAACACACGCCGAGGCTGCCCAGGTCTTGTCGGAAACCAGTATCCCAACTCATGATGCTATCTCCTGTGGTTGCACCATCCAGCCTGAAGGTCAACGTGCTGTTGGCACAGCCGGACTTGTTGAAGAGCCTGAGTTGGAAGGGGTCACTGATGGTCAAAGTGTATGCTGTATCGGGACCATCTTCGACGAGTTCAGTAGTAGTCCAGGTGGGAGTCAATGTCACGAGTATGGGGGCATTCATAATGTTATCTACGGTACCAGCGAGATAGAGGTCTCCACTGAAATCAATGAGGTTACAGCTCCAGGTATCGACCTGACCAGCATCCAGTTGATCTGCCTGCTTGAAGATCACCACTTGTACACTCTGGATGTACGATTTTGGGGGAAGATTGCTCAACTTGAATTGGAAAACTCCGTTTCTTATCCCAGCATAGCTGGTGTTGTGCCCTGTCCACATGTCGTCATCATCCAGAACCACACCATAATCAGTCTCAGCCACGTAGCCTACGTGGTACTGGGGCGGAGTGTATATCATGGGTGTAGTAAAGGAATGCGGTCCTGAGCATCCAGTGTTTCCTGCCTGATCTGTGGAACACACCTCATAGTAGTAGGTAGTTCCCATTTGCAGTCCGTCGAATTCCACATAATGGTTAAGCACCAAGTTCGGGTCTGAGATTGTATTTCCATAGGCTGTGGTCGCACCCCAGTTGACGACAGTAGTGCCGTTTTCATCTGTGTCCCACGTGATCTCAACACTCGATCCATTACAGGTATTAGCCAAGACATTGCTGATTACAGGAGGCACTCCATCAATTTGGGCAGTATCTGTCCTCACTCCTGCAGGATTGGCATCATTGTAGGTTACAGTGAGAGTGTCAGGATCTGATACTTCAAGTTGACCGTTTCCTGGATTTGCCGCACCTGGGAGGCACCCGAGCGTGCCCTGGAAAATGCCAGTGGCGCCGCCAGTTTCAGTCACAGTGACAGATTCACTATCTCCCGTGGCAGCACTGGACACGGTGACAGTAGCTGTACCTGTTCCCGCCAGATCTGCATCGGCAAGTGTGATTCCCAGTGTATCGGTAGTTCCATAGTAGTCCTGATCGAACTGCACTGTCCCCTGTGATTGAACAATGTTTCCCGAGACTGATAGAGCATACGGCTGCACATTCCAGCCAGGAGTCACCTGATCTGTCTGGAAGGCCACCACATAAATGGTGTATAACCCTGGGTCTGGATTATTGATGCGAACCTTCTGTACGGTGTCAGGATAAATGAAGGCAGTATTGGGCACTGACCAGCCTCCGGAGAAGTTGCCACTGCCGCTCAAATAGTACGTAATTCCATTGGGGTGATCTACCTCAACGTACATGTAGTTGACCATCTGGAAGGCGGAACCTGCTGTTCCCGGGGGATCGGTGTAGACCGCAGTAACGTCCAGATATCCTCCAGGTCCAACCACAGCGGTGTAGGCCTTGAAGAATGGCCGTACAATAGCAGCGCCATCCAATCCAGCAGTGTTGTCATCCACCAGCAGTGACTGGGTATCTCCTGAGAAGTACAGTGCATTATCCAGCAGCACACGGCCCCATCCCTGACCATCACCGGGGATAGTTCCCCCTATGTTGTATCCGGTCATGGGCTGAGCACTGTTGATGATGACAGCCTTCATCATAGCTGCTGAAGGAGTAAACGCACCTCCACCCTGGAATCCTGTTGACGAACCCACGGGAGTGTAGTATCCACTTGCAAAGTAATCCCGCACCAATGCACAGCATCCTGCAATTCCTGGGGCTGACATACTTGTTCCTTGAAAGCCCACCAATCCATCGTTGGGGGCTATGCCGTCTGTAACATTGTTGTTATCTCCTGAGAAAATAACTTGCCCCGGGGCACACACGTCAGGCTTTATCCTTCCCCAGCCACCGGTGGGTCCCCAACTGGAGAATGAAGCCACATCCTCCGAGTTGCCGCCATATCCATCGTTTGTGGTTTCAGACGCTCCAATGCTCAGGCAGTCCTTAGCAGTGGCGGGTGGAGTAATTGTTGTAGTACCCGGTCCATCATTCCCATTTGAGAACACAACCAGGAAATTCTTGTTGGCCCACATCATCTCGTCAACGTCCCTGGAATAGGCGTCATATGCTCCATACGCGCCTCCTCCCCAGGAATTTGAGTGAATGTAGGCGCCATCAGCCATAGCCTGGGGAAATAATCCAACAGTCCCTGGATATGGGACACCATTCAACGTCCCTGCAGGTGTCGGATCATTGAGGTCTGGAGGTCCATATACATAAGGAGAATCAGACCGTCCCAGATCCTGGAATACCAGCTTACCCTGGAAAGCATTTCCCTCATAGAAATCATATCCTGCAGTCGGTGTTACACCCCATGTAGGCAACGCGCTACCAGTCACCCACTCACCTGCAATGGTACCAGATGTGTGTGTACCATGGCCTGCGGCGTAATTGGTCCCAATGGGATTCTCAATATCCCAGTCGTACACGTTGTACATGGGATCTGCGGCTCCTGGGTAGTATCCATCTCCAGGATTGTAATAGTTGTAAGGAGTAGCCACGGTATAGACTCCGGTTTGATACCAGTTGTAGTAAGATAGAACCTTCCTCTGAGCTGCATTATACGTGTGGGAGGGTAGTCCCTGTACAGAATCCCAGAACATCAAGTGGTCTGCATCAATACCTGTATCAGATATTGCAACAACCTGTCCTGAACCGGTGACACCGTTACTAAACACCTTCCTATTCCCGAGTTGATACGTCTGCACAATCCAGGTGTCGTTGTCATTCACAGGTGCCATCAAGTATCGTCTCTCCACAAAGTACACACCGTTCAGACCGGCAAGCTGGGTAACATTCTCTTTGTCCAGAGTTACATACATCCTTTCAGCAGTATAATTGTGAACATAGCCACCCATTGCTCTGATCTGTGGTATGTAATTCGCAGCGTTTTCTCCTCTGAAAAACGTGATCACAAATTCATTCTCAGGCTGAGGAAGCTGATTGAACTTTGGAATTGCATCCCCGTCGAAGGCCATTCCTTCTGATGTCGTCGTTGCACTGACAGCTTCGTGGATCTCAGGACTGATCTTATACTCAGGTTTCCATGGGCCAATCCAGTCGATTTCCTTCATTGAATTCAATGATGCCAAATGAGAACTACTCAATCGGCACAGATAGGTACTGTATCCAAGATTCTCCTTGATGTTCCCCTGCGTCACAGCCAGGACAAACCGTGAAGCCTCATCTTTTCCCAGTTTGTCTTTGAAATGAACAAGGTAGTATCCACCGTCCACGGGCAATTGTTGGTTCCCTCTCAGATTATCAGCAAATCTGACATCAATAGAGGCAGAACGGAGGAGCACACTGTTCTTATTGACCTGTAACCCGACAGGTCGGGGTCCGCTGGCTTTGGCTTCATAGGTTATTCCTGAACCTACCAGCAGCAGAACAAGAGCTACAGCCATAACGAGCTTTGTCGACTTCTGCATATCCATTTCCTCCTTTCTCCTTTGAGAATTATATGTTGTATTTTGTAAACCTGCTTTTTAAATGTTTGGGTTTAGGCAGGATTTCAGAGGAATTTCCAAGAGAAATGACAGAATACATGCGTCGATTCTCCAGATTCTGACAATTGCGAGAATCCAGAACAGGTTTCAAATCAATCCGTCCAAGACGTGATGGAATTCTTCTTTCTGCCTCTCAAGATAGTGGATTCCTGAAAAATACTCCTTTTCGAGTCCCTGTCGAATCATAGATTGCTGGAGAGCATTTTGGTAGTAGTCCTTTTTGTCTCTCAGCGTTGTGGCTTTGTGGATTTCCATCAAGGGGTAGGGATACCCCAGGCAGAAAAGGTAGCGAGAAAAGTAAGCCAATCTCTCGAACAGGGGAACTCCTCTCACGTCAATTCTGAAGGATGGTCCTCTCTCATGCAGTCTGGCAATGTATGTGTCTCCCAGAGGGTTCAGGGACCGACACATGTTCTTAGAGATTCTGTAGTACCAGGTGCCTGGAGACTCCAGAACTTCAGTGTCAGGAATGCCTCTCTGAAGCGTGTCCAGCCGTGTTTTCTTTGATATGCCCATGACAGTTGTGATCCCTTTCAAAGCATCTATCACCTGCTTGAACGAGGTGTGAGGGACATCCTGTAGTGCTCCATCAAACAGAACACAATCACAAAAAGGGGCAACCTCTTTGAGGTGTTGAAGCTCGTAGTCAAACCGATGCGTGTCAATATCTTCCCCCGCGAGAAGGACTGCCTTGCTCCGGACCTTATGACGTACAATAAGGTGATGTTCGTCATACATGATATACCCTGCAGTCACCACTCCAATACTCTGAACAGTGTTGCTCCACAGAATTGCAGCTCCCCCATCCACTGCAGCTACGGTTCCCGGTTCTTCACTGGAGATGGGGGTGACGAAGTACGTCTGCCTGTGTGAGTACTGACCCTTGAGTTGGCGTACAACTTCTTCAAACATGTGTCCTAGTGGGGAGTCACATAGAAAAAGGTACGTATCTGGAAATGAGTTACCAGGACACGGCAAAACCCTGGCTGCAATCAGAAATCCAGGAATCTAGCAATTCCCGCCGTTATAGCTATGGTGACTGCCACAAACACTGCGGGACTAAAGAACCAGAAAAATAGTGGGATACTGTAATACAGACACCGCATTCCCAGCGTGTGGTGGAGAAAGGCTTGATTTGTCTTCTTTGCCAGATACTCCACAGCCGGAATTCCTTCCAGTTCCTCAATCTTTGAAGGGGATGATTCTATCAGGATAGTAATTTCATTGGCTGTTCTTAAAGTGAACAGGAAATTGAAGAAGGCCAGAGCGATGATCCCGATTAGGGCATACAGTTTGTAGTCATAGTAGTCCTGCGGGACAGGGAATGATCCCCGAGCATAGCTCACGGCAACACCAATAAAGATGAGAGTAGATGAAGCCAGGAATGTGGTAATAGTGGTCATATTCCTGATCTGCTGCACTGCTACCATCCCTCTCCCCCCTCGAAGCACGTTTTCAATCCAATACTCGCGGTATATATTCTGCCGGCCCTTCTGGGTCTTCTTAGGATAGTTCTTTGTGTACCAGAAATAGGCAAGGTTGTAGCCACTGAACATAGCAACAAACGCTAGGCCGGATACCGATTCCACGTTCATGAACGTGATATCGATTTGATGCATAAATAGATTGTGAGGACAAGATAAGGATGAGCCCCGTGGCAGAGAGCTTTTATAATTATCGAGATGACAGTATGAGTATGAAGGCCACAGCACGTGCGCATACTGTGCAGAACTTGACAAACCCGTTTCCGTTCTCCACGTTTGGGGCTCAGGTTCCTTTCTTGAGCAGTATTTCAGTGTGTACAGCCCCTTTGGAGACGGTAGCCACCGTTGAATTTTGGGAAGAAAGAGAAAAAAGAGAAATCGCCTTTGAAGAGAGGACTGTGGACCAGCGAGTGGGGCGCGGAGTTGATGCAGTGATTTCTGAGGTCAGGAGATTATCTGGGATCGATTGTGAGTATGCCGTCTTGGGAAAAAGCAATCTCTCGACGAGTGCGGTCCTTGATGAGCCTTCTTTCATTGCAGCTGTGACGGTGGCTTCGTCTGAAGCATGTGGCCTGGATTTGTGCCACAAAGAATTGTCACGGATTGCATCAAAGGGTTCTGAGTCTGCACCAGGGGCAGTTACAGGATGGGTTTCCAAATGGGAAGCAGGCCTGCAGGAGGAATTCTCTCATTCCGTTGTACTTGAGGAGGAGCTGGACATGGGCATGATTCGAGTGTTTGTGAACCCATTTGTGGATGATCTGGAGATAGTGAAATCTCCTCTTGTTGAAGCGCGGCTGAAAATGGCTCATACCAGTGTGATTGAGATGGAGAGAGCAATCAGGAATCACGACATAGAGAAAATCGGGGAATTGGCGGAAAAAACCTCACTGCTACTCCATGCCATAGCGGCAACAGCGAGGAACGAGGTCATGTGGTCACCTGGAGTCCTGAGCGTTGTCCATGAAGTGAGGGCATTGCGCGAGGAGGGGGTGAAAGCGTATTTCAATGTCGACTGGACTGGAGTCTACGTAAACTCATACCCCGAGGACATAACAAGGATTGCACAGAGGATCAGGGAGGCGGGCGTAGAATTATGTCCTCTGCATATTGGAGGAAATGCACAGTCATCCACGGATTGAATATTCTTTGAGTGTAACCTACTACTTAAAAAGGTAATAGCAAAGTACCATCATGCTGGTGGATTTACACACTCATACGACTTGCTCAGACGGGACTCTAAGCCCGGAAGCTCTCGTCCAGTATGCCAAAGAAAAGTCCCTGGAAGCTATTGCTGTCACTGATCATGATACTACGGCTGGCAATGAAAGAGCAATCCAGGAAGGATTATCAGTGGGTGTAGAAGTCGTTCCAGGAGTGGAACTCTCTGCTGAATGTGACAGAGGAAGTCTGCACATCCTGGGGTTTTTTGTTGATTCTGAAAGCCCATCCATCACTGAAGCAACAGCTTTCCTCCAGGAAAAGAGGAGGGAAAGAAATATCTCAATCATTGAGATTCTCGAGGATATGGGGGTCTTCATCGAGAAAGATCCTTTCTTGCACAATGCGTATCTGGGAAGGCCCCACATTGCTAGAGCCCTCGTAGACGCTGGACACTGCGAGACCATTGATGAAAGTTTCGAGAAATTCTTGAAAAGAGGAGCCTCTGCCTACGTGGAGAGGAAAAAACTGTCCGAACAGAAGACAATAACGTCTATTGCTGAAGCCGGGGGCATTCCAGTTCTTGCTCATCCTGTAACAGTTTCTGACCCCGAAGAGACTGTAGAACGGTTATGTGAACGAGGGCTTAAGGGAATCGAGATATATTACCCTACGCACACCGACAAAGATGTCGCTCGCTTCACATCGTTAGCAGAGCGTTATGGACTGTTCGTGACTGGAGGGTCTGACTTTCATGGGCTTCACAAACCCCATATCGGCCTGGGCTGTGTAAACGTCCCATATCGTGTGCTACAAGAAATGAAAGAACACTGGGCAACCTTCACCTCATAATCTTCCCCGGGGACAATCTGTGCTCCTGACGTATTGAGGTAACACGTCAAAGGAATCATACATGAATCTTCTTCCAGCCAGCAGGCATTCTACTCCCGGACTCCAGAACGTCCAGAGCTTTGGTGGCCTTTGACCTCACTGCAACGCTCTCATTATTCTTGAGGTTTCGTATGTTCTCGATTATTTCCTCCCGTCTTCTCTCACATCTCGATCCGAGGACGCTGAGGGTGACTATTGACCAGCTCCTGACAAAGACGCTCCTGTCCTGCAGGAGATGAAGCAATATGGACACTACTTCATCAGTTTCTTCATGAGACAATTCAATATTCGCAAATATCATTGCCAGATGCCATCTCACCATGGGGACATTGTCATGTACCACAAGATGCATGAAAGTTCTAGTTAGTCCTTTCAACAATTCAGGGGCTATTCGAGAAATCTTCTCCAGAACATGAGTTGTTCTTCCACGCATTACATCATCAGGGTCATCCAGCCCTTGGGCAACCGTGGGCAGGAGATGCCGGGATTCCAGCACTTTTCTTGCCACTTCATCTGCTTTCCCATCTGAGCGCAGATCACCGCCGCGTAACTTCTCCAAGAGTTCATTCATTTGTTTGCCCCTGTTCTGGGTCAGCCTGTCAGCCACATCTCTGATTTCGACTAACAGCACACCACGACTGTGAGTCATTGAGTGAGTCTCAACTCTCTAATTCTCTTCTGTGACAAGAGACCTTGGAGGGTTTCAGCAGTTACGACTTTCGTGTCGCTGTACCTACACGGGAGTGTATGTATCCTCCACTGTGGAAACTCCCTGATCAAAGTCCTGAGAGACCTTGTGCACTCTGAATACCTTGGCTGTCCCACAGTCTTTCACCAGCTCAAAATAGTGCAGTCCCTCTCCATTGAAGAAGAACATCCTGGTGAGCATACATTCCAGATCTTCCTGTTTTATCAGAAACACTTGGTTGGGCATGTCTTCCCATGTTTTCAGGACTTCAAAGTACTGTATGCTTTCGGGGGGCACAAAAATCACGCCAAATTCTCCATTCTCTCTTCTCAGGAAATTCATGACTCCATCCTTCAGGAACAGAGTTCCCATGGTTGGTACATAGCCTGCATTCTGGTCAATAATGTAACTGTGGTAGTTCTCACCCTCTTTTATGACAGAAAAAGCAATACTCTGGTCCCCATAAATATAGTCAGTGCCGACATAGAGCTTTCGAGCGCCCTGTATCCACATCGGGCTGTACAGTCGTCCTTCACCTTCTCCTGTCACATAATTCCATCTGCCAAAGTAAGACAGCCAGTAGAAGGTCAAAACTGTCCATTCACTGATGAGGAGATATGCATCATCCTCTACAAATCCGGACATTTCTCTTGTGACAGGACGGGTCTTTGTCTCAGGGAATTCTCTCAGTGCTCTGACTTCGGATGCATTGTCAAACCCGAATATCTCCTTTACTGCAATTTCCTCATCTGTTGTCTCCATCACCTTTCCTAGCTTGACAAGCCTCCACCAGATATCATAATGTGATCCGTTCATCACTGTTTTCCGCTCAGCGATTGATTCGATCCAGTATCCTGAATCCCATCCCGAGATTACCACGGCGTCTTCAGGAGTGTTGTCTCTGATCCAGGTCAGTGCTTCCCACAGATTGCCATCCATGACTGATTGCGCCTGACAGGCATCTGAAGCTCCCAGATAACAGGGGACAACACTTAGTGCACATACAAATCCTGCCGCCCACATTCCTCTGGTCGTGACACGTGTTCCGAGGATCTCAGGCAATCTTCCGAAGAAAATGCCACCTGCCAGAACGAGGGGTACAGCAAAGAGCATGAGATATCGTCCGCCCATCAGGAGCAGTGCACCGGTACCAACTAAATACAGCCCGAGATATCCCAGAGTGAACAAGGAGAATCGATCCCGTTTCCACAGGAGAAACACTATACCCAAGGGGGCAATAAGCAGAATTGCGCTGAGCAATTGAGTCGCACTGGAAAATGTGACATCGAATCTCTGCACGATAGAAACAGAAACATCAGGCATCATGATTCCGGACGTTCCAGATTGAGACTGACCCGAGACGGTATTCAGTACCAGGATTGCTCTTTGAGTCACTTTTTCTGACTGTAGGGTGATCGCAGTTACTGCAACCTCAGCCAGACCCACTAGAGGAATCACAATTTTCTCCACGCGTGAAATTCCTGCCCTGGAAGAGAGTGCCCATCCTACTGCCAGGAGTCCAAGAATGCCTACTACTACATACTGTTCTTTATAAAGTGCAAAAGGAACAATAAATGAAAAAAGAGTGACCACAGCGGCCAGGATCATGTTCCTGTCAAAATTCCTCTTTGCAGCATCGATTAGAAACAGCAGGCAGAAGGCGCCCCACACCAGTATGAAGAGGTGCCAGTGACCTGTCCAGGTAAGTGAGAACAGAAATAGAGAAAATCCCAATAGAAAAGGGTAGATTACACTTTCTCTGGTCTTTTCGCTCTTGATGCTCTTGAAGAAGAAGTATGTAACAGCAAAAGAAAACATGACAATCCAAATATCAGTATCTGTGTAGCCAATGACGGTGCGGGAAGCTATCGACCCATTTACTGCCATGAACAATGCTGTAAACAGCCCACCCACCTCGTTTGTCAGGGTTCTACCTGCCAAGTACGCAAAGACGATAGCAAGTATTACTGGGATGACATTTGCGTACACAGTCCACTGAAAGAGTGAAACATCAGAAACCGAGCGCACCACGAGATATGAGAATGCCAAATAATAGTGGAACAACGGAGGATGCCTCACAGGTGCACCAGTGGGATACGCTGCCATGGCATCCCATTGAGGACGAGACCCTTCTTCAAGAATGGTGTCTGCCATCCTGTAGTGGTAGTAGGGATCAAAAGCCAAGAGATAGTCTCCTTCCTCCCTAATGTAATAGCTTCTGACATACAGGCCAAGGCCAATGACCGCAAGCAACGCAATAATAATGATGAGAGTACGACGATTTAGAGGCATATTGCTTTGTGGTTTCGTGCGCTTTTAAAGGTTTGTGGCAATAACTCAGCCAGGAGGCTAGGAGAACGGGGCCTTTCAAAGGTTCAAAAGTGGCTGTGAACATATTCCAGCTTTAAAAGAATACTCTTCTCGCCTGCGTACTCAAATACCGGGTGAAAGGGCTTCATGATATCTGTGCTGGTCGGCCAAAACCTTATAAAGAATGAGCATTTCACACCTTCATGCACCATGTTTTCTGCCGAAAGAGAATCAAACTCCCGGCCCTCAAAGTTGTGGGTGGATATCATCGTCCCTCTGTACAAGAGAGCAGGGAACCATGTACTGAAGCAGAATGTCCTAGGAGGGGGGGTCTACCATGAAAAAGAAGCTCAAGAACTGTGAAAACTGTGGACGGGAATTTGACATAAAGGAACAGAACAGAATAGTCCTGGAGGGGTGGCGTGATGAGAAGCACTTGTCCCGTCTCTACTTTTGCAGCAAGAGCTGTTTTGTAACGTTTCTGAAAACCAAGAAATTTGTGTGAACCGTGCCTCTGATTTGTATTTGCTCTGATTTGTATTTGCTCTGAATATGTTACGTCCTTTCAGAGATTTCTGTCACAGAGATATCGATGGCTTCTTACGGCATCCTCATACGTATATACTTCGATAATCAGTCTCTTGTCCTTCAGTTCCTTCATGAAGTCCAGATTCGTATTCCCATCACCCAATGCCAGGTGACTGTCCCTGTCTCCGAAATTGTCATGGAGATGTACGGCAACCACGAATTCTTTCAGGTCCAGGAACTCTTCTACCGTTCGCGTGGTATTAGCGTGACCCACATCAAAGGTGATTCCCAGATACTCTGAGTCCACCGCTCTTACAAGATGTTCTATCTCCTGAGGAGTCCTGCAGGACAGAATGGGGAACAAGGGCATGTTTTCAACTCCCAGTTTGACATTCTGGTCTTCTGCTGTTCTGGCCAGAATCTCCAGCGATTCTTTCTGGACGGCCTGCACCTTCTTCGGAAAATGCATACCCAAAGGCGAAAGATGTCCGGGATGAATGCACACGGTTTCTGCATCATACGTGACGGCCATTTCAATATTCTTAGAAATCTGGGACAGAGACTCAGACCGAATGGCTCTGTTCAATGACATGATATTCAGATCGGAAAAAGGAGCGTGGAAGCTGATACTACATTCATAGGAGAAAAGAACCTCAAGGTTCGTGTGATTTCCCTCACAGACTACCTCAACATGAGAAAAGGTTGGTACCACAGAATCCAGAACCTCTTGAAGACTGCTCTGCAGCATACACAGAGACGAAACACCGATCATGAATCCTCAGTCCATGGTTCTCTTAAATAGGTATGCAATAATTATTCCCAGAATCACCAGAAAGCCCTGAGTTGCTGATTCTTTTCGGGAGGGATCTTCAGACGGTGTATCATTCACACTGTATGAGCTGGTGAACGTCTTTCCATATTCGTCTTCATATGCCACTGCGAAGGACGGTTTCTTCTCCATTGTGAATTCAGCTGTATCGCCTGGAGAGAGCACAGGCAGTGTTTCCCCTTCTACTGAAATATTGAATATCCTGGTGATTCCCGAGTTCCTGATTTGAACTACCAGGGAGGAACCCTCAACGACATGGGTGACAGTCACTTCAGGTTCAGTTCGCCTCACTCTCACTGTCACTTCTTGCTCAAGGAAGTAGGGAACGCATCCCTCTTCACAGGCACCCACACCTCCGCCCAGCGTAATGAGGATGGGATACTCCCCTGCTTCCGTCTCCCGTGAAACCTGGAAGGTTACCTCTCCAATATCTGTCTCACCTGGATAGATTTTTTGCGAAAGAGCACATTCAGACTTCACGGGAATGAAGAAAGCTGGTGTCTGCTCAAGGCGCACGACGCTGTTCCACAGGACTTCTGCAGAATTAGGATTGTGAACAAGAACTCGCACCACCACAACCTTGTTGGGTTCTGCAGTGGCCACCTCTATGGAAATTTCAGGATTGGCCTCCTGCATGACAAGGACTAAAACAAGAAGAAGAATAGGCAGTACCCTCATCTGGGACGCCTCATAAAGATATACACCACAAGGCCGCCAATGATCACCATGAGAAAGATATCAAGCCATGTCAGTCCTCCCCCCCCTGTTTCTCTGCTGATAATGCGTGGAAGGGTGCCGGTACCTGATTCTCCTCCTTCATCTTCTGACAGTATTTTCTTGATGAGAGCAGCCATTCGAAGTTCTTCCAGTTCTTCGTACAGCCCTCTGGCAAGCTTCAACAGGGCGTACGCTTCTTCCACTTTTCCTTCCTGCAGAAGGTTCATTGCCTCATCAAAATACTGGGAAGCCTTGATCAACTTGATATATCTGTTGGTCTCCGTGACCATGGCATCAAAATTGCCACTAAGGTACATCTCCTTGGCCTGCTGGAACATGGTAATAGCAGTCTCAAAATCCCCACTCTTGTAAGCACCTTCTCCCTGGTCAAAGTAATTCTTGGCTGTATCCTCCATTTTGACCAGGAGTTGTTCCTGCAGTTTCTGTTCATCACCGTAGTGGTCTATGTAGTATAGGGTAATGGCTATAACATAACTCCCCAGAGGGGGCAGTGAGGTAAAGTATCCTTGAATATCCACGGTCCGTGATTCTTCTGCCACCATTTTGTCTGCTACATAGTACTGGGGAAGCAGTCCATCAATCGTAAACTTCTCCGGCTCTACCACGATCTTCACATTGGATATTTCTGTGGGCCCATGGTTTGTTACCTGCGCTCGTATGAGGACGGGAATACTGTAGGGGACACAGTTGTTAACGTAGCAGCTGCCCAGCTGGAGGACAAAGGTTTCTGCCTCGAATTCTGCACATTCAAAGAGCCCGGGTGTGGTTCGGGGCGTACCTGTGGTCACTGTGGTGGTGTCTGTAGCAGAGTCACTGCATTCTCTGGATGTGGATCGTGCTGTGATAATCGTAGTATCGATAACACCCTCCTGGGCTGAGGATGGAACCTTTAAAGCAAGGATGACAGGGAAGCATTCACCGGGAGCCAGTAAATCTGTGGAAGCGACCACCCTCGTTTCAGTGGTGTCCAGGACCTTGTTGTTATTCTGATCCCAGTAGACAGTCACCTCCCAATCTTCGCTGGACTCTGTCTCGATGGTGAAGGTATCCTGCTCTGTTCCAAGGTTACAGATGCGGTGCGGGTACGTGAACGTTGTTCCGGGTTTTGCTTTTCCCGTGCTGTCAGGGATGACACACACATTGCAGGGATTTGCAAACCAGGCTTTCAATGAGACATTTGAGGGTTCTCTGAGCACTTCGAACGTGATGAACTCTGTGAGTTCAAAGGGGATAGCGTCAGGGCAGGCTTTGACTTCTCCTTTCAGAGTGATGGGAACGACGTATCTCCCTTCAGGGGCATCCTGCTTGAACCGGATGATGAACTCAAACTGGCGTGCTTCTCCAACCTCGTGGAGAGAGAATTTATCTGACTGCCATTGGAGGAAGGTGATATACTCCAGCCCCCGGGCACTGGGATGGGACAGATCGAGGTAGACCGTACCTTCGCAGACAGTGGTGCCCCCTTGTGTTCTTTCGACATTGACAGTAAAACTCACGGTGTCTCCAGGATGAACGATCATGTGGGCAGGGGATACCGTCATTGAGGGCTTCTTTGGTTGTTCTTGTTGGTATGACGGCATGCTCCATGAAAGCATGAGTATGAGGAAGATGATGCAAATTCTGTATTTCATGATTTTGTTTAGGGGGTTCTAGTTTTTAAGGTTTTCTCATTGAAAGGCAGAGCATCCCCATTCTGGCCGTGACCCGAGTTCTGGCAAAGTTTTCGGGTGGTGAGAGACTGCGTTGATGACACCAGGATATATGAAGATGCATAATGTAATGTACATTGCGGAGTAGGTTCACAGGGCTGGTAACAGCCTCAGGAGTACCAGATAATCTACAGGTTCAGCAGAGTAGCCAGTGTTTTTCCCAGAATCTGCTGGGAATCCTCGTATGATAGTTCCAGTTCACGGAAGGCTGTCAAAGCGTCTACCAGCTGATAATGAGGATAGTTAGAACCGAAAACAACTCGATCTGCACCCATTTGCTCAACTAACCACTTTACCTGTGGTGTGTAGGGACTCCTCCTAAACATAGGAACAAGAGTGCTCAGTTCAAAATAGATATTCTCAATGCCTGATTTCCTTTTTTCTACATATGCGTAACAATCAAGAAACTGGAATCCTCCTGTGTGGGCCAGCAGGAAGTCTGTTTCAGGGTGGCTGCTCACCAGGTGATACAGGCTCTCAGATTCTCTGGAGTTGTACGGAAAGGAGGAATGAATCAGTATAGGCATACTCAAATCTGCAGCTTTCTTGGCCAGAAGGTGCAGCGCATCACAATCACAATGAAAATCCTGCAAGACAGGATGAAGCTTGATACCTCTTAATCCCAGACTGTGGCACCTTTCAAGTTCTTGGAGTGCCTTCGTGCCTTGGGCAGGATGTACTGAACAGAACCCCACCAACCTCTCGGGCATCTCACTGATAGCAGCAGCAACGGCAGAATTACTGTCTTCTGTGAGGGCCATTCCTTCCTGAGAGGTAACTGCAAAGACAACTGCCATGTCAACTGCTGCAATGTCCATTTGTAACGAGAGATCATCAAGGACATCTTTATCAAGAGAGCCGTTTGAGCCAGCCAGGTGAACGTGGGCATCAAAAACATCAGGGAGAGTGTTCATGGTTGTACTTGGTGGAACAATTTAAAAGGTTCTGCTTCCCCTGGTGAGCTGGTACCTGGGTCGAATGGTAGCCCTTCCAGAGGGGGGTGAAGTGTCTTCTCGAACAGTTTCAAGAGAAGATTCAGGTAATGCGCAGTAGAATGAATTGTTTTCTGAAACCATATTACCCTGACGGGAGGCACTTCCTGTGAAACCGAAAAGCTTATAACGCAACATCACGAAGAGCTAACGGGTGAAAGATATGTATCAGCCGGAAGAGATCAGGGACTGTGTCAAAGGAGTGGATGGGACATTCCTTATGGTGAATGGTGCACCTACTTTTTCAGACATTGATTGTGATGTAAACTACGTATACAATACTCTCCACTATTTGAGAATGTACCTGGATGAGAACTTCAGAGCCTCACGAATCTATGTTATTGGTCACAACAGTGATGCTGTATTCTATCTGGAAGGCGAATATACCATGGGTGTAAGGATTCTGAAAGGCACCAATATCCACCTGTTGCATCGCACCGTTGAAAAAATGTTTAATCATTTGAAATTTAAATCCAGGAATGAGTCATCAAGAGAAAATAATGATCAGAGAATGAAATTCTTCCTTGCCGGTTAACCTTAATGCTAATCTTTCCTCCTTTCTTTTTCTTTTTTGGCTGTTTTTACTTGATGAGGACAACATCTGCCTTTTTTCTAACATCTAGAAATGCTGCTGCATTCCCTTGATTTTGTGAAAGAGTTGCCATACCATCAGCATCTTCGTAGAGAAGGAGCTCCCGGGATGTACGTTTCCAAAAGTCTTGACATGACGAATGCTGATTATTTCTCCTCCAATCTCTACAGTTATTCTCTCTTTTGAAGGCACCATTCTACCAGGTATGTTGGTCTGGAGGTTACCAAATCGATCAACACGCAGCACCGTCCCCCTGATCTCTGCTTCTCCCTCTTCAGGAGAGGGTAATCGCACTACATAAAGATCATCATACATGAGAGGGCGTCCCAGCTCAGAAAGAGAAATTCCCTTTGCCAGGTATCCCGCAGCAGGTGCAAACACATCTCTCCCGTGAAAACTGGACGATACAGGATGTAGCATGTAGTGTTCGTTCTCAAGAGCAACTGCCTTTGTGAACTTGAGCCTGTCTATAGCTTCTATCAGGATCCCATTGTCAGGTCCCACCAGAAAGTCACCTCGTTCTGTCTCTACAGCAATTCCTCGCCTTTCAGTCCCAACTCCAGGGTCTACAACCGCCACATGCACGCCTACGGGAGAATACTCAACAAAATTCCTGAGCATAAGTGCTCCTTCCTCAATATCAAACGTTGATCCATTATGGCAAATATCAACAATATCCACGCCAGGACACACTGAGAGCAGAACAGCCTTACATACTCCAACATATTCCTGATTCAATCCAAAGTCGGAGAGAAGACTTATAAACATACACCAGTAAACCCACTTTACCTAATAAAGTTGAGGGTTGCTCATGGAGATAAAGTCAGATTCGGAAGTATTTGAGGAAATCACAGAAGAGTACAACCGAGACCCTGAAGGCAACTGGAGAGTGACAGCATTCAGGGATGAGAAAGGCCGCTACGATCTGTATGTGGTCAAAGGTAAGAAATTCTGGCAGGTCAAGACCGAGTTCATAACACCCCACAGGTATATTGGAGTGGGAGGACGAACCACCACAAGGGAGCAGGAACCCCAATTCACCTTCGGGCTGCGTCCGTTGCCCAGAAGATACGTCAGAAAATTAGTGGAAAATGCTCAGAACGGGGAAATCTCAGAGCATCTGCTTACTAAGATCATGAAAATACCTCCCGCACCTGCCACCGAGTTCTCAGAAAAAGATCGGGTCCTCCAGGGACCAGTAACCTTCTGTCCTCTGAATGGAATTTCCCGTTCCCAGAGAGTTCTCAACACAAAACTAGCCTGCGAACTGGACAGGTTGCTCTTCAGAGAACAGGTGGGCAGCATGTATCGTTAGAACATGGCAACGATTGAAGGGAGAAGCTGAACCAAGAGATACAGCACGAAGATTATGATTAGGATCTCCAATACTTTTCTTGTAAAATCAAATCCTGCCCTCAGCAGTACCAGAATAATGAGGATTCCAAGTTCGTCTACTGCATCCGGAGGGACAAACCCTGCAGTGAACTCGGATACCATGTCAGCTAGGAGCTCGCAGATATCCATGACCATTTTCACGATCTGGAGGATGAATTCCGTTGTACCAAGCAAGAGCATACTAATCACCATGATTAAGTAATATTGGTAATCGATAGTATATAAAGCTTTCGGTTACAAGCCCGAGGAAGAGATACCAGGGAATCTTTGGGTGAAAGTTAGACTTCTTGAAAGAGATATCTGAGCAACAAAGGTGTTCAAGCCTGTATCAGTATGGTATTGAGGCAGGAAAGACATGCTATTGTTGTATTCTTTAGGAACCAGTTAAAACCCGATATATGTTCAGCATACGTGAGCAAAAGATGACAAGGTGACATATTGTAATGGTTCTAGCTCCAATATGATGATTTGCTAACACATTGGATAAGAGAGACAGATTCCAAGAAGACCGATATACATATAAGCCTGGAAGCCACATGAAACAATTGAAGCTCAATAACGAGAAGAGATGTGACCTGCATGAGTTCTATGGAGATCTTGATTCCCAGTGTGCGTCTGCCAGTAACAGAAGAAATCCTCTACGACAACGTGAAAGATACCTACAGAAATGTGAAGGGGATACTGGCTCTCAAGCAGCAGTTCTATTTTTCTGTCCTCAATGCCTTCAAAGCAGTGGCTGGTTCCACGGATGAATCGATGCTGAGAATTCTTGTTGACCACTCTGATCTCAGGAATGAATTGATGGAGAGGCTTTCTCTTGCTGGAGTGACTCGATATGTACAATGCAATCTACTTGAAGAATCCTGCTGAGAATCCTGTAAGAATCTTGCGAATTGAAAAAGAGGGCAGTGCAGCTCCTGGGTTATTCTCTGTGGGAAAGAAAGATTCATGGTTCATGAAGGAATGGCAAGAGGTTCTGGTGTATCTTGATCTGCGGTATTTTCAGAAAAGGCTTGATGCGCTACTTGAGTTTTTTGACATTCCCAAGATTGGATTTGAGAAAGCCGTGTCATCTCTCTAGCTCCTACAACGGTCCAGAGTCATTTTGGAGGGTTGGTAGTCATTTTTTGCTGTCTCCATTTCTTTTTTTACTCTTACAAGGGATTGGTCAAGGCACAGACTCTAAGAGAGAATGTGTTGTCATCTTGACTGTTCCGTGTGAATGCTGTCCTCATACAAAGAATAACGCAGGAATCTCCCAGTGCCAATTACGTATCTGATCTTCAATAGAACAGTGAATGAGCTGTTTTCAGATTACTGGGACGTCAAATTCAAAGACTACAGGAGGAGGTGAACCGTTTTTGCGCTCTGATAGTGAGAGAATTCGTTCTTTTGAAGTAGATAGTCAACCTTTATATGAACCAGAATATACAACACTAAATCACATTCTGAACAGGAAGTCATACTGAACCGCCCGCTCATCCAGTTGTGAAATCACAAGAGGAGCAGACAGCACTGAAACATTCAAGCTGTCGAGGTACTACTACAAGCCAGCAATTCCTGTGAGTGACAGAGCTGCTCCTGAGGTGGAGAAGGAAATAATGCGTGATGTCGAAATTCTCCTGAAAGAGGGTAACCCTCTAAACCCCTCGTGCCCTGGAAGCTGGCGCCTCTCTCTGCCAGCAGACATCGAAGTGAAACGAATACTGGCAATTCTAATCCCTGAGCTACAATTGCCCACACACAGGGCAGATGGAAGTCCCATACCGTATAGACTCCGCCACGTGAAAACTGACAGAACGCTCTCTCAGGTCGAAACCCTTGATCTGGCAGGAGTTACAGAAGGAGACGTGTGTTTGCTCTTCACTGAGCCAGGCTACAGAGTGTCCGACCGTACAACCAGATCCGCTGCGGGATCGCAAGAACGAAAGTCACGCCCTCAACCCAGACCGCTCACTCACAGAGATTTGCCCGTGAAGACACCTGAGAATCTCACGTTGTATGTTCCTTCCAACCTTCTGTACAGCAGCTATCACCTCTGGATTGATGTCTCCTCTGAACGTGTAGGAATCACCCGCCATCTAACCCAAAAGATGTCTGTAATTCTGTCTGTGGATCTACCAGATCCAGGGAGGGAAATCCTTCCGGGTCAGGCGGCTTCCACCATATGGTTTCTGGATGAATCCATGCATGAAGGTGAAGTATCTCTGCCTTCTCCAATCCACGGGATTATTAGAGGTATCAACACTGATCTCACTGGGGGCTTCCCCGAGGAGTCGAAATTTGAGCGTATACAGGAAGATCCATATCGCGGGGGATGGTTATTCACAATGCAGATCTCGAAGCCCGTTGAGCTGAAGGTGTTAATGGATGCTGCAACCTATCAGAAATTCCTCAACAAAGCATGACAGGATGAAGTCCAGGGTTGCCAGACAACCTTTAAAGGAATTCCTTCTACCATTGAGTATGGATGTTCAAGCTGCTCTGTCCAAGAGTGACACCGGAACCATCCTCAGAGTTCATGCAGTCCCCGGTTCCCGAACCTATGAGATAAAATATGATGAATGGAGGAAAGAGCTGAGAATCAAAGTGATGGCCCAGCCGGAGAAGGGAATGGCCAACCAGGACATTGTGTCATTCTTATCACAATATTTCAGTAATCCAGTAATTATCGCAGGGAGTACCAGCCGATCAAAGAAAATCAGAGTTGACAATTCCCTAGAAGAGACGGTGACAATCCTGGGAGAAGTGATTCATGAACCAGAAAGATAGAGTTCTTGCGCTGATTGAGTCACTGAAAAGGGAATCAGAGGCAGTTATACTGGTGGAAGGTGAGAGAGATTGCCAGGCGTTACGGAAGCTGGGAGTGGAACACCCTGTGGAAAAGACCAGCGGGAGAAGGATATTCGATAATCTTTCGTTCTTGAAAGGAAAGAATGTGATACTCTTACTCGATTTCGATCGTACTGGCTGCAGACTTTTCCGGATTCTTCGGACAGAACTGGAAGTCATGGGGTATAAGCCAAACCTGTTCTACTGGCAGCAGCTTCGGGAAGTTCTGAGAGGCGAGATAACTCAGATTGAGGAACTGTCTAGATTTGCTGATGATTTCCGGGAGACTATGTAATTCCCAGGAGCAATTTTGCCTTTTCTACGGCATCTCTGGCATCTTCGCCGTACGCATCTGCTCCAATCTTATCAGAAAATTCCTGGGTGAGAGGAGCTCCCCCCACCATGATCTTCACCTGGGTTCTGAGCCCTTTCTTCTGGATTGCTCTAATAATGGTCTCCATTTCCTGCATAGTGATTGTCAGCAGGGCAGACATTCCTACGATGTCAGGGTGGCATTCTTCAATCTTCTGGACAAAGGTATCGGCCGACACGTCAACCCCCAGATCGATGACTTCAAATCCAGCCCCTTCCATGAGCATCCCCACCAGATTCTTCCCAATGTCATGAATGTCTCCCTTGACTGTTCCTATCATGAAGGTTCCTCTGGGCTCGACTCCATGCTCTGATAACAGCGGTTTGAGAATTTCAAGACTGGTATGCATGGCCCGCGCAGAAATGAGGACTTCTGGGACAGATATCTCCATAGTCCTGAACTTTGTTCCAACCACATCCATCCCCTTGATCAGCCCCTCATTGACAATATCAAGAGGAGCAATTCCGGAAGAAAGCGCCTTTTCAGTAAGGTGCTTGACCTGGGGTGCATTCCCCTCAATGAGTGCTTCTGCGATCCTGTCCAGTTCGCTCATGAGGCTCGATACCTTCCTTACCTTATAATGGTTGTGCACAGGAAATGACTGTGTGATTCGTGAGAGCACGTGGATTCTGCAATGCAGGGTCCAAAGCATGATATGCCTGTTGAATCGTAGCGTCACCGGTCCTATGAGCCCGCAGCATCCAGCCCACACAGGAATCGTTTCAGGGCTGCAGAGTCCTCAAGGAGATCATTATCCCTAATGTTCAGTGTCAGTCCCTCTTCCTGAAGGATGATCTGCAATTCTTCAATAAAAATTCCTGGCTCCGCAGCATGTCGTCCTCTCTTGTGAGTTCTCTGCGCTCCACACGAAGGGGAACCTCCAATGGATATCAATCCTACGACAGTGAAGTCACGGTACATCCTCACGATGGTCACAACGTCTTTGGCAAGATTTCTGCAGGAGACCCTGTATTCTGGGGTATCGTAGTCCTCTTTGTTACAGGGAAGCCTTGAAAGTCCATACCTCAATTCCGGGCATGGCAGCTGGACGATGCTCATATCGTCATCTATGAGTGCAGTGATAATGTCACGGGATATCTTCTTCGTCCCTCGGGCCCGGGTCAGGGGGTCCAGCAGACAGTGGCATACTAGGACACACTTATTCATAGATGGGAGTCAGCCAGTCCTTGTACTTCTCGTTCTTTCCTCTCACGATGTCAAAATACGTCTTCTGTATCTTGCTGGTTATGGGCATATCCTGGTTCTTCACCTCTCTGTGGTCCACTTTTGTCACGGGGGCCAGCTGCACACCAGTTCCACAAAAGAATATTTCATCACAAACGTACAGTTCTGACCTGTGAATGGGCCGTACCTCTACAGGGATACCCAGATCTCCAGCCACCTGCATCACAGTCCGTCTGGTTATTCCTTCCAGAATGTCAGCATACACGGGCGTCGTAATAATGGTACCCTTCCTCACAATAAAGAGGTTCATGGCCGAACCTTCTGACACATGCCCATCTTCCGTCAAGAAAACTGCATCATTGAACCCTGAAAGCGTAGCTTCAGACTTTGAAAGACAGGAGTTCACGTATGTACCCGAGATTTTTCCCCGCGCAGGAATACACACATCAGGAATCCTTCTCCAGGTGCTCGTGCACACGTGAAGACCTCCAGACAAGGGTAAGTATTCACCGAATCCCAGTGCAAACATGAGGAATGAACTCGGTACCGTGGTAATGTCCATGCCCACGACCTTGGGTCCCGTACTCTTGAAAGCCAGGGGCCGGATATAAACGTCGCACCTGAACTCATTCTTCCGCAGGAGTTCTTTGGTAATGTCTATGAGCTCATCCACTGAGTATTTCAGGTCAATGAAGATGATTCTCACTGAGTCGCGCAGTCTTTCAAAATGATTTCTAATTCTGAATACGTACAACTGTTGCTCCTCTTCATTCCAGTAGCCTCGGAGGCCTGCAAAAACAGCAGTTCCGTAATGTAATGCATGGGTAGATACAGGCACCTTGGCCTCTTCCCATGGGACAAACGTGTCCTCCAGAAAGCAGAATTTTGGCAAGCTGATTTCCATTCTCTCACCAGTCTCCGTTTTGGGATGCCACATATAAAGCTAATGGACAGGATAGAGCGGGACAGTAATGTTTAAATGATGGGTTCATATTGAGGAAGAACGTGAGGAATCCACATGGAAATGAGATCCAACCTGATAAGAGCAACAGTGCTGCTCTTGTTCTTGACGACCGCCTGTATCGGCCAGAAGGACTTGACCGTGGATGAATGGAAGCAGCAGGTAGTCCTTGTAACCCCTCCCTTGGGTCAGGACCCCATGAGCATGATCACAGGAATCGACAATGTTGGGATACTCCCAGTCGGAACACATTTCGAGGTGAACGTTGATTATTCAGGGACTGCGCAGGGCGTCAGCGTGGACGCTCACATGACAATTAGTATTACTGTTATGAGGCGGGAGGTTTCACGCTCTGAACTACTGACTGTTCTTGATGTGGGAATTGATGCTCATTTTGAAAGCCAGAACGAGGCTGTCGATGTGGTGATTGAAGGCACTGAATGGCTGGATGAAGACGGCGTTCCTATTCGAATCGAAGAGGAAGTGGCCATGAACGTGGGTGGGTTCGATGTTCCCATGGTTTTCATTTTAAATCGGACAGGAGAAGACATGTGTGGAGATCGAGAATGCTGGGTTTTCATGGGAACCCAGACCATCAACCTCCCGGGACTGGGAGAAAGTCGAGTCGTGGGATATGTGGACAAGGGGAATGGGGTTGTCGTGAGAGCCATGACCAGCATCGGAGGAGAGGAAGTAGACACGGGATTCATGGAGCCCCCTGTGGCAATTGGCGGACTTACTTGGGAGCTGGGGTCACAGGAGTCAGTAAAAACTGATATGGGCAACATCAAGTGTCAGGCCATCTACCTTTCTGATGACAGTGAGAAGGTGGGAACAGTATGGGTGAACAAGGATATGGCGATACCTCTGCAAATTGTCCGATCGTACAAGTCATCATATCTGGACCTTAGTGTGACAATGACCCTGGTTACATACCAGGTGTAAAAGGAGTTCTCGTTTCATGTGTCATACAGTTGTTTCTGGTGGATTATTCGACAGTTGAAAGTATCTAGACGTTGAAGCTCCGTTTTTTTAATGTTCTGGGGAAAACCTTAAATTCCTCTGTTCACTGAAAAGAAGAAGGTGTGCTGCATGAAGAAAAACTATTATTTGATTGTCACCATTACCATGTTGCTGCTTTGTTTGTGCATAGGGCAAGAGGAAGAATGGACCGTGGACGACTGGAAGGATCACTTGATGTTTGTCAGCCCAAGTGGAACCCAAGGAGGCATTCCAGGCTTCGTGCCCACTTCCAGTACCGTCATGACGCTCCCTGTGGGAACCCACATGGTGTTTGATGTTGTATCTGAGGGCACGGTGGGGGAACTCGAAATGCCCACACGGATGGTTTTAGGGTTGAGGTATCTGGGCACAGAACGTGTCAACGAAAAGGAATGTGCTGCACTGCAGATTACCATGAACATGGAGATAGAGATGTACGGAGAATCAATGGCCATGGCTAGCGAAGGAAAAGAATGGATAGGCGAAGATGGTGCGCCAGTGAAAATGGATTTTCGGGCCACGGGGAATTTGGCAGGAATAGAAATTCCCATTTCTCTTACTGGGGGTTTGACGGAAGAAACACAGTATCAGGGGCATGAGTGTTGGGTTTTCACGGTAACTCAGAAAGTGGAGATGGCAGGTCCTTCTACTGAGATGGAGATGATCATGTACATGGACAAGGAGAGCAGGGCGCTTGTGCGCATTGTGGCCAAAATGGGAGAAATCGAACAGGATTCGGGGTACATGGAACCAGTTTTTTCGATTGGACCCTCAACATGGGAGTTGGGACCAGAGGAAACAGTAACAACACCTCTTGGAACCTATAAGTGTCAGGTCATCTACGTCGTGGAGGAAGGGAAAACGGTGGGCACCATATGGGCTACCAAGGATGTGAGAGCTCCTGTCAAGTACATTTACACCTTTGAGAATGGGGATTCCAACCTTGAAGTGACCATGGTTCTCATTGAGTACAGTTCAGGGTGATTTTTGGCGTTTCTATTTTTTTCTCGTGTAATGCGTTTGACATACTCCTGATGATCTATTCCAGAGCGTAGATAGCTCACAGATTAGCACGGATTGAGGGGAGAGAGAAGGGTGGACAATGAATGACTCTGACAAGAAATCAGCAATGAGGAGGGTTCTGAACACGGCTGTGTGACACCAGGACGCTGTCATTAACATTACTGGGGTTTGGGGGAAACCTTTAAATGCGTGTCTCCTCTTCAAGGGAAGAGGTGTGCTAAATGAAAAGGAATTGCTGTTTGATTTTCATCATTGCTATAGTCCTTCTTTCTTCATGTATTGGGCAAGAGAAGGAATGGACTGTGGATGATTGGAAAGACCATCTCATGTTTGTCGACTTTAGCTCAGCCCAGGGAAGTGTTCCAGGTTTCGTTTCTACCTCAGGCAACGTGAAAAATCTCCCTATCGGAACTCATATGGCGTTCGACATCTCATCCGATGCAACGGGTCTCCCTGATGTTCCCATGAGCATGGTCCTGGGATTGACATATCTAGGGACAGAACTGGTGAATGGGAAGGAGTGCATTCTATTGGACGTCTCCACGAAAGTGGAAATGGAGATTTCTGGAGAGTCAATGACAGTGACGGGCAGAGGAAAGGAATGGCTTGGTGTTGACGGTTCGCCGATGAAAGTGGAAGCAGAAGGCAGCGGAAATATGTCAGGGATGGTAATTCCAATGACTCTCACAGGGGGTCTCACAGAGGAGACCGTATATGAGGGACACGATTGCTGGGTCTTCACTGTGACTGAAGAAGTGGAGATGATGGGCGCTTCTACTGAAATGGAGATGATCATATATATCGACAAGGTTAGTCGAGCTCAAGTACGAATGATAATGAAAGCGGAAGAAATCGAACAGGATTCGGGGTACATTGAACCAGTTTATTCAACTGGACCCTCTACGTGGGAGTTGGGACCAAGAGAAACCATAACGACCCCTCTGGGAACCTATGAGTGTCAAGTCATCTATGTTTTGGAAGAAGGGAAAACTGTGGGCACCATATGGGCTACCAAGGATATGAGAGCTCCTGTCAAGTACGTTTACACGAATGAAACCGAAGAATTCAAGTTCGAAATGATCTTAGTTTTAATCGAATACAGCTCTGGATGATTCTTTTTACTCTTTTCTTCCCCCTTTTTGTATTTTTATAAGTTCAGGAGGTATGACTGGGAATTACGTTTGATGCAAATAATCTGATAAGTCCAGCCAGTATGAGATACATTTCGAACCTATATAGAATGCAGTAGATATTCGAGTATGAATCGAAAGCAATTGTACAATCCTTGGGGACCTGCTGATTGCATCAGGTTGGAGCTAAGAATTCTCTTTTCTTTATGAGTATCGGCAGGAGCGGTCCTGACCCAATTGCAGATCCTTCATAATCTCCTCAGTTTTCCCCTGTTGTGTGAAGCATTTCACAATTTGAGCAAAGGTCGTCAAACTCCTGTGTTCCTCTGCAATAAGCTGGAGCACTGACTTACCGTCTCTAGTCTCTAAAAGATGCCCATATCGCTATGAAACCAACGGCTGCTAAACAGAGACCAGCCAAGATATTTGTCCGGGGACCGATCCCCATGGCGAGCAGAAGGAAGAATATCCCAAAGAGAAGACCCTTCCAATTCATTTTTTCACCTCCTATTGAATTATTTTCTTTTGAACGAATATCGATCAACAATCTGTTCTATGTTCACAAACATGCTCGAAATTGTACTTTCCAACATATTGTCCACGATTCTCGCAATAGACCCGACATCAATTGTAAGAGTGACAGTCATGAGAATATCCCTTCCTGTTTCCACAATATGGACAATATCGCCCCATTGAATCACCTCATTCTGAATCTATCTCTCCTTATTCCACTTGTGGGCCACTATGATGTGAAATGGTTCTCGAAGGCAGAGGTAAATTCCTCAAAGTGCTTGTCTTTAATCCATCCCGACCTCTTAAGATCCTGTAAGGACTTTAGGTATTTGTCTTTTGCATCACCTCGGTCAAGTATGTTGCATAGGGCACATTTGGTGCACATTTGCTCTTTCAGTGCATGATCTTCTTCAATACGGTCTTCGATTCTTTTCTTGAGGATTTTCCCGAACTGCTTTGTTCTTGGTTCGATTGGCAGCGTTACTCCTCCGAAGACCCCTTTGAGTTTATCGGCTGTCTTTTTCTCTCCACGAATAATCACTGGTGGACACACCAAGTACCTGCTTTTGTTGTCAGCCTGATAATTTGCTACGTACATGGGAAGATAAAGAAAAGATCTCTCTTCCAGAAGCTCGTCAATATCGAATACTTCCACGCCTACTTCGTCAATTGCACTAATGAAAGTGTTTTTTCTCTGTATTAACTTATTCACCTTTTCTTCAAGGTTTTCTGTCTTTTTTTCAATCTCTTTTTTCTTTTTCTCAAGCTCTTTAATCTCATCATCCCGTTTCTTTTCCAGAGAGTGTATTCTGTCAAATTCTGACTCAATCAGGTTTAGATAGTGCGTTTTTGTATTCCGGATCTCATCATCGTACTCTCTCCTGGTCTTACCGAGCTGATTCTCTGACTCTTTTCGGGCATGACGTATGCTATCTCTTTCCCTTGCATGGGTCTCACCAAGTCTGTTGTACATGTCCTCTTCTCGTCTCCATCTCGAAACTTCAGCTTGTAAGTTTGAAATGAGCGGGCTGAACCGTAGTTCTAGAGACTGGATTTCGGAATTCATTTGAGATCGATGGTTAGAAACTGCTGATTCTACTTCTGGAGTGATTTCTCTGATCTTCTCATTAAAATATCTAAGAATTTCTGATTGTTTCTCCGTCAAGTTTTCCTTCCACTCAAAGGTCGCAGAAAACGCTGTGTTCTTTATACTCAAAAGAGATTCAACGTCTCTCAGGGACTTTCTCTTTAGATCCAGCAGCAGATCTAGGTTTTTCTCAGCTTGCTCCACTGACAGATGAGATGAAATCTTAGAGATCTCTGGAAGCTCAGCTGTTTTGTCCACGAACCGCAAATAGTCGACAAGGTCTTTTAACAAATCTTCATGTGTCAAACACCCTGTTAGCGTTGTAACCACCGTACCGGCGAAATCTCTTAAGGAATCTTCATGGGACTTCAGAAGTGCAATGTATTCCTCACATCGTGCGTGGGACGGTTTGTGCTCTTCAAGACCTCTAATAATACCGGGGATATCTGGCGTTGTCTTATACTCAAAAGTCTGCTCGAAGATTCCCAACATATCAAGAATCACGTATTTGTTCTCTTCAGGTCTTTTCATGACAAAAAGAGGCCAAAAAACTTTTGATACGAAGGAAATGCTCTCGGCAGTCTTTTTCTTCAAAAATCCACCGCCTTTTTCTCTCTCTGCTTCAACCAGAGAAAGGACCAAGCATAATTCGAGGTCATCTGCAGCAACGGTTTCCTGACCATCATTCTCAAGCCTCATGGCAAAAGGCAAAATCAATACCATTTTAGACCCCTCCTCTTACACCACTGGAGTTTATTTCCCTGAGAATATTTTTCTTTCTGAATTATAAGAATTTTTCCTCTTCAACATGGGCTATGAATGTGATTTTTCCCCGGTTCTGAAATCCGAAAATCATTACTAAAGTCAGGAAAACACAGGAAACGAAGACGAAAGTTTTGAATTCAATGCATTTGAAGGGTAACGTCATGAATCTTTGCAGGAATAACATTCGTGCTTATAAGAGATTATTATTCCGGAGTCACGAGACCAGGAATTACCTCAAGAGTTTCTTTGCCTTGATGATTGGTTTTCCGAATTCTTCCAGCATGGTGGCTACTGAACTTCTATCAGGTGTTCCCTTCCAATCCAGAATGAAAGCATCACACCCTCCATTTTTTTCAAGCGCTTTCCTGACATTTTCTTCAGTCACCTGAACATACTTGGCCAAAACATGACCAACGGCATACTCTCTGTGTAGGGCAACCAACGTGTGTTTCTGGCAGTAGTGCCCGCCCCCAATGCCCACAGCTTGTGGAAACCTGTAATCTGGATAGGCGAGAGCTTTCATCAGAGCGACTGCTACCGCTTCTCCTGCCTTCTTGCTAACCCATTGGTCAGGTCCAGATCCAATCTCGATGAACATGGTGGGAAGTTCAGTGAGAGGCCCATGATGTGTTGCTTCCATGGACACTTCGAATTCCAGGTTCAAGGTATCTTTCTGATTCTTGAGTTCCTGAAGGCCCAGTTTCTGGGCTATGGGATTTGAGACACAGATTTCACCCGCAGATCCTCCAAAATCTGCAGCTCCGAAATTTCCAGGAGTGTGTACGGTTAATGAGGGAACTCCCGCCTCTGAAGAATGTCGGGAAGCGAATACAATAAAATTCACATTTTTGAATTCTTTCTCGGGGAATTCTGCATACACAGAGTCTTTCTCTATGAAGACCAAGAGAGAGTCCCGGTAAGCATAGTGTGATTTACCAACCTTTTCAAAGTCGAACAATTCCAGTACATGGTGAGCGATATTCATTCCTGCCAGGTCCTGGGTGGATGCCAAGATGAGATTCATCGGACAGAGTAGACACCAGGATTTAAAGCTTTCACCCTTGACCTCTCGGATTCTTGGGTATTGAGCATGGAGTTGAGGAAGAACAGCTCCTTTTTCGTGGTCTAGAGACTGCCTATCCGAATTCCATCTCTAACGACCATCAGATGCTGAAGGCTTTGGGTGTGAGATAGCCAACCTTAAAAAGATTCAGGCAAAACGGGCACATGCCAGAACTTCCAGACTTGGAGGTACTCAAAGAACGATTGGAACCCTTGATTGGAGACACAATCTCAGACGTTGAGATATTATTTCCTCTGACCTTTCGTGTTCTGGTAGAAGGTACTCCTCAAAGCCTACTACCGCACCAGACTATTAAGAAAGTCACCCGAAGAGGAAAGGTTTTGATATTCGAGCTTGATACCCTGTTTCTTGTTCTGAACCTGATGCTCACAGGGAGGTTACAGCTGACGAGAGCTCCAGACAAATCCCGATATCCCGTGGTCGTTCTTCATTTTGCATCAGGGGCTGCCCTCAAAATCATGGACTACAAGAAGATGGGCAAAATCTACCTAACCGATACTTTAAAGAAGGTGCCTCAGTACACAAAGCTCGGGGTAGAACCTCTAGAAGGAAAATTCAGTGTGGAAGTTCTCTCGCGAATTCTCAGTGATTCACGGCCTGTTAAAGTAGTCTTAACCGATCAGAACAAGATTGCAGGAATTGGAAATGCATATGTGGATGAAATACTCTTTCGCGCCAGAATGAACCCTAAGAGAAAGGCAAACTCGGTGAATCCCGAGGAAATCATATATCTGTATGATTCTATCATAACAGTCTTGAACAATGGAATTGAGAAGGTCAGAGAGGGTCTTGATGACATGTCAGAGGAAGTCCGGGATTTCCTCCTCGTCCACGGGAAGAAAGGCCAGAAGTGCCCAGTCTGCGGCGAAGTGATCAGGGAAATCGAAGTCTCCAAGAGAGTCACACATGTCTGTCCTCGCTGCCAGAAGGCTACTCTTCCCTGGTAGGGGTCTCTGGTTTTTGCCCAGGTACCTGGAGTTGACGTTATTCCAAGGTCAAGAAACAAAGAAAAATGAAAAGGGTGTTATATTTTCTTCAGAGCCTTTTCAAAGATATCCATTGCGAAATCCGCCTGTTCTGCTTCAACTACCAAAGGAGGCACAAATCGAATGGCACTCTTTCCGCATGGCAGGAGTAGCAATCCATTTCTCCAGGCTTCAAAGATGATTTTTTCCACTTCTTTCTTTGCGTGTTCCTTCGTCTTCCTGTCTTTCACCAGTTCACATGCGATCATTAACCCTTTGCCCCTTACGTCTCCAATGAGAGAATGGTTTTCGTACATCTCCTTCAGTCGTTTCAGCATGCCAGCTCCCACTTTGGCCGCATTGTCCACGAGTTTACTGGTCAGCAGATCAATGGTGGCCAAGGATGCAGCACAGGACACAGGATTTCCTCCAAAGGTTGAAGCATGGGCACCGGGAGGCCAGGACATGATTTCAGAAGAGGCAACACAGGCACCCAGAGGCAACCCACTGGCAATTCCTTTTGCCATGCATATCACATCCGGGACAACGCCCCAATGTTCAATGGCAAACATTTTTCCTGTCCTGCCAAACCCTGATTGAACTTCGTCATCCACCAGCAGAATATTGTGTTCATCACATATCTTTTTTATTTTAGGAAGGAACTCCGGAGGGGGAACCACATACCCGCCTTCTCCCTGGATGGGTTCAGCAAAGATCGCTGCAACATCGGTAGGAGGAATGACTTTCTCCAGGTAGTGCTCAATGTGTGCAACACATTCAAAGGCACAGCTCCCATATTCTTTATTGAAAGCACAACGATAACAGTACGCGTAGGGCACATGAGTCACCTCAGGTACAAGGGGAGCGAACCGTTCCTTCTGGATAGCTTTTGAAGCTGTCAATGAAAGGGCACCCATGGTTCTCCCGTGGAATGCTCCGAGGAAAGCAATCATCTTGACCCGTCGTGTGTACCATCGGGCTACTTTGAGCCCACACTCAACAGCCTCTGCCCCTGAGTTTCCAAAGAATACTCTCTTATCAAAGTCTCCTGGAGTGATCTGTGCCAGCTTCTGAGCCAGATCTACCTGCTCTGTATAATAGAAATCTGTTCCCGACAAATGGATTAACTTTTCTGCCTGCTTCTTTATAGCTTCCACAACCTTGGGATGAGAGTGACCGGTTGCACAGACAGCAATGCCTGCTGCAAAATCAAAGAATGTGTTCCCATCCACATCCTCGATAATCATCCCGCGCCCCTGTTTGGCAACTAGAGGGTAGGATCGAGTGTAGCTCGTGGATATGTACTTTTCATCCTTCTTGAGGATTTCTTCTGCTTTTGGTCCCGGAAGGGTAGTCCTAATCTGTGGCTTCTCCATCAATATCACCGTGTGAAATTCAAGCCTCTGCCTTATAAATGTTACCATACCTTTATTAGGGGAAAAGAATATACTGAACTACTCAGGCGATTTAGCCACTTCGCTTGAATTTGTCAGGTGGTCATTATGGACGAACTGGATAGAGATATACTGCGGGAACTGAGAGAAGACGGGAGAATATCCTTTCGAGACGTGGCTCTGAAAACAAACGTGTCATCCCAGACTGTCAGTGACCGCATCCAGAAACTGATGGATAAGGGAGTGATCAAAGGATTCACCGTGGTGATAGATCAGGGTGCTGCGGGATATCCCATCACCTTCACCGTTGAACTGGATGTAGATGTTCGTAACATGAAGCAGATTTTGGACAGCCTCTGTGAATATCCGGAGCTGCATCAGATCAGTGTCATCACAGGGGACCACGACATCCTGGCTCTGGGTGTGGCTCGGGATATTTCACACCTCTATGAGATTATTGAGGAAAAGATCAGCAATATTGAAGGGGTCAAGGCAACGAAGACATCCATATCGTTGAAAACGGTAAAAGAAGTTCCGAAATGTTTTGGCTAGGATGCACAATCGATTCAGTGGGATGAGTTCCAACCACTCGCGCTTTCTGAGCTTCTGCAGCAGTACTTCTTCTTGTTCGCAGACCTTGAATCCTTCTATCGATGTCGCCTTGCCCACTCATTCTACTCAGGTCAAAAGGATTCAGCGGACGGGAATCCCTCAAGGAGGTTCTGAGGCTAGGCTGTGGCTGCATACATGACCATGGCAGAGAGAGTACCTGCAACAGTGGCCCACAAATTGGTCTGGTTGTTTCCCCACCAGCTAATCTTGGTTTCGCAGGTCGCGCCGAGGACAGAATCCACGTTGGCTCCAATGAACCCTGCTGCACTGATGGCCAGAAACAGTGTCAGTCCAGCAAATCCACCACTGTGCATTCTCAGAATCCAGGCCAGTCCTCCAATGACAGCAGCAATCCCCAGTTCTGCAGCTTCTCCTAAGGGAGTGATTCCTCCTTCTGCACCTGCAACTACTGTCTCAAAGGTTGTAATAAGAACAGGGGGTCTCTTGGAGAGTCTTCCGATTTCCCCTCCTGCTGTATCTGCCGTGGCGCTCGCCATAGCGCCAAGAAATCCCGCAAGAAAAAATCCGCCACCATAGATACCTTCGAGAATTGCGCATATCATGGCAGCCAGCCCGTTTCCAAATACATTTCCATAGCCTCTGGCTCCCTTTTTGGCTTCTGCGACACCTCGTTTCTTCTTTTGCTCATATTTGTACTGGGTGGCAGCTCCTGCCAGAACGAAAAACGTCAGTGAAATGACAAAGTATTCCCAGCCCGCAAATATCCATACGATGAACCCAATCAGGAATCCTGACCATAACCCTGAACCACGGACAACTTTCGCTTTGAAGGCCAGAGCTCCTATGGAAATCAAAATGACCACTGGGATTACTATTTCGTTGATTGACGAGATCATTTTATCACGTTTGATATTTTGAAGGGGTATTTAAGGGTTTGTGTAGGTTATGGGGGCGGTTGCTTCGACGCGTACAGGTAGACAGCTTCTGTATAGCCGGGGGTGGTCATGGCAGGTGGATTCACGGTTCTCACCTGGGCAATAGCCCTGGCAGGCGGAATTCCCTGGTGTATGAGATAACAGGAAAGCATGGCCCCCGTTCGGTCATTCCCGGCGTAACAGTGGACAAAGGCTGGTGCCGTAAGCAAAGTGGCTGCTTCGAGGAACCGGGGTACAGCATCTACGAACTGTCTCTTTGATTCTGGGGTCGTCAGAGCAATATCGGGGAGGTACAGTGGAATATGTTCTATGGAGGAGGCAGTGATCTCCCGGGAGTTGACCTGCTCATCCAGGGATATGATGGTGCGTATTCCCGCAGTGTACAACTCAGGAAGGTTCCAGGGCCTTCGTACGGGTCCGCACCGTCCTCCTAGTGAGGGGGTAATCCAGTAAATGTGGTTCACATGATCACCTACATTCTCTTGATAATTTCTTCAATGACAGTAATTCCTTCCTCATAGTCTGCTAATGAAATACTCTCATTGGGACTGTGTGCCCGGGATTCTGCATCTCCCACGCCAATAGAGACCGTGGGGATGCCCAGGACATCAGTGAACAGCCACATGGGGCCTGAACCGGACATGGTAGGATAGATGACAGGTGGCCTCTTATGGACTGCCTCCATGGATTGCTCCGTAACAGAAACAATTCGTGCAGTAACAGGAGTCTTGGCTGGCCAGAGAGGGCCCAGCAATTCAGTCTTGATGTCTGTGAACCCGTGCTTTTCAAGATGATGATTCAGTAATTGGAATATTCTGTGTGGATCTTGGTTGGGAACAAGCCTGAAATCGATCTTTGCCATGGCTTCTGCAGGGAGAACAGTCTTGCTTCCGTCCCCTGTGTAGCCGGAATTAATTCCACATATATTGCAGGTGGGACCATAGAGGAGGTGGAAGACTGCTTCTTCGTCTGACATATTCTTGAGGAAATGGTCAATGCCCAGGATAGTCTTGGTCTTGTCACCATCATAGGGGATGGAGTTCACCTTGCCGAGTTCTTCTTCGGCGGGGGCCTCAATGTCCTGGTAGAAGTCTTCTATCAGGATGTGCTCCTGGGAATCTTTCAACGTGGTTAGAGCTCTGATAAGTCTCCATGCAGGATTTTCCACAATGACGGCAGAGGCTGAATGGAGATCTCTCTTGGGTCCATACGCACGAAGTTCAACGTAACACAAGCCTTTTGCTCCCAGGTACATGGTGGGTCTTCCTGCTTCGTCTTTATATCCTGCTTCCCAGATGCAGGCATCTGCCTTGAGGAGGGACGTGTGAGTTTCAACGAATTTCCCCAGAGAAGGACTGCCGATTTCTTCCTCTCCTTCTATGATGAATTTAATGGTAATAGGTAGTGTGGCAAAGCGTTCTACTGCGGCCAGACGGGCCATGATGTTTCCCTTGTTATCTGCAACTCCTCTGGCGTAGAGCCGATTGCCTCTGACACTCGGTTCAAAGGGTGGGGTGACCCACTGATCAAGGGGGTCAGGGGGCTGGACATCATAATGGTCATAAAAGAGCAGGGTCTTTTCAGATTCGCCTTTTTTTTCACCGAATACTACGGGATGACCTTCTGTAGGGATGACCCGGGCTTGAAATCCTGCTTCTTGCAGGAATTCCTTGACGTGTTCTGCACAGTCCTGGATTCCTTGATGATGGGCAGAGATACTGGGGATCTTGAGGAGCTCTTCCAAGGCTTCAACGTTGGTCATGCGGGAGTGTTGTAAATGGCTATAATAAAGCTTTGTTCTGAACCTTCTGATCTTTCGAAGGACTTGACCTGGAAATCCGGGATGCAACATCTCGGTGAGGTGAATCTCATATGACCAGGGGTTAATCAGCAGTTGAAAGATTTCTTGCCACAAGTACCTTTATATTTATATGAGGACACAGGAATAGAGGTGTGGAGGAATGGCAGTGAAATCCGGAAACGGTAGGGTGGCCATAATAACAGGGTCATCCAGTGGCCTGGGAGAGGCTTTCGCCAGGAATCTAGCTCTGCAAGGATACAACCTGGTCCTTGTAGCAAGAAGGGAAGAACGATTATTTGCCTTGAGTACTGAGCTCCAGACTGACTATCTCGTTAAGGCGGAGATTGTGGTTGCAGATTTGACCAGAGAGAGTGACATAGCGAGGGTGGAAGCCAGAATCTCTGATTTGGAACAGGTAGATATGCTCATAAACAATGCAGGGTTTGCAACCACAGGGACATTTGCAGAGACAGATCTTGACGGGCAGCTTAAAATGATAGCACTTCACATTGTCGCGCCTACCAGGCTTATCCATGCTGCCCTGCCCAAGATGGAAAAGGGAGGGTCAATCATAAATGTTGCTTCTATCGGCGCTTTTGTCAAAGTGCCAGAAAATGTCACCTACTGTGCAACGAAGGCCTACCTTGCGGCCTTCTCAGAGACCCTGCAGCTCGAGCTGAAAGAGAAAGGAATCCGCGTTCAGGCATTATGTCCAGGGTTCACTATGACAGAATTCCATGAAAGAATTGAAGGATTCGATCGTTCGGTGATTCCACAATTCCTGTGGATGACGCCTGGAGATGTTGCCAAGGAATCGTTGGAGGCATTGGAGAGGGGATCAGTCCTGTGTATCCCAGGTTTCAGGAACCGCATTATTCTTCTTCTGTCACGTGTCGGCATTCTTTCATTTCTCCTGAGAATGTTTCGCCCTCAGTAGAGGAACTCCTCAGTGCATGGACGGTCAGAAGCCTGATTGACTCGTTCTTCCCGTTCCTTTTCTCACGAACTCAGTAACGTCCCATCTGGTATTCGTACACATCTCACTGAATTCCCACTAGGCCCAGAAGTCTCTCCACACCCAGAGCAATCCCTTCAACCTCAATGCCACCCTCTCCCTTGGCACTATCGCCCACCAAGTATAACCCCTCTATGGGCGTCATCTGATCAAGGTCCTGACCTGATGCAGCATGGTTTACAGGGTTGTTCCTCCGGTAGGTCTGAACATTCAAAATCTCGTATCTTCCATCAAACAATTTCTCAAGCTCAGAAAGTCCTTTCTCCTTCTCCTTCTTGAACTCACGTGATGAACTCCTCTGGTGGGCCATCACCAGATGGTACCCCTCAGGGGCCAGAGAAGGGTCAACATTCGTCACCTGGTTAATGCCTCCAATGTAGTCCAGTGCCGGCGTAAACATGACTCCAGAATGATCTATCAGCGGTTCCTTTGAAGCCAGAGAGTACTTGATACCTTCAGAAGGGGTCATGGCATCGATCCTCTTCTGGTAGTCCCCGGGGAATCTGACCAGTCGTGACGTGGCCTTAGCACCAATATCTGATACCACCTTAGAGTCCGTGTGCTCTTTTCCGTCCTCATCTACAACGCCGTACACCTTGTCATCTGCCACAATTTCGGTCACCCTTTTGTGTACAATGGCATTCCCTCGTCTTCTTATGGCCGTCTTCAGTGCTCGTATGACACCTGAACATCCTCCCATGGGTACACCAGGACCTCGATACTTGAACATGGACTTGACAATAGAAAACATCTCCCTGCACGGGACCTGTGACGGTTCCAGACTCAAAGACCAGATACAAAAAGACCTGAATCCCCTCAGGATTATTTCGTTTTTCGTTCTGTGCTCAAGAAACTCCTGAAATGATCTTTTATCTCCCTTCCTGTACCTCATTTCCAGCAGTGTAGTATACAACCAGGTTTTTTCAGCCAGCTTCAGCTGGTTCAGTACCTGTCCAAACCTCATCTCCTTATCATAGAAAAACGTTGCCAGAGGATTTGAATCCACAATCGTGCAGGGTGCTCCTGCTCTTTTCAGTAACTGAGCAAGAGGGCCTTTGGAACCGTGAGGGACCATGTGTAGAGCACCAGTTGTCAGCTGGAATCCCCTGAATGGAATATTACGAAACCGACCACCGACCTGGGATGTCCTCTCGAAAAGCGTCACCTTGGGACACAGAGCTGCCACTAGCAACCCTCCAATCCCGCCTCCAATGACGATCATGTACTATTACGGACTGATAGGAATAAAAAGGTTACTATATTCAATCATAGATAGAGAAAACATTCTTTCAAATCCAGACTGAGTTCTTGTCAATTTATATCTTTTCGGTACGTGGGAGAGCTTCATTTAGCGAATGTTTTCATCCTAACGTAACTCATTTACCCTGAGAACCTGGTCGTTGATTGCTCGTGATCATATTATCTCTCAAGATCAGGATACCATCAGTGTGGATTGTAACGCACTATCACTCCAGCAGAGGTCGAGAAGTTCTCAGTTCAAGGTGATACTCTTTGGCGAGCAGCTCCTGGAATATTCCTTCTTGTTCAGGAGAACCTGATAGTCTCTTCCAGGAGGGTTGTCTTCCTGCATCAACGTTTAAATATGTCAATGACTCAGTACTCCTATGAGCAAAACCATGGCTGAGAAGATACTGGGAAGAGCCAGTAACCAGGACGTTACGTCAGGTGATATCATAGACGGTACGGTGGATCTGGCCATGTCTCATGAGAATACTGCTGCCATCTCTGGCAAGTTCAAGTCCATAGGTGTTTCCAGAGTGTGGGACCCTGAAAAGATTGTGGTCCCCATTGATCATTGTGCACCCGCAGCAAACGAGGATTATGCCAAGAATCACAAGATTATCAGAGAATTTGTCAAGGAACAGAATATTACCAATTTCTATGATATAAAAGCAGGAGTCTGTCACCAGGTTCTCCCTGAAAAAGGACATGTGAAACCAGGCATGCTAATTGTAGGTTCAGATTCTCATACGCCCACATACGGGGCATTTGGTGCCTTTGCCACTGGGATAGGGAGGACAGAGATGGCTGCTGTCTATGCCACAGGGAAGATCTGGTTGAGAGTCCCTGAAAGCTTTAAGATAGTCATAGAGGGGAAGGTTCCAGACAAGGTATCGGCAAAGGATGTGATCCTTCATATCATTGGAAACCTGCGAGCAGATGGTGCAAACTACAAAGCTGTGGAATTTGTGGGAAATACGGTGGATACCATGACAGTGGGTGAGAGAATGGTCCTGTGCAACATGTCTGCCGAAATGGGAGCCAAAGCAGGGATGGTTCCTTTCGATGATACTACCAGGACCTATCTGGACGAGAGAACAGACAGAATGTATACCGTGGTGAACCCTGATCCAGATGCGGCCTACGAGCAAGTGGTCAACATTACAGTATCCAACCTGGAACCACAGGTGGCCTGCCCCCATGCTGTTGACAATGTGAGACCCATCTCTGAAGTGGAAGGGACTCCCATCAACCAGGCAGTCCTTGGTACCTGCACGAATGGCAGAGTGGAGGACCTGGCAGAAGCTGCATCTCTCCTCAAGGGCAAGAAAATTGCTGACACCGTGAGGCTGATTGTAATTCCTGCTTCCACAGACGTCTACGAGGAAGCCGTACAGAACGGCACAATCCTGGACTTAATCAGGGCAGGTGCAGTTATCTGCAATCCGAATTGTGGCCCTTGCCTCGGCGCTCACCAGGGCGCCCTCGCTCCGGGCGAGGTATGCATCTCCTCGTCCAACCGCAACTTCAGAGGGAGAATGGGCTGTAAAGATGCTGAAATCTATCTTGCTTCTCCTGCCACTGTAGCAGCGTCTTCCCTCACTGGCAGAATTACTGATCCCCGAGGTGTATGAATGAAAATGAAAGGCAGAGTATTCAAGTACGGAGATGATATCAATACTGATGTCATCTTTCCCGGGAAGTACACCTATACCATAACAGACCCCAAAGAAATGGCAGAACATGCCCTGGAAGACCTGGATCCTACATTTGTCCAGAAAGTAAAGAAGGGAGATTGTATCGTCGCAGGAAAGTACTTTGGATGCGGATCTTCGCGAGAACAGGCTGTGACCTGCGTGAAGGAGGCTGGAATTTCAGTAGTTATTGCAGAATCATTTGCCCGGATCTACTACCGGAACTGCATCAACTCGGGGTTGCCCCCTCTGATACTGGAAGACACATCCTGCATCAGTGACGGAGATGAGCTGGAAATAGATGTAGAAATGGGAACTGTTACAGATGTAACGACAGGAGCAGAATTTACTGTCAATCCGCTCCCACCCTTCATCATGAAGATCATTCAAGATGGTGGGCTAATCCCGCATCTCAAGAAGGAGCTCCACCATGGACGCTGAAGGGTTCTATGACGAGAGGGCCCCCTTTTACGATGGGGAGTATAAGACTCCCTTTTTTGATCTCTACCGGGCCATCACCTGGGACAATATCAGCAGGTTTCTTCCATCGAAGGGTGTCATACTGGATGCAGGAGGAGGAACGGGTGAATGGGCTCTTCCCCTGGCTGAGGCAGGATATGACGTTGTCCTGATCGACATTTCACGGGGAATGCTGAGACAGGCCAGGAGAAAGCTGGAAGAAAGGAATATCAAGAATGTCACTGTGGAAAGGGTGGATATGACTGACATGGGGTGTTTTCAGGATAACACGTTTGACATGGTTCTGGCACAGGGTGATCCCCTTTCCTACTGTGGAAATGCGGAACATGCTGCGGCTGAGATTTACAGAGTGTTAAAAGAGGGACGACATTGCGTGGCATCAGTAGACTGTATGTACGGATTTGTTTTGCGATTGATTACATTGAAACAGTGGGATATCCTGCAGAGGCTGTTTGAAACAGAACGTGCTGCCTTTCAGACAGGGTTTGAGATTCGCTACTTCACTCCACAATCCCTTAACCACCTATTTGAAGGGGCAGGATTTGAGGTGGTGCGCATTCTCGGTAAACCCGTCTTCCTTTCTCTAGTTCCCCGGGAGAGAGCGCATGACCTGCTGCGAGACAAGAAGGTGTTTGACAGAGTTCTTGAACTGGAACTGCAGTTCTGTGATGATCCAAACCTGGTGGGGTTTGCTGGGCATCTGGAGATTGTCGGAAAAAAAGTGTGAGAAGATGAGAATTACTTCTTGAGTGTGTATCGTTCCTTTTGGTTGAAGAAGGTCATGTCTTTGAATCCTTTCTTGATTCTTGCCCTGTGCAGAACGCCCTTGGGTATGTAATACGTGTCTCCCCTTGAGAAGATATGGGTTTCACCACCAATGGTAAGTTCTATTTCCCCGTCAAGGATAACACCCCATTGAGCTTCATGAGAATGTTCGGGAACGGCAACATCCTCGGAAAATTCCATGAAAATGATCTGACTGGCTTCACCCTGGACCAGATATGAATGGAGACCTTCAATCGGGATATCTGCTTCTGGCAGTTCTGTAATCATGTCGGGAAAGAAGTCTTCCTTCGTGGTATCGGCAGAGTTATTTTTCATGGGGGGAAGTTTTTGGTAGTCTTATTAACGTTTTGGTGAGGTATGGGTAATGAACCAAAAACCATTTAAGTCGTGAGATACAACTAGAATTAACTGGCAGAAAGCAGGTGGAATATGGCTGAGGCTGAAGAACCTGAGCCTCCTGATACGGCTGCAGGATGGCTGTCTCAGGAGGGATACAGAACTGCATGGCTCAACCTGATGATAGAAGAGTTGAAGCTAGAATGTTACGAGGGATTGCTGTGAAGGCTGGACAGTGGGAAGTCCTGGGCATTCTGTTCATCATTGTGGTGGGATCATGTCTGCATTTCCTCTTTGAGCTCTCAGGATCTCTTCCTGTGGTGGGGATGGTTGGGGCTGTGAACGAGAGCGTGTGGGAGCACCTGAAGATTGGATTCTGGCCTGCAGTGTTTTTTGCGTTGATTGAATATTCCTTCCTGAAGTCAAAGGCGAATTTCTGGATGGCAAAAGCCACATCCGCATATGTCATACCTGTCACCATAATCGTCCTGTTCTACGTGTATACGACCATACTGGGGTACAATACGCTGGCTCTTGATATCACGGTGTTTATTGTAGCTGTCATAGTGGGCCAGGCTGCCAGCTACCGAGTGTTGACGTACAGAGACCTCTCTGCACAGTTGAAATGGGCTGGCATCGCTGCACTGCTGGTCCTGGCTGCGCTGTTCATGGTTTTCACATTTTATCCGCCGCATGTTGGACTGTTCCAAGATCCAGTGACAGGCGGGTACGGCATCGTATCATAAGTGAGGTAGGCATCCAGCAGATCATGACAAAGAGAGAAGGTATAAGACTCCACTGGGAGTTACCACCAAAAGATACCCTTCTGAACTGGTCACTGAAAGGGAGATCTTGTCAGGAAAAATCTCTAGCTCATTCTGCGCCATGAAATACCACGTGATAAAGCCAGTTTCTGCACTTAAACAGTATATGTATCCATCGTCTGCCGATACACAGATGTTCTCTTTATATTCATGAAAAGACGTCACCGTGGTCCCTCTCACCTCACGAATCCACAGCTCTTCGCCTGTCTCTACATCGAGGGCCTGGATTATGCCTGCTTCTCTGATGAGGAACACTCTCTGTTCACTCAGGATCATCCTGGAGATGGGATAGTCATTTCTCTCTAGAGTATGTTCCCACGTTCTCACACCATCTGTATGCACCATGAGGACTGATTGGATTCCGGATTCGTCCTTGAGTACCAGGACGATCCTGTCCCCAAGAATGCTCATGGACTCGACAGGTTGTGAGGGCTGGAAAAGATCGGTTTCTGCCATCTGTTCCAGCGCTACTTTGGTGAGTGTCCCTTCCTCATTGAAGAAGTACAGGGTACCCTGGGAGTAAAAGGGATGCTGGACTGTGTGCAGAGGTCTCCCCCAGAGTGGTTCCACTGTGGCAATATCCAGGACGATGTAGTGGGGTTGAGATAGGTCCTGCAGGTAGGCAAAGAGTATCGTGTCATTGTACACTGTTTCATTCCAGGTATCAGATGCTATCTCCCAGAGAACATCACCATGTTCCTTTTCCAGGCAGACAATGCCCCCCGTGAGGGCAATCACCTTGTCGTCCACGAGCGTTACCGGAATATAGTCAGTAACAGGTGGTATCTTGTACGCCCACCGTATGTCCCCGGTATCTGTGTCAATACTGTAGATATGAGAATCAGGAGCGCCAACGTACAGGGTGTTATCGGAGACAGCAATCTTCTGGTCTTGAACAGGCAGATATGGCTGCTGTACAACCTCAAAGGGGATGGTATACAATTGAGCTCTTGATTGGGCGTCAATACATTCGATTCTGTCAGCAAAGGGAAGGAATACTTTCTGATTATAGTAGACAGGCGTGCATACGGGAATTTCTGGAAGGGTCAGCAACCACTGGAGATGGGTCTTTCCGAGGAGTTCTTCTGCGGGAGGGGGGGTATTGGCCGAAGGAAAGTCAAGGCTGATTCCTTTTTCTTGGGTGGAGACAGGAACTCGAGCAGGATAACATCCCCAGGTCGCTACTTTCTGGTATGGCGCCCACTGGTCCCTGTCCAGCGTAGTGAGGATTTTGAACAGGGTACTGGGGATCATTCCATTGTACTGGACGTAGTTGGAGCCTTCATAGCTGACATTCCACGGAATGAAGCAGTAGTAGCTTGATTCGGATTCTGCTCGTACAGTCCTCCCATTGAGAAGCGTTATTTCAAGTGTAAAGTGGAGGCCGGAGTCACGGCGCGAATAGGCGTTGTATGATTTCTGATAACCAACTTTGTAGAGGTCTGCAAAGCTTTCTGATACTTCTCTGATTAATTCCGGATCTACATGGTCTCCAGTACTGGCAAAGTAATCATCGCCAATTTTCTGTATTCTGTAGAAGTTGTAGGCAAGGACAGAACTTGTCGTGTTGTCAGGATTTCCCGTGTTGTTCGAAATGATATCGGAAGTCGCTACAGCAGTATAGGTGATGTCAATGGCTGCTATGGACTGAACAGGAGAGGATACTGTGAAAGAGTCAGATTCATGAGGAAGGTACCACTGGACAGCCATGATGCCTCCTATCACGATTATTATCAGTAACAGGGAACCACTCTTTCTGAGGGTAGACGTCACATGTGATTCTTGGAATACCCCTTTTTAAGAATTCCTGCAAAAGGCGTTGCCGTGGAGAGATCTCGTAAGAATCGTGCAGAGCCCTATGGTTTTTTCAGGAGACGAGAGATGTGATGGAATCCCATTCTCACTCTTCATTTGTTGGGTATCGGACGGGGGATTTCTCACTAGGCCGGAGGCATTCTTGCTGGACCGGATCCCTCTTGTGCCAGTTCCGAAAGATCTACAGTTTTTTGCCAATGTGATTGCCTGGATAGATGATTAAGGTGTAAAGAAATCCCAGTCACCATCCACTTCTCAGCCAAATCCTTATAACCTTTGTGATGTGATCCAGACATGAGGAAGATGACTAAACCAACAGGCGATTCACTAAAGAATAAAGATAATTCCAGAAAACTCAACATTCGAAAGGAAAAATCCCACAAGGACCCACATTCAATGAGAAATCCTCTGAATCCTTTCTGGGTACTTGTTCTTGCTGCAACCTGTGCTCTTGCAGGCTGTATGTCACAGGATGTGGGAATAGAAGAGAATACCGCCATGGTAGACTACGTTGTTGATGAGGACTGGAGAGTCGCATCACCTGAAGCTCTGGGGCTGGACGGAACTCAGCTGGCACTACTCATTGACTCTCTGGAAGGGCTCCCCATATCAAGCATCCTCATTGTGAAGGATGGGTATCTTATTGTGGAGGAATATTCCAATGGGTATGATAGATCCTGCCAGCATTTTATTGAATCGTGCACCCAGGGTATCATGTCGGCTCTCATAGGAATTGCTCGTGATAAGGGGTACATTGATAGCGTTGACCAGAAGATAGTGGATTTCTTCCCTGAACTTGAAAGTGACAGTGAGTGGAAAAAGGACATTACCGTTGAACACCTTTTAACCATGAGTTCGGGATTGGATCAGGGAGCTTGGCATCCTGGGCGCCCAATATTTGCACTGGCTCCTGACTGGATAGCCCATATTCTCTCCGGGGGGGCTGTGACAAAACCCGGAACTTCCTTTGATTATTATCCAGGCAATGCCCATATTCTGTCTGCTCTCCTGCAGAGAGCAACTAAGGAAGATACACGCTCTTTTGCTCTAAGATACTTATTCGAGCCTTTGGGCATCTCAGAAAAGGATATCGAATGGGAAAAAGATCCTCAAGGTGTCTTCTCAGGCAGTTGGGGGCTGTACATGAGACCGAGGGACATGGCAAAGGTTGGTTTTCTATATCTTGAAAAAGGAGCATGGAACGGAGCCCAGATAATCCCAGAAGCGTGGATAGAGAAATCAGTAACTCCCTCCTTCAAGGGAATATCTATTGGAGGCCTTGCTGCAGACTATGGCTATCTCTGGTGGATAGAGGAAAAGGACTCCGCACCAGGATACTTTGCACTGGGAACCAAAGGACAGTGCATCTATGTCAATTCAGAATTGAACCTCGTCATTGTGATTACCGGGAGTTTTCTGGACACCACTGCACCTTTAAAGATGATAAATGACGTGGTCTTGATATTGAAGTGATAATGAATGATCAGTTCGGAGACAATCGAATTCAGTTTTTTGGTTCAACATCAAGTGGGGGTTTTGAATGAACTGTGTTAATTCCTAAATGCATCAGATCTCTTCAGGAATAGAGAGAGGGCCGCAAGGGTACGGCCACCCGGGAGGAATGGGTGGCCACCCGGGAGGAATGGGTGACCCATTCAGAAGTCCCAATCCATCAAGGTTGCCTGCACCAATAGTATATCTAGAAATAAGATAAATTATTGACAGTTCAAAAGACGAATTTACTTCCAATTTGCAGATGCTTCTACGATGTGTTCAGCAATCTTTTCAATAGATGAAAATAGCATCTGATCAGGAAGTTTGCTATCCCCTAGGTATATATGGTTTCCCCTTATTTCTATGTGGGGTGCCTTTGCTCTTCTCAGCATATCAGCTAATTCACTATCTTGATTTAGTCTCTCAGCAAACTCTCCTCCTTGCCATTCATAGTCTATAATCTTTTCGGAAAATAGACCAATTAAGAAAATAATGCCTCCTAAAAACCCAGATATAAAAGAAGATTCAAATAAGAAAAATAAAAATAAGGCTATTCCTAAGCCAAATATAACTATTTCTGTTCTTTTAACTTTAACTGGTGCACCATAAGATTCAATTTGAGAAACTAGTAGAATATTTACTATGAAGTCAAAATGATATTTTGAATAAAATCTTAGTTCATCCCTACGAATATTGGATGATCCATATGAAGATTCAAAGGGACTCATGGTATCGCTCCTAGTTTTTTATCATCTTGCTCGCGGTGTTATTCATCAATGCAACGAAAGGTTTCTATTACTCTAAGGCCTTCTTGTTTTAGTAAGTGGATTATTATACGCATTCAATCGTGGCGTATCCACTTTCGGTTACCTTGATTGAGTGGATGTAACTGTTTTTTAGCTTGAGGATTCCCAGCTCTCTTCTCCAATATGCGATCCTCCTAGGACCAGGTAAAGATATCTCTAAATCAACCTGGGTAGGCTTAGTGAACCCAACGTATAACCCCAAATTTCTTAATAATTCGACAAATTTCGTAAGGCTTTTATCTAATTGTTGTTCTATTATGTGCCCTTGGTGTTGTGAAATAATAAGAATACTATAGTACAATTTCAATGCACCGAGAACATCATCAAAACATGAATGAAGCTTTAATGTATTATGGTTCTCCTTTTCATCTGAATACTCTATAATACAGGTATCTCTCTTACCAACTCGAGAATCCTCAGGATTCCGGAAATAGTTACACTTACAGATTGCAGCATATGGTATAAATATATCACTCAAGAGCCATCGAGGAATATATACGCCTTCATGTGTAAGATAGACTTTTCTATTTAGAAGCCATGTACGAACCTTATACCATTCGATAGTTTCTTCTTTCAAATCCCAACTCATAATAATCATATACCCCTACATTACTTATATCTTTTTCCGATTCGGATTCTGCTCGTACAGTCCCCCCATTGAGAAGCGTTATTTCAAGTGTAAAGTGGAGGCCGGAGTCACGGCGCGAATAGGCGTTGTATGATTTCTGATAACCAACTTTATAGAGGTCTGCAAAGCTTTCTGATACTTCTCTGATTAATTCTGGTATTCTTGATCGTGAAGTTTCCTGTCAATTGCTTTTCTAGTTTTTCTTTAAATGTCTTGACAAAATCGCAAAATCGAAGTGAATTACAATTGAAAACCTAGGATATTAGTTGGGAAAAGGAAGTTTGCTACATAAACATTTAGAGCATAACCACATGTACATCCGGGGCATTTTTTCACGAACATCTGCTGAGCCCTTCTCTTGTATTCATCGGACCGAAGGATATTTCTCAATTTGGTTTTTCTGAGATTACCTATCGGATTCAAAACCCAACATCCCGAATAAACTTCTCCTCTTGAGCTGAGATATACTGATAGGTAACCATGGGCGCACAGAAATTCTTTAGGAGTACCTTTACAATATGCTCTGACATATTCCAGGGCATTGCTGTCTTCGCTGATGATCCAAGGAGTTTCTTTTTTCATCGTTTCAATATGGTCTAATGTCTTATCAACAACTTGTTTATTATCGATTGACAATGCTGACATCTCAACTCCCCGAAATTCATATGGATTCTTATCGAGTAAATTTATTCTAAATGATATACCCAGATCCCTGCACACCTCTAGGAGCATAGGAACCTCTTCAATACTGTACTTGGTTAATGTTGTTGAAATCCTTACATTTATTTTCTTTTTAAGAGTTTTCGCTAACAGGGTTATGGCTTTAATGCCCAACAGTGAAGCATCATAGGCATACGGAATTCCTCTAATGATGTTGTTTGTTTTTCCTATACCATCAACTGAAATTGATATGTCTGTAATGCCGCTTTTAACAAGTTCTTCAGCTCTATTACATAGCAAGAGACCATTAGTTTGGATTGCTACCTCTTTGAATCCAAGATTCCGTGCTTCCTTTATCAAAAGGGTGGCGTCTTCCCTCAAAAGAGGTTCACCACCAGTAAATTTAATAACTCGTATCCCCACATCTCTCATTTGATTCATGATATTCTGAAGTTCCTCAGTACTCAATTCATTTGTGTGTTTTGTTTTCCATGTATTGCATGTGATGCAATGACCATTACAATTTTCAGTGATTTTTATTTTTGCAGCATACGGGTGAATGGGAATTACTCCTAGCAGTTTATTGAAGTATTGGCTAAAGTAGAGCAATGACCTAACAACCATCGTTGTATAATGAATTCTATACCTATATACTTTTCCATGTTCGCAAATATTAGCAAGGATTACAGAATCGTAAGACTCTAGGAAATTCTAGTAAAACAATTCATTTTCATGATTTCCTGCCAAAATCTTTCGAAAATGTCACTATTTTCAAAAAAGGTAAAAGGAAATATCTCTGGCAATTTATGTACACAGGATAACGAGTGAAATAAGTAGGATTACATCTCCGGAGACTATCAATAGTCTCGTGAGCCTTTGCTTCTATAGGTAGAGCATTGAACCTAGTCGGAAATAGTGCTGACCATTCACCTTGGCAAAATAGCTGAGGAGTACTAAAATATCAATATTGTTTTCTTCTTGATTATCAATATTGCCAATCCAGCGAAGAATATTTAAAACTAGAAGATCAGTTTCCTTTTAAGTAAAGAGTGCTTAGATAGAAGTACAAGTTGCCGCAGGAGATGATAGACTGCAGAAAAAAGCTTTGTATAAAACAGGGTCTATTCTCATAGGGATAATACTGGTGGTGGGAATGATTCTGGATACGTACGTAGAAAGAAGCATTTCTAGCCTAGATCTAGATTCATTGCATGACTTAGAAACTTGGTCTAAATTTTTTATCCAGAAAGGGGAAGGTCCATCGGATCAATATGAGTTAATTGCAGAAACTTACGCTGATATCATCAGAGATGGGATTCAATTCCTTACTCCTTCCTGGATCACAACATTCCTGACCATTACAGGCGTCTTCCTTCTAGCGTGGTTCAGTTATAAGGTTGGTGTTTTGAGTAAATGAGAGAAGATCTTTTCTTTCATGCAGAAGAAGAAGGTGGAGTTTTTTCTGCTGAGAATGGTGGCGAGTTTCAGATCGTTTAGGACGATAATGGAAATGGCAAAAATCGCCTTACAGCCAAAACTGGCAAATAGATATATCGACGATGTTATCACGGCATTAGATGCTTCCATCTGAAGTAGTAGGGAATTCTATGCATCTTCAAGCCTATGCTGTCAACCCAGAACAATCTCTCGCTTAAGATACAGCGCAACCTTCTAATTCAGTGAGGTCACAGTCAAAGATGATGCTATGACCCAGAGAATTGTCGTAGGGACCGGAGAATCCTTGGACATCATGGATCATCATGATTTATGGCGATTGCTCAAGGAAGCTTTCAGGACACCTGTTGTCTGCAGTGAATGTTAGATCGTGGTACAGGTGTGTAACATTACCTCCTTGGAGACTCCCCAGGATCTGGTGAATCTCCTATCTTCTCTGGATAAGACATGGAACCTGATTAGACATCACATCGGTCAGTAGATGGCTCAAAAATTGTAATGGCACGGTGCCACAAATTGGCCTTTTGAGATGGCACCGTGCTGCTCATTGAGTGATTTTACATCAAAATGAGCCCAGATTCAAGGAAAATGTAGTGAAGAAGATGGCACTGTGCCAATCAAACCTCCTTGGATAACTGAATTCAAAAGTTTTAACAATTCCAAGTATCGTGTAAGCCTTGGCAGCAATCAAATTACTGAAAGTGAGAATGAAAAAAGGAAAAGTTGTTAGGGATCAAAACAAGTTAACTCAAGCCGAGGGAGCGCTTCTGAAGTTGGTGTTAAGAGCCCACCAAAACATTTATAAAGGGCAGGTGGTTCCAGGGTGTATGTTGTATGACTTTGACCGCCGCCTTGAAAGCATGAAAAAAAAGATAAGGGGGCTTGAGGAAAAAGAGAATGCTGAGATCATCTTGAAGTTTCTCAATCAGCTCTTTGCAGAAGGGTTGTCAAAGCCCAGGGTCTTGAAGTATGCCACTCATCTCAAAGTGATATCAGAGAAAATGGGCAAGAACTTCTCAGAGATAGAAAAGGATGATCTAATTTGGTATTTATCAGAGTTGGAACAATCTGACTATTCTGCTCAAACAAAAAGAGACTACAAGGTGGTTCTCAAACGATTCTTTCCATACATTGGGAAAGGGGAGCTGGTATCGGATATAAAGACGACTTTAAGAGGAAATAAGAAGACACTGCCAGAGGAGCTACTAACAAAGAAGGATGTGGAAACATTGATTGAGGCTGCAAAACATCCTCGAGATAAGGCTCTCATCGGCATTCTGTATGAGGGAGGATTGAGGATAGGAGAACTGACAAGTCTCAAGATTAAGAATGTGCAATTTGATGAACATGGTGCTGTCTTAAAGGTTCGGGGTAAAACGGGGGAACGACGGGTAAGAGTTGTGTTGTTTGCTTCTTCACTGGCAAAATGGATGGAAATGCATCCTGAGGGCGACAACAAGGAAGCACCCCTCTGGGTTAATCTGTCGAATAATTACAGGAAAAAGGGAATAACATATGAAGGGTTATACCAGAAGCTCAAGAGGATTGCCAAGAAGGCAGGGATAAAGAAGAAGTTGAATTTTCACAATTTCAGGCATTCCAGGGCCACCCACCTGGCTCAGCAATTGACAGAGGCCCAGATGAACGTGTACTTTGGGTGGGTCCAGGGAAGTGATATGCCAGCTACATATGTGCACTTGAGTGGGAGAGATGTTGATGACAGGATCCTAGAGATCCATGGAGTGAAACCCAAAGACAACGACAAGGATGACCAGTTAAAACCTCAGGTGTGCCCCCGGTGCAAGTACATCAATTCACCTGTTAGCCGATATTGTGGAAGGTGTGGGACAGTCCTTGATGAGAAGGAACGATTGAGAATGGAGATGGAGAGCAGGGGATTAACGAAGGGCTTCCCAGATATAGGTGTTGAGGATGCTGGGGTATTGGAGGGGATGAAGAAGTTCAGAGATGTGCTGGAATTGCTTGAGAAGCATCCGGATCTGTTCAAGAAAATGAGAACACTGCTGGAAGGGACGTGATATAATTTGGGCTATTTCCCCCCATCTTTATTAGTGAGAGGAGAATCATAGAACTAGACCACATATCTTTCGTATTGTATGAGCAGCCTTTATATACTTAGATTTCAATCTCCAAATATGTTATATAGTGCCATACTCTTCGCGGTGTTTTTATTCTTCGTCTCTATATGCGTTAGATTGTTCATGAAGGTTAAAAAGTGGAAGTTGATTTTAATTGATATCATTTGTTTCGCAATAATCGCTTCTACTACTGCTTACTACATTTTCCCAAAAGACACAAAGTCTGAGGATATCTACGTTTTCCTGAATGTATATTTCGATGACCGCGGGGAAAACGACTATGATGAGAATGGAAAGGTACAACAAGTTTTCCTTCTTTATCAAGAAGACCACACAAGGGTCCTGATGTATTGCTGTTGCGTTCATCACCCCCAAGACATCGATTTTCGGCTGCTTCTTGAATATTGGAATCCCTATTCACTAAGCATGGATTTCCCGCAGAACGAAACTCTCAAATTTTTTATAATCCCTTTAGATAATTATAGTGACCGAGACCTTCTTTTTCGATCTGAAGATGATCTAGAAAAGGAATTTCCTGATTTCCAGATGACCCGCGATCCTAATAAAGAAACGGGATATTTTAGTATGTCATCTGTTGAAGATAAGATCATGGAAAGAAATTTCTGGATTTGCTTTGATGTTGAGCCATTAGAATTTGGAACGCAGGCATATGTCCATGTCAAATTTAATAGTTGGTTGCCTGCTGACTTAATTTCACTGTGGGTCGATGAAAAACATGATATAGTTCTCAGTTTTCCTCCGGGAAAACCATCCACTGACCATGTGAACTTTGATGTCTATGGAAAATTTCAGGAATGTACGATCAAAGTCAGAGAGACTAAACGATTCAATGAAGCTTGGTTCGTAGCAGTATTCGCAACTTTGATTACTATGACATCCTATTATCCCAGTATTAATAGAGAGAACGGCCAAACTGGAGAAATGCATGAAAGAGGACACCTAAATCCCGAAATATCCCCTTTCTTGATTTCTCTTATCTCTGCAATATTTGTGTTCATTATTTCTTCAAGAGATAATTTTGTCGATAATAGCGACAATACTCGATATATGCTTAGTGCTCTTGTGCAAAGCGAAGCAGCAATCATTGCTATTTTTGTGACGATAGGGCTCGTCGGGGTGCAACTGGCAGGAGTTTATTCTCCTGCATTAGCGAAAGCTTTCAGAACAAGCAATGGGCTCAAAGGACTCGTTTTTCTGTATATTTTTTCGATATCCTTAGGGCTTTATATTCTTGGAGCGCATGATTCAACTCCGGCAATCTACATCAGACTTTGTTTTTCTCTTGGAGTTTTCTGTTTTGTAGCTTTTGCTCTTTATGCATTTGACGCGATTGAAATGACCGAACCTACCCGATTCATCGAGAAACAGTGCCAAAAGATTAATGGATGTAATATTTTCCAGAAAGATGATCCTATTCAATCCATTTTCGATATTATAGGAGCGCTGATACGGAAATATGATGAAAGAACGGCAATATACGGATTAGACAAAATGGGAGAAGGAATTGAACTTATGTTGAAAAATGAGAAGTTCGAGAAAAAGGAGGAAATCGAAGTCTCAAATAAGATCCGCTTTGCATTCAAGGATATCGGTATATTGGCATTTCATCAAGGAAATGAGAATGTGGTACTCGAGGTTTTAGAACGTCTCGAGAGTATAGGCAATATAGCAATAGAAAATGATCTTGAAATAGTGGCTCGGAAATCTGCAGAATCTCTTGGGTCGATTGGAGAGACCATTGTCACCAAGCAGTTCTTAGAAGAGAGAATGGATGACAGCCTAGTAGCCTACAATATCCAGGAAACTGAGAAAATTGCTTTGTCTGCTTTGGAGAAGGGATACAAAGCAGCAACTGTTGCGACGAGAAAGCTTGGAATAATTGGAGAAATTGCTATCAAGAGAGGATTTGGGAATGTAACACATGATATAATCGAGTCATTGGAAGAAATCACGAAGAGTGCTGGAAAAAGGAAAGGGAAGACAAATAAGAGTGGGATAGTGATATCAAATATTGAGCTGGATAGAACCATAGGAGGTGCAGTCGAATACATTAATAGTATTGCGAAGAATGCTGTTGAATTAAAATACGAGGATATAAGCGAGCACGCAATTCACTCTCTTGAGGCAGTAATTGACTGCGTTCTCATGATTGATCATAGCTACACAGCCAAACAAGTTAGAGAACAAATAGAGAAAACAAAGCACGCAGTACAAAAGGAGAAAAACAGAAGTTTATCATTAGACTTGGAAGAGATCCTTAGAAAGCTTGATTCTGCTTGAGAAGTACTCAAGACTGTCAGATTTCTATCAATCTATCGATAGAGAGTAGCTGAACAGAGACTACTCAACACGGGCTGATAGAGAAAAATGCCATGGAGCACTGGATCAATGTCCTTATTCTCTTAATTCTGCTACTCATGCTTTATGATCTCACATTCGAAAGTTGTGCTGACTCATCAAGACAAGAAAAACGGAAAAATAAAAAAGGTGGCAGCATATGCTGCCTGCAAAATCACTGCTCAGGATCTGCCCCTAGTTCCATTATGGCCAGAGCCATACTCCTGACCACAATGTCACCGCTCATTGCGATCTTCTGGAGCCACTCCTTGTTCTCCTCGTCTGCCTCGTCAGTATCATCACTGCATTCCCACAAAGATTCATGAGCCCGGACATCCTTGACCAGACGCCTGTACAACTGTGCTTCAGAGAGGATTTTCCTGAATTGTTTCACCAGCCAGATAAAGGTCTGATTCTTATTCCCTGTGCTGAAGTGGCTCATGATCTTGCGGAACTCCTTTTCCGTGTCTTTATCCACCACAAAACTGAGACGTTGTGTACGCATGGTATCCCATCCATAATTGAATATTGCAGCCATTGGTCTCACATGACGGCACCGATGGAGTCAATGAGCATGTGCCAGAAGACACCGTTCTGGACGAAGATGGCAAACTGGACAATGAAGGGAGCATCAGGGTTTAAATTCAATTTCTCAGGATTATTGCGTGATTGTCCTATTGTTATGATTCCCAAAATGGGCAATACTGCCTGCTGATTGGCTTTCTGTGCAGTTTTCGCTTGATTTGTATTTTATATTTTTTCTTTTCAGTCATTCTTTCTTTCATTTGTCCTAAGGATATTAGAATAATTATAACTCCACCTACTGCAAGCGAACAATAGAAAAAGTTTATATCTGACCCTGGAAGAGGTTTCCTAAAAATGCCGTAATAAGAAACTGAAAAACCTGCATAAATTCCACATATACAAAGAAAGAAATAATACATATCCAGAACTATCTCGTTAATTGATATCAATTTTCCCTTTGTAAAGAGAATTATGAATTTGATAAACACCAATACTAAGAGAAGGATTATTAGAATCAATGTGGGATTATGAGGCATTTGATTGTTCCCTCCTTTCGATGATGTGGAAATTGGAATTATTAACCAGATTTGAATATCTGAGTAATATCTTCAAATTTTCTAGTAGGATATTATCTACATACTCTAGTTCAAGCTGTATTCCCATCCCAAACTCATTATACCATTTTTTATACTCTAGAAAAGCTCCTTTGATCTTTTCACACGTTCTATCTAGACTCTCTTCATCAAACCTTATCCTGGTTTGCTCATTCAAACAGTATTCGACATCCTTTATCAAATCTTCAATCAGAGGATACACTCTATTGATATGAGATCCAATCTTCTGCCTCATTTCAATTTTTCTTTGATGCCTAAATCTGATCTCTTCAACGGAGATTTCGATTATCAGATTTCGTAGAGCTGATAATAGTACTTTTAAGACTTCGATTACAGCATTCATTTCAGACCACCTAATGCCTTTCTCTCTATTAGGAAATTGAGAACGCGAGAATAATCTCTGGGGAGTTTCATTTTAGAATATCCTATGAGATGATAATCTATTGAAATTTCCCGAGTTTTGAAGGTTCTTGTCTTGCTTTCTATTAGAAATCTTATGATTGACAGTATATCCCCTTCATCATTATTATCGTCCTCCCTCTTCATCAAATATGTTCTCTTCAGAGGTTTTGCATTAAATCCCGGATCCATGAGTAGAAGTTGGTTCAGCTGCTTTTAAGCTTTTGCCGAAAGGATTATAGACTGTCAAAAATAGATATAAAAGCATATAATGGTATATAATTGCGTAGAGTGTTACATAACTAATTAGACAAATATGAGTAACATGAGTTTTTCCTAGTCCTGGTTCACTTCCACATTAATTGACATATAGCATTTTAAATTCCTTGAATGGGAAGAAGATTTAAGAATATGGCATACAGAAACTCCATTGCTCCAGTACACGAACCTGAGAATTTAGTATTACTTCAATTGGTTATTCACCTTCCAAGTAATCCAAAAAATGGAACACCAAGCATTTTCATCATGAAATCGTGTTTATCAAGTTCGAATATTCGAGAATTTTATTGAACATACCATGTTCTCAAAAGAAGATATTCTAAATCAAAAAATAAAAAAGGTGGCAGCATATGCTGCCTGCAAAATCACTGCTCAGGATCTGCCCCTAGTTCCATTATGGCCAGAGCCATACTCCTGACCACAATGTCACCGCTCATTGCGATCTTCTGGAGCCACTCCTTGTTCTCCTCGTATCCTGGTCATCTGACTCTGCCTCTTCAGTGTCATCAGTGCATTCCCACAGAGCTTCATGGGCCTGGACATCCTTGACCAGACGCCTGTACAACTGTGCTTCAGAGAGGATTCTCCTGAATTGTTTTACCAGCCAGATAAAGGTCTGATTCTTGTTTCCTGTGCTGAAGTGGCTCATGATCTTGCGGAACTCCTTTTCCGTGTCTTTGTCCACCACAAAACTGAGACGTTGTGTGCGCATGGTATCCCATCCATGAGTTGTATGTTGTAATCATTGGTCTCACATGACGGCACCGATGGAGTCAATGAGCATGTGCCAGAAGACACCGTTCTGGACGAAGATTGCGAACTGGACAATGAAAGGCGCATCAGGGTTCAAGTTCAATTTCTCGTAGACCACGGGGATAATGACGAAAGCAACGACAGCAGAGAGGATCACCTCAGGGATGCTGACGGCTGGGTTTAGAGTTCCAGATCTGAACTGCATGATGGCTGAACTGAGTAGGACACCCACAAAGGCTCCAAGATACATGAGGACCTGGCGCAGCACAGTGAGGTAAGGGAGATCATCAAGTTCAGGTGCATCCAGTTCTTCAGTCTCCTGGTATGCAGCTGCCATGGTGCCATTATGCAGAGAGCCACCGTTGTTATTCTCCCATGCTTTTCTCACCCGTTCATTGAGATCAAAGTACTGCTTCATCATAGAGATTCCTCCACAGTAATCTCTGACTCCTGAATTAAACCGTCCTCATTGAGATCCTTCCAGCGCAGTAACACCATTCGGCAGTCTTCATAGTCTTTCCAGGTATCAGGGTTGGCCACAAAGATGGATCCAGCTAGTGTCCCCTGCCACCCGTAGCCCCAGACCATCAGGATGTTCCGCCCTCTGTATTCTCTTAAGTAGACAATGCAGATGTCTTCTGCAGGGTATTTCTCCAGATCCAGGTAGATGGACTTTGACTCAGCATTGATCTTGAAGGACTCGTTGATGTTGTACTCATAGGTTATTCTCAGTAGCTTTCCCAGTTCAACAGCCAATTCGTTTACTGCAGGTCCTCCCACAACAATGAGGTTCCCCGTGTCATGTTCCTCGTCAGTCAGCAGCATGTCAGTTCGACTTTCCGGGTTCTGCTGGCACCCACCCCAAGCCAATGCATACGAGATATTGGCTGCACCCAGGACATCGGGAGTTTCAGCCTTTTCTCCCACGATCAGGTAAGAATTCTTGCGGAAGAGTGTGGCCAGCGTGTGAAAGGTTTCTCTCAAGTGGTCAGTATTGTCAACATCGATAATGTCAGGTTCGTAATCAGTCTCAGGTTCATCCTCTTCAGCACTGTAGACTGCAGGTGCCGGAATAGGTGATTGCTGTAACTCAGAAAACAAGGTAGCAGGATCTACGGTCACCGTGATGTGACCAGGTACACCAGGATCTCCCACAGCTACCAACACAACAACTGAATTGACCCCGGACATGACCACTACAAGAACCAGGACTAGAGAAATCATTCTGTCATCCATGTACTATCACCCCAGAAGAATTAAGGGACTAGCCCCGAATCGCGCACCAGTCCGGAGGCATCTCTGACAAGGCCTGAAGCATCTCGTACGAGACCAGAAGCCTGGCCTGCCAGTAGTATAACGTCTTCAGTCTCTGCGTAGGCTACCTGGTTCTCCAGTTGTCCCGCTCTCTTTTCGATCTCATCTGCTCTCTTGATTTGCGATTCAATTTTCTCTGTAGAATTACCTCTCACCAGTCCTGAGGCATTGCGTACCAGACTGGATGCATCCCTCACGAGACCGGAGGCATCTTTTACCAGACTGGATACGTCCTGTACCAATGCTGAGGGATCTGCAGTCTCTGCCAACGTAATAACACGTCTCACATACCGTGAAAATTGGACAGTCCCTTTTGATAGATTCTGGACAGTCTCAGTCAATCTCCGGTAAGAACAAGCAGTCTCATCATCTGTGACCAGTCTGGATGAATCTCTCACGAGACCTGAGGCATCCCTCACTAATCCAGAGGCATCCCGAACCAATCCAGAGGCATTCCTTACAAGCCCAGATGCGGAAGGTCTTACCTTTCCGCAGTCCAGAGCGGCAGTACTTTCACGTACTGCTTCATCGAGCTCCAGGATAGCATTATCTGTATCCTGGACAGTCCTAATTTCAATTACGACTATATCCGTTCGCATTTTAATACCTTCCTTTTTTTTCTCAAAGGAAAGTCCTTCACCCTCTAGATTTTCGGAATGGTTATCGTTCCGTCAAAAAATATACCCTATATAAATGTTTCGGCCATTTAAAAGCTTTAAAACAGAAATGCAATCTGTCAGTGTAACGATTTCAGAATGATGACGGAAGAAGTGGACAGTATTCGATAAGAAAAATAGCAAGAATACCCACTTCTACAGAGATGGTAAGATTTGCTTCACTTTCGAGAATTTCTTGAATTTTTCGCAAAAGTAGAATTTTCTTCTTTTTCTGCAGGTTGCTCTGTCCAGAATTCCTGTGAAACAGCATCATCAAGTACTCTTGAAGTGATTTGAGTACCAATATCTTTATATGAAAAGAAGAAAACAATATACACCCGATTCAGAAGAGATTTAAAATGGAATTTTCCCCTATTTTCTTCTACATTATTGCCACATTTTTTAGAGTTGCACAATCGTACAATTTCTATGGTTATTCATCTAAAAAAAGTCGTTCAAACTCAATTGTTTCTCTTTATGTATTCTGAGGTCCCGCCTTGTAGGAATAGCTGATGGAATACATAAGAAGTAAATCTCTCTTCTTCTTTTTGCATTTCCAGTGTATACTAACCAATTCATTAACGTTCTAGTATTTTCTGGAATTGAAGAATCACCATACACTCTCAGACCCGCTCGTTTTCTTTCTTCTTGAATCAGATGCTGTATTTTCTTAGGATTCAAACCTTTGTCCTCAGAGAGATTATCATAAATAGTTCTGTATAACTTCACCGTTTTCAGTGCCTGTTCATGAAAGATCTTTTTCTTTGTGAATTCATCGGAATCTGCGAATATGCTCCCCAAGTCGGTAATCCTCACATAACTCATAAAAGGAGATTCTGTGAATCCTAACGTATCCGAACATTTCCGTTCATGGTGAATATTTTCTTTATGTAGAGTGTTCTTTAGAGTATCAATTGTCGTCAATCCCCCATGATAAGCTACTGCTTCAACAAATCTGACAATTGGGAGCGCGTCTGCATTAGGTACATAAGGCATCTTCGTTGGAGAGACACCTTCAGTTTCTTTAGGTTTCACTCTCAATCCAAAATCGAATGCTGTTTCTTTTTCAGCAAAATCTTTGTAAATATCCGGACCGATTCTTCTACTTCTGAATTTCAGGGGAAATCCATATCTTGACGTTCCTGTAGAATCATCCTTCTTCAGGACATTAATTTGAGAAAGTTTCTCAAGAGCGTCTTTTATCCATTCACTATTTAGATCATTTCCTGAAATTGTCAAAGGTTTCAAACTCCTTATTCTTTCCATTAGTTCTTCACGAGATAAATACAAGAATTCTTCTTTCCTATATTCTCCTCTTTCAACTAAGGACTCCAAACAGGGAATGATCATTTCCAGTATAAATTTCATTGTATATTCTACAGCTGGTGGTTTTTGTGAAACAAAATACGTTTTCTTACCAAGTAGTAATATTCTCTCTGAATAAAAGTTTCGCTGTTGGCTAATAAGAGGACAAAGAATCTCACCCCTTACATGATTGATGTAAAGACCATCCTTGTTCCGTTTATCTTTAGTACAAAAATACCATAGGCTGAAATCATGAGGAGAATTTTTGAGAAAATCTAACTGCTGATAGTTTCTTTCTAGGAATTCAATTACACTGCCATAATCGTGTTCACTCACAATCAGCCAGACTTCGTGTCTATCGAATTCTTTCATTTCCTGGAAATATTTTTTCAAGTCACTTAGTCTATTTAGCATATTTGCTTCGAAATCAGCAGAATTTCTGTTTGGTAATGACGACTTTATCTCTATGAGAATCCCCTTTCTTCTTGAACCGTATGCAAAAGTAAGATCCGGGGTTTTTGGATCTTCATCTTCATTCATAGGATTGATTTTAATACTTTCCCCTAAGAAAGAAATTTCATCATCCATAGAACTAAGTTTAGGTATTTCTTCTGCTAACATTTCTGAAATCATAACACAGTACTCATAATCTGTACATTTCTTTCTTATTTCATTTTCTCTTTTTTTTATTACTTTTTGTAACTCTCCCTCATCAAGTTCATTTTCTCTTCCTTTTTGATCCTCATCATCATTTGTTTTCATTAAATCACTCATCGAGAAGAGATATTTCGGCTACTCCTATTGCCATTTGGATTTCTTCAACGATGTCAGAAAGAGATGAAGGGGAACATCTTGTTTGAGGGACAATTGCGATTTTGTTGTTTAAAGCATTGATAGAAAAAGTTGAGTAGTCTTTGAAATCAACCACATTAGCTGAAAAATATGGATTTGAAGACTGATTGATGGTATAAGATAAGAATTTCATTTTCTCAAGAACGAAGGTCAATCTCTCTAACTGTGACTCATTTAAATCATTCTTGAATTTCAATACAATGGGAGATAATTCAATTTGCTTTTTTTGATTGTTGTAACGTCTTTCTCTGTTAAGATAAGACTTGTTTGTCTTTGCAAATGTCTCGATACAATTCCTCAAAACGTCGGCCCAGAAATAATCCAGCGCTCCGGAATACAGAGTAAATGATTTGTCTTTTCTCTTATATCTAAATCTCATAATTGTCTCTCCTCCCTTCCCAGAACAATCTATGATTATCCTATTAATGACTTTCCCGTAAAGCTCATTTTCTATTCCTTTTCTGAATTCAGAATAATTCTTATCGGCAGATTTGCCCCTCAATTGAACTGATGAATATTGCGATTTATTTTTCAACGGGTCGTAAATTACACTTTGAACTTCAGTAACATAGATTTCGCCATAAATTTCTTTGAGTCTGTCAATCATCTCAATAATACCTTTGTTGTCCAAATGAACTCTATACAAATAAGGATATGAATATTCTATCCATTTCAGAAGAGTTACAGACAAGGAATTCTTCAGGATTTCATCACTTAGAAACATATAAAAGTTTTTCTTGATTCTTACTACCAATGAAATAGATGCTACTTCCTTTTCGGTGTTCACGACTATGAGTGAATAAATGTCATTCGAAATTTTGCTAGACGCTATTCTAAATGTTTTTCTATTTGAAATATTCTGCCAGTTTTCTATGTCGTATTTCGAAAAGCAGAAAAAGAATTTCAATCCCGTTCTGGTATTGTTGACAAAGTTTTCATTGAAAAACGATTTCAATTCATCAAAATTAGCTATATTCTCAATTTCATTCTGGAATTCTCTTATCAAGGAGCCTGGTGTTGCAGGTACTAACATTCTATTCTCACCTCTTTATGTAATGAAGATGTCTCTATTATTAAGCTTTTTGGAATTCTTTCATCCATACTATCAGCTTCATGGATATCCCTCCGAGAATCATGCCCTCTTTTGGTCTTTTTTCTTTATAACCTTATCTACTACTAACTCCTATCACGATATCACCTCCTTTCTTTGCTCCTATGACCAGTACAACCACCACTGTTTCCTGGTGAAGAGCTCCCGTGAATGCCACGCACTGAATGTGGTGAGCTGCCTCCCTGCCACCTGTCGCGTTGTTGAAATGGAGAATCACTTATTGATATTCGTTAATACGGTGTCCGTAGCTGTCCTGCAGAAGTTGATGATCCTGATGATGAGCATGAAGACCTCAGGACTACTGGATGACTTGAGGTATGCATCAGTGTTGGAAGTGGCTCACCAACCTGTACGATTGGGATCTCCTGCAGAAGAGGATAGGAACAATAGAAAAGAACGTACTGATTGAAATACAGGAACCTGACTTCATGGATCCTCCTCCATAACGTGGTGTAATCTGCAGATGTCAATCCTTCTATATACTGCGACAACTTTTCTAAAATGCCTTCTAACTGTCTATAGGGTACATTGAATACTGTTTTCATCAGGACAGTATATGCTATGAATGACTGGGGAAATGCAAAAGGGCTACCTCGTTTATTCACATTCATCGTTTGGAGTTCTTCATTCCAATGTTCAATAAAATCCATTGTTAAGTAAAATTCTCCTCTTCTTACCAGTTTCTTGTTATATTCTTTCCAATTTCTGGTCATGAAACCGTCTGGTTTCCCTATGGTTCAAATCTTTCCATTGGTTTATACTTCAAATGAGGCATTTGAATGGTAAATTGTACAACACAGCAGATTTGTCGAGTCACTGTAATTGAAGAGTTTTCAATTCAATCTTGGTTCCTTTTTTCCATAAATCCTTTCTCATAGCAATTGCAACTTCCATGAAAGTAGATTCGGAGGGTTGATTTATGAATTGCTTGAACTTTCTTAGGACGTCGTCGGAAGCATAGAGAACAGAGTTGTAATAGAATTCCGTCAACCTCACCATGGCATATTCTTTGATTTCTTCTTCATTTTTCAGATGCGGTATTTTGGGGTCTTCGATATGAAAGTGACTTACATTTTCCGGTTTCAGAACACAACGCATGAACACAAGGGTAGAACGATACTTATTCTCGTTGAGATTTTGAATTCTCAATTCAGTTTCTCTCTTTTGACTCCAAAGATGTTGAAGGTAACTCCCAGCAATACCTCCAATTCCCAACAAGCCGAAAACCGAGATTATTGTTTGAATGTCCATGAGCTATAGTTGAGGCAGCGAATATTTAAGTCTTCTAGTTGTTCCTCCTCTAGTTGTCTACAAGGCTGCTATCCTCCTCCGAATAATGAGGACCTTTTCGAGGAAGACCGCGTGCATCCATTTCCTCTTACCACAGGATTATTGTTCCCTCTACCATATTTCACGTTCTTGGTTTCATATTTTTTCAAGTTCTTCAAGGTGCTCTTTTAGTCATTTTTTCCATGAATATATCCCGAAAATATGAACGGTCATAAATGCCCATAATTACACTGTTTTCAACTCTTATTCTCCACTTTGTGAAGGTCATTCTTTTCCGGTAACAGCCATGTGGATTTTTGTCATGAAACTATGGACAGAATTCTTGAATACTAGTGTGACGTTCGGCGGATAATTATTTTCTTGAATACAAATGCTCAATATATTCCGAGTACGTGAGATTTCTTTCCAAATTTAGAACGTAGACATTCAACCGTAAACCTTATAAATTGCTCAACGAATTGGAGTTGGCCTGTGCATGTATTCCATGGGGGATGCTTTGCATAAGAACTGGGAGACATACGTGCGAAAAGAACAAATGAAGGAGATGACGAAGATGAGAGACAAAATCTTAATATTGGGGTTAAGTGCTGCTCTTCTTATGAGTTTATTTTGTTATGTTCAGGAGATAGCAGCAGGGTATGATGGTTTGAGTGAGAGAATTCCTGTTGTGGGAGATGATGTTGCAGGCTCTCTCAGTAATGTGCCACCTGTGGTGGAAGTTGTACCTGATGTATCCAGTGGGAAGGCACCCTTGCGCGTGCAATTTGAGGGAGATGTGTATGATGAGGACGGGGAGATTACTAGTCTGGAATGGGACTTTGAAGGAGACGGGGCCTTTGAGGTTACGAGTGATCTGAAGAGTATTGAGAGACCTCAGAAGTTGCAGGCGGCACGGGAAGGATTACAGAAGGAGCATGTATATGATAATCCAGGAATCTACCATGCGGTCGTCAGGGTGACGGATGATAAAGAGGAGAGTACTACAGCATCTGTGACCATACAGGTGTATTCGGATAGACCATGGCTGGATATTACGCCATCCAACAAGGATGGATTTTTGTATCAGGCACAGGCTGGATATGAGGCCTTCTTTGGGGAAAATGTGGGTAAAGAGATAAAATTTGAGTTGAATAACGCATATATTACGTACCGAATGGTGAATCAGTCTTTTGGTGCTGTCAATACCGCAAAGGGTGAACCTGAAGGGAACAGAATCTGGTACAGGAATGTCTTCCCCGGAGTTGATATACGATATACGGTGCATGAGGATTTGTTACTGGAAGAATTTGTGGTATACCAGCCCGTGGGTATAACGGTGATTGAGCAGGAATTTGTAACGCATGGAGTGGACTATAAGATGGAGGAAGATGGGTCCATTGGGTTCTACAATGGGGAAGATCTGGTATTTTCTATCCCGAAACCGGTGATGTATGAGTTTAATAACCCGGAAAGGAAGTGTTACGGGTTACATTATGAAGTTGTGGAGAAAGGTAATTTGTACATACTGAGGAAGGTTATTGATAATTTAGAATGGTTAAAGTCTGCCAAATATCCCGTGGTCATTGATTCGTCCACGCAGGGCGAGATAGCTGATCCCTGGGAACAGCAGGGGTTAACACCGTACGGGCAGTACTTCCAGAACATGAATGAATATGTTGATCCCTTGACTGGGCATCTTAATATAAGACAGACAGATTATTCTCTATCTGGGAGAGGGCTGGATTTATCCATATCCAGGGTCTACTCCACGGTGGTGGCTTACAAGGAAGATGAAGAGGAGAGTGGCTCTGGGGAGTATGTACCCATTGCTACCTATAAAGAAGCACCCACGGATCTGGGATATGGATGGTCTCTGGATTTTCCCTGGCTGGAATTTAACGAGGATGACCAGGAACCTGGCCACTACTTACATTTACCCAAAGGGGTCCAGATCAAGACCAATTTTGTTGATGGAGTATGGATTGATGAGACACACCACTTTGTTATGTACATTAATGGAGATTATTCCTATACCAAATACAGAGATGATGGTGTGAGAGAAGACTATGATAGTCAGGGGCGATTGACATCTATCACTGATTTGAATGGGAATGTCATTACCTTCTCCTACGGGCAGTATGGTATCTCCCAGATTGCGGATACCGTGGGAAGGACTGTCACCTTCAACTACAGTTCTGACACGTTAATGAGTATTACAGATGGGGTGAGGACTATCTCCTACAGTTATTCTGGAGGTAAATTAACAGCAGTAACGGACCCCATTGGGAGGGTAACAACCTACGAGTATATGTCAGAAAATAGCTTCCTGATAACGGGGGTGCATTACCCTTCAGGTGGATTTTCTTCCTATGAGTATGGTACCGTCATACCGGAAGCGGGAAAGATTGCACCTTATAAATCTTCTGAGACTGAAGATGGGGAAACCCAGTACTACTTCTACAAGGTGGACAGCCCGGATACGGTCACCTGGACCTCACCCAAGGATTTAGCGGGTGTTACGGGAGCTGCAGGGAGGCCGTATGTTGTCCAGAGAGATGATGGCTCCTTTGTTATGTACTTCAAAGAGAAGTACGTGTGGACAGAAACGGTCTGGAAATGTGGAGGAGGTGACTGCTGGGAAGAGATAATTACCCATACAGAATACTGGATCAAGAGATCGACCAGTACTGATCAACAGCACTGGTCAACTCCTCAGAACGTATTACAGGTCAAGAGCACCACAGGAAATCCCATAGTCATTGAGAAACAGGATGGTACTCTTATCATGTACTACATGGATCATTACCAATGGACAGAAGAGAACTGCTACTGGGATAACAGGTTACATGAGTGGGTCTGTGAGACTATTACGCATAATGAGTTCTATATTTACAGGAGATCGAGTTCAGATGGGATAACCTGGGGGAGTCCCGTCAAGGTACAACAGACAACAGTAGGTGTGAGGAATATTGCTGCCATCCAGAAGCAGGATGGTACCTTTCTACTGGTGTATATGGATAAGGTAGGTTCAGCATACTACATGAGACAGAAAACGTCTGCAGATGGGTTATCCTGGGGAACTGCTTCCAATGTTGTTCAGGTGGATAGTGGGACGGGAGGCCCTGCTCTACTGCAAGCTGATTCAGGTACCGTTTATCTCGCATATAGAAAAGGTAATTCTTCTTTGTATGTCACCTCCAACTCTGGAAGTGAATGGTCCACCCCTGTTCAAACTACGGGGGTAGCATCAGGTGATCCTGCCTTCCTACAGACAGAAACGGAGATTGTCTTGATCTACAAGGGGACGGATAACTACTGTTACCGCATTTCCAGTAGCGATGGTGCTAACTGGTCTTCTCCTTCCCAGATCGCTCCCAATAAGATCGTCTCAGATCCTGCATCTGTACAGAGGACAGACAGATCTTATAGAGTAACTGCCCAGTATATTTCAGCTTCAGCATTGGATTTGGTGAAAATCACTGAATTCTCTTACACTGGATCAGGGTATCTGTCTGAATCTACTGATGTCTTAATCCGTGACTCTCAAACACTGAAATCCTCTATGCATTTTGAATATGATTCCAAAGGGAGGACTACGGAAAGAATATCAAAGGATGAAAATGGTACCCAAACGGAGAAGACAGTCTTTACCTATAATAATGGTGATAAAGTCATCAGGCAGGATGTCTATGCGGGTACCTCCACAGGGATTTCCTACAGTGTTCTCATTGGCTACGATAATGGAGGTAACGTCGTTTATACCAGAAATCCAGAAGGTGCAGAACACTTCTACTCGTATGCCAATACGAACTCTCAAAACCAGTTCATTGACTCCAAGGGTAATCCCGTTCAGTTATTCAGTAACCAGTTCTACACCAATTCCGTTCCCTCTCACTGCCACACCTTGTTGGCAGGAGAAGCCTTCATCAATAATGGGAAGGTCACTGAGTGCTATTATAAGTATGATAATAATGGCAACATGATTGAAACCAAAACCTTGTACCCAACTCGTGATTACGAAGTCTTCTCAGGCACTTTTGATGAGAATGGACAGACTACCTTTGACATTGATTTGACAGGACTGACCATAACTGATGCCGTCCTGGTCATTTCCAGCATAGCTGTCCCCACCCAGGAAACTCTCTACGAGACTCACTCTGAAGTGGGGAAAGGCTGGTTAGACACTGGTACGTGGTCAGGGAAGTACTTCATGGCTGATTACTTCAGATGCTACAGCACAAGTCCTCCAGACTGCTTTGATGGTTCCACTAAGATCGGGCCTTTTGAACATTATCCTGGAACACCCAATTACACAGGATATACGACCTGGGTAGAGGAGAATACTCAATACGTCAAAACAAGCTACACAGCAATCGTCAATGAGTACCCTGAAATGGTGGAATACAGTCTTAATGATTCATCTTGGAATGAAATTACTGATAACTTGGGCTCTGGTACGACTTCAACTTTGATTCCGGAATCTTCCTTTGTTCAAGGAGCCAATACACTGCAACTCAGAGAATCCAACGCGTTTTCCACCAGGTTTGACTGGGTCCTGTACATTGACCAGGGTGCCACACCACAGGAATACATGACAAGCCTCGCTTACGATAGTAATGGAAATGTTATCTCCGCCACTGATGCAAAGGGGAATACAACCTTGTTCAGCTACGATTCGCATTATATGTATTTGACCTCCCTCACTGATACCCTCAGCAGGACAATTTCAGCTGCATACAATTTCACGACAGGGTGGATGATTAGCGTAACAGATGCACAGGGCAATGTAACATCATACGAGTATGATGAACTGGGGAGGGTAACCAAGAAGATCCTTCCAGATCTCGCAGAATTGGAAGTTTCATATGATGATCAGAATAGCACTGTCACCATCTATGATGAGTTGGATCATTTCCAGACAAAGTACTACGATGGGCTGGGCAGGCTCATTAGAGATGAACGGTATCTCTCTCCCTCAAGTGCTTTGACAGAAATTTACACCTACAACTACATGGGTAAAATGGAATCAAGAACTGACTCAGGAGGTCAAACGTACTCTTACCAGTACGATTCTCTGGGGAGACCCACTAGAATCACCAATCCGGATTCCTCATTCGTTCACTTTGACTATAATTATACTACCAACACGGTGAATAGCTATGATGAGAATCAGCACAGAAAGCAGTATCACTATGATTGGACTGGATTGTTGCTGTGGGTGAAAGAGTATACAGGCCCAGAATCCTACTACTTCACTGAGTACAAGTATGATTCTCTGGGGCACCTGACCTCTCTCACTGATGCCAGGGGAAATACGACCTCTTATGAGTATGGTTCATTATTCGGAGCGACTCAGGTCACGTATCCTGACTCCACGAATGAGACATACCTGTACGATGCAGTGGGTAATGTGGTACAGAAGACGGATGCCAATGGTACCACTGGTTTTGTTTATGATAATGGATATCAGTTGTCTTCTGTCACCTATACAGATGGATCTGTGGTCACATTTGAGTATGATGTAAATGGCAGCCGCACCCTCCTTACAGATAGTGAGGGCAGTACATGGTACACCTATGACAACAGGAACAGGCTGCTATCAGAAACACGGAGTATTGATGGACAGGAATACACCGTGAGCTACAGTTATGATCTGGCTTCCCGACTGGTTTCCACCACCTATCCAGATCAGACTGTAATCACCTATGAATATGATGCTGCCAATCGATTGGTTACTATTCCTGGATATGCCCACTATACCTATAATGCTGATTCTCTTGTGGAATCTGTTGGTTATGCCAATGATGTTATAGCATCGTTCCAGTATGACAGTCGCAACAGACCCATTTCCATCCAGGCACAGAGTGCTGGAAGTGATGTCCTTTCCATGAGCTATCAGTATGATCCAGTGGGGAATATTACAGAGATGGACTACGGAAGGAGACTTCCAGATCAACAGTGGAACGAGTCCCAGGAAACCTTCGAATATGATTGGCTCGATAGAGTGGTGTCTGCCCAGGGGGACTATGGATTGCTTTCATATTCGTATGATCCTGTGGGAAATCGGGTATCACAGAACGGTGTAGCTTACACGTACAATGAGATGAATGAACTCATTTCCACCAGTGACGGCATTCTCTTCACTTATGATGGTAATGGAAACACCCTATCGAAAGCTGACAGAACCAATACCTGGATATACAGCTATGACAGCAGGAACCAATTGAAGGAAGTGCAGAAGGACCAGCATATGACAGCCCAGTACTGGTATGATGGTGATAATCGTCGAGTCAAGAAAACAGAATGGAAGGACGATTTGCAGGAATACCAGACTACCATCTATATCTACTCTGGTACAAATGTGATCTATGAGAAAAATGTGACTACAGATGGTGAAGCTGACTATATCTGCAGTTCAAAGGGACTCATTGCCAAAAAAGTGGGTGACTACGTGGACTACTACCACACGGATCACGTGGGGTCAACACGGTTAGTAACAAATGAAGAAGGACAACCAGTAGCTGAATCTGAATACGATCCCTTTGGTGCTACAGACACTGAAGAAGGATACCTCTTCAATGGAAAGGAAAAAGACTCCACAGGCCTGTATTACTATGGGGCCCGTTACTACAGCCCGGAAACTGGGCGGTTCATAACCAGGGACCCTCTTCCAGGAAAGATCGAGTCTCCCCAGACTTCAAACCAGTATGTCTACTGCTTGAATAATCCTTTGAAGTATGTAGATCCCAGAGGTATGGACTGTGAATATGTCATCCTCCCTGATGGCACAATTTCCTACGATTTGGCCGAACTCTACAACAAGATGCAGAAAGCACTAGAAACAATGAGCGAAGAGGACTGGGCGCAACTCGACGAATACCTTGCTCCTGGTACTGATGCAGCAACCAAAATGGAAGCTGTTAAGGTCATTCTGGAAAAAGCTGGCATAAACTTTAAAGATGAGACAACATCATTAGAGGTAGAGGTTGGTACTGTGAATTTTACGATCGAATTCAGTGATCTGCCTTTTCCCGAATGGGGAGAAACCAGAAGGAAAAAGGGATTTTCTACTGGAGAAATTCTGCTTTCCAATCACATCCACAGCGGCGGTGACCTATTTCTCGTTTTAGGTCATGAGATGACTCATGCATATATGTTGAGCTATCACGAAAATAGCATCAATTCGGTGCAATGCCAATTCGGAGACGAAGGTAGGAAGGCATACATGGAGCTCATCAGCTATCAATGGGAAGTTGGAATCTTGAACCAAGTACCTCATGTTTCACTTATGCAGAGAGAAACCATCTTGGAGCAATTTGACAGATATAAACTCCTGTGGCCTCTCATTCAGACCTATGGTGCATCATAGGATCTTCAAGGAAGTGACAAAATGAAATTGGCATTGATAATAATCGTCCTTTTGAGTGTATGCTCAACTGAGACATGCGAAAACTGGCCCATGTACCAGCATGATCCCCAGCATTCGGGGTACAGCTTGTGTCCAGCTCCCGATACTGGGTATTGGCTCTGGACCTATGATGCTGGAGCTCCCATTATTGCCTCACCTATTGTTGTTGGAAACATGATATACTTCCCGGCTTTGGGAAAGATGGTTGCATTGAAAGCAGATTCTGGTGAAGTGCTTTGGACGCAGAAAGTTCCAGTGGCAGGTTCAACACCTGCAGCATCTGGAGAAACGCTTGTCGTAGGAACGACATGGGGTTTCATGGCTTTGGATACTAAAACTGGTGAGACTAGATGGGAACAGGAGATCGCGAGGCTGTACGCCAGTGATGAGTTTTTTGAATCATCACCTTTGATACTGAAAGACAAAGTATACGTAGCGACAGGGACAAATGCTATGATCCTGTATCCAGGACGAGGTGTTGGCGAGCTGCCTCTGAGAAACGTTATGTGCATGGATATCAAGACAGGGCAAATAGTCTGGAAAAAGGATGTGCATGCAGAAGTCAGTTCCTCGCCCGCCTTCTCTCATGATACCCTCTACGTCAGCAGTGAATCTTGCGTTGCACTTGATTTAGATGGTAACATAAAGTGGGAATATAACCATGGGTATTCCCTGAGCAGCTCTCCTGTTATCATTGATGACAGTTTAGTGCTGGCTGCCCAGAATGCCTTTTCGGGACGCAGGATCATCAGAATTCAGCGAGGTAACGTATTGTGGTCAAGAGAGCCAAAAGATATGATAACGACCCCTCCTGCTGCATATGGAAAGAAGATTGTTTTCATTACTATTAAGGGGGATGTATTAGCCCTGGATCTTGAGACTGGTGATCCTATCTGGACCACTCACTTAGGGGGGGAACTTCTCATAGACGATACGTCTCTTGCATGTTCCTCTTCACCCGTTATTGCTGATGGGAAAGTCTACGTCGGTACTCTAAGTGGAGTATTCACCTGCTTGGATCTGGAAAATGGAACAATACTATGGCAATACCAGACAGAAGGAGCTATCGTATCACCTGCTGCCATAGCGAACGAAAGAATCTATGTAGGTTCTACAGATGGTACATTGTACTGCTTTGGTATCGACCCTGAAACCTATTTTCAAAAGGCACAACGCTACGAAGAGAAAGGAGACACAGAAAGGGCCCGAGAATTCTACAGGAAAGCCAGAGACTACTACCAGGAACAAGGTGATATAACCATGATAAAAAGATGTGACGAAATCCTGAGGGAAAGAGACTACCTCTGGGGTGCAGCTCTGGCAGCAGTCGTTATAGTGATCTTGTTGCTTCTGTTCTACTATAGAAAACGGCGAACAAGTTAGAACACTTTTATTATCAGCTTGCTATCCTTTGAACCAATGTTGGCTGGATTGAATTGGGTATTGTCAGTCTTGATGAGAAATGCAGTTGAAGATTAGGAAGTCGGAGAGATATCGAATAAGGAAGTAGTTGAGATTATCAGATCACAAGTCTTTGACTCACTTGCCAGTGAAATCGAGAAGCTTCTCAAGGAAAAATGTAACCCCTCTATTGTAGAATACGAGAAACCTGTTCAGGAAAGGAGTTTTAGACAAAGTATTGAATCTAGCCAGACATCATGCTGGCCAGCAGGTGGCTCGAAAATTCGCAGTGGCACCGTGCCAGAAATTGGCCTTACAAGATGGCACCGTGCCACTCATTGAGTGATTTCACATCAAAATGAGTCCAAATTCCAGAAAAATGCAGGGATCGGAATGGCACAGTGCCAAAATCTACACAATACCAATGGCACTGTGCCAATCAGAATTTTGTGGATAACTGGATTCAAAAGTTTTCGCCAATGCAGACAAGGAGGGTAGCAGACTACATGAATACATCAGCATCTTAAATTCCTGTACCGATGAAATAGTCAGAAATAAGAGTATAGGTCATCATGCAATCTCCATCCCTATTGCCGTTTTTTCCTGATTCCGTAAAACTGCATCCATCTCTCTCCTGATGATATAGGCTGCATCCACCACTGATTCCGAAACTTCACCAATTCTTCTTACCATTTCCATACAAGAAACCATATTCTGAGATACATCCAGTTGGTTCTGATGTAGCAACTTCTGGGTATCTTCAATGTGCGTGACACTCTTGCTGAGTCTCTCTTCAATTTTTTCAATTTCATTTCCCAGTTCCTTCCTTAGACTTTCAATCCTGGATGGCACTTCTCTCAGTGCATTCCTGTCAATTCTACCACTTATCACATCATCAACAAAAGCCTCTAAATTTGCAGTTAAAATATGGGCTTCAGTTCCCTCAACTTCGAAATGCAGTTTCTTGGATTTATCTATACCTATGACATATTCCATGACCTCTCCTGTTGAATCTATAGTTTTCACCGTGCTCCTGAAGTAGAGAAGGCCTCTTTGAATGACTTTCCGTGCAAAGGGGTCATCTTCTACTGCTTCGTGCTGCATTCTGACCTCCGCAGGTTCTGCTAAATCAAGGACTATACCGTAATCTCGTAATCTCACAATGATCTCATTGGTGAAATCAATTATTTTGGTGTGGAAATCAATTTCTGATGTGAAGATAAAAGGGTCCTTGGGCAGTACGTTGATGACTTCTCGTGATGGGTCCTTGGACTTGAAGATATAGGCTTCAGTGAAGTGTTTGTGAATACTCTTCTTACCAAAGATCCACCCTGTGTTTTTCAGTCTGCTGTGATTGCAACGTAGTAACTTGAATTGTATGAAGAGTCTGTGGGCATTCTTCTGCTGCCAAGTGATGTAATCATCAAAGGTTTCGAGAGGGTTACCGGGATCTGGATCTGCGGGGATATCTTGTTGAGCTGTCTGAGTCTGTGGGACCTCTCTGTCTGCAGGCTGTACCTCATGGGATGGCTGAACTTCTGATGAATCTGGCTCATCGGTTGGCAGAATTTTTGAGGATGAACTATCAATTTTTGAGCCATTTTTTACCGAATCAAAAAACCCTGTTAACCCCTTGATGGCAAGCTCTGTAGGTGTATAGACATATTGATTTCCCACCTTATTGATGGTAATTAGTTTATCTTTTTCCAATTTTTCAGTATATTTTTTGACCATGTACCTGGAAATCTTATTTCTCCTGGCTAATTCCCTTTCTGAGAACTGTTCATACTTATTCTCCTTGGACAGTATATCCATCAAAATACTCTTTTCCACAGGGTCCAGGTTACCAGATTCTCTTCTCCCCCTACCCGGTTGGCTGAAATTCTTCAAAAGTTTTTCAAAAGGTTTACCATCATTATCCAAAAAAATTTTGGAGTTTCTATCCACATTATCTGAAAGAGTATAGTGTCCCCAGGCCATCTTGATGACTCTCTCATCTCTCATCAAGTTTCTCATATGGTAGTGAGCTGTGGAAGGGTCCACTCCAGCAAAGGAAGCAATGTCCTTGAGACGAGATATGTTATTAGTCAAAGCCTGCAGAACCAATGCCCTGGTAGTCAGGCCTTGGATTTTTTCGGGGGTACTGGCTGCAGTATTGGGAATAGCACTGGCAACCTGGATGGAATCAGTAAGTGTATCAGATCCAGCTGGGATCTCATTTTCCTGGCCATCAACCTGCTCAGCATAGACCTCATCAGCTCGCTTAAACAGATCTTCACAAGACTTACCAGATTCTTCCTCTTCACTAACCTCATCGGACAGGTGTTGGCCTTTACACACCTTCCATTCCCATTTCTCCCAGAATTTTCGTGATATTCTTTCTCTACTCTCTTCAAATTTCTTACAGTCCTCTCTCTTCATCAATTTCCTGACATCATTATCTTTCCAGCAACCGTCAAAGAATATTCTCTTACTGGGACCAGAGTATTCTTCAAAAATAACAGCATGCCTGCACTGCAGGCATGTGTGTAAACATTTCGGCAGTCGATCAATCACCACATTCACATTCCTGGTTGTCTTCTATGAATTCATCATGTCCTTGAGTCTGCAGTAGTTGTCTTCAAGGTCCAGAGTTTCCATCACCACGGAAACAGAAGCCACACTCGTTCCCAGTATCAAGGCAATCCCCACGTTGGTTACTCCCATGTTGTGGAGTATACTCACCCGGTCAGGATCTACGTCAGAACGTAAGTGATAGTTATTCACCATCTCCAGCTTCTCAAGTCGGTAACTAACAGCAGGCTGGGTGACACCCAATCTCATTGCGATTTCTTTGTTAGTCAGTCCTTCACGATAGAGCTCCAGAAGCTCTCCATCTGAAAACTTATTCATCCTTTCGACCTCCTCCCCTTGCAGGATCATACGGAGTGATCCCTTCGCCTTTGACAGGAACAGAGTTAGTCCGTTCCACAAGGGGTATGTATAGACTATGTCCAGGTTATGCGGGACCGCCTTTCTTGAGAAAGGCAATAAATCCCACATAACCAAAAAAAAAGAATAAGAAGGGGTATATAAAGTTAATTAATACAAAATATGATATTATAATATTTTTTGAGGCAAATTATTTCAGATTTTGACACCAGTTCAAGCTACTTTATAATTTTAAATGATAAGAAGGAGAAAAGATTATTTTTTCCGTGATGTATCTGATGATTGAGTCAAAAGAATATCAGAATTTAAAATAATGAACAGATCATGAAATGAAAGCAGATTAATCTTATCAAGACAATATGATTTCTCTTAATCAAAAAATCGAAGTGAATTTCATACTTTATTTTCCTGTAAAAAAATATGATATTATCATATTTTATAACATTTTTTAGCTTGTAAAGCTTTCTGTAAGCGATGAAAGGTTTCTGCAAAAGCTCCACGGGATTAAAATGCATAAAAAGAGAAAAGGGCTTAAAAGCCAGGGTCTGAGAGCCGAGGGAGGGATTCGAACCCCCATAAACCGGTCTGCAGCCGGTCACATAGCCGCTCTGACACCTCGGCATCAAACACTCTAATGAACTTTTCATTTATAAAGTCTTTGTTCATCTTTTTTCCTTTTGTCTCGGAAAAAAGGAGTCCATGGGCCCACCGAGATTCGAACTCGGGACCTTTGCCTCGTGAAGGCAACGTCATAACCACTAGACCATGGGCCCTAGTCCTCTTCTTCCTGTTCATATAAAAGGTTATCTGTTGGGCTCAGTGTCCCCTATCAATGCCCGTTGAAAGTCCACTACCTACCTCCGTCCATGTTCTAGAAACTTCCTGAAGTTTCTGTAAGCTCGCCACCTCAACGTTGCTGCCTTGATTCTCTGCGGGTATCAATCGAATATATCTGCAATTGTCATATGAATCCATCGTATAGGCTTAATGAAAAGGAGTCACACATGTTACCGTGCGTTCTTATTCAATCATCAATTGATGCTTGTTTCAGTGAAAAGATTTATAAGTGAAGATTTTAATATAGTAAGCGCCTGTAAGCTATCAGGCATCTTTTCCCGGGAGGTGAAGATGAATGAGGAAAGGAATTGTTCTCTTGCTGGTGGCAGCTGTGCTGCTTTTAGGAGGAGCGGCTGCTCTTCTGGAAACCATTTCTGTTAGTTCTTGGAACGTTGTTTCTTTTGATCCACAGGATCCGGAGGGCAGCTTTATCCTGTTACCTGATGGAGATGACCTACCACCAGGTCCGATACCTTTGTAAACTTTTACCCTTTTATTTTTTTTATGATTTCCTTTTTTCTTTTTTTTAAATCCACTTCACTTCTCTTAATACATCATCTCTGAAGTATTCGAAGGGAATCGTCCTTCTCACTTCAAAGGGTGCTTGGTCAAAAAAGGTCACATCATCAAGATACTTTTTGAAAATTCCCAGAATATCCCATTTCTGACTGTAATGGTACTGCAGAGACACATATGACTTCTCGGGGAGATTCAACACGTCAGCATATCGAACCATGACACTGAGACTGGACAGAGCAGCAAGAACTTGATGGAAATTCTCATTCTTGTTCACGATTGCAGAATCCAGACCATAGTATGGTCTCAGAGGAACGAGGTTCAAGGGATTGGACTTACAGATGACGCCATCCTTTTTGAGCTGCCGCATTCTCCTGCTTATATTACTGATACTGGGTTGAACTCCCAGTTGTTCTTCATCTATCTGTTCAGAAATCGCCTGGGCGAGTGTTCTCGCTCCATATCTGCCCCTCTGGATTTCCTTGCATAGGTATATGGAGAGAAGATCCACCTTTCCATTTCTCTTCTTGACCTTTTTTTCGTAAAGAGCCAGTTCTGCTTCCTTAAACTCCTTCTCAAACTCAGTTCTAAAATCCTTTCGAATAAAGGGCATGCTGAATGTATTTATTAAATCGGAACCTGCTCCCAAATGATAGCCGTCTTCCACCATATGGGTAGGCAATAATCGTGCTCTCATGTAGCCAAAAGGACGGGAAATACGTGCAAGAAAAGTAAGAAACACATCATCCAGTGGAGGTGGTTCTCGTGGGAAGTCAATTACTTGGATGAGTCCCAGCTTCTCGTAATTGATACTCAGAAATCCTGCAGTCAGAAGACCCTTCTTCTTCAGCTTGCTGCGATAGTTGGCAACCTTATCAATTCTTACTCTGTAGTGACTTGATATTTGCTTGTCACTCCAGTGGCGAACGATTCCATTGAGGATGTTCAGATTCTTTTCGTTGCCAAACCACTTCTTGATTATTGTCTCGATGTAGATGGGCATGCTGTTACCTCTTTTTTCCTTTTGTTCTCTGATTTATCACTCTTGCGCCGCCATATCGATTTCCTCCTGAGCCTACATCTTCCCTCTTCCGCCATAAGACAACAAAAAAGAAGAAAAGTCCCTCCAGACGGGGGGACATCATTCACCTCCCTTCGAGACCGGCTTTCTTTCACACAAACGTTACACATCCCTCTATACACAAGAGGTATATAAATCTTTCGGTTGCAGACTTACCGAATGTTATCATTTTGCTGTATAACATCTATATTTTTCGAAACACGGTGGATAAATAGTAATATTTCATGGTGGTAGAGCTTTTTCAGGTGTGTGAGAGATATGCTAATTTTATTCAAATTGGGCCCCTGTCCTCCCCTCAGCAGTAGAGGAAGTGCCATAAACCAGGAGGGAAGTTACAGGAGCAAACTGTTATTAACTACGATGACCCCTACAGCGTATGAGTAATAAGAGGTGCACCTCTCCTGATTCTCGGGACACACAGTACCATATTCAGTGTGGGAGAGATGATTTGACTCCATATGTCCTCTTGCCGGGAGACCCCCAACGAGTGCTGAAGATAGCTTCCCTGTGGGACACGTTTCATGAGGTTCGGAATCACAGAGAGTTCCGGTCAGTACGAGGAAAATACGAGGGAAGAGATATCTCGTGTGTCTCTACAGGGATTGGATCCCCGTCTGCTGGAATAGTGGTGGAGGAATTGGCCAGGATTGGGTGCCACACACTAATCAGAGTAGGATCGACGGGTGTTATCCAGGACATCCCCTGCGGTGATCTGATTATCAACACAGGGTCTGTACGATTTGAAGGTACGTCAAAAGACTACGTGTGTGCAGAATACCCAGCACTGTCTCATTATGAAGTGATCCTCTCACTGGTGGAAGCCTGTGAGCGTCTCAAGTACGCGTACCATCTCGGCATTGGGGCGACGACTAATTCTTTTTTTGTGGGTCAGGCGAGAGAGGGATTCAATGGGTATTTTCCTTCAAGATACAGATCATTTATTGAGGATTTGCACAAGGCAAAAATCCTGAACTTTGAAATGGAAACAGCCTCTGTTCTGACATTAGGCTCGTTATTCGGGCTGAGAGCAGGTGCCATTTGCGCAGTCTTTGCCAACAGAGTTACAGGAGAATTCCGTGTAACTGGTGAAGAAAAAGCGGGGAAGGCAGCTTCAGAAGCAGTAAAGATACTGCAGGAATGGGATGAGAGAAAAAGAGCCATGGGAAAGAACTGGATTTACCCCTCGTTGTTGCAGTGAGAGAGGAGATGAATCCTTCCTGCAGTGAGAAGTGTCATCACGCCTTTTACTCTGTTGTAGAAGCAATGGGTTTCGGGATATGTGGAAAAGTTTTATAAATGTAGAATAAACATGATAAAGGGAGGTGATAAAAAAGTAAGCCAAAGCAACGATGGTGGAGGTTCATCGTTAATCGGAGTGTACAGATCAAGGAGAGAATGGCGTGTGAGTGTACATTGTGTCGAATTGTATCCTATCCGTTGTCTCACATCCTTTCCGGTGGCTAGGGAGAGTGGATCGAAGGGCTGACAACCAGCGATTCCTGAAAGGTTAGGCGACTGTCCAGTCGTCAGATACGAAAAGGAAAGGAGGTGGCTGTATGGTAAAGTCGAAAACAATCTTGATAATTGTGGGTATCATTGTCCTGCTTATGGGAATTCTAGGACTCTTGGATCTTGATTACGCAACTGAGCCGTCATGGCATGCTGTGCTGAAGATCATTGTGGGGCTTGTGGCAGTGGTCTTTGGCTACATGGACAAGACCTGATCCAGGACCCATAAGTGTGTCCCACAGGGTTCTCTACTCTGTATTTCCTTTTTTTTATCTTTTGCTGGTTCTGGTGTTGATTTAATTGGGTTGGGTTATTGGTTTTTGTGACGCACATACCCAGTATAGGAATTATTCACCATTGGATTCTGCACGAGATCACATACTCTGAAACCTTTTTATGGTTCTAATCACAGATAACCTATGGATAATTCAGACGTTGCCCGCATTCTTTATGAGATTGCAGATATACTGGAACGTCAGGGCATAAAATTCAAGCCTCAGGCCTATAGAAAGGCTGCGCGCTCTATTGAATCCCTTGAAGAATCCATTGAAACATTTGATGACTACAGGGTGATCCCGGGTGTGGGGGAGGCAATCGCCAAGAAGATTGATGAGATTGTCAGGACAGGCAGACTCGAATATCTGGAAAAGCTGAAAGAAGAAACCCCGGATGAATATGGAGAACTTTTGCAGCTTCCTGAAATTGGACCCAAGACTGCCCAGATTCTTGCACGTCAGGGTATTACCAGTATTTCTGCGCTGGAAAAGGCCCTGGAACGCCATACATTGCGTAGAGTGAAAGGATTTGGACCAAAGACCGAATCAAATCTGAAACGGTCAATTGAGCTGCATCAATTCAAAACAGAGAGGAGGCTCCTGGGAAAAATACTTCCGCTCTGTCGACAGCTGAAAAGAGCTCTCCAGCCAGTCTGTGAGCAGGCTGTGGTGGCAGGGTCTGTGAGACGGTGGAAAGAGACGGTGGGGGACATTGACATCCTGGTGATATCACGCATGTCAGAGCAGGTCATGGACACTTTCACAGGGCTTTCTGACGTTGAGCATGTCATATCCAGGGGGACCACGAGATCGACAGTGATCCTCAGAAATGGAATACAGGCCGATGTGCGCGTCCTCCCTGAGGAGAGCTTTGGTTCAGCTTTGCAGTATTTTACCGGATCAAAAGAACACAATATCAGCCTGAGGCAGCTGGCTGCAGGAAAGGGGCTGAAACTGAGTGAATATGGGCTTTTTGACCGAAAGACTGATGAACGGGTGGCGGGTGAATCAGAAGAGGAGATATACCGGCACCTGGGGTTGCAGTACATCCCCCCTGAACTGCGGGAGAATCAGGGGGAAATCGAGGCCGCTCAAACCAATTCGCTCCCTCAACTAGTGGAACTGGGAGACATCAAAGGAGATTTCCACATCCATACTGACTGGAGTGACGGGTCTGGGTCAATTAACGCCATGGTACAGAAAGCAGAGGTACTCGGGTATGAGTTCGTTGGAATTGCAGATCACTCACAGAGCCTGCATATTGCAGGCGGACTTTCATCAGAGAAACTGCTGAACCAGCATGCAATCATCAAGGAGATGAATGATTCCATTGATGGGATAACAATTCTCTCAGGCGTGGAAAGTGATATCCTGCCCGATGGCTCTCTGGATTATCCAGATAGTGTTCTTGAGCAACTAGATTTTGTTGTTGCATCGATCCACTCTCGATTCAAGGCCTCCCGGAATGAGACTACATCCCGGGTGGTGGAGGCTCTGAGGAACCCTCTTGTCACCATTCTGGGTCACCCCACAGGAAGAATTATTGGAAGGAGAGAAGTCCTGAATCTTGATCTCGACATAATATTGAGCGCCGCTGCAGAGACTGGTATCGCCCTCGAGGTGAACTGTTATCCAGACCGCCTCGACTTGAATGACGTTCACGTGAGAAGAGCACGGGAGTATGGTGTTGCACTGGCACTGGGGACAGATGCGCATTCCATCCAGGATCTTGATTACATGGAATTGGGAGTGGGAACAGCAAGGCGAGGATGGGCTTCTCCTGAGATGATCATGAATACGCAGTGCTACACACCACGGTGAGCCATCTTCAATCAATGAAACAGAGCAGCGGTTCTCATTACTTCCCAGATGCCACCTCGTGTCACATAAACCTTTTAAGTTATTATACAAGTAGGACTCAGAGCTTACCTGAAGGTGATTGTAATGGAAGTACTGGAATCTGGCAAAGGAGAACTCTTTCTTCCCCCTCGCATGAACGAAGATCGTCAATGGATGCGGGAAAAGAAATCCTGGGCCTTGGAACCGAAGATAATGTCTGAACACGAGGCAGTGAAGAAATTCATTCATGAAGGCGATTATATCGGCACTGAACTATATGGATTTGTCAGGTGTCCCATGTCACTTGCTCGGGAAATTGTGCGGCAGAAGATCGGCCATCTGCAGGTGGCTGGTCAGGGCATCATGGAGGTGGACGTGCTCATTGCAGCAGGACTGGTAGACAAGATTGATCTGACGTACCTGGGATACGAGGTGTATGGGCTATCCAATGTGCTGAGACGAGCGGCCCAATCCGGGAAGCTGAAGATCAATGAGTGGAGCAATGCAGCGCTGGCGTGGCGGCTGAAGGCAGCTGCACTGGGGGTGCCTTTCCTCCCCGTCCGGGTGATGCTGGGGACTGACACCTTCACGTATAGTGCAGCAAAAGTGGTGAAGTGTCCTTTCACGGGTGAGAAGGTAATGCTCCTTCCTGCTACCATGCTGGATGCGGGCATCATCCACGTGCACAGGGCAGATCAATATGGGAACTGCCAGATAGATGGCATTTCTGGATTCGCCTTTGAACTGGCCCGGGCGTCTCGTCGTCTCATTATATCTGCAGAAGAAATCATTTCTACAGAAGAAATCAGGAAATATCCCGAGAGGACCATCATCCCGTGGTACCTTGTGGACGCTGTGGTGGAGGCTCCCTTTGGATCACATCCGGGAGAAATGCCCTACTACTACTGGAGAGATGAAGAACACCTCTCCTGGTACGTGACAGCTTCCAAAGAAGAAGAAACTACTCAGGAGTACCTGCAGAAATGGATATGGGATGTACCTTCTCATGAGGAATATCTGGAGCTGGTGGGGAAAGAGACTCTGGATATCATGAAGAGTAAGGTGAAAGGTAGGTGAACCCATGGAATACAACCAACGGGAATTATTGATCTGCATCGCTTCCAGACAGATGGAGGACAGAACCAGTGCCTTCATCGGGACTGGTATCCCCATGCTGGCTGCATCTTTAGCCCAGAAAATCCACGCTCCCAACCTCATCTGCGTGTTTGAATTCGGGGGGACAGGTGCACGGCTAGAAGAACTTCCCCTGGGCGTGGGCGGGTCACGGTCATTCTACAAAGCACTGGCTGCATCATCAATCTGTGATGTCATGGAAGCAGCTCAGAGAGGGTTAATCATGTATGGATTTGTGGGTGGAGCCCAGATTGATCCGTATGGAAACTTGAACTCCACCATCATTGGTGATCACGACAAGCCCAAAGTCCGATTTCCCGGAAGTGGCGGGGCCAATGATATTGGCTCACTGGTGTGGCGGACTATTGCGATCATGCCCCATGACAGTCGGCATTTTGTGGAGAAGGTGGACTTTATCACGACACCAGGGTATTTGGCGGGACCTGGTGCAAGGGAAGAGGCTGGACTTCCTCCGGGAACTGGTCCCTACCGGGTTGTTACTGACCTGGCACTATTAGGGTTTGACGAGAGTACCAAGAGGATGACTCTTTTGGCTCTGAACCCCGGGGTGACAGTTGAGAAGGTAAAGGAGAATACAGGATTTGAATTGATCATTCCGAGTGACGTCGGTCAGAACGAGCCCCCAACTGACCAGGAGCTACAGATTCTGAGGAAAGAGATCGACCCCACAAACCTGTACATTTAGATCGGGAAATGCCGGGAAGCTGTATACTCCTGGAGGCCAGGACGGTATTCTGGACGTCTGACGCCAGAGCGGTAGGCTGTACAACGAGACTACTCCGCCCCATACTTTTTGATCCTGGCCTTTATCGCTCCTGGGGTCCTCTCTGTTGCCACTTTCTTGATTTGGGAAGCTGTCAATTCCGACTTCACAAGCAAGTCAATATCCTTTCCACTAACGTGAGACGTGTTCAGGACCTCGAATTTCTCTTGAGACAACTGGGTGATGTTCTCAATCAAGAGGGGGTCAATATGTCTCGCCTGGCTGAATGTTTCTCTATCTACCTTTCCAGTGGGTTCAAGTCCCCGGTATTCCTGGAACAACTTAATGTGCTCTTCAGTCGTTGACGGTTCCTTTATCTTCTGCCAGGAGCTCCTCTTCCACAGCCTTGTTCTCAGTTTCCTGTACACAGGAGTGATCCTACTGGTTCCCCATCCTTTCTTATAGATGATCCAGGGCGCTTCCGGTAATGGAGACTCAGTAGTCCCAACGGCAGTCAGCGTGCAGTCTTCAGGTTCAGTACGGATTCCTGGTGATCTGAATCGCTCAAACCCAAGTATGCCCTGGGGGGGTTCAGCGTAACTGGCATGTTTCCCAAGCGACCAGTAGACTGTGACTCCGCAGTCTTTTCGGGCACAAGGTACATAAGAGCTCTTATCCACCAGAGGGACACCTTCGTGGGCTGCATAGTAAGCCTCATGGACACTGAACTCTTCAGGGTCTTTGCTGTTCACAGGGCCCACCACAAGGACTGCGGTTCTTTCTGTATCCCACTGGTGACCACTGATTCTGCCCAGAACACCCCCAGTATCCCAGTCCCAGATGGTCAGATAATTGATCTCAAAGGCCGTCTTTCCCCTGTGAGATCCGAGGTTGAGAGCAGAAAAATAGACATGAGGGTTCCACACAGGATATGCCAGGGCGACCTGAGGTTTCTCTTTCTGTCTCAACTCAGTGAGATAACACCTTTCTCCTTCGCTTGCAATATACGTGGGAGCGAATTTCTTGGCAAGCTTTTCTCTCAATTTCTTCATTTAGATCCCCGTAGGAGATGGGATTCTAGATTTAAATACTCTTGTTCCTCCTGATTTTTTTCACGCGCAACGACACCTTCACACGCATCATGTGTTCACCATGTGGGACGACTTCAATGCGAGAACATGGTTCACGGCGGTAGGATACGAGGTATTGCACATGAGCTACCCCCCCTTTTCTGCTGCATAGTCCATGTGTGAAAGAAACGTTATGTATTTATACGAGGGGGGCCAATCTCGCAGCGAGATACACATGAAAATGAGAATCATTCCCTTGATCACAGTATGTACACTCACACTGTGCCTCCTTTCTGGCCGCGGGGACTGCGAATTCCCTATAACAACAGACCCTCATGATCAGAGGGCTCCTGCAATCTACGGGAACATTGTCGTGTGGACAGACAGGAGGAACCAGAATGAGGACATCTACGGGTACAACCTGGAAACACAGGAGGAATTTCAGATAACCACAAATGGCGAAGATCAATACCAGCCCGCAATCTATGGAGATATTGTCGTGTACACAGATTCACGGAACGATAACAGGGACATTTACGGGTACAACCTGAAAACAAAGAGGGAATTTCAGATCACTGTTGACATCCATAATCAGTGGGATCCTGCAATTTATGAGGACATCGTGGTATGGACTGACGAACGGCATGACTCTGCCGACGTTTATGGGTACAATCTTGCGACTGGAGAGGAATTTCCCATTGCTACCGAACCCTGCGCTGAATGGTTTCCAGATATTCACAATAACATTGTGGTTTGGCTCAATATGCAAGATGATCGTTTGGACATATATGGGGTTAACCTGGTCACGGGAGAGAGACTATTCATTGTAGAAGATACGAAAATGCAGATCTTCCCTGCAATTCACAATGATATTGTGGTGTGGTCAGATTACAGGAATGAGTCACTTGATATCTGGGCATACAACCTGAAGACAGGCAGAGAATTTCCCATTAGAGAAAGTACATGCCTCAAGATGACTCCCAAGATCTATGGTGATTGTGTTGTGTGGCTTGACTGGGACGTCACTAATAGTCAGATTTCGGGCTACGACATATCCACAGGACGGTACATCCCTATTACAAGAATGCCTAGCGATAAGCGAGGGCCCGCTATCTATGAGAATGTGGTGGTGTGGGAAGATAACAGACAGGGGAACCCAGATATCTTTGGATGTACTCTGGAATTCCCTGACCGGAAAACCGTGCAGGACCCGTCAAGTGTGCAGGACCGCAGAGGATCGGAAGAAGTTTTCATGATCCTGATTATGACAGGTCTCACGATACTTGCATTGATGGCCATTGCTCAGAGGCGCCGCCCAAATAGATGAACTCTCGCCGAGGATGGCACCTCATGTGTAGCACCTATATAGGAGTGCTGTCTCATATCCCGTCAGAATGGTGGCATATCACTCTATTCTATCTATGGTGACGCTGCTACATGAGTAAATCCTGTCGAATCGCCCGAATTGCTCAATGGAATGGGGAACCCAGTCTGCATCATCATAGAAATATGCAGGCTGCAGACCAAGGGAGAATGGAGCATCAAAATCTGTTATGATGTGCATTCTGCGGTATGAAAGGGGGTAAATATAGGTATAATTCCTCCCATACACGTAGAAGAAAGGATCCAATGTAGAGTCTTGAATCCACACGGTTGCCTGGAGGTTGTCACTGTCAGTTCCCGGCCAGAACTGTTGAGGGTAGGCCACAAGAATCAGAAGCAGGAGAGCATACCACCAGTGACGGCTGATTCGAGAGCATATACTGATAATTCCGAAGCTAACCAGGACAGATCCGGGCAGGATAAAGAAAGCGGGAAATCTCCAGGGTAAGAAATATATGGGGAAAACGGGCTGGGAGGCTATGAAGAGGACAAGAGCCCACGTGAATATGAATGTTTTCCTGTGATTCCTCCTAGTCAATGCTGTGTATACGCCAACCATACACAAGATGATAACCAGGGGAGAAATGGTATTGAGATACGGAGAAAAGAACCCCGCCGCCGTGTAGGAAGAAGGAGAAGCTCCAGCGTCAATGGAGGTCGTTCTGAAGGGAACGTGAATCCACCACGGGGCAGACACCGCAAGAGCCACCCCGCCAGTACCTATTGCATACCGAAGGTAGTCAAGCTTCTTAGAACTCAGGGCCAGAGCCACAGCTCCTACAGAAAGCACAGCAGCAAAGGCGGAAAGATGATGGATGAGAACAACAGCTCCCAGGAGTATGCCGGCAGCCACCCATTTTTTCATGTAGAACACATACAGGATCAGGGGAACCATGTACATGGCAAGGCACTGGGCAGTGATCTCTGTGGTCATTATCATGTGGGGCACAAACACAGCTACGATACCTGCCGACAGCAGTGCTGTCTTTTCGTCAAACAGGGTCCGGACCCCCACGTACACTGAAAGAACAGTCCCCGTTCCCATCCCAAGGAAGAGTACCTTCAGCAGACCAAATGATATGCCACCTGCTGCCTGAGAGATGAGAGCGCCCATGCAGTGGACACCCGGAGGATACAAATCCAGTGTAACAGGTACAGCCGGTTCAATCCAGGGAAGAACGTCAGGAAGAGACTCGTACTGGTAGATATAGTAGATAAAGGAGAGATGCGTCCAGGCGTCCTGCCCTCTGGGCAGAGGGTCAAGTAAGGTATAGGAACGAAGCAGAAATGCATAGCAGACCACCAACAGGATCATAATATACGTCCTGTCCACATTCGGCATTGCTGGCCATTTTCTTGTGATCACAGGCGGATCACGGAAGAATGCTGTTGCGATGAGTATTCCAGATAGAATGCCACTTGCCACCACAATGGAGACAACTGATATTTCCCATACTGCATCCAGCAGGGGACATACAATGACGGCATAAGCAAGACCGAATCCTGTGCTGTAGATCAGAATGTCCATGGCTCTGTCGCTCTTGAGAAAGGTGCGCTGAAGCAGGAACCCTGGCCATACCACGATCCCTCCCCAGAATATGAACCCTTTCAACCAAGAAAGCGCTTCACCGAGCATAGAGGGCACTCAAACTGGAGCAATTTAAACCTTTTGTGAACCCGTCATCGGTTCAGAAGAGACTGATTTGCTCACACAAGAGGTGAGGAAAACCTTAAATATACTCCTTTTGAGGCTACAATGAAATGAAGATTGTGGCCCTTATTCCTGCATTCAATGAGGAGAAGACCATAGAACGCATGGTGACCAACGTTACTCCCCATGTTGATACAGTGGTGGTTATAGATGATGGTTCTCGGGACAAGACAGCTCAGTATGCCGAGAAAGCAGGTGCAGTTGTAGTGTCTCACCATGAGAATCGGGGAGTGGGAGCTGCTGTGAAGACCGGCGTGGAAAAGGGCCTGCAGCTTGGTGCTGACATTCTGGTAAGCATTGATGCGGATGAGCAATTCAGACCGGAAGACATTCCCCGGTTGATTGCACCTATCATGAATGATGAAGCAGACTTTGTCACAGGTTCCCGATTCCTCGGTGGAAGCCCCAAAATGCCCAGGGTGAAACGGGTGGGGAATACGTTGTTTACCTGGCTGGTTAATATGCTAACGCATTCTTCATTTACTGATACTCAGTGCGGATTTAGAGCCATGTCGAGAGAGGCTGCCCTCAGAATAACGTTGTTCGGAGATTTCACCTACACTCAAGAAACATTTCTGGATTTAATCTCCAAGAAGATGCGCATGAAAGAAGTTCCGGTCAAGGTAGCCTACGATGTAACCAGAAAATCGCGGGTAGTCAAGAACCCCCTGTCGTACGGAGTGAGTGCCCTGCTGATTATTGTGAGGACAATTGTGGACCTGTATCCCTTCAAGATTTTTGGCATCCTGGGATCAGTCATTTTTGCTTCAGGAGCCATTTCTGGGCTTGCCCTGTTTGTGCGGTGGGTACTAACGTCCCTGGTCTCCCCCTACAGATCTCTGGTGACCTTGAGTGGAGTTTTGCTGATCGTTGGGTTCTTGTGTGTTATTTTGGCCTTGATCGCAGATATGCTGGGAAGGCAAAAGAAGATACAGGAGGAGATACTGTACTATGCCAGAGTGGAGGCACTGGAAAGAAGAAATAGCACCCATGAAGACGGCAAGAAAGGGATTTTGAGAAAGGAGAAAGGAGAAGCACAAGACCACGTACAGAGGTGATTACATGGAAGTCCTGGTAACAGGAGGGTGTGGCTTCATTGGCAGCCACCTCGTAGAAGAATTGGTATCTCAGGGACATGAGGTGATGGTAGTGGACAACCTACACACAGGATCACGGAAGAATATCAAAGGACTGGATATCACCTTCTTGGAAAAAGACTGTGGGGTCCTGACTGCAGAAGACGTGTCCCACACAGAGGGGATATTTCACCTCGGCATATATTCTTCTTCCCCCATGTACAGGAAAGACCCCTCGTTGGTGGGAAAGGCGGTGACTGATTTCTTGAATATGCTTGCACTGGCCCGGACTTTCGATGTTCGAATGGTGTGGGCCTCCACATCTTCCATATACAACGGGAACCCGCTTCCCTGGAAGGAAGATATGTCCATACTGGTAAAGGACTACTATACAGAGGCTCGGTATTTCATGGAGAGACTGGCAGATCTGCACTATGACTGGTACAGAACGGAGACTATTGGACTGCGGTTTTTCTCGGTATACGGCCCACGAGAAGAAGCCAAAGGACGGTTCGCCAATCTCGCTTCCCAGTTTCTGTGGTCTATGAAAGAAGGAAATCCACCTATTATCTATGGGGATGGCACCCAAAAGCGGGACTTCACCCATGTGTATGACATCGTACAGGGGATTCTCAGAGCATTTGGTTCTCATGTGGAACATGACATTTTCAATCTGGGGACAGGTGTCTCCTACAGCCTCAATGAGCTGACAGATCTTATCAATGGAGCGTTACATTCAGACGTACGGCCAGAGTACGTAAACAATCCTATCAAGGGATATATCGAAGAGACGCTGGCAGACATCACCAAGGCAAAGGACATTCTCGATTTTGAAGCAGATATTGACCTTGAGAAGGGAATTCAGACTATGGTCTGATTGAAAAGGGGTATCACCATGAGATCAGTTATTATGGCAGGAGGATATGCTACCCGGCTCTTACCTCTCACTGAAACCAGGCCCAAATCGCTGCTGCCAGTGGCAGGAATCCCCCTCATCGAGTATCTCGTGAAGAGAATTCCAGGCACCGAGATTGCGGTGACTATCAACAGGAAATTCGAGGGAGCTTTCAGAAAGTGGAAATCTGAATGTCCTGGTGGGAAGGATATCCACTTGTGCATTGAGGACACCCGTGATGAAGAGGGAAAACTGGGAACAATAGGCGCTCTGGCTCATTTTATTGAAAAAGAAAACGTGAAAGAGGATCTCCTGGTAGTTGCAGGGGATAATCTGTTTGAATTTGATATATCGGATTTCATGAATCGCTTCTCTGGTAACATCCTTATTGCACTTCATGATATGAAAGACCCACAGAAGGTCAGGGGAAGATATGGCGTAGCAGCACTTAGCGGGGGAAAGATTCTCACGTTTGAGGAAAAGCCCGAGTTCCCTCAGTCAGCACTGATCAGCACAGGGGTTTATGTACTCCCAGAAAGGGCGCTCCCTCTCCTTTCTGAATTCTTGATGTGTCAAGAAGGTGAACAAAGAATGCTGGGAGGGAGCAGGGACGCTCCTGGTCATTTTGTGGAGTGGGTGCTTGAGCGGGAGAATGTGGATGGATTTCCATTTGAGGATGCCTGGTTTGACATTGGAGATAGGGAATCATACATACAGGCAAATATGGAATATGGTCATAAATCATATGTGGGCAGGGGATGTTCCATTGAGAGGTCAATACTTGAGGAATCAGTTGTTCTCGACGGCGTCACTATGGTGGACTGCACAATACGAAAGAGTATCGTTGATGAGGGCTGTGAACTCGAGGGAGTCACCCTCGCTGAGAGTATCGTGGGAGCTGGCTCCAAAATCAGGAAGTGTTAGTAGCAGCAATTGAATACCGGTGAACCTTGAGAGCACGATTCAAGATGAATACTTCTTGCATTTGGAACAATAGCGTAAGAGTGTAGTGAATTCTATGGATCACCGGAAGGGCGTGAGGGAAAAGTGGAGTTGTCTAATAAATCCTCCCTTCTCTCAATAGTTCAATGACCTTTGCTTATGCCTTGAGGTTCCAGTATCTCTGTCGCTTTGAAGACCAGGTTCGTATTCTGGTTGTTTTGTTCATAAAAACCTGAGAACCGGTCTCTTTTTAGATTTAAGTCATGACCCACCGAAACTGAAAAAAATTGTCAGACAACCCCGGGAAAACCATAAATAGTGTAGGTAACTCATGCACTCATGGGTATGAAGGAACGTATATTTGGAATGACTCTCAAGAGCATTGTTAGAAAAAAGATGAGAAGCGGGCTGACGGTTCTCGGTATCGCCATTGGAATCATGCTAGTGACTGCTTTGCTGATGGTATCCACAGGACTGGAAGCTCAGTTCAAGAGAGTCGTTGAGGAAGGCGGCGGCGATTTTGTTGTCATGGATAAAACTGCACCCGATCTCATGCTGAGCAGAGTGGACAGTACTGCACAGCAGGCCATTGAACGTATGGGGGGCATCTCTTGGGTATCAGGAATGATTTTCACCACAGCGCAGATAGGAGACAGACCGTATGTCATGATGTTTGGCGTGGAAACAACTGAAAGGAACCTCCAGCAATTCAAAATTATTCAAGGGAGAACGCTGAACCAGGATGACAGAGGCAAAATCATCATGGGAAGGACGATTGCAGTGCAAGAAGGATACCAGGTGGGAAGCACTCTTGAAATAAAGGGCAGTTCTTTTAGTGTCGTTGGTATTTATGAGACAGGAGCTTCTTTTGAAGATGGTGGTGTCATCATGTCCCTGTCTGAGGTGCAGACTCTCTTTGATATGAGAAACCTGGTCTCACTGCTTCAGGTGAAAGCGGAAGACACAACCAACACGGAGGCAATCAGAGCCGAGGTGGAGAGCACGTTCCCGAAATTCATAGCTTTGAAGAGCACAGACGTGGCGTCAAAACAGGAGGACCTCCAGCTGATTACGAGTATTTCCGCGTTGATTTCTCTCATTGCCATAGTGGTGGGAAGCATTATCGTCATGAATACCATGATCATGTCAGTCATGGAAAGAACACGGGAAATTGGGATTTTAAGAGCAGTTGGTTGGAAGAGCAGAAAAGTCCTGTCCATGGTTCTCAAGGAATCGCTGGCTATGAGTATTATTGGGGGAGTCATTGGAATCGTGATAGCTGCGGGATTGGTGAATGCTTTGGCTAAAGCGGCCCAACTTCCAGTAGATCTTCCTGTTACGGCAGACCTCGTGGTGAGCGCCTTTATTATTGCAGTGATCTTGGGCTTTCTGGGAGGATTCTACCCTGCTTTGAGGGCTTCTCGAATGAGTCCTATGGAGGCTTTATCTCATGAGTGAGGTGATATCATGTTTCTTACAACAGAGAATTTGACCAAGGATTTTGGGGACGTACAGGCAGTGCTGGATGTCAACCTTGAGATTGACAGGGGAGAATTTGTCTCTATCATGGGACCTTCAGGATCGGGAAAGACAACACTCCTCACTTTGCTCGGCGCTCTGGATACACCTTCTTCAGGAGAGGTCTTCATTGAGGGTGAACCTCTTTCTGGCATCAAAGACGTGGATTTATTCAGATCAAAGAAGGTGGGGTTTGTCTTCCAGTTTCATAACCTCATTAGCTATCTCAATGCTCTTGAAAATGTTGAAATACCCATGCATGGGCCGATGTCAGGCACTGAGCGTCGAGCACGAGCAATTGAGCTTCTGGAGCTGGTGGGCCTTGGGGAGAGGGTGTACCACAACCCGTCTCAACTCTCGGGTGGGGAACGACAGAGAGTGGCAGTGGCCAGAGCCCTAGTGAACGATCCTGCACTTGTTCTCGCAGATGAGCCTACGGGTGAGTTGGACTCTAAGACCTCAATAGAGATCATCCAACTCATGAAAAAAATCAACAAGGAGAAAGGGACAACTTTTATTGTGGTAACCCATGATCCTGAAGTGGCCAAAAAGGCAGAGAAGATTATTTTCCTGAAAAATGGGACAATTGCGAGACAAGAAGCAGTCAAGAGTGAATCTGTAGAAGACGTCCTAGCTCTGAGGAATTCAGCCTTTGGACAGCAGCTGATCGAAAAGAAAGCCACAGACCCTTACATGGAGAACCTGGGAGTTTTCAAAGGAGGAACCCTCACCAAAGAGGGAGAAGCAGTGCTTTCTGTACTGGAGAAGGCTGAAGCTATTGAACGTGATTGAGGAACTTCTTCTTTTCTTCTCTTTTTTTTGAAAACCTATCAGATCGTGGGGTTGCAATATCATGATGTGGAGATATACGTTCTGTCCCTTGGCTTTTGAATCAGGGGGGCACTTTCTTCAGTCAATTTCCGCTCCCTAGAGATTATCTCTTGAATCCGTATATGTAGAGGTACTCACTTCATTAGCTTTTCATTCTGTCAATAACAAGCATCCATGAGCTGCTTCCTTAGATTCAAGCTGCATACAACAGATTTCCACATCCGGGATTACTGTCAAACTCAAAACCGATGTAATATCACCAGACATGGGTGACACTTTTGACACTACACATAGGTAACACTTCTTATAAGTCTCATGGCAACCGCTCCTCATATCTCGCGTGAGGCGTTGCACCGTTGATGCCCATGTGAGACCTTTCGTGATTGTAGTAGTACACGTATTCGTCCAATGCCAGCTGGGCCTCCTCTAC
>JACVGT010000035.1 GCA_018992685.1 Theionarchaea archaeon
TACTACAATCACGAAAGGTCTCACATGGGCATCAACGGTGCAACGCCTCACGCGAGATATGAGGAGCGGTTGCCATGAGACTTATAAGAAGTGTTACCTATGTGTGGTGTCAAAAGTGTCACCCATGTCTGGTGATATTACATTGCCCTTCAAGAGCTGACGTCCAGTAGAGAACACGAGCTCAAACGGTAGCTTTCATTCACAGGTATGGGGGACATACGCGGGAAAGATATGAAGAATAGCTACCGCAAATATTTATATATGAGGTAAAATGTTCATTCATGTCGATCTTTGTGACTGCGCAAAGCGCATTAGAGAAAAGCCTCCAGACCCTGTTTTCAATCTTTGAAAAATATTTTTATGAAAAACCTCTCAATCTTGTCATGCTCTCGATATGTATACTTCTTTCCATCAATATATACTTTTCTGTATGTCAATTCCTAGGAGATGGATTCATTGAGACAGATATGTGGTTTTTTGCGTATAGGATAGAAGAAATTGCTGAAAAGGGAGCAGGAAGTCTCTTCGTCACTCCTTATGGGTCCATAGATGTACACCCCCCGCTCTACTATGCAATTACCGTACCCTTGAAGAAGATTGGTCTCCCTGTGCTGTGGATAGCCGCTCTCCTGCGAATCATCACTCCTCTGACTGTCATTTATTTCTTGTACAAGACAACAGATCTCCTCTTCGACAAGACATCAGCTGCAGTCGCCTGTTTTCTAATGGCGTTGATGCCTTTGAGCGGATCGTACCACGGACTGTGGACGTCCACACCTTCAGCAGTGAGTCTCATACCTTTTTCTGCGGGGTTGTTTGCAACAGTAAAGTTTTCAACCCTGCAGACGAAGAAATGGTTCTTTTCAGCAATAACCTTCCTTCTCCTGGCATCCTTGATTCACATGCTTACAGCGTTTGCTTCCTTTGTATTTCTGGGATGTGCGCTGTTCATTTTTAGAAAGAAGGTTCCAAGGCTCTTTACATTCTCTTTCATAATTGTCTTCATAATTCTTTCGGTGTACGGTTTGCGATACTTTTCCTCTATTGCAGACTCGGAATCTCTGTTGGATATTCTGCGGAAAGCTTTTGGTCCTCCATCAGCCCGGAAGATATCTGTCTTGAGACAGCTCTTCTTCATTGCATACTGGCCAAGGCACTTCACGCTCCTGGCTTCTGTGAGCTTCTGCATAGCAGTCTCCTATTTCTGTAGCAAGAAAATTGTTCTGCGAGCCGTGGACAAGGTATTCTTTGCCTGGGCAATCATACTTGTCGTGTACAGCCAGCTTTTCCTGGTGGGAATTTTCCTGTCTAACCAACGGTTCCTCCTGTACTTGCTGTTCCCAGTATGTATATATGGTGGTTACGGGTTCGTAAGGGGAGTCATGCCTGTATTGAAGAAGAATACCTTCTGGAAATTCTCGTATCTCATATCCATCCTTCTTTTCTCCATGTATCCGATTGGTGTGGCACTGGTCCACTTCCCTGCCGCCATACGATCTGACGATGTACATTCCCTCGAAGAATTGAGCACAGTCCTTCCAGAGGGCACAGTATACGTGCAGAACTGGTTTCACAATGGACGTTACCTGTTTTCTTATACTACCGGTCACAGGGATATGGCGTGGGATATCACACTGGCAACGGATCTGCATTCTGTGCTGGCATCAGCAGGAGTAGACTACATCGTAACAGCTTCGAGAGCGGAGGCGAATAGCTACATGAATGCACCAGGAGGCGACATCTCCCTCATGTGGACTGATAAGAGGTTCTATCTTCTGAAAGTCAGGACCTGATTCAGAATCTGCAGAACCTTCCAAGAGGCAGTCTATCATGTGGCAAATGTTTAAGAAGAAAGGAATGAGGACTTCTAAAAGAAGAGCATGAATTCAGGAGAGGATCTACCATGAGCGAAGTGACAAAATCCCTGGGAAGCATAGCGAAAGGAACGCTGTTTTCTTCACTGGGCATTTTCCTGGCTCTTTTCTTGTCTTTCCTTCAGCGCTGGATCATAATACGGGTGACCACTCCAGAAGAGTACGGATTATACTCTTTGTCTCTTGCAGTCATTGCAGTCTTTCTTTCTATTGGTAGCCTGGGTCTTCTTGATGGCATTGCTCGTGTCATCTCAGCACATTCATCAGTAGATTCAGATGTCTCTAGGAAGAATATCTTTTCTTCATTGATCTTCCTTTCGTCAGTGTCGGGTGGTGTGTGTCTCCTCATCCTCGTATTTGGCTCTCCCTACCTCTCTTCTTTCTTCGGAAAAGATATCACTTGGATTGTACGTGTAGTATCTATATCATTGCCTTTCACTCTTTTACTTGATTTTTTGGTATCTTTTTTTAGAGGAATTGAGAAAGCTGAAGTAAAAGCCTTGTTTAACGATTTTCTCAGGAATTTTCTCTTTCTTTCAATACTGGTAGCCATATTTCTAAGAAAAATGACCTTTCACTCAATTATAATCGGGTACGTCATCTCATTTGTGATATCTGCAATATTGATCTTCTTGTATACGTTCTGGAAAGTGGGATCTCCCCGGGTGCAGAGAGTGCTTCCGATTACAGAAGAGATGATCCTTTTCTCTCTTCCTCTGCTGGGGGGCTCACTCTTCCAATCGATTACGGCGTGGGTTGACACCTTGCTCCTAGGTGTTTTCAGGTCATCAGGCGAGATAGCGCTTTATAATGCAGCACTTCCCACATCCAAGCTGATTCAGGCATTTCTGGGAGCCCTCCTCTTCATCTATATGCCTGTGGCCACTTCTCTCTTCTCACGGGGATTGCTCGCGGAAATGAAAAAGGTATATATCACCGTGTCCAAGTGGGTCTTGTTCTTGACAGTTCCCCTTTTTGTGGTTCTCTTCTCCAATGCTGAGGTGTTCTTTCAGTTTCTGTACGGACATAGATATCTGGAGGCAGTACTGTCCTTCAGGATAATTGCTGCAGGATATCTCCTCCATCTGGCCTTCGGACCAAATGGAGGTGCACTGATAGCTATGGGAAAGACAAGAGTCATGATGATGACTATAATAGTCACCTCCCTCACTAACCTAGCTGCAAACCTGTTCTTGATACCCCGGCTGGGCATGGAAGGTGCGGCCATTTCAATGTTGTTAACACTCATCGTGGCATCTCTGGCCAGGGGGATTGCCCTTTATCGGTTGTCGGGTATTCACCCTCTGGAAAAGAACTATACGAAACCCCTACTCCTCTCCTTTCCTGTTATCCTGGGTTGCCAAATGGTGCTAGAAAGGGTTGTAGCTCTTGAAGTGTGGACATTTCCCTTCCTCCTGGCAATGTACACTTTTCTTTATGGCTTCTGCATGATCCTGACCAGGAGTGTGGATCAGGAAGATATCTGGATGCTCGTGACAATCGAGAAAAAGCTCGGAGTGGAATTCGTGTTTCTCAAGAAGATATTGAGGAAGTTCTTGAAATGAAAGCGCGACAATTCAGAATGACAAGACCGCAGGGGAAAGCCTTATCTTCTGTACGTTGAGGATGATCACATGGCAAAGATTCTCATCCATACGAGCAAAAGAGGTCCGAGAATTGAAGAGCCGCTTACGTATGCAGGATACTCTGTAGTTGGGATTCCAGGACGAATGATGAAGAAAAACAAGATACTGAAGCTGGTGAATCTCACAAAGACTGTTGCTAGAGAAGACCCGGATCTGATATTTGTAGATTCTGCAGGTCTTATGCTGGTAACATCCTATGTCTTGAGCAGACTGTTTCGAATTCCCCTTCTCCTGCGAGTGAGGGCAGACATATGGTCCATATATGATGAACAGAGGGAATACCTTGGACTTCTGAAAAGGCTGTATGAGTACATCCTCCTGAGAATATGTGAGCGACTCTACAGGAGATCCGAGAGACTCTTCTGTGTTTCCGAATATCTGAAGAGAGTTCTCGAAGAGAAGAAGATAGAAAAGGAAAGAATCAGAGTTTTGCGGTTTTCAGTAGACACGGAGAGGTTTCATCCTGTAGAAAAGGACTTCAAAAGAGTTACTTTCCTTTCTGTGACGAATTTTTCATACAAGAGGAAAATGGAAGGGCTGATTGAAATCCTGCCTGTTGTGGATGAGATAATGTCACAGTATAAGGACACACAATACCTGATAGCGGGAAAAGGAAAATTCCTGCCGTTTCTTAAAGAAAAAATAGAAACCATGGTGAACAAGGACAGAATCTTCTACGTCGGCTACCAGAAGGCTGTGGAAACTCTTTATGCCAGAGCTGACATACTCATTCACTACTCATTCCTGGATACATCCCCTGCTGTGGTCTTGGAGGCGATGGCCTGCAGCACACCAGTGATCGCCAACAGGTATGATGGCATGATAGAACAGGTGCAAGATGGGGGTTCAGGGTTCTTGGCAGACGATGCATCTTCCTTCAGGGATAGACTTGAAACACTGACCAAAGAAAAGAAGATGAGAGAGGAAATGGGAAAAAGAGGAAGAGCATTTGTACTGAAAAACCACAATATTTCATATATTTCGGCCTGTTTTAAGAGAGAGATAGATGAAGTCCTCTTGTAGGATAACTAACACATTCTATACTGGATTCAATCTTTTTTCACCATTTCTGTCCATATCATCCAGCCAACTCTATTTAGTACAGGGTTTTCGTGATATATCTTCCTGAATCTTGGTATTGGAAACACGAAGGGTTCCACTCTAATATCTGTGACATCGAACCTTTCAAGAATGTTTCTGAATTCCCTTGTGGAATATCTTTTTCCAAAAGATGCAGGTCTATCTGAGAAGGTCCCTCTCTTTACATGCATCAGCATCCAATAAATGGTATAGGGGGAAAAGATATGTGGAACAGTGATGATGATCTTTCCTCCAGGTCTTGTGACTCTCATATGTTCTGCCACAGCAACCTCCGTGCCTTCAAAATGCTCCACAACGCCAAAGGAGAATGTCAGGTCAAACGTATCATCCTTAAATGGAAGGGATCTTGCGTCTGCTATAACGGGAGAAAATCCTTCTTTTCCGAGTTTTAAGGCTGCATTCTCCATAATATCAATGCCAAAGGCCCTTATGCCCTGACTTTCTAGAAGTTTTATCCATCTCCCATCACCAAATCCTATTTCGAGTGATATTTCTACACCCTCTAGCCTCTTCAGCATTCTTTCTCGATAAATTCTGTACCCAAAGTTGTCCTCATGTTCTGATTTCTCCCACTCCTTTCTTCTGCTTTCCCAGTATTCTTTTAGTTGTCTACTCTCTTTCTCTGGATATTCCAATCCTTTCTCCTTCATCGTATCACCTCTTGGTCAGTATTGGGTATTTCGGAGCTTCTCTCCCCGGAGGTGGTATTACTTTCTATTCTCAATCTTCTTGAGAAACTCTTCGAGGGTGCACAACCTCCGTGCAGGAACGCCTACAGCAACAGTCCCTGGAGGCACGTCATTGGAGACTACTGATCCCGCTCCTACAATACAGTTATCTCCTATCGTAACACCAGGGAGAATGATACTCCCATATCCGATGAAACAGTTCATTCCGATTTTTACCGGGCCAGTTACAACCTTTCCGGTGAAGATTCGTGCGCTTGCGTCATGAGTTAATATTGTTGCAAAGGATATTGTGGTATTATCTCCTATCTCCACCATATCTCTTCTTCGTCCTTCAGGTCCCAGGTCAATAAGGGAACGGTAGATATGTACATTTTTTCCGCATTGCAGCCCTCTCAACGTATGGAACGTCACCTCACTGAGAATACCCAGGTTCCTCAGGATGTGGAGTATCCTATCTCTCATGGAGGGCAATCAGGGATAGAGAATTTAAGCGTATCGGTAACGCAGGAAGCGCATCCAGGCAGAAAATACTCCAGGTCTCCTGTTGCTGCAGCAAATGTCATGCTTTATGTTGTACCTTTCTATCCTCTTCTCCAATTCCATCGGTGAGTCTCCGGAGAGGCTAGAATAGGTCGTGACACATGAGTAAGAAAGGAGTCATCAACTACCCAGAGCGAAGAGATTGCATCCCATCCCCTGGGTTCTGTACTACGGAGCTTCCGAAAGCAAACAGGGTTCGCCATGAAATCAGCTGTTCTGGAGTGGTAACCCAAAGACGTCCTGCATCTCCCTTTCACTGTGACTGAAGACACGGTAAGACTCACTTGGCAGCCGAGCAGCAAACTTATTTAAACAGTAATTGAAAGCAGAACCCATGAAGACATGCCACATAGGATTCTCGTGGTATCCTGGTATTGGCAGTGTAGCCATGTATGAACATTCTCAAAACTTGGCGAAATTGGGAGTAGATGTCCAGGTCATAGCTGCAGGAAGAAAGAGGAAGGAGGAGGAAATGAATGGACTCCACGTTTTTTTGGTTGAATCCCCTTCAGTTACAAACTTGTCTTTGTATCCTCTTCTTTTCGTTCAGAAAGTGAGTCAGTTCTTGAGGAGAGTTCCAGACCACGAATTTGACATTGTCCATGTTTACCATTTTCCCGGAGCTTGTATTTTCCCTCTATTTTTTCGCAAAAAGGGAAGAAAATGGATTTTTTTTACTACCTCGGGTCCCGTAAAGGGAGGAATTATCTCAAGGCTTGGATGGGCCATACAAACACATGAATCAAGGTTATTTGATCATCTCATCTTAAGGGATCCCAGCCATGTACCCCAGTTCTCGTACCGAGACCCGCACGAAATTACCATTGTCCCCATTGGAGCTGATCTCGATCTTTTCAGGCCAGGAGATTCCGCAGCGCGAAAGGAATTGGGAATTGATGAAGATACCTTTCTCTTTGCATATGCTGGGAATCTGAACCGTGTGCGGAAGATAGAGACGCTGATAGACGCTCTCAGACTCTTGGGAACCAAGAAGGTAGCCCTGCTTCTGGTGGGCGATGGAGGTACTGAGAGAGTGAGACTGTATGCCAGGGCCACAGGAATGGAACAACAAGTCATCTTGACGGGAGGCGTCCCCTATGAAAAGGTCGCTGAGTACATGCGGTGTGGAGATGTATTCTTGAGCTATGTTCCTCTTACACCCGAATTCGACACTCAGCCCCCGCTGAAAACAGTGGAAGCATTGGCATGTGGACTTCCTGTGATTGCGTCAGACACCAGAGGAAACAGGCGATTTGTGACCCACAATGAAAATGGGTTTCTAGTTCAAGATGACGCACATTCAGTGTATAAAGCAATGGATCGTCTCATGAAAGATGAGAATTTGAGAGATATGTTTGCTCATGCTGCTCGTCCTTCTGTTTCTAACTGCGGGTGGAGAGATATTGTTAAGAACAGCCTTCTTCCCGCATATGAAAGGATACTGACAGAGGGCTGAAAAGAACAATTCTAAGGTTTTGCTTTTTCATCTCAACCCAGATATCATGGGGCTCGCTTTCCTTTGATTCTGTTCCGAATCTTGGCTCATGGGGGGGCATGTCAACTAACTAGATCGGGTGTTCTAGCATACTCCGGAGTCCTCATACACTGCCTTTGCCGGCGCTGGACTTCTCAAACATCTCCTGTACTGCCCTCTCAATAGTGTACTGAGGGGCAAATCCAAGGACTCTTTGTGCCTTTGAGATGTTTATTGAGAAATCCTCTACCAAAGTCTCCTTCCGTGGGTTGTCCCTCATCTCTATTTCAGGATGAAAGCCATATTCTTCAGCAATAGTCTGTACCTTCCTGGCAAGTTCTGCAATGGATAATGCTTCAGCAGTAGCTATACAGAACGGCTCTGCACCCGGTTTCGCCTTCAATATGTGAGAAACAGCAAGTCTGTAGGATGTTGCTGCATCCGTGACATGCAGGAAGTTCCTGGCCTGACTTCCCGGTTTGTATAAGAAGATTTTTTCCCCCTCTCTTACAGTGTCAACAAATCTGTTTACAACCGTCGGCTTGGACACCGCATTTCCATTGATTACATGAACGCCATACACATTTGACTTCATAATAAGATAACAGGGAAACCGATCATGAGATGCCTCCGTGACAATCCTTTCCCCATGGTACTTTGTCTGACCATACCAATGTATAGGGTTTCGAGGATGGGTTTCATCAATGGGAAAGTACTGAGGGTTGCCTATGGTGCCAAATGACGTGGCAAAGATCAGTGGGATAGACTGTTCCTTGCAGATGGCTGCCACAACTCTGGTTCCGTTAACATTAACATCATACGATAACTCCTTCAGGATGTTACACGGCTCAACTCCGGGGATTGCAGCCAGGTGGACAACGCAATCCACGTCCAGAATCTTCTCCAACGCTTTTTTGTCCCGGATATCTGCCTTGACTACTTCTTTCCCAACGATTTCACGGATTGTCCCCTTGAAGAAATTATCCACAGGCACAATATCATATGCTCCCATGAGCTCATGGCATACTCGTGATCCAATGTATCCCGCAGCACCTGTAATTCCTATCGATTTCATGGGTTGGTTTCTCCGAGAAGTATTAAAAGTTACCCCTACTGTGGCAAAGATAGAACAATAAAGACAGGGTCACATGCCCAGTCTCACAACTTCCACATGGCGTCATCCTATGATTACACTGCTTCTTCTCTCACCTGCAGCATGGAGGTTTCCAGCCTGTAACACTCAGGTCTTTCTTGTTGCCGCATCCTGAATTACCCCCCGTGAATCGAGTAAGTATCGGGTGCTGGAACCTCTGTGGAAAACAAAGGGTTTCATCTACCGCAGTAGTTCAGAACTGGAGAATCACGAGGAATCATGAGCATCCTTCTGGCTCAGGAGATCATCAGATATTCTAGACTTTGGCTGCGCAGATAGCTTTTTATAGATGATAATCCTACCTGGACCCGAGGATTGAGAAGAAATTCTCACCAGAGGAGAAGAATGTCTCTCAGAAGGAAGGTGGAAAGAATGGTCGAAAGATCTAAAGCCGAAGAACTGAAAATCCTTTTAGAAGCCCTGGAAGCTACCACACCTGATATTGAGGCATCTGCTGTGGTATCTGTGGATGGGTTGATGATTGCTTCAGCTTTACCTCGCGATGTAGAGGAAGATAGGGTGGCTGCCATGTCAGCTGCCATGCTGTCCCTAGGTGAGAGGACAGCGAAGGAGCTGGCAAGAGGAAGTTTGTCTGAAATCTATGTAAAAGGAGAGAACGGATACGTTGTTCTGATGGCATCAGGGGAGAACGCAGTTCTCACAGCCCTGGCTCGTAAAGATGCGAAATTGGGACTGGTGTTTCTCGACATGAAAAGGACAGCTGAAGATGTTACACGACTTGTGGGGTGATATTGTGCCGGAAGAAATAATGGCAGACAACCTCATTATGAGAGTTTTTCTAGAAACAATTGATAACATCATTGGGCCAAATGGACTCAAATCGATACTGAACTATGCTCATCTGGAGAAGTACATCGGTCAGCTACCTCCAGACAATGATGAGAAAGAGATTCCCATTCAAGACCTTCGGAAACTATATCTCTCGCTTCATGAAATGTTCGGGAACAAAGGTGCCCGCAGTCTTCAGCTCCGGGTGGGGAGAGAGAACGTGTACCGGGGTCTTGAGAAGCGTCCAGGAATAGCCCGAGCCATGCAGGTCGCCTCTCATCTCGTCCCCGAGACAACAAAAATGCGTCTTGGTCTAGAGAGACTGGTAAAGTACATGAAGGAGTCATCTAATAGATCCAGTGAAAACCTCGTTGAGATTCACGAGGAAGAAGATTGGTTCGTGCTCATCCAGAGAGAGAGTATAGAAAGTATGGGAATCACATCACGGACACCCACCTGCGGTGTTACCCTTGGCATCATTGAAGCTCTCATAGAATGGATGACTGGACATCCCCATGACGTGCAGGAAATCGAGTGCAGGGCAATGGGGGATCAGGCTGACATTTTCAGGGTTTCAAAAAAGCCAAAAAAGAAGGACTGACTCAGCAGTAGGATGGTCCTCTCCATTAGAGGGAGTAGGAGCTCTCAAGCTATGTAGACCTGAAAATCATTCTTTTCATTGTAGTTCTATGCCGTGCTCATGAACTCTGTCCAGACATATCTCGACTGAGAGCTCGACTTACAGGGGGAGAATTCTCAACTGTTCATTCACTCCTTTTCCGTTGGTCAATTCCACAGAGTCTCCATTGGTGTACGTGAACGTTCCTTCCATGTTGATGGGTGCATCCAAGAACAAGACACTCCATCCCGTTGTGTTGTGCATGGTCAGAGGTTCCATTCTCATGGCCTGTGCAATCTTGGGGTAAATTGACAATCCAATTTGCATGTCCAGAGTTCCCTTGTCTGTCTGGACAGTGACCTTCTGCCGTGAGGGTATGAATCGGCGGTATGGGGTTAAGTACACCCAGGTTTCAGGCATGAATCGGATCTCTTTGGTGACGAAGCATTCCTCACCATCAGGCAGACAGATCACACCATCCTCAAAATGGTATGGGGTCCCATCATCTGAAATTGATTCACAATGGCATAAGAAAGCGTACAATTGATCAAAGTTTAGGTAGGTCCAGTCCATGGTCCTGATCTTCAAGAATTCCAGTGATCTGATCCAGACATGTTCAAATACACCTCTCCCCGTGACGTCTATGTCTTTTCCATTGACGGTAATTGTTCCATGAACATCAGACAGTGATTCGATGCCGCTGACAGAAGTTCCTTCAGTGACGGGGCACTGTCCATCCTTTTTGTTGCCCCACCGGAGTACTGGACCGCGAGGACTAAAGGTCAGATGGGTTCTGAACGTTTCGTCCTCCGAGATGATCTTCTGTTCGTCTACACTGCAGACAGCTGCAAGCTTTTCCATTTTTGCAGTAACAGTACCTTTCTCTTCAGTGAAATTAAACGCGCTCTGAGGGAGGAGTTTTCCAATGCTGATGTGATTCTCAGGTTCCCCAACAGCCTGTGCATCGCCTTCCTGCACGGGAGAAAAGGAATCCTGGCAAAACCCTATGCTGTAACCGCTCCCTCCCATGAAGGTTCCTTCAGTGATGGCCATCACCAAGAAGTTGTCTTTCCCTTCACAAGGAAAAGTCACGGCAAAATACCAGTCATTCCAGTGCATTGGCTGATCCATATGTTTCGGCCTCAGATCGTCCAATTCAATGTGTGTACTCATTTTTTCACCTCCTTTCTGCAACGCCGGCACTGGTACGCTTCTCCTACCTTAAGGTACCTCCACAGGAGGCTGAGCAATCTCTGGCAAAAAAGTCAGGGACAGTAGTTGCAGCTCACGGCATCTGGATACCGCAACTCAATCTACACCTCCTTCTGAAGGTTCCATCCTTCATTACCAGTACCTTCGTGTATTCACCAATACAGGAGGAGTTTTAAGTCTTTGCTTTGGAGACGTGGAGTGGCCTCCAGCAATCGGATTTCAAAGTACGGTACATGCTGCTCGCAGCAGCTCTACCTTCTTTTCAATCCCCCCGTGGGTGACCAGTGACTGCTCGTTCTTATCTTTCACCAATTACAATTAGCTCTCTTTCCAAGAGCCCCACTTCTTTTGCAGAAAGAGTGTCTGCATGCAGAGGGACGATCAGCCGGGAATTATTCAGCACAATCGTGTCCTTCAAGTCCCTGAGAAACTTCAGTGCTACCTCGAACCCATTTTGAGTCATCAAGTATTCCATCCCATCCAGTAAGACCACAGACTGTTCGCTCCTCCTGGTGAAGTTCCTGATAATAAAGATCAATTTGGATAAGTCATTGGGGTCCACCCCTTGTTCCACCTGGGAGCGAGTCAGCCAGACCATGGGAGTCTTCACTAAGCTGTACTTCCTCTTGATTCTCTCAGGATGAGTTCGCGATATGACAAATCCAGGAATTTCATGGGTAACCAGGTCTACAAAGATTTCAAGTGATTTCTCTGGTTTCTTCTCCAGGACGACATAGCCTTCTCCCAATTCCAGGCTATACGTGAGATCTGTAGAAAAACTGTCTTCTGCCACTGGTTCTACCATCAATCGAGTTCTGTCCACAAAAGCGGCACACATTCCTGCCAGAAGCTCTAAATCTTTCACATCTTCCTCACTCACAATCCTGCGCGTTCTGGGGTTATCTGCTGCAATTGCTGCGAACGCTTCATCCCGAACGATAATGGGAACCCATACGAAGGAAGCTGCGTCTGAAGTAACTTGCTTCCCCTGAACCTCGTATGCATCTTGAACGTAGACTGTCCTTTTCTCCAGAACGCATTGAACACCAAAGTACTCTGTGCTCATCAAAGAGAGAGACATGTCTCTCGGAGGGGCATCAGTCCCAGCGCCGTAGTAAAACTTGAGCATCTTTCTAACGGGATCCACCATGAAAATTCCACATCTATCAAATCCCAATCCGCAAATGCTGTCCACCATGGTGATAAGCCCTCTCTCCCAGCTTGTCTCTCGCTGCAGCACCTGTTTTGCATTGAGGATAACCTCTGTCCTGTGTGCCTTGTCTGCAATCCTCTTCTCCAAATCTTTGTTCAAGTTCTGCACTTCCTCATACAGGCGGGAATTCCAGATGGCAGCGGAGACCACCTCGCTCAAAGGTTTCAGTATGTCTATGTCATGTTGGGTGTACTCCGGCTCCCTCCGAGCTAGATATGCTGCTCCAACACACTGGTCTTCAATAACCAGGGGGAGCAGGATCTCTGATATCGCCCCTTCCTCGTCGAAAGGCAGACTATCTGTGCTGTGGAAGAGAATACTCTCTCTCGTACTTATGCATTGATTCAAAATTTGCTGGTTGTACAGCAAAGCCATCACTTCAACATTCTCTTTCAAATTGGTTGAACTGAAGGCAGGATACACCAGGCTCCCATCCTGGGACACAAAGAAAATGATAAATCGATCTGCTCCCACCAGATCCCTGATTGATTCTGAAATGTACTCAAAGCGTTTTTCCATATCCATGGTTGAATTAATCCGTTTTGTGGCTTCAAATAGATTTTTGAGCTGAGTTTCACTCCGTTTCCTGTCAGTGATATCCCTGATGATACTCTGGATTGCGTGAGGAACTTCGTGCCGGTAGAGGAGGAATGCTTCTGCTTCCACCCACACCTGATCGCCGTTCTTCTTTCTCAGCCTGTATTCGGTAGGAGCGGATTGATACCCCATCTCTTTAATTTCCTGGATGATATTACGGGCCTTGTAAAGATATTCTCGGTCTAGGAGAGCAGAAAGGGTCAATGACGGGATTTCGTCACAACTATACCCCAGGAGAGACAACATTGTCTGGTTTGCGTCCAGCAGCTGACCTTCAAAGTCATGGACCAACACTCCCACCAGACTGCGTTCAAATAGGGAGGTGTATCGAGCTTCGGATTCTCTGAGCGCTTCAGTGGTGTGGTGTTCTTCAGTAACATCTCTGAATGCCACTACTGCTCCTGCAGGGCCTGCACTATCGTAATACAGAGGAGCTGCGGTTATTTCCAGATATAGCGTAGTGTCCTCTCTTCTCTGGAGTTCAAGAGATGTGCAACAGGTGGAAGAACTCTGTGAAAGGGCTTGATGAAGCAAGGGTTCAATGCTGGGATTGCTCTCCACGTGAAGAATGTCTGAGATAGGGGAACCTACTGCTCGTCCGGATGACCAGCCAGTGAGATGAGAAGCCAGAGCGTTCAGGAAGGTTACGATCCCTGCTGTATCAGTTGTAATGACAGCATAGTTCATGGCAGACAGGGTGTTAACCAACCACTGCCTACTCTCCTCAGTCCCTTCCTCACCTTCATGACGTCGTATTGCCCCTTCTATGACGGATTGCAGGTGCTTCTTTTTGAAAGGAGTCAAGAGGACCGGCTCTGGAAAGAACTTCTGTTCGCATGTCAGGAATACAACAGGAACACCGTATCGAGTACGAAGGGTGGACCCAATGCTTCTTCCATCTGGTGGCCCTGGAAAGTCAATGTTCACCAGAGCAGCATCACACGAGCCTTTCTTTGCATAGACAAGAGCCTCGCTCCCCGAAGGGGGAATGAGACAGGTGTAGCCCAGATCATGCAGAGTCTTTCCGATTTCTGCTGAAGTTTTTTCACATGACTCTACTACGAGTATGGTTTTGCCCGTGAGATCACCCTTCTTGTTCAAAGCTGGAACGCTATTTCAAATTATGTTGCCTTGTCCTGTGGGGCTTCTGAAGAGACAGCAGTAAAAAATCAGGTAATTCTGGAAGAAAACAGGTACCACGTAATATCGTAAGCCTGAAGAACTCACTAAGTGTTGCGCCCATGATATCTCTCGTCCCTTGTTTCCGCATTCTCTCTTGAAGTGTTTGATTGGAGTCTCTTCTTGTCATTTTTACAGACACCCAGTATTTATTCGTTTCCTTCTATAAATATTTTTCCAATGAAAAGCAACCGACAACAGGAGAGTGATCAAAATGATCCTCTACGCAGAGAGAGGTGTGACTCCTCTACGAACGAGCCACTTTCTCACTTCCTCAACACCCAGTATGACAAGAGGCGCAGTCATGATTACCGGCCACATTTTCCAGTCAACAGGTGCTGTTGTGAAGAACACGTAGAAGATGGGCACATAAACAATTGAAAAAATGAAGGCAGTTTCTACGAGGATTCCTGCTGTTATCCAGGAGTTGAACCGGGCAATATGACGTAGAGCACTCTGCCTGTTCGTTCTACAGGCATTGACATTCCCAATCTGGCTGAAAACAATGGTGGCCAGAAATGCTCCCGCTGCTTGACGGTAGAGGGCGTCAGTCTCAGGGAGACGTTGTCCCCATGCCCATCCTCCTCCATACAAGATTATGAAAAACACCATGAAGGACAAGGCAGCCTCAACAGGACCGATGATGCCATAACTCCTGAAGAATGTTCTCAAGCTCACGAGCCGTTCCTCCCGTCTGCGCGGGGGACGTACCATAATGTCATCTTCCGGCGGCTCATTTCCCAGTCCGATGGCAGGCAAAATATCAGTTATCAAATCTATGGACAAAATTTGAATAACTGTTATTGGCAGAGGGATGGGGAACAGAACGTACGCAATGAAAGGGACAATTTCGGGTATATTGCTGGTGAGAATATAGGTAATGAACTTTTTGATGTTATCATACACTGCACGTCCTTCTTGTATAGCTTTCACAATGGTGGCAAAATTGTCGTCCAGCAAAATAATATCTGAAGCCTCCTTGGCCACATCTGTCCCACTCAGCCCCATGGAAACGCCAATGTCTGCCCGTTTCAAAGCAGGAGCATCGTTAACTCCGTCACCTGTCACTGCCACCACTTCATCCATGTCCTTTAAAGCATCGACTATCTTCAATTTCTGTTCGGGCGCAGTCCGGGCAAAAATGATTTCCTCTTTTTGCAGTTCCTGTATGAGTTGTTCTTTTGTCATTTCAGCTAATTCTTCTCCCTGAATTATCCTGGGATCCTTCACGATGCCGAGCTCCCTGGCGATATTTCTTACTGTCTCTGCCTTGTCCCCACTGATTACAATGATCTTGATGCCTGCAGTCTTACAGGCACTCACAGCATCGGGCACCTCAGGCCTGGGGGGATCAATCATGGCCACAAATCCCACAAAAATCAGGTCCTCAGCCTTATCTGGCAGCTCATCAGCAAGACTGTAAGCCAGGGCCAGAACCCGGAGACCGTCATCTGCATACCGTTCTGCCGTCTCTGTGAGCTGTCTCTTCTCGGTGGGAGATAGAACTGTCACGGCTTCATTTTCCTGTACTCGGGTACAGCGTTCAATGATGACCTCGGGAGCTCCCTTGACAGTCATATAAAAGGAGGAATTCTTCTTGTACGTCGTATACATGTACTTCTCTTCAGGTGTGAAGGGCTTTCCCCCCACCAGTTCATACAGCCCGCTGAGTTTGTCATACCCGGTGAACTCATCGGCAAACTCTGCCATGGCCACCTCAGTGGGGTCTCCTTTGAAGATTTTGTTCCCTCGTTCATCCTGTGCAGTCACGACCTCGTTACACAGTGCCATGACTTCTTCCATGGTATCTGCCGTGGGGGCTTTCTTGAAGTCCCAGGGTGCTGCAGCAAAGATCTCTTTGAAATCCAGGTACACCCTGTCGACGTGCAGCTTATTCTGGGTCAGGGTTCCTGTCTTGTCAGTGCAGATAACAGTTGTGGAACCCAGAGTTTCGACAGATAAAATGGTCTTTATGATGGCATTTCTCCGGCCCATCCTGTAGGATGCCTGGGTCAAAGCCAGGGTGACAGTAGGGAGGAGTCCTTCGGGCACGTTGGCCACGATAATTCCGATGGCAAAAATGAGGTTGGTCCAGAATGTGTTTCCAATGACAAATCCTAAAACAAAGAATATGAATCCAATGGCCAGAGCCAAATATGTTATTTTCTTCACAAAGAGCTTCAATTCCTTCTGCATGGGGGTTAAATCACGTTCAACTGTCTGAGACAATTCACTGATTGAACCAATGTGGGTAGACCTCCCCGTCTTGATCACGAGGATGGTGGCATTTCCTCTCATGACTGTTGAACCAGAAAAGACTTCGCATGAGAAATCATCATGATTACCAAAAGCAACTTTTTCCACTGGTTCTGACTCCCCTGTTAGTATGGACTCATCCACAAGGAGCTGATTTGACGCAATGAGAATCCCATCTGCTGAGATCTTGTCCCCTTCCTGGACCAGCAAAATGTCTCCAGGAACTGTCTCTTTGGCATCCATGAGCTTGCGGTCTCCGTTCCTGAGTAGTGCCACCTCTTTGGGAATATAGTCCAGAAACGACTGCATAAGCTGTTCCACCTTGTACCGCTGGATGAAAGAAACCGCGGCATTGAGGATGACGACACCCAAGAGGGCAGCCCCGATTAGGTTGTATCCTTCCCCTGGCTTGAGGATGTGAGCGAAAAAGGAGAGTATTGAAGAGATGAGAAGAAGGATGGGGAACATTCCCTTGAATTCCTCCAATAACATCACGTATGGGGACTTCTTTCGGTGGAAAACCAATTGATTGACGCCATATTTCTTCTTTCTTTCCTGTGCTTCTGCTGTCGTTAACCCTTTTTCTGAGGAATCAAGCGTTTTGAACAATTCTTCTCTGCTCATTCCCTCATATTCACCAAACTCCATCCCCTCCATTACGGGTTCCTCCTTTTAAATGTGTGCTGTATGTTTCCCGGGAAGTCTAGCCAGCGTACAGAAGATGGGTTCACCATACAGGTCTGAAGCTCTGATGCAACTGGGAGCTCTCAGATTGCCACCAGGAGGAATTTTGGAAGGTAGAAAAGTAACCTTTATAATCCTAATCCCCCTTGAGAGGGGAAGTAACTCCTGCGGGTACGATCCGCTGAGACAGGACAGCCAGACAAGAGGTGAAAAGAGGTATGGAAACTCGTATTCTCGGAAAGACCGGGCTCACGGTCGGTATCATCGGGTTGGGGACTGAATATCTGCGCAGAGCACCACGGGACAGAGTCATGCAGATGGTGGATACAGCGGCAGACCATGGGGTAACCTATGTGGACCTGGTGTTCAACTTTGCTGACTATCTGGATGCTTTTGCCACGGCACTGGAGGGGCGTAGAGATGAATTCGTGTTGGCTGTGCATCTGGGTTCTGCAGAACGAAAAGGACAGTACGAGAAAACTCGGAGTCTGAAAAAGTGTGAGAAGGGGTTCCATGAGTCTCTCGCTCGACTCCGCACTGACCACGCAGATATTGTCAATGTTCACTTTGTCAAGACTCAAAAAGAATATGAACGGGTCAAGAAGAAGGGGATTTTTTCCCTGGCTTCCAGCCTGAAAGAGGAAGGAATGGCTACGTCTGTGGGAATGAGCACGCATGATACTGCAGTGGCTGTAGACGCTGCAACCAGTGGCCTTGTAGATGTAATAATGATCCAGATAAACCTGGCCAATAATGCCATGCCTCATCGTAATGAAATGCTGGCATTGTGTGCGAAAGAGAAAGTAGGTGTTGTGGCTATGAAGCCTTTTGCTGGAGGAAAGCTCTTGCAGCAAAACAGGACAGTGAACCTAGCACAGCATCAGACAGGTGGCAAAGCTTTGAAAAAGAAAATACCCAAGGTAATCACTCCCACTCACTGCCTGAGTTACATATTATCCCAGGTGGGTGTAACCACAGTTGTTCCGGGGGTATCAAGCGCAGGAGAATTTGAGGGCGTTCTTCACTACCTGAAAGCAACAGAGGAAGAGAAGGACTTTTCAGGGCTTTTGGTCGATTTTGAAGAGTACGTAACAGGTGATTGTGTCTACTGCAACCACTGTCTGCCCTGTCCTGCAGGAATTGATATTGGTGAGTGCAGCAGGCTCTTAGACAGAGCAAAGCAGGGCATGACCAGTGAGATGTGGAGAACGTATGAGATGTGTCCTGAGAAAGCATCAGCATGCACTGAATGTGGTTTGTGTGTTCAACGCTGTCCTTTTGGCGTCGATGTCGTCTCCAGAATGAAAGAGGCAGCCATCCTGTTTGAGGGTCAGAAATCTAACAGATCTAGCACAAATCTGTAGATTGTGACGATTTGCCCACTTGAAAAAAAGAAAGTTATATAAGCATGGAGAACAATTACATAATGGGAAACACTACAAGTCTCTCATCTTTTGTCTCCCATAGGGACCGGTCTTCGGACCTGTCCCCCCCTTGGCGCAACGTTTGCTGGTTTCTGACATGTATTAAAAGAATAATCTCTTTTCTGAATGGCTATTACTGACCAGAAAAGAGTATATCTAGAATTCGGGCATAGATGATGCCTGGTCACGGCATTCTGGCTGGTTTCGGCCCTAAAACTTTTAGATTTTTTTCAGGAATTCCTTGACTTGGTAATCCCATTCACGAGTTTCAATTTCAATGTCACTGCCCTTCTTCTTGGTCGTAGCATCAATGTGCACATGACCTCCTCCACCTTCGAAGGTAATGCAACACTGACCTTCGTCCTTTATTTGCAGGCCCACACCACCTGGTCCGAAAAAAATCCTCGCTTTCTTGATTACGTCTTCAGCTCCATGGCTGCTTTCCTTCCCATAACGGGGCATTTCATCACCTCTTCCCTGCGGGTTCACTACGCACACAGGCGTTACATGTAGGTCAATGAGATTAATAAATGTTTTCCCTGGATTCTGGAAATGATTAAGCCTCCATAGTCCAATCTGGGAAGAAGGAAGCCGACTATTAGCCTATTTTCTGGGACAAAGCATCTATAAATAATGAGCTTTTCATTCTTCCCACAATCTCATTCCTGAAAAGAAAGGATTGATAAAATGGAAGAGATGATCATGCCAAAAAGAAGCAAGAAGCTACCTCATATATTAAAGGATTTAGAAGACGTCACTTGCTATATTGAGGCATCAGCTGCGGGTTCTTCCGTCAAATTGATGGTAGCATCTGGATTGCCTCGGGATATGGAACGTGATAGGGTGACAGCGAGGCCGAGGGTATTGTCCCTGCCAAGAAGGAGGTCTGTCAGAAGACGTCCTTGGGAGTGGCTGGATTACACGTTAACGAGAAGTAATCCAAGGTATATACCCCTCACGACTGTTGAAGAAGAACCCCAGAAGCTCGGTGAGACTAAAACCGAATTACTCTCCACGACGTGATTCCATGCCGCAGGAAATTGACAACTTCATATTCCGAAAATGGCTGGAAACGCTCCAACACATCATAGGGGAACGAGGACTCAAAACCATTCTGGAATACGCATTCCTCGATCAGTATATTGACAATTTCCCTCCGGACGATGATATGGGCGTTATTCCAGTGGAGCACCTCACATCGCTGTATAGGGCAATCCAGGATTTGGTTGGACAAAAGGGGACAGGCAGTCTCCAACGCAACATAGGACGGAAGGTCATGGAAAGAATGGTGAGGAGCCGTCCTGCAGTGGCCCTACCCATCAAGGCCACAGCCAGAGATCTTCCTGAATCACTGAGAATTCGCATGATTCTGAAAGAATTCATCAAGCAGTCGCTGGAACGGGCTCCTACTGTGCTGGGGAAGAACAGATATGAACTCAGAGAGAACGATGACTACTTCCTCTTCATTGACTATGACTACGAGGGAAGCGAAGGAGTGATATCAGATAGCCCCGTGTGTGGGTTTCTGATGGGCATGGTAGATTACGCTGTTGAATGGATTACGGGCACTCCCCACAAGACGGAAGAAATTCAGTGCAGGGCCATGGGACATTCCAGTGATGTCATAAGGATCTGGAAAATGGCTGAGTCAGATGACCTTCCTTCGCGCTGTTCTATTCAAGATTGATCTGTAGCGTCTGAATTCGTTGAACTAAGGAGATAGATGTGGACTTAAAATATACCTGAATAGACGTGAACTACATTTGAACAGAAAAGTTTATAAGTAGAAAGCACTCTAAGTTCACAAAAATGTACAAAGTGAGATCATGAAGCATGCGCGGAATTTCTGGCTCTACTCCACAGGTAGGCTTGTGTCCCTTATTGGTACCGGTATCCAAGATGTGGCCCTGCCTTTGTTTATTCTGGATCTGACAGGCTCAGGTGCCGTGATGGGCACCTTCATGATCATGACCGTCGCTCCCCGCCTTGTAATGGTGCCTCTTGCAGGAGTAATTGGGGACAGGGTGAATAGGAAGAAAATCATGGTGTGGACTGATTTCGGGAGGGGGGTACTCATTCTAGGGCTGGTTGGACTGGCCTATAATAACCTGATTACTATCCCTCTCCTGTTTGGAGCTCAGTTTCTGACTTCTATCTTGAATGCATCATTTGGGCCAGCCACCTCTGCCATGCTTCCTGACATCGTTGAGGATGAGGATCTAACCAGGGCTAACAGCATTCTGGGAGCTGTCAACAGTGTTTCTTTTATCATTGGACCTGCCATGGGAGGGATTATCTACGCAATAGGCGGGATTGAAGTTGCCTTTTTGATAAACAGTATTTCTTTCTTAGGGTCAGGAGTCAGCGAATTGTTCATCAGATACAATCAGAAGACCAGGAGCTTCACGGGGGTGCGTGAAGTGGTAAGCGATCTGAGAGAAGGGATCTCGTTCGTAGGAGCACATCACGGGCTAATGATTCTGTTGATGATAGCTCTGGTCCTTAACTTTTTCTTGTCGCCTCTATTCTCTGTGGTTGTTCCGTACGTGATGAGAGTGGTCATAAAATTCTCTTCAGAGCAATTCGGAATGCTGGAAACATCGTTTATGGGTGGGACACTATGTGGAAATATCATCATTGGGGCTTTTCTGGCAAAAACAAAAATAAAGAAAATGCTGAATTGCGGACTTCTTGTAGAGTCCGGGATTTTGATTGGGTTTGCCTTGATCATTCTCCCTCAAGGGTTGTACCTGCTGGGATATGCCAGTTGGCTGTGTTTTTCGGTGCTATCCTTTACGTTCGCATCCATGGGGTTATTCAATGCTTTTGTCAATACACCACTCATGGTGGAACTGCAGAGAATGACTCCCACTGCTTTCAGAGCCCGGGTTTTCTCAGTGGTGGAACTCGCCGCTCAGGCTGTGGTGCCCATTGGATTTGGGATCATGGGATTCTTGCTGGATATGGTTCCTGCCCACTGGATTGTGATGGTTCTGTCAGTTGCTCAGATGGGAGTAGTAGTGTACTTCATTGTAGGCCTCTCTGGCAGGGTATATGAGGATTTAGAAACCAGTAACAGCAATGCGTCACCCAAGCTCGCATCTCCAGACTGAAAAGTGGCTGACAACCGCTCTCTCAACCTCAGAGTCCGGTGCTGAGCTCTCTCTCGACCTGCTGCAGAGTCTTTCTGAACCACATCATTGCAACGCCAAACCCAATGACCTCTGCAACAGGAAATGCGTACCAGATCAGTGGCAACCCACCGACTCTCCCAAACACAACTGCTAAAGGCAGGAGCAGGACAAGCTGCCTGAAAACAGTAATACCCAAGCTTCGAAATGCTTTCCCAAATGCCTGGAACGTGACGGAAGCAATCAAGGTAAGGCCCACCACAGGATACAAGTAGCTTATCGTCTTCAGAGCCTGAGTCCCGGTGTTCACTAATTCTGGATTGTCATTGAATAATCTGACCAGCTGAGAAGGAATAAACTGGAATATGCAGAACCCAAGAACAGTAAAAGAAAAAGCCACCATAATCCCGTATTTCACCGTCTTCTTGATCCGTTCAAAATTCCTATGGCCGTAATTATATCCTACTAAAGGAAGGTATCCTTGGTTTAGCCCAAATACTGGCATGAGTACAAATGACTGTAACCTGAAGTAGATACCCATAGCAGCAATGGCTGTTGCAGAAAATCCTCCCAGTATAATGTTCATGGATCCTGCCATGACAGAAGCCAAGAGCTGCATGACCATTGACGGAAATCCCACGTTGAATATTCCCTTGACCACAGGAAAATCATAGGCAAAATGTCTGAAATCAAGAGAAATCAAGGTTTTCCCCCTGAACAGTATATACAGGATGAAGGACCCGCTCACGACTCTGGATAGGACGGTGGCGAGAGCAGCACCTGCAACTTCCATCCGTGGAAAAGGCCCTATTCCAAAAATGAACAGAGGGTCCAGCACCATGTTCATGACAGACCCAATGAGCATGGTAACCATGGGAATGAAGGTATTCCCTTCCCCCCGCAGAATGGCATTCGACATCATGGGGATAAACAACGCCGTGGAACCAATGAGTATAATTCTGATATAGTCTGACCCGAATCCAGTTAAGACAGGATCATTTGAGAACAACGCGATAATTTCGGAAGAGAACACATATCCTGCTACGAACGCAAGACCTCCAAACAAGAGGGCAATGAGTATCCCATGCTCAGCAGCATTGGAAGCTTTCTGTACATTCCCCTGCCCAATGAGCCGGGACATCAATGAGGTTACCCCCACACCTGTTCCTACTGCCACAGCAATGAGAACCATCTGCACGGGAAATGCGAGAGACAGAGCAGCCAGAGCTTCTTTGTTGAGGTGTCCAACCCAGATGCTGTCAACCACGCTGTACAATGCCTGGATGAACATGCTGATAATCCCTGGCACTGATAACCTAATGAGCAGTGTGAAAATCTCATCTGATTCAAGTCTGATTCTTTCTTCTGCCATGATAACCTTTGTCTCAAAAGAACCCTAATATTTAAAGGTTGGGAGATGTTATCGATTTTTCGGAGGTGGAGCAATGACAATTGATTTGGACATGTCTTTTCACAGTTTCTGCTCTTTCCGCCATAATGACGAAATGAAGTCCTGAAGAAGAAAGTTTTTTAAATATGGAATCTATTTAGTCTCCATGAAAAAGATTGTCATCGTAGCTTTCCTCGTCTTGTCTCTGGGATGTGTGGGTCAAAGCGGATTGGGTCCTTTCCTTCAGGAAGAAGTTGAACTGCTTTTCGAGAATGAAATATCGCCAGATGTCTTATCCATTGACTTTGAAACCCGTAATGGCCACATTGAGCTTTCTATCTGGGACAAATCGTCGTACAGAGTCGAAGTCACCAAGTGGGCCCAGGCTTTAACGTCAAGCGACGCCTTGGAGAAAGCTGAAGCCTTGAACATAGATTTTTCAGAGACAGAACAATCTGGAGCGGTGACCCTGACACTCAGGACGGAGCTTGTGAGTAATACAGGTGCCCATCTCAGGGTGTATCTTCCTGCAGCGCCCTTGGACGAGGTTGGCCTTTCAACATCCAACGGTTACATCCAGGTGAACGAGGTCTCTGCGTCCAGAATTGTCTTGAGTACAAGCAATGCCCAGGTCAGAGGATCACTAACTGCAGACACCATTTCGGTGCGAACCAGTAATGGGGCAATAGAAGGGTTCTTCCAGGGAGAGGATGTGACTGTTGCAACCTCGAATGCCAGGATAGACATTGAATGTGGTGAGGGCGGAACATACAAGATAGAGACAAGCAATGGAAGAGTTGATTTGACCATTGGATCAAGGGGGACCATTGATGTTTATACGTCAAATGCGTCCATTGATCTCCTTGTCAGGGACGATTTCAACTTCGACTTATCCACCACCAATGCAAGCATCACTGTTGACGCGGGTCCTGTGGTCTACACTCTTGACACTGCCCGGAATAAGAAAGGGTTCACTGCTGAGAATCCTGAGGTCTCCATTACAGCATCGACATCCAATGGAAGCATCACTGTGAGAAAATCCTGATTCTTTGGGAAATTCTTTCCCTCTTTTACTTGAGGTCCCTTTCTTCCTTTTGGCAGTTATAAAGAGAAGCACCGCATTGAGAGCACGTTTCATCGTACCAGCAAAATGACGTTCCACACTCAGGGCATTCCCACCTTGATTTCTGCTGGTTCAACCAGGATTCAACTCCCTGTTCTTCAATGGCTCTGAGGTTCTCAAAGATTACTGAGTGATGTGGACATTCATCTGCCTGAAACGCCACCAGAGCAGAGCACGGGTACCCGGGACATTGAAAGCAGAAATCCACCTTCTTGCTTTCTGCACACATCTTCATGTCACATGTCCTGCAGTACACAGATTCCACGCTGGTCTTGCACCCGTGGCACACCAGGTCATCTGGATCCTCTCCCCAGGCCTGTGCTGTTTCCTGGAGAGTTCCTTGTTCATTGGCCTTGAGAACTGGACATGCGCCACAGCACAGCCCGCAGTATGAATCATATCGATACGTCATAATACCACTCCTTTCTGGGTTGCAGATAACCGTCTTGGACTTGCTGCTCCCTGAATCAGGATTCTCTACACGCTTTGATGCCATGCAACAGCTTATCAATGTCTTCTCCAGTATTCCAGAAGTGGGTGGAAACTCTGATTCCATTCATTCTCGCTGAACAAATGATATTTTGCTTTCTCAGGACCTCAGCAACTTTCTCTGATCCTGGAAGTCTAATATTCACGATGCCAGCTCGTCTTTTTCTGTCAGAGGGAGTCTGGACATCGTCACAGCTGTCGATGATGTATTGCGATAGATCCAGAACCCTTTTTTCAATAGCTTTAGCCCCTATCTCAGACAGTATTTCCAGACTTTTCCTCAATCCACCTATGAGGGCAAAGCTCTTCCCTCCTGTTTCAAATTTCCTGGCTGTATCGGAGAGTTCAACCTCTCTGAGCCCGGGCCTGTTGAAATTCTCATAGTCTTTCAACGAAAACCAGCCGAGGTATGGAGGATCCATCTCTTCCAAGTATTCTTTCTTAATAAAGAAGAGTCCCACTCCCAAGGGGCCCATCAGCCACTTGTAGCTTGCAGTGGCAAAAAAGTCAATCCCCATCTCCTGTACATCAACAGGGACTGCACCTAACCCTTGAATGATGTCTGAACAGAGAAACGAATCATGCTCCTTGCACAGGCTGGACACTTCCTTCAGGTCGCATCTGAACCCATTTCCGAATTGGACAAATGAGAGTGATACGAGCCGGGTGGTATCGTCAATAGCTTTTTCAATATCCTCCATGAGAAGTTCACCTTTGACATTTTGGACCTGCCTTACAACTACTCCTTTGTTCTGCAGGTTGAACCAGGGCAAGCTATTGGAAGGAAATTCAAGATCAGAAGTTACCACACTGTCACCTTTTTTCCAGGGGATCATATGCGCCACAGTGTTTAACCCTTCGGTGGTATTGAGCATGAAGGCAATCTCGTCAGAGGATGCATTGACAAACCGAGCTACCATGTCTCTGCTTTCTTCAAGCATTTCCAGCCATGAATTATAGTCAAAACACGCTTCTTCAGCTCTCTTGTGGAGGAAGGTTTCCATTTCGGTGATAGTGTCTTGAAAAAAGGGAGAAACTGCTGCACAGTCAAGGTGAGTGCAGGTTCTCAGGGCAGGTATCCTGTCTCGTATCTTGGATATATTCATCTCATCACCACACTGTCTTTCCACACGAGGTATAAAGAGTTGCCTGTTAGACTATCCTGACTCTTGCATTTCAGTGAGCTGAAATATCTCTCGGCCTAAAGGCCGGGCATAACCTATTTAAGGCTGCCAGTGCTTGGGCACTAGAAAAATGAGGTGATACTATATTCACGAAGGTACTGATTGCATATGGATCTCGATATGGAAGTACTGAGGAAATTGCCACAAAAATCGGCGAAGTCTTGGCAAAAGAAGGAATAGAACCCGAATATGTGAATCTCAGGAAAACACGAGAAGGTAAGTGGCCATCCCCCAATGATTTTGATGGGGTCCTTGTAGGATCAGGCATCAAGATTGCGAAATGGACAAAAGAAGCAGAATCTTTTCTGAAGATGAACAAGGATTGTTTCCAGGGAAAGAAACCTCTGGGATTATTTGTCTCTTGCGGAACTGCTGTGCAGGATAAAGAACAGGCCAGAAAGGACTATCTGGAGGCGATCATAGAGACCTTTGGTTTGACAGCTGCGATGTATGAAGCTTTTGGCCCTCTATATGACCTCTCTGGTTCTTCAAAGATGGGATTTCTGGACAAGAGGATGCTGAAAATGGCTTCCGAGAAGTCGTGGGAGGAAGCAGGGTTGCAAATCGATAAGAATGGAAGGAATGATTTCCGCGAATGGGAGCAGATTGAAGAATTCGGAAAGCAATTCGCCTCAATACTGGAATAAAGTCAATTACCGGGTCCATGATTGTATCAATTCACCCAGTTTCCCCACATTCCCTATAATCCCTGCAGGGGAATACCTCTTAAACCGCTCCTCCTCCGTCACTCCAGACAGGACAGCTACAAAGCACATTGAGGCTCTCCGGGCTGCTTCAGCATCGGTCACACTATCTCCCACGTAGAGAACTTCGTCCGGAGGGCACCTCAGTTGATGAGCAGCTTTCAGCAATGCCTCAGGATGAGGTTTATGGTACACAACGTCTTCCCCGCCAACGATTACGTCAAAAGCAGAAAGAATCTCCTCTCTCTTCAAAATGGTTTCAATCCTGTACCTGAACTTGGTAGACGCAATGCCCAGAAGGAATTGGCCCTTCAAGAAAAGAAGACTCTCATGGACTTCCTTATATACCGTGGTCAGGTCAGCCATGACTTCATCAGCCCGCTTCACAAAAAGCCTCTCAAACTCAGCACTCCTCTCGTCATCCACTGTATCTGACACGTGCACAAACGTCTCTTGCAAGGACAGCCCAATAGTCTCTCTGGCCTTTTCATCAGACACTGCAGGCAATCCCATCTCTCCAAGAGCAGAATTGATACACTCAATGACACCCCGGGAGGTATCTGCAAGAGTGTAGTCGAAATCAAACAGAATTGCCCGTATCATCCTTTGTTCCTTCATCTCTTCTCAGTTATCTGGCATTGTTCCTGGGCTTTGACTGGTACTCTCCTGCTGTTACGCTGAACCAGAACGTCGTTTCATTGAACTTCCAGGGACGTAGCCTCGATATGGCCAGTATCTCTTTAGCTTCCTGTGCCGTGTATGCGGTCTTTAATGCCGGTATCATATAGCCTGCCCATGAACGTTTTCGATCGCCCAATCCGCAGACGCCGCCGGGCTTTAGAACCCGTTCAATCTCATTGAGCATCGCCACAGGATCACTTATGGCATGAAACACATTCATGCTGACTACCACATCAAACCAGTTGTCTTTGAAAGGCATATTCTGTATGTCCCCCTTTTCAATGCTCAAATTCGGGACATCTCTGGCTACCTCTTCAGCAATCTCCAACAGCGGGCCAGGCTCGTCCAGTCCGACCACCTCTGCCTTTGGCAGGATTTGAGCAAGTTGATACGTCATTTCACCCCCGCCACATCCTGCATCAAGAATTCTGCCATCTTTAAAATGGATTTTCTTCAACTGTGTTGCCATTTCCAGTCCCATCCTCTTCTGCTGCTTTTCAACTGATTTAACTAACTTTTCAGCTTCCTTCTTTGTTCTGGGCAGTCTGGGACCGGGATTCTTTCTTTTCATTTTATCACACGCTGTCAATGTTATGATCGCATAAAAATCTGACCCCAGGCTGCGAGTATCCACCATGAGGCTTCTTGTGTATCTGTATTTATCATTCCGTAGGACGCTCTCCTGTAATCTGTCTATCTATGCTGGCTCTCCTAACCGATAATTTTAAATACTGCTCTCAAAAAAAGAAATAGGGAATATTTATGCACAAGATAGATCTGCTCAAGGAAAATGTAAATGGTGTAAAAGGATCATTTCTCATTAAGAATGCGGGATTCACTGAGTGTGATCTCCAGGAAGAGAAGGTTTCGTATCTGCCAAAGAGCATTAAATTCCTGACTGAATCTTTTGCAGAAGCCAACAGAAACCTGAGGAAGATATCTATTGTTGCTGAAGATCTCTGTTATATCTTCTTCCATGAACAATACATTCTTGGAACTGTCGTCTCCAGAACAACCAACATTCCACTCCTAGAAATGGTTTCACACAAACTTCTGTTCACTATTGAGGATACCCCTGAAAAGACACAAGAGGCTGTGGACGAGGTACTGCAGAGGATGGCTGTTTTCATTGGATAGCCACAAGGCACATCCCTACTGTTCTTTCAAGAAGTAACTGTTCCTTTCATTTCAAGTGGTATTCGCACAAATCCCTTTCCTATTCGTAATCTTTAAAAGCTTTCAGGAGAATAGAAATAACACTGTACAGTGATCGGGAGGTGCTGGCAGAGAACGTGTGCCAGCAGCAGTAACGATCCTCCTGATTTCCCCAGACGCGCGTCGGATTGCACAGGTTTATCCTCAAGGAATTGTCTTAGATTGAACAGAAGGAGGCACTATCGTGGCTATGTCAAAAACTGAAGAACTGACTGCTCTTTTGAAGGATCTGGAAGCCACCACACCCGATATTGAAGCATCTGCTGTGGTTTCTGTGGATGGATTGATGATTGCGTCTGCTTTGCCTCGTGATGTAGAAGAAGACAGAGTAGCTGCCATGTCAGCAGCCATGCTTTCGTTGGGTGAGAGAACAGCGGCCGAGCTGGCCAGAGGAGGTCTCTCGGAGGTCTATGTCAAAGGAGAGAACGGATATGTTGTCCTAATGGCTTCTGGTGAGAATGCTGTTCTCACAGCCCTAGCCCGGAAAGATGCAAAACTAGGATTAGTCTTCCTGGACATGAAAAGAACAGCAGAAGAGGTGGGCAGGATCATCTGAACTCCTCCCGCAGAAAGTAGTTCTGGTGTTGAAAGGACGGGTGGTGATTTCGCAAGGAGATGGTTCTGGATTTCCTTACGTGAAGGTTCTTGTTTTGATCAAGCATTCCTGAATTTCCATTTATTCCGATTTCTCTGTGATTAACTCCGGCAACACCTGGGCACTTTGGGGTCTGAGACATCTCCCCTGAAGCAGCTCCTCATCCACAACAACCTTTAAAAGTGTACCAGGTATGGGCGAACATGGAAGAAGACTTCTCCAAGTTTGTCCATGGATTTTCTATTACCAGTGTAGGGATCTTTTACTCAGCAATCATGTTTTATGGAGGAGCCCTGGTAGCCGTTAACCTCTTAGGTCCAAAAGAGTACGGCGTGTATTCCTTAGCCTTCATGATCCCCAATGTTCTCATCTTCTTTCTCTTGTTCGGATTAGACATTACAGCTGCTCGATACATTGCCCACCACTTGGGAAAGGATAGCAGAGAAAAAGCTTTAAAATGCGCTCAGACCATTTTTGTAGTGAGAATTCCCATTGCCTTCTTATCTATGATTGTGTTCTTCTTGCTGGCAGAACACCTGGCTCTAGTTCTCGGCCAGGATGTTGTTACCGGATTGAAACTGCTCTCAGCGTACATCTGTCTTTTTTTGATAGCACGATATCAGCTGGCAGTTCTCCAGGGATACTTTCTTCTGAAAGAACGCACGCTTGTGGAAGCTGTCACAAATACCCTGAACCTTGTGTTCTTAGTGCCTCTGGTATTTGCAGGATTTGGATATATCTCTCCCATCTTATCGTTTCTGGGTGCATCTGCAGTGGGCATTGTACAGGCATGGTATTATCTCGAGCGGGCACATATTCCCGTCTTCAGAGTACAGTTTGAAGGTATCAAGGCTCTAAAGGAGTATCTGAAGTTCAGCTACTACGTGTACATATCTGATAGTTTTCATATATCATACGTATGGGTTGGAGCTGTGGTCATTGCACTGTATGCTTTACCTGTGGAATTCGTGGGGTACTACAGGGCCATGTTTTCCGTCACAAGTACTGTGGTTCTGGTTTCATATGGGCTGACAATTGTCCTCTACCCCATGCTGAGTGAGCTCAATGCCAGAAAGGAATATGAGAGACTGGCTTTCAGTCTCAGAACAGTTATCAAGTATGCGTTGGGGATTTCTATCCCTGCAGCCATGGGAATGCTTTTGCTTTCCAGGCCACTGGTGGCTTTTTTGTTTCCGCGGTATATTCCCGCTGTGAACTTACTGAGGATATTCTCGTTCCGAATGGTTTTTCTCCCCCTGTGGTCTATTCTGGCTACTGCTCTTCTGACTCTCGGAAGGGAGAAAAGGCAGTCCCAGTTCTCGGTGTTCCTGTGCAGTTCCAGTCTTGTGCTCAGTCTGATTCTGGGAGTTATCTCGTTAGAAGGAATAGCCCTGGCCAGCACGGTGGGACTGGCACTGGCAGTCTCTCTCCAGTACAGAGAACTCAAGAACCGGGTTGACAATCTCAATGCAGGCCCTGTCTGGAAAGTTGTCTTGTCCTCAGGAATCATGTGTGTGGTGATCTGTGGGATTCTCCAGCTGGATGTGCCGGATTATGTGAAAGTTTTTGCGTCATTATTCGGAGGAATTGTGGTATATGCTCTATGTATCCTAAGAATGAAAGCAGTAACTCCGGTAGATATCCAGATAATGCACAGTGGAGTCTCTGTATTTGGCAGGGCGGGAAAGGTATTTGAAGTGTTCCTAAATCTTGCCGAGAGAATTCTCGGGATGTAGATGAATAATCGTTACTGAGTGGACGGCGAAAAAAGGAAATTACTCCCTTTTGGCTGCAACACTGAGGAACCCTGTATGCACATGTTGTGGTTGGACGATCCTCTTGGTGAATGGGTTCTTTCTGGGAGGTTCTCAGAAGGGATTGTGATTTTTGTCCCGAGTATTACACCACAGGCGCAGTTCTTCATGCAAATGGTCCTCGGACATGAATCCACTGCTCCACTGCAAAAAACTAGCTCGAGAAGTTCTCTACTATTCTGACATACCCCTCCCGCGCTTTTTCCAGTTGCTTTATGGGGATTGCTTCATTTGGCTGGTGCGCCGTTCTCCAGTTCCCCGGTCCAAACCCCACAGTGGGGATGCCAGCCATACTTGACGTATAAACTCCATCTGTGCTGAAATCCCAGATCAGCGTTCGTGTGTTGTCTGGAAGTGCTTTTCGAACCGCTGTGCATTGCTCCTCCGGAGTAATCCAGGCGGGAAAGAAATCTTTAACCTCAAGTACATTTCCAGTCCAGCAGATATGGGTTTCCTCCAGTATGGAAACGTTTCCATCTCTAATTTTCCTGCCATCGATCATTTGCCTCACTATTTTCTGGAGAGGGACAATGACGTCACTCTCCTTTTCATCCAATACAAGCCTTCTATCAAAAATGAGTTCGCAATAATCGGGTAATTGAGGAAGTCTTCTGGGAGAACATTCAACAGAGATCGGAGTGATGGTGGCTCTTCTCAGTCGAGGATGATCTGGAAGGAGTGGTTTCAGCAACTCAACCTTGTGAATATATTCTCCTGCACGTTCCAGCGTGTTTATTCCCTTGTGGGGCATGCTGGCATGTGCACTTCTCCCCCACAATTCCACCCGAATGAGACTTCTCCCTCGGTGGCCCACAGCCAGATCCAGCTCGGTGGGCTCTCCCAGCACAACAAGATCGGGAAAGAAGTTCAACACTTCCAGAGCCTTGTGAACAGCAGCCCCCTCAACAGTCTCCTCATGGACTACAAATGCCAAGAGGATAGTTGCTGATCTCTCCTTCGTTGTGATATCTGGAATTGAAGAAATCATAGAAGCTAATCCCCCTTTCATATCCACTGACCCCCTTCCGTACACGTTCCCGCCAATAATCTCCCCAGAATATGGAGGATGCTCCCACAAGCTCAGAGTCCCTGGGGGGACGTGATCCATGTGTCCCTCTAGAAGCAGACAGCCATCCCCACTGCCCCTGATCAGAGCCAGAACATTTCCATATGCATCAATGGAAGCTGAATCGACTCCTGCATCCTGTACCAAGTCTCGTATCTTCTGAGCCACGTCTTTCTCCTCTCCAGAGAGACTCGGTATTCTGACCAGTTCTTGGGCAATCTTGGTAACATTCATAACGTCTTCTTTTCTGGTCATCTTTAAAAATCTCTGCCTAGACTTGAGGTCTGGAACAACATGAGCAGACGACACTCCCCAGCAGAACAGCCTCTATTGACCTTTAGAGAGAGGATGCGCATTCTCGTAGATTTCCTTTTTATATTCATCCGTGACGTGCGTGTATATCTGGGTGGTGGACAGGCTGGCGTGTCCCAATAGATCTTTGATAACCATGATATTTGCCTGGTTTTGCAGTAAATGAGTGGCAAAGGTGTGCCTCAGTGTGTGAGGAGTAACCTTTTTCTTGATCCCGGCCCGTTTGGCATGCCGTTTCACCAGAATCTCGACATATCGATCAGTTAGCCGTGTTCCTCTCCTGTTAACAAAGAGGGCAGGGTTGTCATCTTTCCTTTCGTTGACATAGTCTTCCAGGAGGGCACGTGTCCCGTCATCAACATAGACTATTCTATCCTTTTTTCCTTTCCCCGATTTCACCTGTACCCGGTGTCCTTCAATGGCGTCCTTGTCCAGAGAAACCAGTTCTGAAACTCTCAGCCCCGAGGCATAGAGCAGCCTGACAATTGCCAGGTCTCTCTTATTGAATATGGAATTCAACAGCAGTTCAATTTCTCCGAGATTCAGGAACGTGGGAAGCGTCTTGTCCACCTTGGGAAGCTGTATCTTATCTGCAGTGTCCATCTCGAACAGACGATAGAATGTCCTCAAAGCATTGATGTGCCTGTGGATACTTCGCAGACTGCATTCTTTCTCTCTCTGCAGAAAAAGCAGGAACTGCTTCAAATCCTGAGTGGTAACTCTTTTGAAATGTTTTCCACAAAACTCCAAAGCGCCCACTGTCGTTATGCGGTAAGCTTTTATCGTGTGCTTTGAATATCCTCGTAAAGCCAGATCCGTCATAAAGGATTGCACTGCTTCGTTGTTATCCATTGTCAGTTAATGGTGTTGCAGCGTTATAAAGGTTTCGGTTGATACTTAGCGAGGGATAATTGGCAGCAACACGCTTCAGTGGGTGATTTCATGTTCCTGCGGATCACCCAACATTCAATTCCAACGGCTTAGCGCCACAGCGAAAAATCCTTGGAACCACACTCTAATTGAATCATACTGCTTTGATATTTAATAAGATCTGGTTATTCGCTTAAATATGATAATTGACCTTTGTAAAGTAATGAAAGGAAGATTCAAATAAGCTGAGGAATTCAAGAGCCAGAAAGCTTAAAAAGGGGTCCCCCTCTTGTGAACGAAAGGTACTTATTTACCCTTAGACAAAAAGAATGGAGTGATCAAATGGAAAAGAGGAGAGAAATGTTGGCGGTTATAGCGGTAGCCTGTATGCTTCTACAACTGCTTCCTATTACAAATGCAGGTACTTTGCAGCTTGTCAAAGGTTCCTGGGACATCATGGGACTGGACCACAACAATGTCAACGATGGACCGAATCAATATGTCATTCAGATTCATGTCACCAATTCAGCAGGATCAACAGCACACAGCGTGACTGGTTCCTTGACATGGACATCTTCAAACACATTCATTAACCTAGCGCCAAATGAATCAGCCACAAAGTCTCTTGGAGACATTGCGACAGGGGTAACTGTGGATCTTTTCTATCTCATTGAAATAACCCGGAATGCTAGTGCCTACAATACCACAAGGGACTATAGCATTGCTGTCCAGGGAACAGACACGGGGACAGCTGACATCATTACTGGAACGCTAGTCGTAGAACGACTGAGGTCTCAGGCCAGGAACGAAGTGCTATCCATGGTAGCATCCACCACAACTCCGTCAGTAGGTGATACCTTTACTGTCACTGTCCACAGCCAGACGGGTGCAAAGAATTACAATATAGTCAATCTGCCTGTTTCAACCTATAATCCCCTTATTATCGAACCAGTGAGCGTTTCAGTCACCTGGGAGGAGCCCCCCAACCCTCCCGTGACCTCGGATAACGTGAGATTGGATCTCCCCAATGACGATGATTTCACCTCAGTGTGGACCTTCAGAGCACTATCTCCCGGCACATCAGGTATCAATTCCTACATCACGGATCAGAGTGGGGGCAGCTATCACTACAATGCAGATTATCCAGATACTGTTACTATCACCGTGAGAGGTGCTGCAGATTTGCGACTGGAAAAAACAGTCAATGATTCAACACCCAATATCGGCGATAATGTCATTTTCACTATTACCGTGTACAACGATGGACCGAACGATGCAACAAGTGTGTCTGTAGAGGATCTTCTCCCTGCAGGACTGAATTATGTCTCTTCTACTCCAAGCCAGGGTAGCTATGATAATGTGACTGGCATCTGGACTATTGGTACTATTCCCAATGGAGGAAGTGCAACCTTACAGATTACGACGCAGGTCACGACAAGCGGCTCCATTAAGAACGTTGCCCAGATATATTCCAGTTTCGAGAGTGATCCTGATTCAACGCCCAACAATGATGATGGAGACCAGAGTGAAGATGATGAAGACTTTGAGACGATTACGGTGCCACCTTCAGCAGATCTGAGAATAGATAAAACGGTTAGTGACTCCACACCCAATCCAGGAGATACCATTACCTTCACCATTACGGTCTACAATGATGGACCAGATGCTGCCACCAATTTGACGTTAGAAGATGTGATACCCAGTGGATTTGTCTACTCTGCAGGGACGATAGCAGGTGGAGATTCGAGAGACGATTCAGGTGCTCCTACCTTGACATGGACCATTAACAGTCTGTCGAGTGGTAACAACGTGAGTCTGACCTTCCAGGTGGTAGTACAGGCCTCAGGTACCTACAAGAATGTGGCTCAAGTGACTGCATCTGACCAGTATGATCCAGATTCAACGCCCGATAATGATGATGGAGACCAGAGTGAAGATGATGAAGACTCAGAGACAGCTTC
>JACVGT010000043.1 GCA_018992685.1 Theionarchaea archaeon
AGTACATCACCGACCCATACGGTGACTGTGACATCCTGATCATCGCAGGTGCTGACAGAGACGCCACCAGAGAAGCAGCTCAAGACCTGATTGACCAGCTTTAAACCATATTTTTCTTTCTTTTTTGTTTATTTTCTCTTCTTTGTAACAATTTCTGAAAATCGTTTTGTCCAAGGCCTGACTTCTCAGACAATGACAAATCATGATCCGTATCATAGTCTGAGGAGAGAACTAGGCCTCATTCATTCTAAGACGCAATCTCTTTGTAAAATGCAGGGGCCTGACTTACTCCTCGTGGAACACTTGGGCTGTGTAAACCTGCACCATCAACCTGCCCTGTTTCCAGTAATCGGCGGAAAGACCTGCCTTAACACACAACTGAGAAAGAAACTCCTCTGGATCTGGAAGTTGCTCCCATACCTGTGGAAGATATGTTGCCTTTTGTCTGCCCCACGTAACGATCACGCCTTTCTCTCTTATCTTCTCGCACAAGTCTTCATTGTCCTTATACCATATACGATGTGGTGTAGTGAGAACAGATATCTCAACAGATACCTCTCCAAGCTCATCATACGTAAGGGGCATGAACCGAGGATCTCTCAGTGCGGCATTGACCGAATTCTTCATGACAGCCCGGTAGAGTGGGGTTCCCCATGTGAAGGTCCCAATGCACCCTCTGAGCATTCCCTTCTTATTCAGAGTAACGAAACATGCTCCATTCTCTTTCAATTGCTGTGAAATGTCTGATTCATCAACATCAGGGAATGTACCCTCACTCAGGTATTGTTCCAGCGTTTGCCTGGCCAACTGAAGCAGAAATCTCTGCTCCTGTTCATTCAGCATTGATTGATTATCAATTGAGAGTGCTCCGCAAAATGCTATTCCCATGTACCCCACCACCTGTTCTTTCCCTCCTGCAGTATCTCCTGAAGTTCTGTAGTCCAGGAGACTCCCCTGCCATCCGTTCTGCTGAGCCAAGTACATCACCGTTTCCATAGCTTTTGTCCCGCACGCTTCGCAGCGCGACATTCTGTCGAAGTCCAGGGCAGGCACGGCCATCGTGCAGGCTTCATCAAGCTCTCGTGCCTCCTCATACGGATGATAGTGGCTGAGATCACTGGAGGCAACAACCAACGTTCGATCGTCAATATAAGGAGAAAGTGCAGAGGCAAGTTCCCGAGGGTCAATGTCCCCAATCACAATGGGGACTATCTCAAAATCAGAGAGCACAGTCTGCAAGAATGGAAGCTGTACTTCCAGACAGTGCTCTTTAACATCTACATCGGGGACAGTGATAAACCCATTCTTTTTCATGTCGGTAACCATGTCAGACACTTTGACCAGGCCCAAGGGTGTCTTATAATGTGTGTAGTCCGGGACAGACGCCCCCTGAAACCGTACGTAGTGGGAGGGACCTATAAGAATAACGGTGTCGTAAACATCGTCAAGCTGCCCATAGCAGTATGCTGCAGTCAGTCCTGAATACACATATCCAGCATGAGGGCACACGAGAGCACGCATACTGGACATATTCAGGTCTGGAACCTGATCCAGGTACATTACAATAGATTGCTCCAATTCTTCCTGTGAAGAAGAGTAGAATTGTCCTGCCACAGCAGGCAATCGTACGATTTGTACGTCATCTGGTCCCTCAGAAACTTCAGACTCTTCTGAACGAAACGTTCTGATTCCGCAGTACACACCTATTAACAGAGTGATTAGCAGGATCGCTCCCCAGTGCCTTCTGGTTGGACTTTTCATTTTGACCACACTCCTGCCACAGGTTCTCCACAGAAATCACATGCTCCCTGGGAAATGTGCATCTGCATAACGAGGAACCCGTTCCTCTCAACCACTACCTTCTGGCAGGAAGGACACACCGTCTGCTGCTCCTCAATGCCTGGCACATTCCCGATATAGACATAGTGCAGCCCTTCCTCTGCAGCGATAGCGTGAGCCTTTTTGAGGATTTCAACAGGAGTGGGGGGCAGATGTTGCAGCTTGTAATCAGGATGAAATCGGGAAAAATGAAGCGGAAAATCGGGGCCAATGTTCTCATACAGCCATTGACACATCTCACGGATCATGTCCAGATCGTCTGTCCAGGTGGGAACGACGAGATTGGTTATTTCAACCCACACCTTCTCCTCTTTCAATATTTTCAGAGTGTCGAGCACAGGCTGAAGCATCCCTGCATTAAGTTCGTGATAGATTTTATCATCAAAGCTCTTCAGGTCCACGTTGGCTGCATCCAGATACTGGCACAAGTCTCTCAGGGGAAGCTCGTTCATGTAGCCATTGGTCACCCAGATATTCTTGATTTTTCTTTCTGTGGCAATTCGGGCTGTATCGTACATGTACTCATACCAGGCTGTGGGTTCGCTGTAGGTATAGGCGATGCTCTGGCATCCTCCCTGTTCTGCTCTCATCACCACCTCCTGCGGGAACAATTCCATGTTTGTGGTTTCTTCCGGGCTTCTCTGAGATATTTCCCAGTTCTGGCAGTTGAGGCACCTAAAGTTACACCCTGCAGTGGCCAGGGAATAAACAGAAGAAGAAGGAAGGAAGTGGAAGAGGGGTTTTTTCTCTACAGGGTCTACGTGCACAGCACAGGGATTTCCATATGCCAGCGTGTATAGTGTACCCTTGTAGTTAGTTTTGTTGCGGCATACACTCCCGATTCCTTCTCGTAGCACACACTGGTTGGGGCAGACCTGGCACTTGACGTAATCTCCAAGGGTAATATAGTGATATCCCTCCTTAGACCACTTCCAGGGCTGTCCACTGCTGCTGGATTCAGGAATGGGTTCACGCTGCAATAGTCTAGAGATCCCATATCCGCCCAAAGCAATTGCAGCTCCCGCCACCACAGACTTTTTAATGAAGTCTCTTCGCGATATGGGTTCTCTACTTTCCATGCAGAGAGCTAATCCTTGGGTCATAAAAGGATTTCTCCTGTGGGCCAAAGAGTCACCACCCCCGGGAAAAATCATGCCACAGGACGCATCACTAGAGCATTCTCAATCAGAGAGGACAAAGGAAAAGTTTATATTACTCTACATGAGGATAGTTTCCTGGTGATTACGTGGGATTAGAGAACGATATTTTGAGAACTTTGAACAGGGGACCTCGGACCTTTGAGGGACTGAAAACTGAATTTCCCCACAAGAACCTTGTCCAAATTCTCATAACTATGGAAAAGAAGAACCTGGCAGAGAACAGAGAGGGGGCCTGGTTCATAACCGAAAAAGGGCAGGCAAGAATGTCCCGGAGAGGCTATGCACTGGCCAGTCTGTTGGTTATTCCCATCGTTGTGTTTGTTCTCCTGTCAGCTCAGTATCAGGCTGCTTATACGGACGTATTGAGCCAGAATGAAACACTCCTGCGCCAGAAGCAAGACGCTGATTCTCAGCTATCTCAGATGAATGCACATGTCCAGCAGGCAGAAGGGAGATACCAATCCGTTCTGGACGAATTAGCAGAAGAAGAGGAAAAGACTTCTCAGTTGAATGAATCACTTGCTGCCTCTCAGAACTCATTGAATTCTGCACAAGAAGAACTCTTGTATTTCCAGTGCCTGGAACAGTGCACCCCAAACACGTTCGTGACTGTGGATAATACATATGTAAAGGCAAAGGTAGAGGAGATAACTTCAGGACTCACAACCCTCAAACAGAGGCAAGTAGCAGTGTTCAATTTTGTACGGGATGACATTGAAGATGACGAGTCTGTGTTCCGGTTCGGCAGAACGGATCTGTGGGAGTACCCTGAGGACATTCTCAGACGTGGGAAAGGACATTACGAAGACAAGTACCTGTTGCTTCTGACCATGCTACGCATGGTGGGAACTCCTTCGGAGCATGTAAAATTCATAGCTGCAGAAGTGGATGGCTATAGTGGCTGGATCTGGGTGGAGGTGTATGATGGAACTACCTGGTGGATGCTGGATCCCTTTGAAGGTTTTGGCTTTACCACGACTCCAAAAGATGAGTTCTATGAAGAATACACGGTAGAGGTGATATGGTGGTTCAACGATGTACAGTACCGGAGAGTGTGATATCATGAACAAGAAACCAGTGCTCCTGGCTTGCGGATTGGCTGCAGTCATGATTGTCTTTATGGGCACAACCTATCAGTACTCTGTCCTACAGCAGGAAGAACTCGACAAGAGCGTCTCCATAACTGAGGAAACACAGAGGGTGAGAGGAGAAATCACCTCCGCTGAATCGGGGCTTCAACAAACTGAGCAGAAGATTGCGGAAACGGAAGATCTCATACCTGTGGAGCAACAGGAACAGGCAGGACTCAGGCAGCAGATTGATGAACTCGATTCACAAGAATCTGTTCTGGAAAGTGAAATAGACCTTCAGAAGAGGATTCTGACCAAAGATCCCCGGGTGCTCATTACAACTGATGACCCAGTTGTCATTGCCAAGGTTGAGGAAGTGACCCGTCTGTGCAGGACAACGGAAGAAAAGCAGCAGGCCATCTTTGAGTATGTGCGCAAAGAGATAGAGTACGTCACAGAAGGAAATCCCAAAGAGTGGAAATACCCCAAAGAATTCCTGGCCTTCAAATTCGATTTCTGGCAGCTACCGAGGGAGACCATTGAGTGGAGAAAGGGCGACTGCGAAGACAGGTCCATTCTGTTGTGTACCATGATGCGCATAGCAGGTGTTCCGGCGAGTAACGTAAAGGTAGTACTTGGAGTGATCCATTACTCGGGGGGCATGAGCGGTCATGCATGGATTGAGTTCGAAATGGGAGGTACCTGGTATGCTCTGGAATCAACCTGCCCCACGTGTAACTATATCGAGAAGGATCTATACTACAGCTATTTCAATCCTGATCTCTGGGGATGGTTTAATGACAAGGAATATCATGACCTGAAGTCAGCTGACTCTAATTCGGGTGCTCTGATAGGCAGTGAAACCTCTTATTTCTAATTTTTTCCTCTTTGACTTCTTATTCTTCATTGAGAATCAAAACAGATTCTTATGAGGTATTTCTTCTGGCTGTTCCGGTCTGGTGAAAGAGCTTCCCGACCACGTGAGTCAGCATCCTTTAAGGAACACGTACCCCATCCAGTGGTGGTTTCATCTGGCGTCCAGAATATCAGAGTACACCTATTCAAATCCTCGATTGAAGGGAGGAATGCTTTGTCATGGGGAAATCCGCCTGTTTGTCCTTCCCCTTTCCGAAACCTATTTATATACCTAAGTAAAGACAATGTATTATTCAGCTCAAAACAGTTGCCTAGGGAGTACTGAGTAATGGCGTGGAAATCTCAAATTGCCTTAAGGGAGGTGACAAAATGAAAAAAGTGATAGTTTGTGTAAGTGCAATGTTGCTCCTACTGAGTGCCATCCCTGTTACAACTGGTGCGGAGCGCATCAAGGTACTTGTGGATGAATCTCGGGTAGTCACAATTCCTGAAGAGGAACAAGATGTCTTCATTGAGGAGGTGGACTTCCCTCGATCTGCTGATTGGAAATTCTCTTTTGATAACGACGATGAGTTTTGGGGTCTTGGCATTCTCTCAAAGAGGATTCAGGAAGTTGCGAGTGTTGATGTCAGGAAATCAGGAAAGCTCAGCTACAACTCTCTCAAGAACTATGATGTGCTGATAATAGCCTCATTTGAGGAAAGCTACAGTTCCTCTGAGGCAGATGCCATCAGGCAATTCGTAGAGAATGGAGGTGGCTTGCTACTATTGGCAGCTCCCGAAGCCTCAAGTAACAGTATTTCACGTTCTTTCGATGTCCAGTTTTCCTCTGAAACAGTAACCATCGCCAGAGATAAAGTCGGCACGTCTTCACTAAAATGGTATGCCTGGATCGAAAGAGGCATCTTGATGGGATTTCCTGCAGTGTACTATTCAGAAATCGAAGATTTCAAATCCCATCCTGTTACCAGTGGAATCACGGAGTTCACAATGCACGAAGGAATTCCCATCACAGGCTTTGAGTCAGGAAAAGTCCTCGCCACTTCTGGAGATGACACATATGCGGACAAATCTGGGATTGGACAGGGCTCCAAGGGTGACGATGAGGAAGAAGGACCTTTTGATATCCTGTTGGCCATGGAAGTGGACAAGGGGAGAGCAGTCTTCTTCTCAAGCCAGATGTCATTTTGGAACTGCATTGTTCAAAAGGAATCTAAGAACATGGATCTCGTGGTCAATGCAGTAGAATGGCTTGGCGAACCTGGAGGCCCGTACAAACAGTACAAACTCAAAAATGAACAGGCACAGGGAACACTTTCCAACGCCGTCTCGCTATACCAGAATCACAAGTTTTCTCAGGCCATAACAGAGTTTGGGAAAGCCATAGAGAGTTTTGAACAATCAAATGAAATATACACCAACGCAGAAGCTAATACTGGTATTGAAGAGGCCAATACCTACATTGAGAAGTGCAACATCGGAAATGAAGCTAATACCTTCTTTGATCAGGCTATGGACTACTATGGTAAACGGGAATACGAGAGCGCTATCGAAGAGTTCGCCAAAGCTCAGGAGAAATATCAGGAGATCGAGTATACAGAACGGGCTCAAGAATGTACAGACAAGGTAGAAGAAAGCCAGGCTTGGATTTCCCTCAGAGATGAGGCAACTCAGTTGCTGGACCAGGGAGAAGAATCACTCAAGACAGCCCCGAGCACCTTCAACACGTCAGGATACGAACAGAGCAGAACAATATTCGAACAGGCCAAAACAAAGTGGGAAGAGTACGATGACCCGGAAAAGGAAACTACGTGTCAGGAAAAGATCGATCTGTGCAACCAGGAAATCGCTAGGATCGAGAAGTTCAGGATGATGACCATCATAGTGGTGGTAGTCGTTGTAGTGATCGTCATTGTAGTAGTGGTGGTTCTGGTGAAGAGGAAAAAGCCAAAGCCAGTGGAAGCTGCCGCTCCAGAACAGCCTGCTCCACCTGGGGAAGGGGAGAAAAGTGCTCTGGAGACATTAGACGAACGGTATGCCAAAGGGGAAATCGCCAAAGAGGAATACGAAAAGCTGAAATCAATACTGGAGAAGGAGTGAATCACAGGACTCTTTCTCTTTTTTATTTCTCATAGCTCAGCATTTTCTCAAAAATGCGTTTTCGGACTGAAAAGAACTCAATGAATTGAGAAAATTCGGTTCGCATCCTTTCTTTGCTGAAATGATCAGTAGAAAAAGGAATTCCATACTCCAGATCTAGAAGCAGTAGATTGGCCGCTGGAGCTGGTGGGATCTTTCCCCTTCTATCAAGGTCCTTTGTCAGGTCGTGCCTCTGTGTCACCTCTTGAATTGTCTTGTCCTGTGCCAGAAGAATCTCAATCGGTTTCCCTGTCCATTCTCCCGTGATGTACTTGGTCACAGCGGTCATGATGCGGCGGATCATCTCCCACATGAAGCTTCTTCCAGTAAAGTGGAACAGAACCATCCGATCTTCCAGTTCATATGAAACCGCTATGTCACGAACGGTATTTGTCATTTCTTCTCCTTTCTTCTCCCTTGTGAAGGCCTGAAAGTCGTGAGTTCCACTAAAGAGAGAGCAACATTCTTCCACAAGAGCTTCCTCATATTCACCCGGAAGAAAGTAGACATAACGTTTCGTGCTCATTCTCAGGGGCACGTTCTTTTCCGTCCATGCATACACCCATATGTCTTCTAGTAGAGACGTCAATATCCTGCATATGTCTCTTCTGTTGCTCTCAACCTTAATCACGTTCCCCAGGGCAGACACCCCCTTGTCTGTTCGGGATGCTACCTTTACTGTGGTGGGACTTCCCATCCTTTCCAATGCCTCCGCTATGTCTCCTTCAACCGTACGGAGTCCTGGCTGTTTGGCAACTCCAAAGAACCTGTCTCCAACGTACGCAATCTTTAGCAGCATATGTCTTCAACGGCCTCAACCAGGGTATCCACTTCTTCAAAAGTATTCCAGAAGTGCGCAGACACTCTAATTCCACCTGCCCGGGAGCTGACAATAATATTGCGCTCCTTCAGAGCTTCCACCACCTTTCCCGCGTTCTTTACTTTGAAATTCACAATGCCAGCATGATCTGATGGAGTCTGGACTTCAAACCCTTTTTCACAGGCAGCGTCAATCGTATGGTCTGCCAGTTTCAGGACTCTGTCTTCCACCCACGTTCGGGAGAACTTGTTCAGGAACTGAAGAGAAGCATAAAGAGTGCAAACTCCATAAAAGTTGAGGTTTCCGCACTCGAATTTCCGGGCAGTAGTGGTAATTTCAGGATGTTCTCTGTCGAATTTCTCATAGTCCAGGTAGTCCTTGAGGGAGAACCATCCGATATATGAAGGGTGAAACTGGTCGATGAGTTCTCTTTTAATGTAGAAAATGGAAATACCCAATTCTGACATCAGCCATTTGTAGCATGCACTGGAAAAAAAGTCCATGGTAGTCTCTCTGACGTCAAAGGAAAGTGCACCCAATGACTGGATGGGATCCACGAAAAAATATGCATGATGATCACTGCACAGTTCGCTCAACACTCTGATGTTATTCTTGAATCCCGTTGCGAATTCTACATGGGAAACTGCCACACAACGAGTATTATCATCAATCGCTTTCTCAAAGTCTTCGAGCTCCAGTACATGATTCCTGTTCTTTACCACTCTGAATTCCACTCCCTTTCTTTGAAGATCATACCACGGCAGGAAATTGGAAGGGAATTCGAGATCAGTGGTGACTACATTATCTCTCTCAGTGAATGGCAGCATAGTCGCCACCAGGTTAATACCTTCTGATGTGTTCTTGAGAAATGCGATTTCCTCAGGGAGGCCTCCTATGAAATCGGCTATCAGGGCTCTGGTAGCCTCAGTCTTCTCTATCCACTGTTCATAGACTACATCTCCATGAAGAGCCCGTTCCTCTACATATGTCTTCTGGGCGGCCTGCACTTCTACAGGGAGAGGAGCACAGGCAGCATGGTTCAAATAGGTGTAATGACTGCTGGTAGGAATATGGGCTCGAATGTCATCCAGGTTCATACTTAAGGTAGGTGAATGACATTTTAAGGTTTCCCCAGGTAGTTCAGGTAGTCTGGAACCTGACAGATTCACCTTCCTTTTTCAGTCAAGGATGTTCTCTACATATATTCGATTTACGGTGGGTAATTCATAACAATGAATAGTCCGCAGACTGCAGCAAATCACTGAATATCAAGGGGCTGAACGCTTCCCCTATGTAATCATGGTGGATGACTCGGGAGGTTGAGAGTACAATGAAGAATAACCCGAGAACGTCCGGCAGACGTGAATAGGGAGGACCGTCTTTGTGCGGTTCTCGGTATCTATTTTTTCTTTTCTTCCTTTTTGGGTATGATATCTACGCATACTCCAGCAGCAACTGTGGTGACCCCATCTCTCAAGGCAAATCGGGATAGCCGGGGGAATTCAGAGGCTTTCTCGATTACCAGTGGCTTCAGAGGTTTAATCCACACAATTCCCCCCTGGCCAGGTTGTACACCCTCAACGTCACCCGAAAGCACTTCTCCTGTGGATATGTCAAATGTACTCTTCACCTTCATGACCTGCACCGGCACCACGGCCTGGTGACAGTGGATCAAAGGACAATATCCCACCCCAAGATACCTATTCCAGGCCATGACCCGTGCCTTGAATTGATCAGCCATCTGGGACAATTCACCTGCCTTACATACCATGTATCCCTTCTTGATTTCCCGCTTGTTCACTGCCCCTGATAAAGCCAATCCCACATCAAACCCGGGCTCAGCCGCGGGCAGTCTCTTATGCTGCCACTCAATGGAAAGAATCTTCCCCGTTCCCCCATAGGGGACCACCTGTATGGTATCTCCTTCTTTCACTTCACCACTTTCCACCTTTCCTGCAACAATGATCTTCCCCATGCCGCGGGAAGTGAAGGTTCTCAAAACAGGCATTCTGAAAGGTCTGTCCACTGGTCTCGGGGGTTCTTGAAGGGTGTCCAGAGCTTCCAGGAAAGTCGGACCCGTGTACCAGTCCATTTTCGATGAGGACACAGACACATTCTCTCCATGAAAGGCAGACCCAGGTATATACATGATATTTTCCAGCTTGGAAAAGCCTAGAGAAGAAAGAAACTCTTTTAATTTGCTCTTCACGGTCTCAAAGGCGTCCTTGGAATATGAGACCAGATCCATCTTGTTAATAAAGACAAGCAACTGGTCCACCCCCAGTGTTAACATGAGTATAGCATGTTCTTTGGTCTGGGGCATGATTTTTTCCAGCGTATCCTGAGCGTCCACCACCAGAACACCTGCATCAGCTTCAGCGGTGCCAGTAATCATGTTCTTCACAAAGTCAGAATGCCCTGGGGCATCGATGATGTTGAACCTCCTGTTCTGGGTTTCAAAGGCTTTGAATCCCAATTCAATGGTTAGTCCACGTCTCCTCTCTTCGAGACTGGTGTCCATGACAAAGGCATATCTGAAGGTCTCCTTCCCCAGATCCTTGGCATCACGCTCTGCCTTGTCCTTTTCAGCCTTTGAGACGAGGTTCAAGTCTTCAAATAGGCGTCCAACTAACGTTGACTTTCCATGATCCACATGTCCTGCAATGACCAGGTTAATCATCGGTTTTTCCATAGTATCATCTCATTTCATTCGATCTTGGAACTCTATCCTGTTCCTCAGTTCTCTGGTTCATTTTCTGGCACGTTTCCTTCCTTCATGACCTCGGCCAGCTCTTCCAGTAGTACCGGCGCTTGCTCTTCTGTTTCCAGGTTTTTAAGCATGACCTTTCCTTCCTTGAGTTCCTTGGGTCCCAGAATGACACAGTACTTCGCTCTGATTTCAGATGCGTAACCCAGCTGCCCTTTCAGGTCCCTCTGGGTCATCTCGGTTTCAACCTTAAACCCTCTCTCTCGTAGATCCTGGGATATTCTTACCGCGTTTTGGTCAAGGCTCTCGTTCACGACTGCAATGAACACGTCCACCTTGCGGGGAGTGGGAATATCCTTGATGAGCAGGCGGGACAGGACGATTCGGTCAAACCCAAAGGCATATCCCGTAGCTGGAGTGGGAAGTCCTCCAAATTCCTCCACGAGCCTGTCGTATCGACCACCCCCGCACACCTGTTTCTGGGCGCCCAGCAAGGGGACATCAAATTCAAAGACAGTCCCAGTATAGTAGTCCAGCCCTCGAGCCACACCCAGAACAACCTCGTAGTTGGAAACTCCATAGGCCTCTAGATAGGTTAGCACCTCGTCCAGCTCCTGCAATGATTGCTCAACTGCACTGCCTTTGAGCAACGTCTGTGCTGTGGGCATTACCTCAGAACGAGGTCCACATACCTTGGAGACTTCCAGCAGCAAATCAACAGTCTTTTCAGGCACTCCTTCTGCAACCCAGGCTGCCCTATACGTCTGTTCCATGACAATGGGCATCTTCTCTACCCATGAGGCCAAATTCTCCAAGGCAGAGGGCAGGATCTCGTACTTCCCGAAAGACTCAACTCCCTCGCTGATCAAGCTCATCTGGAGGTCATAGAGCATGCTCAGGTATGTCTTGATGTAGGTCTTGTCATCGATCTCCAATTCGCTCTTCTCTGCAATCAATGCACATTTCTCCCGGGTGGACATGATTCCATCAATATTACCAATGATGCGGTTCTGATTTTCCAGATCAAGGCCTGCATCTTCCAGAATACCTCTGAAAATTCCAATGTTTCCCACCTTTAACCTGTAGAGAGTAATGCCGACATTTTCCAGAGTTTTGGCCCCCACGCATATGACCTCTGCATCCGCCATTGGAGATTGAGACCCCATGAGCTCGATACCCGCTTGCCAGAACTGACGATACCGCCCCGCCTGGGGTTCTTCATACCTAAAGCAGGGCCCCAGATAGTAGACTTTGTAGGGCTTGGGAAGGTCTATCTTTCCGGTAACAATCATCCGGCATACTGCGGCGGTAATTTCTGGCCGCAGTGCATATTCCACCTCGTCTGCCATAAAGGTGAACATTCCTTCTCTAATCTCCTCACCAGAGCGAGCCGCCAGCAAAGCAAATTCTTCAAATATGGGAGTTTGAACTTCCTGAAACCCAAAAGATTCAAAGGTCTTGCGGACAATATCTTCTACATAACGACGCTGGGCCATTTCTTCAGGAAGAAAGTCCATGGTACCTCGTGGTAAACTGAATTCTACCATAAAATCACCTCAAATCCGAAAAAAAGCTGCCCAGGTCCAACTACCTTCAACAAAGATTCTAACCTAGTCCGGGTGAAGGCAATCCCTTCTGAGCATTTTTGTCATCTGGCCCCACAAGCAGGTGAGGGTATATAAGGATTTCGGTTGCCATCTCATTCGATTCAGAAAAGGGGCAATCATATAAATGCAGCTTTTCTTGCCGCTTGTGTTTTCTTGCAGTGTGGTGGCGTGTCACAGTCCCGGAGTATACCAACCTTTTTATAACTCAGACATGAGAAAAAAACGGGAATTACATGGATAAAAAGGTTGAAATTGATGGTGAGCACCTGACCATAGAACAGGTGATGGATGTCGCCCGTCACCATTGGATTGTCATTCTTAATCACGCAGCACGAAATAAAATGGAAGGTAGTGAGAAAGCTGTCCAGAAAATAGTGGAGAAGGACGAACCTGTCTACGGCATAAATACTGGATTTGGTCCTCTCCGGGATACAAAGATTGATAGAGATAAAGTGGGCCAGCTCCAAGTCAATCTAATCAGGAGTCATTCTGTAGGTACAGGAGATCCCTTCCCTGAGGAAGTTGTGCGTGCAGCCATGGTGATCAGAGCGAACACCATTGCCAAAGGATGTTCAGGCGCGCGGCCTGTCGTGGCAGAGACGCTGCTGAAGATGCTGAATCAGGAGGTTACGCCCTTTGTTCCAGAGAAAGGTTCTGTGGGTGCCAGCGGGGATCTTGCGCCTCTGTCGCACCTAGCCCTGGTCATGATTGGTGAAGGCGAAGCATGCTACAAGGGAGAAAAGATGCCTGGCCAGGAAGGCATGGAAAAAGCAGGGATTGCACCTCTGAAGTTGAAAGCCAAAGAAGGACTGGCTATAAACAACGGAGCTACCTTTTCTGCTGGAATGGCAGCTCTGGCTGTATCTGATGCAGAAGCACTCCTCAAGAATGCAGTGCTGGCAGCGGCTTTGAGTTTTGAAGCTTTTAAGGCCACATCAAAAGCTTTTGACGAAAGAATTCACCAGTTGAGACCTCACAAGGGACAGATTGAAATCGCCAAGCACATTAGAGATCTTACGAGAAGAAGTCGGATCATTGATTCCATGGAGAAGAAAGTCCAGGATGACTATTCTGTCCGCTGTTTCCCCCAAGTCCTGGGAGCTTCCTTTGATGCTGTCAAGTATGTTCGCCAGGTTGTAGAAACAGAGATTAATTCAGCCACTGACAATCCCCTGATCATTGATGACCATGCCATATCTGGTGGTAATTTTCATGGGCAGCCGCTGGCTCTCGCAATGGATTTTCTGGGAATTGCAGTGTCAGAAATTGGGGATATTTCAGAACGACACCTAGCAAAGCTCATGGACAACCATCATTCTGATGGACTTCCCATTTTTCTGATTCCTGAGGGAAAAGAAGGATTGAACAGCGGTCCCATGATGGTGCAGTACACTGCTGCCTCCTTGGTTTCTGAGAACAAAGTGCTCTCTCACCCCGCTTGTGTGGATTCCATACCAACCTCAGCCAATGCAGAAGATCACGTGAGCATGTCCACCATTGCTGCCCGGAAAGCCAGGGAAATTCTCAGCAATGTAGAAGCAATCATTGGCATTGAATTGCTCTCTGCTGCCCAGGCTGTAGACTTGCGGAGAAATGAAGGGTACACTCCTGATGATCTGGGTGAAGGGTCTCGAGTTGTGTATACTGCAGTTCGTGAGCACATTCCGGCCCTGACAGAAGACAGGTACTTGTATCCGGATCTAGAGGCAGCACGGGGATTGGTTCATGAGAGGAACCTCATTGAAAAGACTCGACAGTACTGGAAAGGCAATAAATAGGCAGTCAGAATTCGTCAAAGAAAAGTGCCAAAGTTGCCGTTCTCATCGAAAAATGCCACATCCAGTGGACGTGCCTCCCATACTGCAAACGGAGTTCGTGGTGGGCTCTTCCAGCTTAACCTTTTATGTCTGATCACTCCAAGGACAGAACAGAAAAACTCTGCTGGCACCTCATCACTGAGGAGTCCATTCGTATTCGTCCATCACGTTCCCCTCAGCATCCCGTAGAGTGGCAATATCTCCTGAATTATTCCACCTCTCCACAGGAGAGCTCCAGTACAGGGCAACCTCGCTGTTTGCTCCTGAACCTGTATACACGAAGACAAAGCTCTGGGCCCTGATCACAAATCCCTGTGGAAATTCAAAGTATCCTCCAACATTGTTTTCCAGAGTCCATCCTGACATGTCAATATCACTATCACTGTTGTTGCAGATTTTCACCCATTCCTGGTTGAGGTTTGCATTATCATCTCCTTCAGGGTCAAACTGCACCTGACATACGACAATTGGCCGGACTTGTTCAATTATTTCAAAGGAATCCACCATCTTCTCGAAAATCGGCAAATACTTGTTGTAGGTACTGATAACAGAGATATATGTCAGAAGGTACAGGGTATCTTCTTTTATTGTACCCACCTGTACAGTTATGTTTAATTCGCCACCTGTCTCTTTGCCCGTGATATAGACTACCTTATGAGCTGGGCTGTCTGCCAAGGTAACTGCAGTGGATTCAATAACCCGCAATTCAGGATTTTGTTCTTTCATTGCTGTAAGGTCACGTTCAACGTACTGATGGATGTCTGTTGAATCTCCTGGTTTAAGCTCGGTGACAAACACGACCACATTTTCTCTGCTTGTGTCCCTCTCTCCTTCGAGAGGACTCAAGAAAACAACTGCATCTATACCTTCAACCTGTTCCACTGTCCACTGGTTGTAGTACAGAACTCTGTACCCTGCTTTCGAATTCTCGTACAGAGTAAAGTCAGTATCAGGGAGCCCTTCTCGTTCTTCAGCAACTCCCCCGATTATTCTCTCTGCAGCAGTGACAAACCCCCTAATACCAGGTTCAAAATCCTCCAGAATGTAGACCTCCAGTGCCTGGCCATCTCCCACCACAATCTCATCCACGTGGTCCAGGTCAATGTCTTCCACAATCAGGAACTCGGGCTGAGAACTGATGGCCATTGACGCAGTAATCATCTGAGAAAAGTTGGAAAGCAAGACACTCTCCCCTTGCAGAGACACAATTGCCTGTAAATCAATGGTAAACAAGGTGGCCTGACTAACCAGTAAGACCTGATCACCCATAATCCTCATCTGTAAGAGGGGCGGGGGCAGATGCACCTTTCCCAGAAGTTCTCCTCCTCTCGTCAGGTACAGAGTATCGTATGATATGAAAAGAGCTTCCTGTGTACCGTCACCATCAACGTCATGGAACTGAAAATCATTGATGTGCTCATACGTGGCGTAGTTCCACAGCACATTTCCTTTCATATCATAAGCAACTAAGAAGTGTTCCCAGTTCTCATCCAGAATGCCGCTCACGACGAGCTCTTTCTTTCGATCGTAGTTAATATCAGAAATCATGAATTTGGAGATTCGCCCGCTCACAGGCAGATCAGTTATCCAGGTTCCTTCATTGTCAAATATCAGAACACGATTTCCTTTTCCGTACACGTTTACTGCCACATAATGGTCATAGCAGTACAGTCCCCGTGGAGAGCCGGGCACAGGGTTTCTCCACACTAGGGTTCCTTCATGATCAAAAACGTAGAGATCGCCCTCATCATCCACCAGGACATCGCAGGCTATGATGATCTCTTCTTTTCCATTGTGGTCCAGGTCGAAGCACGTTAATGCTTTGATTTCTCTGGACACGTGGTAGTACCATTTGAGTCTATTATTCTCGTAGACATAGATGGCACCTCTATCCCAGGGGTCTGAGACAATTCGCAGGCACCCAAAGACGTAGTCATATGATGTATCTCGGTCAAGGTCTGAAATGTCCATGGCTGTGACACGGCTGATGTCCAGATCTTTCAACCACAGTACGGGTCCCCGCGGGATGTATTCAAAAATCCTGCGCTTCATCCTAGTCGTAACCTCTTTTGTGAGTTCTCGAGTAGCTCCTGCAAAAATGAAAAAAGTCTTCCCTCTTATTTCTCTTATAAACAGGTTCGATGCACCTGGCGTTCTAATGTACTCCTGTTCAGTTGAATCCAGCAGAGTGCGCACCAGTTCGCCAACTCCCTGCGGAGCATCGGGACCGCCCAGAATAACGTAGTGCTGGTAGTTCTGATAGCTGGGGAACTGCTCTGCCGTAATTGGTATAACATCGAATGATTGACGCAAATACGTGATAAGGCTTGAGGAATAGTCGATGGAATTTGAGATTACCACGATTTTCTTAGATTCCATTTCCAGGCTCCCAGAAAGAAGCAACAGCACCAGTGCTGCAGCCAGCACTTTTCTCATGCCTCTACTACTTCACAATACCTTATAAAACTTACGGTTATGATAGTAGCTTAGAAGGAAGAATCACAGAATTGTGGTGTCGTATGGGTATCGGAAAATGACAACATTCTTATACACTCTCACGAGGAAGAACTGTGGTGTGAACATGAGAGAACATCTCACCAGGAACAGAATTTACATCTTGATTACATGGGTACTCCTGGCAGGCGCATTGCTGGTCCCTGTAGAGATAATGCGAATTGGTGCTGCATTCCTGCTGATGACGTTCTTTCCCGGATTCCTGCTCTGGGAATATGCTGGCTTTGAAGAGAAAACACCTCTGGTGCACGTTTTGTGTGGGGTTGCACTGCTCACTGTTGTGGTTTACTACTGTGCATGGATTGTGTGGGCACCCATCCCTCTTGGCTTATCCTTTGGCTGTGCGCTCATACTACTGAGGAGAGATACGCCTCTTCCTCGAGTGGACAGGAAAACGATATATCTTTCAGGGTGTGTTCTTTTCATGCTGGCGTATCTGTACCCCTGGACGGATCATGTGGCATTTTTTCCTCCAGGAGATGAGATGAAGCTCCACCTCTTACACTGCAGTACGATCCTGGAGTCAAAAAGTCTTCCTTCCAGTTATGCACCATTGTATCCCGAGATCCACCATGTAACCCAGCCTTTGGGGTACCACGGAATGGCTGTCATGGTGACTCAGGCGGCACGAGGTTCCCTTATTCCGGTCAGCACCATGGTGGGCATTGTGGCAGCCTCTCTGGGCTGCATTGCTGTCTATCTCCTGGGCAAGACACTACACTCAGAGAAGGTGGGACTGGCTGGCTCGTTCTCTTTTGTAGGGTTGTCTTTTCTTTTTCATCAGCTCGCACTATCCGGGAGTTATCCTCTTCTTCTGGGGATTGCTCTTCAGGTCTTCGCTGTTGCTCTGGTTGTTCGTGCTGCAACCCAGACATCTCGCTCTCAATGTGTTGTGGCGGGATTAGCCTGTGCTGCTTGTTTTTCTGTTGATTTGAATGCATTTCTTCCACTGGTTTTGTTCTTGATTGGATTTTTGCTTTTCTATCGGTCTACTTTTTATGTCCTGGCTTCTTTTCTTCTGTTCAGCCTTCCTCCCCTGGCCAGGATCGTTCTCCCCCCTCTAAAGCCGTTGGAGGTTGCATTTGCTCAAGAATGGTTCCAGCAGAGCCTGAATAGTTTGAGAGAACCCAATGTGTTTCTTTTTTCCATGGGGCCCTTGTTGCTGATATTTGCGCTTCTTCAGGTATCCACTGTTCGCAGACTGAGACAGGTGATTTCTTTTCCTATAGCTGTGGGAGGGCTGTATGTACTGTGTTTGTGTATTCCGCTTCTGATCTGCACACTCGTGCCTGTATGGTGGGTCTTTGATCCCGTCCTAATTCTTAGAGTTGTAGCTGTGGTACTCTCTTTGACTACAGGGTTGTTCCTGGTTGGATTACAGCGAATGAGGAAAATAACGTGGTTCTTTGTGGGGGTGGTTCTGGTAGCTCTGGTCCTTCAGGTGGCTGATCCTTTTTTCATATTGCCGCAACAACGCCCCACAGTCGATGACGATGCTCTGGCTGCATTCAGGTGGTTGTCCACTAACACAACGTCAGAAGACATAATATTGAATCTTCAGTCTTCAGGGGATTCCTCCACATGGATTCCAGCAGTGATCGGAAGACGAGTAGTAATGCCCTACCATCTTTACTACAAGGGAGACAATGCTATGAGTGCATTGAACCTTCCTGAACGGTTTACTGACGTAACCATTCTGAAAACTCTGCCCTCTTCAGAATTCAGCAGGGATATCCTAGGGAAGTATGGGATTACCCATGTGTATATCGAAGGGGAAGAAGACATTGACCCCGATCTGTTTGTTGACTCCCCCTTGTATACACTTGAATTTCACCAGAGGAACACATACATCTTTTCAGTGACAGACGAGAAACCTGTTCAGTACGGACCACGTCTCTATCTGGGGACAGGGTCAATACCTAACGGAGTACGATCTTACTTCAGTCTTCCTGCGGGAGAGTTCACCCTCCTGGGTATCCACTACGCAGATACAGGAGAGGGAAATGTGGACATTGAAATCAATGATCAATATGTGGGGACGATTTTCAGGTTCAACACTGACAATCACTTTGTGACCTTCTTTGTGCTGCCTCCTGGTGAGGACATGAACGTATCCCTGTTTCCGTATGCATCTCCCTTTTACATTGACTCTCTTGTCTTATACTCCCCCGAGATGGAATAGTCCTTGCTAGTACTTGAAATCATTTTCAAATAAGGATAACCCCTCTTTCCATTTTCCTGATGTCGAGAGATCCATAAACAGGTCGATGTGACCCAGTATCTGGAATCCGCATTTGTGAAAAAAGGACAGTGCGTGTGTATTTCGGGCCACGGGTCTTACGGACACGTAGGAGACACCAAGAGTCTGAGCTTCCTGTATTGCACGAGTGACCAAGGCCTTGCCGATTCCCTGAGATCGATATTCCGGACTGACTATGAGAGGTTCTATTTCTGCTTCTTGCTCTTTCATGATCAGTCCTGTCATTCCTACGATGTCACCAGAGAGCTCTGCAACCCAGATACGGTCAGCACCTACATCTGCCAGATGCTTGTCGAAGTACAGTCCAGGGTTATCTCCACCAATGGAAGGATCACCATAGATTTCTCGATGATGTTGAGTGAGTTCTTCCCACAAGATTCTGCACTCTTCTAAGTCATCTGGGGCATAGGGACGGATTTTTATCTCGATCATGTTATTCCTCCTCTTTTCTGCCAAGTGATTGGCTACAGTACTTGAGAACCTTCGTACATTTAAGAAGCTTATACCCTCACTGTTCCTCATTCAGCAAAGAGGTCCCTCGTGATGCAGTGAACATGTTGTAACAGGTAAAAGAGACCCCCCTCTCCACCCCAACCCTGGCCCTAGCCCTAACCAAAACCTATATAAGCACGATCCAATACCATTTGATATGAGGTATGTTGTGGTCACAGGCGGCGTGATGTCAGGCCTAGGAAAAGGGGTGACCACCGCCTCTGTCGCAAAAATTCTGCAGAGTATGGGATATAAGGTTACTGCCATCAAGATTGACCCGTATCTGAATGTGGATGCAGGTACGATGTCTCCCTTTGAACATGGGGAAGTATTTGTCATGGAAGATGGCGGCGAAGTTGACTTGGATCTGGGCAACTATGAAAGATTTCTGAATGTCAACCTTACCCGTGATCACAACATCACCACGGGCAAGGTGTATTTGCGGGTTATCGAGAAGGAAAGGAGAGGTGACTATCTGGGGAAGACAGTACAGGTTATCCCTCATGTTATCAATGAGATTGCAGAAGAAATCCGTTCTGTGGCTGAAAAACAGGATTTTACCGTGGTGGAAGTTGGAGGAACAGTGGGCGATATCGAGTCAATGCCTTTCCTGGAGGCTGTGAGACAGCTCTCTCTGGAAGAGGATGTTATTTTCGTTCATGTTACCCTGGTTCCCTCATTAGACGTCGTGGGAGAGCAGAAAACGAAACCCACCCAGCATTCAGTAAAGACGTTGCGTGAGGCAGGAATATTCCCCAATCTTATTGTCTGCAGGTGCCACGAGGAGCTGGAAGAAAAGACTCGCCGGAAATTGGCCCTATTCTGCAATGTACATGAAGACCAGGTGATAAGTGACCACGATGTGGATGATATCTACATGATCCCGCTGGTTCTCAATGAGCAGAAAGTGGGAGAAAAGATCATTCGCAACATTGGATTGAGGCGGAAACCCGATCTCAGCCGCTGGAAATCCATTATTTCCAAGAAAATGGGAAAGACTGTTCATCTTGGACTAGCAGGGAAGTACGTGGACCTTCCAGATTCGTACATCTCCATAAAGGAAGCCCTGAAGCATGCTTCCTTTGCCACAGGGATCAATGTGGAAATTGAGATGCTGGATACTGAAACAGTAAATGAGACGTCATTTATTCACTTCGATGGTATTTTGGTTCCAGGCGGGTTTGGGTCTCGCGGCGTCGAGGGAAAGATACGGGCTGTCACGTATGCACGGGAGCATGAGATTCCTTTCCTGGGATTGTGCTATGGGTTCCAACTGGCCTGTGTGGAATTTGCCCGGTTCCTGGGAATAGAGGATGCCAATACCACAGAGGTAGCCCGAGAACTTGAGCTGGCGTGTACGCCTGTCATCGATCTTCTCCCCGAACAGCGTAACATCGGCAATATGGGGGGCACCATGAGACTGGGAGCAGACACCGACATTCTCTTGGAAAAAGACACCCTCATTCATTCGTTGTACAAGGAGACTGCTATTCGGGAACGCCACCGGCACCGTTACGAGGTCAATCCCGAGTTCATTTCCACCCTGGAGGGAGGGGGTCTTACCTTCTCGGCCAGATCTTCAGACATGAAAAAAATGGAAGCTGCAGAGTTGAAAACCCATCCTTTCTTTTTGGGAACCCAGTTCCATCCTGAGTTCAAGTCACGGCTGGAGAATCCATCTCCGCCGTTTGTGGGATTTGTCAGAGCAATGGGTGAAAGGCATGATAGAGACAAAGAAGGCAAATGAAATGAATTACGGAGATCAAGCCGAAACCGTCAAGCAATGCATGATCAGCATTCTGGATCATGTGAGGTCCTACATAGACCGTATCCGTGACGAAGACATTGACCAGATGATCAGAACCCTTCTGGAAGCTCGCAAGATCTTCATCATGGGAGCTGGGAGGTCTGGTCTGGTGGGGAAGGCATTTGCCATGCGATTGATGCACCTGGACCTGAAAGTATATGTAGTGGGAGAAACCACAACTCCTGCTTTCACAGATCAGGATGTTCTAATTGCCATTTCAGGCTCAGGAGAGACGAATTCAGTGCTGACGTCTGCACGCGTGGCCAAACAGCGGGGAGGAAAGGTGGTGACCATCACCTCGTATCCAAGTTCATCGCTGGGAAAGATGGCAGATTGCCTGGTCATTGTCAAAGGAAGAACCAAGGACGATGTGCCCGCATCTTACATTGAGCGGGAACTCCATCCATATCAACAGCTGACTCCCATGGGTACACTGTTTGAGGACTGTTGCATGATTTTTCTAGAAGGCATAGTAGCCTCCCTCATGGAGGTGCTTGAGAAAGGCGAAAAAGATATGAAGGCCAGACACGCAGTATTGGAGTAAAGGTGAAAAGTATGATTACTGCGCATGAATGTGAGAGCTGTCATACGGTAGTGTATGTTGAAGGAAAGGACGAGCCATATTGTCCGCGGTGCAGAGGGAGAATGTTTGCAAAAGAACAGGAACTTCCCAGAACCGCCAAGAAAATCCACTGTCCCCAGTGTGACAGGGATTTTTATATGACTGCAGAACCCTTCAAGTGCCCGTTTTGTGATTATGGCTTTTCCTTGGGTTCTTACTGGTGATAACCATGAAAATATTGGTACTAGCAAAGTTGCACCCTGAGGGGGTACGTGTACTCAGGGAGCATGCCGAAGTAGAGGAGGCTTACGACCTTGAAGAAGAAGAACTTCTCAAGAGGGTACCTGGATATGACGCGGTCATTGTCAGGTCAAAGCCTCGAATTACCCAGAAGGTTATTGATGCAGCCACAGATCTGAAGGCGATAGGCCGGGCAGGTGTTGGTCTGGACAACATAGATGTAGAATATGCCAAATCACGTCACATAAAAGTGGTCAACACCCCCGAGGCCAGCACTGAATCTGTTGCAGAGCATGTCTTTGCTCTCCTCTTGTCCAAGGTCAGAGACATTCCTCGCGCAGATCAGGCTTTGAGAGAAGGAAAGTGGATCAAGAAGCAGCTCATGGGACAGGAGCTTTTTGGGAAGACTCTGGGAATCATCGGGTTTGGGAGAATTGGATCCCGCCTCGGAGAGATTGCCCAGGGGTTCAAAATGGTTGTACTGGCATATGATGTGATTGACATCTCCCAGCGCGCCCTGGAGGTGGGTGCCGAGGTGGTCACACTGGAGACGCTGCTTCAGAAGAGCGATTTCATAACGCTCCACGTACCTTTACTGCCTTCCACTAGAGACATGATATCAGAAAAGGAACTTAGCATCATGAAAACTGGAGCGATTCTCATCAACACATCTAGAGGAGGAATCATAAACGAAAAGGCGCTCTTTGCTGCCCTCACTGCAGGGAAGGTACAAGCAGCTTTGGATGTATTTGAGCAGGAACCTCCCACTGAATCGCCGCTCCTCACTGCGCCCGCTATTGTGCTGACTCCTCATATTGCGGGTTCGACTGAAGAAGCCCAAGAAAAGGCGGGAATAGAGGTGGCTCACAAGATCGTCGAGGCTCTATCCACGTTCTAGTCCTGACGTTTATTCTTGACTTTTTGAGTGATTTCATTCACTTCTTCTTCTGTCAGTTGGTGCCAGGTCCACTCAAATATCTTCTCACCTTCGTACTGTGGAATGATATGCATCTGAAAGTGGACATTGTTCTGCCCCCCTTTTCTCCCTGGATTAACAACCAGGTGCAGGTCAGGGCAGATATACTCCTCCATGAGAAGCAGAAAATTCTTCAATCCGACGGCAAACCCAGATATATTCTCTATCTCGGTATACCGTTCCGCATGCTCTCGGGGAACAACCACGGAATGCCCTTTGGACACAGGGTTTTCCACCAAGAATGCTACAACGTTCTCATCCTCATAGAGGATATGAGCAGGATACTGATTTGCAGCTATTCTGCAGTACTTGCAATCCATGAACCTCTTCTCCCTTACCCATTTAAATGGTTTTCTGTACTGTGAGTATCCTCGAATACTGAGACTGGATTGTGAGTGATCCGGCTCCTGAAAGGTCAGGTCTGTAGGGTCTCGTCAGAACACAAATGCGCCATTCTCATAAAATAATTCGCCATCTGCATAGATCTGGCTGTCCTGCTTCATGTTCTTTACCAGGTCCCAGTGAATGGCTGAATCGTTCTGTCCACCTGCATCAGGCAGAGATCGGCCAACTGCCAGGTGGATTGTTCCTCCAATTTTCTCGTCAAAGAGTATATTCTTGGTAAACTGGGTAATTCCGTAGTTGGTGCCAATGGCAACTTCTCCCAGTCTTCTGGCACCTTCGTCAGTATTGAGCATTTCCTGCAACAGGTCGTCTCCCTTTTCTGCAGAAGCTTTTACTACCCTTCCTTTTTCAAAGGTTAGGGTAATGTCTTCAACCTCTTTCCCCATGTAGATTCCAGGGTAGGTGAAGCGGATACTGCCTTCGGCAGAGGTCTCTACTGGACTGGTGAACACCTCACCTGAAGGGAAATTCCGGTGACCATCAGAGTTAATCCAGGTTCTGCCGTTGACATTGACGGTGAGATCAGTGTCTTCTCCCAGGAAATGCAGAGTTGATTTTCCCTGTAGGTATGAAACTACCTTTTCCTGGTTTTTGGACAGGTCCTTCCATGCTGCGACAGGGTCCTCTTTATCCAGAAAGCATGCGTTGTGCACGAACTCCTCATATTCCATGAGTGACATGGAAGCCTCCTGTGCCAAAGCATGCGTGGGAAACAGGGTAAGTGTCCATTTCATCTGTCCTTGAAATGTTCTTTCAAAGAGAATGTTGTTGATTTCTTGGTTGGCTTTTGCTCTCTGGGCAATCTTTTCCGGAGGCACAGAGGCGAGATATTTTGTGTTATAATCTGCGATAATGCCGATAATGATGTCAACATTTTCAACATAGTACTTTCTGAAGGGGGACACATATGTCAGCTGGTGATCCTGTGCGTACGTAAAGAAGATCGTCTCAATGTTGTCCAGAATGAGGAGCGTTTCAGGATATGCTCCTTTTATTATCAGTTCCTTGTACAGTGCTTCAATGAGTGGCGCAGCCAGTGCTGTGCCTTGTATCAGGACCTTGTCTTTCTCTTTGATTTCTGCAGAATAATCCACCAGTGCCCTGGCCATCCGAGCTATATAAACATCTGTAGCCATGGGATCACTTCTTGAAAGGGATCAGGCACAGAAATCGTACCAATGTTTTCCCCGTATTTCGAAATTGGTGCATTTCGTTCGGCGGGACAAAAACCACACTGCCGGGCTTGAAAGGGAAGTCTCCCTGCTCACTTCTCACAATGCCTTCCCCATCCAGAATAAATACTTCATGTTCCCAATCATGTGTATGGAAAGGGCTGTATCCAGAAACCTTCATTTCAAAAAGCCGCATAGCGAAATTGGGTGCACCTGTATCCTTGGTGATAAGCCAGCGCACCGTCACGTCCTTGGCACCTTCTTCAGCTTCTTGAGCCGGAATCTCAGTATAATCAAACACTTTCATGGTCCTCATTTGAGAAAGCGCATTTAAATGTTTGCCAGGGCTCCTTGTGCTGCATGGGTGTGAAGTACACCCTTAGTTCCAGTCAAATTCCTTGAACTCTTCTTTTTCCTGTCTTTCCTCAAGGGTTCTTCTGTCAAAAAGATCAATTTGAGCTGGAATGGGAATGGGAACTGCAATCCCCGTGATGATAGCTTCTCCAATGTCCAGTCTCTTCATTTCTTCCTTCAGATCAGTAAGGTCGTTTTCAGAAGAATTGATCAGCTGTTCCCTATCTTTGAGATTCGTCAGCAAAAGAATGATGATGGTATTCAATTGTGAAATGATTTCATCCAGGATCTTCTTAGGCATCTGATCGATTATGCAAAGCCCCAGGTTGAACTTCCTTCCTTCCCGCACGATCTTCTCAAAAACAGTACCACGTGCAAGTTCTTTGCTCAGCAACGTGTGAGCTTCTTCCAGAACCAGCAGAGTCTTGGGCAGGGACTGATTTCTCCTGCGAGCAGTTCTGAACTGGCCGAGCAGGTACCTTCCCACAATGCTTGACACAAGGCGGATCACCCATTCATTGTTCTCGTAGTCCCCAAAATCGATGATGACTGTTCCCCCATGAGATATCTTCTTTAAAATGTATGTGAGGGAATCGAATTGCTCTCCAACAAACTCATGGGTAGTGATGCGGGCCACCTTCCTCTTTAAGGCAGAAATAGTTTCGAGGTGGATCTCCATCCCGAAGTCTTCCGAGATCTGTTCTGTTCCCCTGGTTGCAATGTAGTTCAACCAGTCTCTTTCTCTGTGGTGGATGAGATCCAGTGCATCCTGCTGTGCCGAGGTGAGGTCTGTAATGGCTGTCAATTCTGAAGGGTTGATCAGGGTACGGGGAATATGTAGGGAAACATCACACTCAGCTCCTTTTAATCCCAGCACAAACACGTTATCCAAGCCTCCTAGGCCATCCGGGTGGTATCCATATTCAGAATGGACGTCAAATACCACAGTGGAAATGGATCTGGCCTTCACTTCTCTCAGGATGACTTTCACCGCATTGGATTTACCTGAACCTGTCTTTCCGAAAACTCCTGCATGCTTGGAAACAAAGGTATCAACATCCAGAAAAATAGGAACTGTCATGTCTCTCACCGTTCCTATGCATATCTTGGATTGTGTTGCGGACAAGAAAGCGAGATCCTGTTCTGTCACTCTACGGACAGGAGACAGGTATTTAGGAAGAGATTTTGCTCCCCGAATGCGCTTTGAATCCTCGTCCAAGATGCCGAGGAGACTGGCAAAGGCCGTGTAATAAAACTGTGGACCATACAGTCCCTGAATAGTATCGACAGTGTCTGGATAGGATAGGGCTGCGATCTTATCAGGGAGAACAGATTCCCCCAAGTGTCTGGCTTCCAATTCATGTATCCGTGCCAGATAGGCGTATTTTGATTCGATAACCACCAGATCACCCACTTTGACATTTTCAAACTCCTCAGCATCGTGAATTCGAAACTGCACTGTCTGGGTGGAGGAGGAAATCACCTTCCCAATCATACATGAGTATTGAAAGCTGCGTTTTTAAAGGTTCACCGGGACGAACAACGCTGATACGAAAAAGAGGGCAGAGAATGTCATGGGATAGACGGTGATACACCAGTACGTTGTCAGGAATTGAACAGAAGAAAAAAGAGAAAGCAAGAAAGAAAGAGAAAAGAAAATGATTCAGTGAATGATTCAGCAAAGTGATCCCACGGTGATGCAATGACATATCATAGTAGGTAAAAGAGAAAAAGAAGGCACAACCTTCTCTTCTCACTGAAATTCAGCATTCGATTGTCATAAAGAACTCTTCTGTTGCGGTGGGTTGGAGAATATGTACAGTCTCCCGAAGCGATTACTGTATGCCACACGGGTTCCATCAGGACTGACAGCGACTGCAAAAACAGCATCAAAACTCAGGTCTCTCCGCAATACATTGCCGTCTCTATCTACTACTATAAAGAACGGGGGCAGAGAATCACAGCCTAGAGCAATGTACTCTGCTCCTGGTGTCGAAGCCAGGTATTGGTTATCTCTGCCAACAGATTTCTTCCATACCAATTCTCCATCCCGGGTCAACTTGTACAGGTCCTTATTACATGCCGCAATGATGTACTGGCTGTCACTGGTAATAGTGACAGAGGTAAGCAGGTCTTCTAAAGGATAGGACCAGACATCTTGACTGTCCAGCGTCGATACTTTGATCTGTGGCTCTTCTCCCATGAATCGGTACACTAGATAGGAACTGTCGGGTGAGAAAGCAACTGTCCTGTTACGACTTCCTGTATAAATCCGTCCCGCATCTATTGACCAGATCAGTTCTCCATCACGCACACAGTTGATCTTGTCCTCAGAATCAGTGAACACAACACATGAACCATCGGGTGCCACTGAAACCTGTTCAATGGATTCCCCGTCATCGTATGTCCAGAGAACTGCACCCTCTTTGGAAAAGCCATAGAGAATTCCCGTATCATTTGTGCCTGCAGCCATGAGGTTCCCGGAGGCCCCGATGGCAGCTCTATTGACACGTTGTCCTAAATCTCTCTGCCACAAGACTTCACCTGTCAGGCTCAACAATGCTGCACCTCCCGTTTGTGGAGAATTCTTGTAGGTCGTGACAAAAAGCGTATCTCCGCAAAGCACCATCCCGTCGCTCCCCAAGCCTTCGGTCTGCCACACAAGATTTCCATCCCAATCAAGACAGAATACCCTGCCGCCACAGCCAAAAAGGAATTCTTCAGTACCTATGAGGTCGACTACGTCCGCCTTCAGCGTTACTTTTCCATTTGTTGCCTTTCTGTCCATGTTCTCGTCCACGTTCTGATCAATACACCCTGCCAGGCCAATAAGCAAGCAGCAGACCAATACGCTTTGCAGTTTGTGATACCCATTTCTATTCATAGATCGTCCTCCTTCCCAATCATACATGAGTATTGAAAGCTGCGTTTTTAAAGGTTCACCGGGACGAACAACGTGTAATATCACCAGACATGGGTGACACTTTTGACACCACACATAGGTAACACTTCTTATAAGTCTCATGGCAACCGCTCCTCATATCTCGCGTGAGGCGTTGCACCGTTGATGCCCATGTGAGACCTTTCGTGATTGTAGTAG
>JACVGT010000045.1 GCA_018992685.1 Theionarchaea archaeon
AGGTATTCATTGCTTCTACAAATGGGAAGGTATATTGCTTTGGCGAGAACCCTGAGCCACCAGTGTTATCTCAGCGCACAATTACGGTAGCGTTAGGGTCGTTTTGCCTCATTGTCGGACTCTTTGCTGTTTTTTACCTCTATCGGCGTAGAAACAAATAGAAAATGTGATTCAGAATTTCAATCCCAACATAGTCTGATTTCACTTGATTGGGGGGAATGGACCTGCTGTGAAGCAATTCTTATAAAGTCCTAGTGAGGAGGTGAATACATGGCCGCACGACAGGATATTACTGATGTTATAGATGCTTTTCTGGAAGACAGAATGACATTGGATGAAGTAGTAGAGTGGACCGAAAGAGAAATATCCAAGACTGATTCTTGCGAAGACCCAGAGTATGCATCATCAGTTTTGTCTCAAGACATAGCTGGACAGTGAGGAGAGTTTTTAAAGAAGGGAGACAACATCCACCTGCACGCATCCATCAAAGGTGACTGACATGAAAATGAGAAAACGTGGAATAATGATACTAGTCGGATTGTTCCTTTCCGTTGTTTCACTATGTACAGGACAGTCCATTCAAGAACGAATTGAGGCACAGCAAGAGTTGATCCAGCTCTATTCAAACCATTTTAGTGAATTGTGTGGGAGCTTGTTTCTGGTACTTCTGTTCGTGTTCATACTCATATTCTACTGGCTCCGGAAAAAAGATGGGCCAGCCCAGCAACGTCCTATCATCTACGGGATACTGTTCATACTCATTCTTCTGAGTCTTGTTAACCTGTGGGGCACCCTCAACTGGGCATGGGATCTTCCCAGCCAGTATTTCAACCAGTTCTACTGGACGAATATGAAAATAGCAGCAGTAGGGGGAATCATATTAAGTTTAATTGCGTTCCTACCTTTATTTTCAAGAGAAAGTGTCGTATATACTATATATATTTCTTTGATCAAGAAGAGAAGTAGCTATCTTCCTCAACCTGCCTCTCTCCCATTCTTCATCCCGTGGACACTGTTGAAATTGCTGTTCGGGATGTGGCTATACTCCAACATGCTTGTGGGGTTGTGGGTTCTGGGAGGGAATGGGTTAACCCTCTTCTCACGAGATGTTACGCCCCTATTTGGACAGTTGCTGGTCATTGGTCCGTCTGTTGCAGGAGCACTTGCTATGCGCATGTTTATCTACTGTGTCCATCATCTCGCAGGCATCGTACAGTACCTTGCGGAAAGTTACAGGCGGATCCTGAGCAATGATGAATATGAGACTATCTGGGGAAAAGTCATGAAGATCTTTGGAGTCATCCTCATTTTCATGAGCGCCTCAAGCCTGTTTGGCATCACCGGTCAGTACGAACACCTCGTGGGGCCCTACAGGCACGATCTGTTCAGTTACATGGTCCGATTCGGTGCGGGAATCAGTTGCATGCTGGTGGGAGGATTCCTCATTGGTGACACCAGGAGACAGAAGACCTATCACATGGCATCTGCTCTCATTTTCACTGTCATTGCGACAGCTCTTGCAGGGTATTACAGTCCTGATATGAGAGTCCTCCTGGGATTCTTCATCGGTCTCGTAGCCTTTCCCTTCCTGTACCGCATTTTCTGGAAAGAGCTGATACCAAGAGCACGGGCACTCACCATGCCCAGAATCACTGAACCTGTACGGTTAACTGGCGCATCCACAGCAGCAGTCATGGTGGCTATTGTCTTCATCCTGATAGCAGGATCCATAGGAAGTAACCTCTGGCTGAAACCCCAGCACAGAAAGGATCCCCTCAGTATCAATGCAGACCTCATTTCCCTTGAATTGGAGTTAAATGCCCTGAGCGCTGGCCTGGATTTTGATGAATCATACTGGGAATTTCCATCCCAGTCAGAGATTGACAGCCTGGAGGATATTGAAGCGTTGACTGCTGAGAATGAAGGAACCTTTTCCATTGTGAGGTTATGGGATTCACCCCACACCAAGATCAGGTTCAAACCCTCTGTCGGACTGCGGTGGATGGAAATGGGTGACACTGATATTGTTCGATTTACGGTGGATAATTCCCTGAGACAATTCTGGATCTCTCCCAAGAACTTGAATTTGGAGGAGATTCTTGAGGGTTCTGAAAACGCGTGGTATAACCAACACAAGGTGTACACCCACAGTGTGGGATACATCGTGGCAGATGCCCAGACAGGGAAATTTGAGACCATGCCCTGGACAGACAAGAATATTTATTTCGGGGAGGGGATGTACAGGGATTTTATCTACGATTTCCAGGGACACGAACTGCAGGGCGAGTATCAGGGACCCACCGTGAAGCCCAGACTGCCCCTGAGAAATGTATTCACTCAGGAATTAACCTTCTATACGGGAGACGTGGTGGCATACACCAATATCTTTGACAGGGCATCGGAGTTGTTCCCGTGGCTCTACATGGACCCAGACCCCTACATCTGTGTCAGCGATGAGGGTGACGTCTGGTACTCCATGGATCTGGGAGTGTACATTACACCCAGCAAGGTCCCTCTGGTGAAAGCACCGTATGTGAGGCCCCTTTTGAAACTCTTGATTAATACAGAAACCGGGGAATACCAGGTGTACTACTCTGAGAGCAATGACAGGATACTCCTGCCTCTCCTCCTGAAGGTGTATCCAGATATTCTTCCTCTATCGGATGCTCCTTCCTGGTATCAGGAACAGCTCAGGTATCCTGAAGTGTTCATGGAAACCCAGGTGCGTGCCATGAATGTGTACCATGTGCACTTGTCTGCGTACGAGAAATCCAATGTGTCAGCCTATGTTCATGAGGAGGATTTCTTTGAAATCCCTTCAGAAGAGGATTTGAGACACCTTCTGCAGACCTTTTTCGGCCGTGAGGAATTCGTGTCCATGATTACCGTGGAATTCAGCGGGAAGAAGGTGCCCAACATTGCTGCCATCTGGGTGGTGGAGAACGATATTCCAACCTATGGAAAGGTGCACTTGATCCGGATGCCCTCCCAGGCGTATGAGGACCTGCGTGTGATCGGAACAAGTGTGGTTCCCAATTCGTTGACTGCAGATGAAGAGGTCAGCTACTGGAATAGAACGCATGAAGGGGCTGATTTCGGGAATATTCTGCTATATAAGATAGAGGACAGAGTGTACTACTTTGTTCCGTTCTACACAGGGAGTGAGAAGACAGTAACTCTGCAGAAAGTGGCCTGCGTCATGGGTATCACGGGCAGTGAAACAGAATCCAGGAAAGTGGGCTTTGGAGACGATGCTGTTACTGCCTTCCGGAATGTGCAGCTGGAGATTCTGGCCTCCAAGGTTTCAGGTAGGGACATCGGGACCTACAGTGAGGCCATGGAAATTCTGGCTGGTGCGACAGTCCAGGGAGAGAGTATGGCAGACATTCTGTCTCAGATGGACTGGTTATTGGAACAGAGAGAAGCGGCGCTGGCTGAAGGAGATGAAGTGGCGGCAGCTGAATTTCTGGAGGAGTTCTTTGAATTGTTCAAGAAGCTCTTAGGAATTACGGAACAGACTCCCTGATTCAGTGTGTCATCTGCCTCTGGGAGCTGAGAAGAGGAGTATTACTAGAGTGGCCGGAGATGCTTTGGCTTCTTTCTTGCCACGAGGATGAGGTACCCATCTTCGATTGAAAAGGTCAGAATGCCATTCTTGTATGCAGTTTTCACTCCTTCTGGTGATTCTTCATGGTCAGTTCGTATCCAGTTGGTGTAGTCTTCCACCACCATCTTTGATATCACAAACCCCTGAGATTGCACCACGTCCAGAAGCTCTTCTCTGGTAAAAAAGGTTCTCACCGGCGCCTTCCTTTCAAATGTCTGTCTCAAGAAGGAGTAGCTTTCTTCAGTGGCCACGGGTTCCATCAACAGGAGAACACCTCTCTCTTTGAGAGCGTCCCACATGTTCTGCAGAACCAGAAGTGGGTTGGGGAAGTAGTGGAAGGAATTCCTGCAGGTTACCAGGTCAAATTCATTCTTGAAGGTCATCCGTTCTACGTCCTGGATCTCGTAGGTCACACCGTCCACCCTCTCTGCCAGGCCAGCAGGTGTTAAATCGATGGCTGTGACCTTCACCCCCTTCTTGGCCAGACGGTAGGCCACAACACCTTCACCTGAGGCAACATCAAGTGCTTTCCATCCCTTATGTGCTCCTGAAAGGTTAAGGTAGGAGTCGATTTCCTGAAATGTGACAACATTCCACCATTTTCTTCTTTCTGCAATACGCTTCTCGAAGGCACTCTTCACTGCCATTTTCATCTCTTCATCCTCTCTCTGCTTGATCCTCTGAACCCACAGAGATGCCAGCCCAATGACGGCAACTCCCAGGAGAAACTCTGCTGGAAATCCCAGGTGGTCAACAACAATCCCAGAGATCATGTTCCCCACAATGAGTCCCAATGAGGCCATGAAATTGTACATGCCCATAATTTCTCCTTCTTTCCCCTTAACAGCCAGCCTGGACATGACAGAGTTGGATGAAATGCTTATCTGGGCCCAGGTATACCCGAAGACGGCATAACACACGGCTGCTATTGCAACAGCAACATATCCTGTGAGTAATGAAGCTGAAACCAGGATCAGAAAGAAGCTGCCTCGCAGGAGCAGGCCTCGTCGAAGTATGGCAAATCCCCCCAGGAGGGCTACTCTCTTTGCCACTCTGGAATATGCGTATGCAGATATCAGGGAATTGAAAAAGGAGATCAGGAACACAAAAGAAGCAGAAGCTCCCTTAGTCGTTAGGAAATACACAAAAGGGGTGAAAATGAGGCCGGAAGACATGAATAAGACGAAAGATGACAGATAGAAGTTCTTGAGTCTATGACTTTCGAACTTAATCAAGCGCGGGAGGTGAATGATGATGGAAGGCATAAACCGCAGCTTTTCAGTAGTCATGTAAGCAAACGACTTGATACTGTCTCTGTTAATGTAGATTGGTTTCTCGGATACCATTTTCTGGAAGGAGAGTGACGAGAAGAGCCCGATAATTCCCAGGGCTATGAAGAGGGCACTCACTCCCAGGATGGGCAGGAGCAACGTACCTGCCAGCAGTCCCAGAGCCCAGGCATACCCACCGATTCTGTTGAATTCTCCGATGGCCTGATCCCAGTATTCTTTCCGCGCACTGCGGAGGATGAACACGCTGGACACAGGGACTGTGGCTGCAGCAAATACAGCAGAAGCCACCTGCAGGTAGAAGACCTGGGAAAAGGTACGCGCTTCAGAGAACAAGAGGAGAATAAGAGAAAATCCGGCAAATCCAATAACGAGAAAGGGTTTTCTTTTCTGGGTTGAATCCGAAAGCCTCCCCCACAGAATGAGAAAGACCATGGATACAATGGAATAAGCACTGGATACCAGTGAGATGTCAGTAGCCTTCCCTCCCAGTGAGATGATGAGCAGGGGTATTAAAGGGGATGAGCATCCTGCTGCAAACTTGAAGGGTATGAAGGTGTAAAACCACCTGGGAGTCTTAAACATAGCATTCCTCTTTTGTCGATGTGGAGTGATAGTTTAAACACTTTTTGTGAGAGCTTTTGAGTGGAAGATAGGCTCTTAAAAAGGTATCGGAAGAGGTTGGAGGGCTATAGACGAGGGCCCCTTTCTTGTTGACAGGAGGACCTACTCTGAGTGTCGCAGTCCCCTCGTAATTTCAAGGTGGACTGATTTCAGAGGAGACGGCCTGGGTTAGGTGAATGAGACCATAAGAGGAGACTCAGCAGGACCAGGATATTCGGGTGGTCGAGTTCCTTCTGTTGCCTGCACCTGCCATCTACGACACTCTCTGAGACAATGCAGTAATTGCTCTGGTTTCATTTTCATAGAGATTCATGACTTTCTGTTGGAGGTTCTGAAGCAAGGAGGTGAGGTCTCGTTCCTCAAGTTGCAGGGATGCTTGCTTCATCACATCATCGAGCTCTGCATTCATCTGCATCATCCTTTCAAATGCTCCCGGTTCCTGCTCTTCAAACACCTGATTTTTCTCGTACATCAATCTCCGTGCCTTTCCAAGCGTATCCCATGAATCAGGAAGAGCAGCTTTAGCCACGTCGCTCCAGGCTTTGCCAGATTCCTCAAAGAGATCAGCCACAGACTCCAATTCGGGATTCTCAACAAGGGAAGACGCTTCTCTGAGAAATCGAGCATACATGGGGCGGAAGGCTCTCCCCCCGGTTCCTCCGATCTCAATGTAGATATATACATTCATCAGACAACCGTACAGGTTCAACCCCTGGAATTGTTTCGGCCAACCAGGAATGATGTTCGCCCATTTCCTGATTCCTGCCAGTCCAAAATTCGATATGGGGGGGTTCTGCATCGCTTGACAGCATTCCCTCATGGCATCAAGAATTCCCTCTTTCACCCTCATGGGCTGCTCCGGCACTTCTATCTCCAGGATCTTATTCCTGGGTGGAAAGGGTGGGAATTTGGAGCTTCTGGCATTCTTGAGGTCTTCCACAGATACGGTCAGAGGACCCTTTCCCCTGTCGGAGAGGTAGACTGTGTCTTCCTGTTCATCGATTCCGTACACGACAACAGTGTGAGCTCCAAAATGAGCATCTCCTGGTAGTGCAAGATACGGCAGGTACGCCATATCCACATACGTATACACAGGCTTCCCACAGCGCAGCATCTCCATCAAGTATTCATGTCCTTTCTTTGCACTTCCTGTCTCAAAAAGACTCCCTTTTCCTCCCATTCTCTCCAGCATTTTTATCATGAATTCCTCATTTCTGCTGCCAGACCGACCTCCCACAAAGGGTGCCGGCATCTGCTTCATGTACCAGTATATGAACCCAAGACCTCCTCCTAATCCGAGGAGCATTTCCTCTGACATGTCAATGCCATAATACTGTAAAATACTGCGAAGAGCTGTGGTCTGGCAGTGCTTTCCACCAAAATACTTGAAATTCTCAAGGACTATCTTTTCCGTGGTGACACCTCCTTTCTATCTCCCCCTTGAATTCCACAACCCATGTCTTCTCTGCCTTTATGAGTGCGAGAGGCCGGGAAAATAGTGCAATAACCCTGTAATCTGCTCCTTCTTCCATCTTCTTATGGATTGAAAGTTCAAGGAAGAGCGTTCTTTCTTCAAGCGATTCCAGGTACGAATCGAGGCACTCCACCACCTGTTCCGGCAGAAGAAGGTTGCTGTAAGCTATTCCCAGATCGAAAGGAGAAACCTCCTTTTTACTTTCTGATAGCACACTTTTTACCTTCTGTCTCATCATGATCAGCCCCTGCTCTGTGACATGGTACACTCTCCGGGAAGGTTTCCCCGAAACACTCTCGACAGTGCTTGTGATGAGGTTCTTGGCTTCCAGTTTCTTGAGCACATAGTAGATGGAACTGAATCCAATTTCGGTCCACACTCTCATATTCCGCTGGTCCAGAGTTTTCTCCAGGTCATACCCGTACTGTGAACCTTCGCACAGAAGTCCCAGTATGACTGCCTCGCGACCTGTTATTCTAACCATGGAATATTATAGTACTAGAATATATAAGGTTTTCGGCGGAGAAGACAAACGGGTGTGGTACGAGCAGACGAGGTGTGTCAATGAGGTGTGATAACGTTTATGAAGGTGAATCTGTGAAGGAAAGAGGTGATCGCATGGTAGAATGGGATGCCACTAAAAGGATAGCACAGACAATGTTGGATACTATCGGGAGAACACCTCTGGTCCGGTTGCAGACGATTCCCAAACGGGAACAGGTTTCATCAGACATTCTGGGGAAGATTGAATGGTTCAGTCCCACAGGCAGTCTGAAGGACAGGATTTACTATGAGATGATTACGCATGCTGTAAGAGAAGGCGACCTGAACCCAGGAATGGAGATCCTGGAGACCTCAACAGGGAATGCAGGAATCTCCTGTGCGTTTGTAGGTGGTCTCCTGGGGGTTAAGGTGACTATTGTGATGCCTGCTGGCATGAGCGAGGAAAGGAAAAAAGTTATTTCAGCATATGGGGCAGACCTTGTTTTCACGCCAGGTGGTGAGAGTGACGTGGACTTGTGTCTGGAAAAGGCAACAGAATTGAAAAAGGAAAACCCGGGAAAGTACTGGGAACCGGGGCAGTTTGTGAATGATTACAATGTTAAGGCTCATTACAAGAGTACCGGGCCTGAGATATGGGAGCAGACTGGGGGGAAGGTAGATGCCTTCATTGCTTCTCAGGGGACAGGTGGGACCATAACAGGTGTGGGGAGGTATTTGCGTGAGAAGAATCCTTCAACAAAGCTGTATGCTCTGGAACCGTTGGAAGCCCCTGTGCTGGCCAGAGGAGAATGGGGTTCACACCGGATTGAGGGAATTGGGGACGGATTTGTACCCAGGACCCTGGATGTGAGCATGCTGGACGGAGTGATCCTCACCACATCAGAGGAAGCGATTGTGATGGCACGGAGACTGGCCAGAGAGGAAGGGATGTTTTGCGGGATCTCGTCAGGGTGCAATGTCGCAGGAGCAATTAAGCTGGCGAGGGCTCATCCTGAGTTGAAAACGATTGTGACCATGATTAATGATACGGGACAAAGGTATTTCTCTACGGAACTGTGTGGAGAGAAAAAGGACATCGAAATTCCAGAGAGAGTGCATACACTGGACAACTATTCTGTTAAGGAATTGGATAGGTACCAGAAGACGTGGGAAATTATCACGTGATACTCATCTTTTCTTGGCTACCCATTGTTTGATACGGTATATATTCTCCCAGTAGATTCTGCCGTGTCCTTATTCATAATCAGCCTGTATGTCTGCCTTCTTGAGCCTGTTGGCATTGGAGACTACCGTGATGGAACTGGTGGCCATGGCAATCTCTGCAATAACAGGGTGCAGTAACCCCAGCATAGCAATGGGGATGGCAATCACATTGTATCCGAAGGCCCAGAACAGATTCTCCTTGATGTTCCTGAAGGTAGCCTTGGACAGCTTCAGTGCCCTGATCACTCCTGTCAAATCACCCTGAACCAAGGTTACGTCAGACGATTCAATGGCAATGTCTGTCCCCGTTCCAATGGCAAACCCAACGTCCGCTTGAGCCAGGGCAGGAGCATCATTAATCCCGTCTCCCACCATGGCAACAGTCCCCACCTCTTTCTGTAGCCTCATGATTTCACTGACCTTCTGATCCGGCAACACCTCAGCAAGCACTCTGTCAATCCCTACCTGTTTTGCAATGGCATCAGCAGTTCTCCTGTTGTCACCTGTTAGCATGGCAGTCTCAATCCCCATGGATTTGATGGCCGCGATGGCCTGGATGGAATCATCCTTTAGTGTGTCTGCCAGCGCCACCACACCAATGGCTTCTTTCTCCAGAGCCACTATCATGGAAGTTTTCCCTTCAGATTCCAGTCTATCAGAATCAGCTTGAAATTTTGACACATCAATGTCGTGGTCTTCCATGAGCTTTTTATTTCCCACCAGAGCCTTCTTCTTTCCAATGGTAGCTACGACACCTTTGCCTGAGACAGCGCTAAAATCAACGATATCCTTCAGTGCAATACTCATCTGGCGTGCCTTCTCCACCAATGCCTTCCCCAGTGGATGTTCAGAACCTGCCTCGACACTGGCTGCCACCTGCAGCACCTCATCCCCACCCACAATATCTGTCACCTCTGGGGAGCCTTTGGTAATAGTCCCTGTCTTGTCAAACACAATGACAGCAATGTCCTGAAGCACCTGCATGGCCTCTCCTGACCTGATCAATATGCCATTCTGGGCTCCCAGTCCTGTGGACACCATGATAGACGTAGGAGTCGCCAGCCCCAGAGCACAGGGGCATGCAATCACCAGAACAGCAACTGTGGCAAAAACTGCCAGCGTATAGACCCCTAACCCAGGATTGACCCAGGGTAAAACCTGAGAAGCCCTCACCCCGATTTCTCTCAAGACATCAGGCACACTCATCCACAGGACAAACGATATAACAGCCAGGACCACCACGGTGGGAACAAAATAGCTGGTGACCCTGTCAGCAAACCTCTGGATGGGTACCTTGGACCCCTGTGCCTCCTTGACCATTCTGATAACCTGGGACAGAAATGTGTCTTTACCCACTTTGGTTGCTCTCACCTTAAGTAACCCCATCTGGTTGACAGATGCTCCAATGACCTCATCCCCCTCTCTCTTTGTCACAGGAAGTGATTCACCTGTAGCCATGGACTCATCCACTGCACTTTCACCTTCCACCACCACACCATCAGTGGGTATTTTCTCACCCGGGCGCACCACCATGATATCTCTGGTTTCTACCTCTTCAATGGGTATTTCCTGCTCTTCCCCGTTCCTCACAACAGTTGCTGTCTTTGCACCTAACTCCAGCAGTTTCTTTATTGCCTGTGATGCTGTCCCCTTGGCTTTTGCCTCCACGTACCGCCCTGTCAAATGAAAGGCCATGATCATTCCTGAGACACCTGCAAAACTCTCTAAAGGAGTGAGGAATGCCAGGAATCCTGTCACATATGACGCTGAGGTACCCATCAAGATCAGAACATCCATATTGGCAGACCCATGCATCACCGACCTGAGAGCTGATACATAGGTATCCTTCCCTGCATAGAACAGGACAGGTGCAGCCAGAAGCAACATACCTGTATTCATCACCTCCATGCTGGGAATGTGCCTCCCCAGAATCATGTGGGGAAGCATCCATGCCATAATAGGAATGGTGAAAGCCCAGGCAAGATACATCTTCCTTCTGGCAGCTCTAAATTTAGCTTCTTCAGTTTCCTCTTCCCGCGCTCCGATGACAGCAGTGTACCCTGCATTCTTTATGGTATTGATAATGTCTTTCTCCTCCAGGACGGGTACGTATTCAATATATGCTTTTTCTGATGCAAAATTAACATTGGCTTTCAGTATCCCTTCTGTATTGGAAAGTGCATGTGAAATGTTGACTGCACAGGCAGCGCAGTGCATATCAGTGATAGAGGCTTCTGCTGTCTTCTTCTTGACATCATATCCTGCATCCTGGATTGTTTTGACTATCTGTGCTGGTGTTGTTTCCTGTGGATCATATTCTATAACTGCTTCCTCACTGGCGAAACTAACTGATGCGGTGACACCTTTGAGGTCATGTAATGCCTTTTCTATGGTCTGTGCGCAGTTGACACAGTGCATGCCTTCAATGGGCAACACAATTTTCCTCATGTCTTCCCATACGGGTGAAAATATATAAACATTTCATCTAATTCTGAGAGGTTTCATTACAACATCTGTTATTTTCTAAAGTCCCAGGGTGATATTCAATCTCCTGGGTGGAGGGAGAGTCAAGGCAAGTCTTTTATAGTGAGGGGGACAAACCCATACATGACTGGTCGAGCAGAACCGTGTGCTGCAGGGGTTCTGACAGCTCAGTCCTCTACACTGGGCCGATGTGATTTGTATGAAGCTGTTGACTGAAAATGAACGCGTAATGGCATCCATTATCTTGATTTTCATTGTGTACTTTGGACTGGATTCTCTTCTTTCTTTGATAGTGGAAGATGAATCCTTTGTCAGGCAGAGGCTAACCTTTTCTTTTGTGGTAGGGACAGTTTCAGGATTAGTGTTCTATTTCATCAGTTCAAGATGGGGTCATGCATCGGGAACTGGTACCATTGACAGGAGCATGAACGTTCTGGGGAGAGCTCTGGGCGACGATGAAATGATGATTGTATCACTCATTAGGGATTCAGTGGGCATAACACAGGATTCAGTAAGGTTCAGGACAGGATTCTCAAAATCAAAGGTTTCTGCTCTTGTTTTAGAACTTGAAAAGAAAGGTATTATTCAAAGGGAAAGATCGGGGAAAACATACAAGTTATTCCTCGGAGAATGGCTCAAATAGGGCGTGAAAAGACATGTTGGACGGTCCTGGACGATTTTGGATCGTTCCGGGTGATCTGATAAAGGGAAAAGATAACGGTCAGGTCAGCAAATTAGAAAGGGAAGGTGTGTGAATTCAAGCCAGGTGATACAATCAACAAGAATGTTGTGCTGTTAAGCATCGTGGCCTTGACACTCTTTGTCGGAGCTGCATACGCATATCCAGGAAGAGGTGGAGGCCAATCAAATGGACAGGGACTGAACTTCATTGATGAAGACAATGACGGTGTGTGTGACTATGCACAGAATGGTCAGTGTAACGGGTACGGAAATGGAGCTTTCATAGATGAAGACAATGATGGTGTGTGCGACCACTATCAATATGGTCATCGACACGGTTACCAGAACAGGCAGTTCGTAGACAGTGACAATGACGGTGTGTGTGACTATGCACAGAATGGTCGGTGTAATGGTTGCGGAAACGGAACTTTCGTAGATGAAGACAATGATGGTATATGTGACCATGCAGAGGCTGGCAACGGAAACCGTAGAGGTTCAGACAGATAGGCGGGCTTCCCCCGCCTTTTATTATTGGTGGTTTAGATGAAAAAGGAGTATCTGGTATATATTGGATTTGCGGCAATAATGGTCCTCCTATTAGGAACCTTCTTGTATGACAGTGATACCTTATGGGGCCCCTGTGGAGGCGGATGGGGCGGGACAGGTCGAGGACATCATGGTATGTATCAGAGGGGGTTCTTTGGAGTAGGATTTTATGGGTTCGGATTCCTGTTCTGGGTTCTGGTGGCGTTTTTTGTCGTCCTGGTGTGGCTCAGCAGCAGGGGGAAAGACAGGGAAAATGAGGAAGAACATCTCACTATACTGAAGAGGAGGTATGCCAGAGGGGAGATCACAAGAGAGGAATTCAACAGGATGAGGGAGGAACTGAGATAGGTGCATTCGGACAGTATATGGCATACGCCTTCCACGAAGACCAAGGGCGATTACAGGTTTGCGGTTTTGTAGCAGAAAGATGCCACCCACCTAGAACTGCAGGACTATACAAGATTAAAATATAGTGTAGACACCATTGATCAAGAATACTGCAGGAGAGCGATAGCATTATCCTGACCAATTCCTAATGGCAGATAGTGAAACAGTACTAATCTGTTTGAAACGGTCTATTCAGTAAGGGAATTCCTTCTAGATCAGATAGTCACTTGGTGCATTCAATCATTGGATTAATATGAATGTATCTTTCTCATGTATTGATGAGAATTTGTTATACTCACGGTTCCCTACAGCGTCTTTGGTCACTGGCATCTCTTCTCTTGCCTGCTAGTATGAGAAATCCAGGCTTCTTGGTGACTGAATTTCCTGAGCAGGTTGAAGTTTCTTTTTATCAAGTCGCTTCTGATTTCTGTAACAGAGGTCTAAGTATTCTCACCAGAATTGAACTATTGGAATTCTGAAAGACGTATAGTGCTCGGTTCATATTTGTTGTATAGAGCTTGCGAGAGACATAAAGTGTATGAGAATGAGAGATAGATTTAAAAGACCAGAAGATGAGATGACGTGATGAAGGCTTTTGCTTTGCTGCTCATATTTCAGGTCATTGCATGTCTCGTGATGATAACCTTCATGACGTGGATAAAGAGGAAAAATTGGGAGAAAACCCCAACGACTGCACAAGAAAAAACAGTTATAGTCTTCATTCTTGAGAATATAGTAGATTTGAGAATTATTCTTATTTCAATTATTATTATTTTTTTCTTAATAGGGTTCATTCTCGACAGATCAGACACGGTTGTGTGGAGTTTCTTTATTAGTGTAGAAATCTATGTTCTAATATCATTTATCTTCCTATGGAGATTAAAAAAGATACTGAGTGCAAAAATATCAATTGATGAAGCACGTATTAAGAGAGAAAACATATTCACGAAAAGCATCGTTTCTATCAGAAAAACCAAGTTTCTGCCATTTATTCCCGTATTGGTGGCGATCATCGTCTATCTAGTTCTTAACTTAGTAAAGCATCTGAGCCTTCTTCTTTCTCCTCATTCAGAATGGCAGGAAGAGATTACCCCAATTCTTCTCAGTCTTGTTGGACTTTCACTTGTTCATGGCTTCCTGGCGAGCTTGCCTTTTCTCGATGACCTGGTAAATCAGACAAGGAGAAAGAACGTAATTGATTCCTCAGACATTGTGGAGAGAAATAAACAAGATGAGAGCGGCTGAACTCCCAAAGTACACTTCAGTTCTCCTCCTTCAGCGAGAACACCGGCAACACTTCTTTTTCCGGAGATCTGATGGGTCCAGAGCAATAGACGAGAACTCAGGCCCAGTGCCAAGGTCATAAAAAGAGGCTGTTAAGATGGAAGAAAGTATTATAACTGATCAATAACAACAGGCGAGTGGTGGTGTCGAACGTGAGAAAAGTCACAAGAGAAAAGAAAGTGCTTGTTGCATGTGTCTTGCTCAGCAGTGCATTGATACTTGCTGCTGCGGGATGGCGACTTGAGACGAGAGCATCTGGCACGTGGGCTGTTGGTTGTGAGATTGAAGGGCTTGATTTCTGTTACGTTGGTCTACAGGTAGAAGACACCAGGTATCTTGCTGATATAGGAATTGAGAATTCCCGGTTGTATACATCCCACGATGGCTGTATCTGGTCTGAGGTGGAAATCAGCGTTTTTGATGAGACTGTCGACAAATGGCGAAATGACTTGGCGTTGTTTAAGACCTTGGACAATAACCTTGGAATGGTATGGGTGGATACAGAACCAAGCGCAAAGAAGAAACCCCGAGCAGCCTATTTTCTGAGCACATTTGACGGTCAAGATTGGTCAGCCCCTGTCTTTCTGTTCTACAGAGAGAATTACTGCGTGGACCTTGTGGACGCAATGCCCTTTGACAATGGAGACCTACTCTTGCTCTGGAAGGAGCCAGTCTATCTTGAAATTAATGGAAAAAAGGCGAAAGGAACAGGATGCAATGTGATATATTCAGCTCTTGTTACTGCCGAAGAAATCATTACTGTGCAGGTATTTGAAACTGACAGCCCCTCTTTTTGCTACACCAAAGGGTTCCATCTCATAATAGAAGGGGAACGCATCTGGTGTGTCTTTGATCATCGGACACCAAAATTCGAGGCATACTATAGAGTGTGGACTGAAGATGGAAAAACATGGAGCCAACCTGAGGAAATCTCACTTCCCACCTCTGAAGTAGACCAGATTTTCAAAACCGCGGAGCGAGACATTGCTGTTTTCGAATACCAGGTCGACGGTAACAATGGATTCTTGTACAAATCCAGAGATTGGAAAACTTGGTCAAAGACGAAAATCTTCAACTCAAAAGAAATGATACGAGGTGCATATCTGAGCACGGATGAGAACGGGAATGATTGGGGACTCCTTCAAACGGAAAAAGGATTGTTTTTGATTGCTCCATCTGAGGAAAATTTCAGCGTATACGAGAGGACGACAGAGATGGTGGACATTTTCTATGGTGCATCTCTAGCTACTGGTGTCTTTTCTATAGTCCTGTTGGTTTGGGGGATTTGGAGCTCTTTTCGACCTTAAATTCCCTTGGTAAGTTCAAGATAGGGTCAAATTGATGAACCAGACGGTGTTCACTATGGAATGGAGATACAAAGACAAGTGGTGATTTAGCTGTGAGAAACTCGATTGCTCCCGTTACAGTAATTTCCTATATGTTGAATACTTCTTCTACCGGAAATTCCCTGCGCCGTTTGCTCCAATATAGTGGAGCGATGCTCTCCTGAATGGATCGTTTAAGGAAATACAACAAAAGCTATATTTGGGTATCCCTAAGAAGAAGTGATAGCATGAGGAAAGGAATATCTCTATGTATCTTCATGGGTTGTCTGGCATGCAGTTGTGTCATGCAGCACCATAGTGTCGAATGGCCTATGTTCATGTATGATCCTCAGCATACAGGCTATTCTCTTTCACGAATGCCTGAATCTTTGCGCCTCGTATGGCAATCCAAAGAATTTGACAGCTACATGAGTCATGTCATTGTATCTGAAGGAAGAGTAGTTGCAGTACTCGGAGACAGACATGTCATTTCGCTAGATATGACAGATGGATCTTTCCAATGGAATGTCGACGGAGATTTCGCAGCATATCCTGCAGCAGATAAGGGCGAGATATTCGTGGGTGTTTACGATGGAATCCTCTGTCTGGATTCTGTCACAGGGGATCTGCTGTGGAAATATGAAGACAAAGGACTCCGTTACGTTAGTTCCCCTCCTACTATTGTTGGTGATCATCTCTTTGTTGGTACAGGATGTGAATTTTTCCAACTCGTAGACGACTTCTCAGACACGGTAACAGATCCTTTTGAAGCGCAAGAAAGGATGCTTTGTATTGACGTAGAGAGTGGGGAGATCATATGGGAGTTCCATGGAAAAGAGATAATCTATGATTCCCCAACATATTTTGACGGCCGAGTATTCATCCGCGAAGGGAGCAACATAGGTTGCCTGAATGCAGATACAGGAGAACTCATCTGGGAAAAAGACGTGGAAGTGGGTCATCATCTCTGTCTCTCAGATGATGGAAAAAAGATCTTTCTCGAATCATATGGAGGAGTCTTGGAGTGTCTCAACAGTGACAGTGGTGAATCTTTGTGGCAATTTGACTGTGGAAGTTCAATCACTCTCCCTATTGCTTCTGGATATGGGCATGTATTCTGTGGTTCTGAGGATGGGGTACTCTACTGTGTTGATTCTGACCGAGGGGACCTCATCTGGAAAAGAGAGTTGGGAAACTTCCCCAGCGCAGTGGGGAGAAGGCAGGTTAATATTCTTATCCTTGCTGATAAGAAAGTGGCAGTAGCTGCAGGAAAGACACTGTACATCCTGGACGCCCGGTCAGGTAAGACTCTTGACTCCTACGCGGTTGAAACGTGGATAGATTCTATTGCCCTTTCTGATGGAATGCTCATCGTAAGCGAGGCGACTGGTCGTGTTTTATGCCTGGGATCATCTCAAGATTCCACATATCTGGCAGGGGTATTCATCCTTGCCATAGTAGCCATCATCGTGCTCTTGATACTTGTAAGGAAAAAAGGCGGAATATTCGAGAGAAAAGAATGAATTCCCCATAGCTTGAGATTCAAGACAAGATACGCTAATCACCACGTAGCGGCGAATCATTCAAATGAGGGAACTGTGAAGCTCCAATGAAGCCATCACTCTCGACTATATTGACGCGACTGTATTGACGCTGAAACTGAGACAAAGGCACGAACAAAGGAAATAACAATAGCAGATGAACTGAGGTAGATATGCAGCAGAGAACGTGAAAAACACAAAAATGAGAAGGGAAGCTTATATATTGCTGATCGAAATAATGGTTATGTTATCAGGAACCCATGCAATGCCAATGGTTCTTTATGCACACAATGTAATAGTGTGTAAAACGTGAAGTAAGACCAGGTGAGTGTATGACGATCCAGCAGGAGATTCTTAACGTTGTCGATGCCTTTTTGGATGGCAAGATAACACCAGAAGAAGCGGTCGCAAGAGCGAAAACCCTGATGAAAAGAGCGAGAGACCCATGTGATGATCCACCCTCTGCTCTCACAACTATAGTAATCGGACTGGAACCCGACCCCCATGTGGAGAAGCCTGACCCTGAGGAAGTGAGGAAAGAGCTTCTTCTGGATAGGGAAGTATTAAGGCGCGGTGTTCCCTGCCCTGACAAAGAACAAACCAAAACAATGGATGCTTTTCTTTTCGCATATAAGGTTGGAAAATATGTTGTACGCTGTCATATCAAGAAAGATGAGAAAGGAAACCGAGTACTGGAATTCGTAGAAAAGTCTTGGGAAGGAGAACAGACATGCTACAGGCACGTACCTATCCCTCTCAAGAAGACTGAACCACCTCCATCCAAAGAAGACATCGAAGAAAAGGAGAATGCATACAAATCCCAGAATATAACCAGAGAAAAGGCTCTCGAATGGGTAATAGATCAACTGCAGAAAAAGGGTACGTATGAAACGTACCGTAGTCTCTTGAGGGTTTACTGGGTGCTCTTAAGACAGGATCAAAGCCATGAACCAGACAGTGTTCTCTACGGAAAGGGGGACTACATGAATAAGTGGTGACCCAGTCTGAATAACCTCTATTTCTTGCTGTTCCAGCATAAAAACCATACATATCCAGCTTTTCAAGGACCCCAGATAGCTGCCTTTCACAGCAGGATCAGTGCCAGAAAAGGTAGGAAGAAGGCTAGTGGCTGTTGCTAGAAAACTCTCAGTGTTCATCTATCACATGCTGAAGAGAAGGGAGAGGTACAACTACTTCAACCCCGCAACTTATGTGCGAAAGTTTAAAAGGTTCCATCGCTTGGCAGGAGCAACCCCCAACCGACTGCGGATGGCCACGGCCAAGTCGGCTGTGGTCTCCTCATCAATACCATTCCCTGAAAAGGCCATACAGTCCTGCTGATAAAGACTGAGGAGGAACGTCAGTAGGAGAATTTAAACTGGAATCAATATTACTCAACTCGTGAATAGATGGAGAGATACCAGTTCTTCATGGCATACTGATACTCAATCTTATTGCTATGATGGACTAGATCGCCTGACCTCTGCTAATTGTAACTCCTGGTCCCATAACCACTCGTATGACAAAACACTTGGGATGTGCGAGGACAGATTCCGGTCGATACCGGTGACCATATTCCACAAATAGCAATATTAATATGATTGAGGGAAGGACAATCATCATGAGAAGGAACTTCGTAATCCTAACAGGGATTTTGTCGGTGATTACTTTCAGTTTATTTATCTACTTGGAATCATCTACAAATATCGCACCAGGCTGGAGCGATCCCATCAAGATCCAAGAGAGAGGGTTCGAGCCTAAACTAGCATATCATAACGGGGAACTGTGGCTTGCTTTCCATGAACCTTCAGGGGGTACAGGCAGACTGATCAAAACCACTCATTCTTTTGATGGCGTGGAATGGTCATCTCCTTTTCCCCTGGTGAAACGATCTCCCCAGGACTGTTCCCGTCCCAATATCGTTCAGTGGCTGGAAAGACCTGATGGCACCCTATGGTTCCTATGGAGTGGAGGAACCAAAGAGGAAGAGTGTCCAGAAGTGCTGTACTGTGCTTTCCCTCTCAGTGATACAGAGTGGTCCAGCCCTCAAGAAATTCATCGTCTTGACCGGGATTATTTCATTCATATGGCTGAGAATACTCCTGATGGTGGGCTTGCGATTCTCGGAGAGCGGGAAAAGACAGGGTATGTCATGATCGAGGGAGAAAGAGTGCCAGTCACTCTGGGGTTTGAATGTTTTGTTCAGTCTTCAGATGAGCCTTCTGTATGGAGTCCTCCTTTTGTGCTCTCTGACGCAATGATTACAGACTGCATTGATATTTTTCTGGATATGAAAGGGGTGCTATATGTTGTATATACTGAACGAGGAGACATAGATCTGGCCCTGATCCGAACTTCTGAGGATGGAGTCACCTGGGGGGAACCTATAGAAATTCTGGATGAACCAGTAGGTGAGGGACAGGTTCTCCAACAAGGCCCGGATGAATTTGTGTTCTTCTTCACGGGAAAATCCCGATCAATTGTCATGATGCGTTCCTCTGATGGTCTCCAGTGGGGTGAGCGCAGTCTGGTTTTTAAATGGGATTCATATCCCGATTTTGATGTAGCAAAATCAGATGATGGTATTTTCTGGATTGTATTTGAGGGTGAAGAGGGCCTGTATATCATGCACTACTCAGATCAGGACTATTATGAGGACATACCATGGATGAAGACTAATACATGGAAGCACGGGTTAATTTCTGTTGGCGCTGCTCTCTTTGTTGGTGCCGTGGTGGTTGGTTTAGGAATTCTCAAAGATTTTCTCCATCTGTCTGAACGCTTTTTTTTTCAATGGCTGTATACACACGTATCAAAGATGAAGAGAAGAGAGTTCAGCAAAAGAGAACGCAGGGTGATCGGAGGAGCAGTCCTTGTGACTGGTATATTGGCCTTCTCTGTTGCGTTCATCTTTCTGGGAACGTGTACAGCGTGGCTCGTAATTGCGATGTTCTCCACTCTTCTCGTGATCCTCATCTATCTATACAAAAAGGAAGGAAAGTACTACTGGTATCTTATTTATTGGATCTGCTATACTGTGCTAATGTGGGCAATTGCATCATCTCAATGCACAGAATAGGTCTGCTATCTGTCGAGTAGGTGAGAGACGATTTCAGTGGTTGATTATGAAATATCTATATAGTCGATGCTTCATAAAGACCATGTCTGCCACTCGGGAGGTATGCTGTGGACAACATACATTCATGGTGGCTAATGGTACCGACTCGTATCAGGACGAGCGAAAGAAATAAATATGTTGGAAAACTATCTTTTCTCATTCGCTTGGCAGCGTGGACTGATCTCCCAAAACCCACACCTCCACCAGTAGTATGAACAAGAGGGTAGGGATGGAGTGATTCAAATGGTAGGTATCTCGAAGAAAAGGATGATGATAGTACTCATATGCTTTGCATTAGCGTCCTCTGCAGTATTCCTTTCCCTAGGACTCAATGAATCCTTCAAGATGTCAAGGGAATCATTGGCACACTCAGACTACTTCCAGTGTTGCGAGACCAATCCTCGTTTCAGCGCTTGGTACATTGTTCAAGCAGGAGACATGAAGTACGCTGCAGATAGAAAAGATAGTCTCGTGCGGATTTGGAGGTCCAAAGATGGCTGTACATGGACAGAAATTGAGCCTCCCCGCTTTCAAGATTTCCAGTTATTATCCCTGCAACTCTGTGAGACGGAGCAGGGCCAACTGGGAGTCATCTGGCAGGAAACGCATGATGAAGAGGAAGGAGAATCGAGAACAACTTTCTTCTGCAGCGTCTTTGCTGATGAAACTTGGTCAGAACCCAGGGTTCTCTTTAACAGAAACGAGTACTGCGCAATCGAGGATGTCACTGTTCTGGAAGATGGTAGTATCCTTATCATCTGGGATGAGGCTCATTTCATCACTTATGAGGTTGGAGATCGTACAGTGAGGGGGTCAGGATGCACTATTGTGTATAGAGCTTATGTGAATAAGAGTGATGTGATTAACAAGAATGATGTGACTATTGAACAGGTGATGGAGCCTGAAAGTGAGAAATATTGCAGAATGAGTGCAGTATCATTGGTTAAGAATGGACAACGCATCTGGTGTGTATTCAGATATGGGGATTGGAGCTCTGACTCTCTCTACAGGTCGTGGTCTGCAGACGGGAAAACGTGGAGCACCCCAGAGCAATTTGAGATCCCTGGTGTTAATGTCGAAGAGGTGTTCTTTTTACCTGATGGCACCATATGTGCTATTGGGAGGAAAGAAGAAGACTTCTGGACGCGTCCTGCGACCCACTACTTCTTGTGTTATTCTCAAGATTGGAAGCAGTGGAATAGGCAAGAACTCTTCTCGTTTGACAGATCTCCGGTATCCGTAATGCTGACTGAACATGAATCAAGGATATGGGGATTTGCCACCGGATTCGGCGGGTTCTCCCTAAGAATTCCTGATCATCCACATACACTAACATCGGGAAGCGATTACCTGCGTAGGCTGTACCTTGCTACAGGATTCTTGTCCCTGTGCCTTGCTTTTCTACTCTCACTGCACTGGCTCGGTTCGAAGGAAGGAAAGTAGTCTCCTCTGGAGAAGGGAGATGGGATCGATCTTCGTTCTCGTTCTGTTGTATTTAGGGCTTAAACCGAAATATTCATATACGGGGAAAAAAAATCAGAGGTGGCGTGGAACCGTATGAACAAAGAAGGAGTATCTTCCTTCTTTCATTTTCCATGCAAGAATCTAAATATTCCCATTGGGAGGTAGAGCAATGAAGTATATAATAGTCAAGGGATGGCACGAGTATAATAGTCTGCAAGAAAGATCAGAGGAGGAGGAATCTTCTCCTGGTGCATCATCGAGATATTGGAAAGTTGGGAGTTGAATGACATATGAGAGAAGAAATCCTAAGAATCCTGACACAGAATACGGGAGATCTCCCAAAAAGAAGGCG
>JACVGT010000036.1 GCA_018992685.1 Theionarchaea archaeon
GGTAACTTCGTCTTCTTGCTCTGTAAAGGTCATTGTCCCAATCTTGGCAGCAAGCATGGTGGCTGACACGACATCCATCGCAGCAGCACCGCTACCTACCACAATGACACAGTTTGGCTGTCCTGTCTCAGGGTCCACGAAAAAATCAGTGGGTGGTACCTCTTGAGCAGCAGCACCCGCCAGGGTGGCTCCAAGTAATGCGGCTCCAGCCAGTACAGCTCCAATCTTCCTTAATTCCATATTCTTTCCTCCTATTATCGTTTCCCTCCGTAATCTCCCCCCACACATCAGCAAATTCCCCTTGCATAGAAACCTTCCACACTAAACACTTTTACTCTTTGTATCGTGCCCTTAATAAAGATTTCGCTATCAAGTGCCTAGCAATGAACCAATTCCTGGCTCGATGGATCGTTGGCCGGATTCCTGAAAAGATCCGGTTCCAGATTCAGGAAAAAACTTAGATTCTGAAAAATCATCTTATAGACTATCATTTTTGCCAAGGCAGTATCTCCAGAAATTATCAACCTTTCACGAGCTGCATTCGGTCTGAAGCTGGCCCAATGTGGTACGTCGTGAGCACAAATCAATGAGTGAAGTCTTCCTCAGACATCATCATTTAGATTACGTCTGCTCTTCAGGATGCTCAACGAAAATCGTGATGTGAAATAACCCTCTTTCTTCGTGTTACCAGCCGATCCCTGGGTTATCTGTATTCTGCAAATCTCAAAGCGACTTCTTCATTTCTCATTCGTGGAAATCCCATGGTACGAGAGATGACTTGAACTGGAAAAGAACCTGAGAGAATTATCCTCAGAACATGTCTCAGATGAATTGAAATATGAAAGTTGGATAGATAGACGATACATCGCGTGGTCTCAGGGATTGGTTTCGCTTTGTCATATATCAGAAGTCCCGTATGATCTTTTTTAGGTACATATCCATAAGGTTTATATACTACGATTATGCACTTCAAGATGAAGTACTTATACAACCAAGATACAGTTACTCTGGTCGAGAAGCAAGAGGTGCATGAGGAATGAGAGAAAATAGTCTTCGCACATTCATAGTGATCTGGGCGGGTCAGTTCGTATCTCTTATCGGATCGGGGCTGACAGGATTTGCCCTGGGAGTGTGGGTGTACCTGACCACAGGATCTGTCACTAAGCTGTCATTTATCATGCTGTCTACCGTGGTTCCGGGTATCATTATGTCTCCAGTGGCAGGAGTTCTCGTGGATCGATGGAACAGGCGGAAAGCTATGATATTCAGCGATACAGGGGCTGCACTGAGTACGTTGGCTATTGCTGTGCTTCTCTTCAGCAATCGCCTTGAAATATGGCACATCTATGTATTCATATCCATTGGTTCAGCATTTGGAAGCTTCCAGTGGCCCGCTTATTCAGCTGCCACCACGCTTCTCGTTCCTAAGAAACACCTGGGACGGGCTGCAGGAATGGTCCAGACTGCGGAAGCAGTCTCAGTCATTGTCTCACCTGCTCTAGCAGGATTTCTCCTGATGACCATCCACATATGGGGTGTCATTGCCATTGATTTTGCCACGTTCCTGATTGCCCTGGCAACATTGGCAGTAGTGAGAATCCCCGATACTCCTTCTACCACTACTGGCGAGAAGCCCCCCTTCTTGAAGGAAGTGACCTTCGGATGGAAGTATGTCACTGAGAGACACGGATTGTTTGCCCTCCTGATTTTCTTTGCTCTGTCCAATTTCATATTCGGGTTTGTCAACGTGCTGTTTACTCCGCTGGTCTTGAGCTTTTCAACACCTATCCTGCTGGGAACTGTCGTCTCTGTTGGCGGTGTTGGGATGCTTCTCGGAGGAATTGTGATGAGCACATGGGGCGGGCCTCGGCGACGCGTTAATGGCATCCTGGGTGCTTCCCTGCTCTCAGGGGTAGCGCTGATGGTTGGCGGATCAAGAGCCAGTATACCTCTCCTTGCAGGGGTATTCTTCCTGCTCCTCTTTACAGGCCCCATAGCCAATGCGTGTAGTCAGGCCATCTGGCAGACCAAGACAGCCCCTGATATTCAAGGCAAGGTCTTTGCTGTCCGGAGGATGATAGCTTTGTCTGTGATGCCTCTTTCCTATCTGACCGCGGGGCCGCTGGCAGACAATGTTTTTGAGCCTCTCCTAGCTGTCAATGGACCTCTGGCTGGCAGTGTGGGTAAGATACTGGGAGTCGGACCAGGAAGGGGAATTGGATTGATGATAATAATAATGGGCGTTCTCACCATTGTGGTCACTGTCGGTGCTTACCTGTATCCGAGGTTGAGGCTGGTAGAGGATGAATTACCTGACCAGGTGGATGAAGACATTCCTCACGATCCGAGGCAATAGGACAGCGGGCCTAGAATCTTCCGGTGCAACACTCTGTTCTGAACGTCAGGGTTCCATATTGATTGTGTATATGAGTAGGAATACTTAAGCCGGAAATACATTCTCTGTCCTGAGAGTGAGGAAAGACGTAGTCCATCAGCCCCAGTTCATGCCCCTGATGGTGGAGAGACAAAAGGATCAAAGGATACCTTTATAAAGGCCGAAAAATTACGAAAAGGTAGACGCCTCTTCAAGTGAGATGGTGATCTCAAAAAGTGGACAGTATAAAGGTGGTTTCATAGGAGAGGATGGTCAGAATAGTAAATCCCTCTTCTGCAAGGGAAAGCTTTATAAATGGAAAGAAAAACTCCGATTTAGGTATCCTATTTTATGGTTATGGGCCTGTAGCTCAGTCTGGCAGAGCATCGGCCTTTTAAGCCGAGGGTCGCGGGTTCAATTCCCGTCGGGCCCGCTCACTTCCGGTGGAGAGAATGAAAAAAATTGATCCAACTCACCATGAACTTGTCCCCAGGCATGTAGTCCTCGAAGAAGAAGAAGTGGAGAAGCTGCTTCACGTTTACAATATCACCAGAGACAAGCTGCCATTAATCAAAGCAGCAGATCCCGTAGTGAAGGCCATAGGCGCCAGACCGGGGCAAGTCATCAAGATAATCAGGACAGGAAGCCCTGCAGGAGAGGCAGTTACCTACAGACTGATAATCAAGTAAAGAGGGAATATTATGGATAGATGGCCTATTATTAAATCCTTTTTTGACGAGAAGAAATTCGTCAGACAACACCTGGACTCTTACAACGACTTCATTGAAAGGGGACTGCAGCAAGTCATTGATGATCAAGAAGGCATAGAAACTGACATTGAAGGATTCTATGTCAAGTTTGGCAGGATTAGAGCAGACATTCCACGAGCGCGTGATGCGGATGGATCTACTCGGTTCTTATATCCTCAAGAAACTCGATTGAGAGATCTCACGTATGCTGCCCCCCTCTTCCTTGAGTTGATTCCAGTAACAGAAGAGGGAGACAAAGAACCAGTAGAAGTGGCGATTGGTGAACTCCCGGTCATGGTAAAATCCAGTCTGTGTGCTCTGCAAGGAAGGAGCGATGCAGAACTGGTGGAAGTGGGAGAAGATCCCAAAGATCCTGGAGGCTACTTTATCATCAATGGGTCGGAGAAAGTCATTGTAGCCATTGAAGATCTGGCTCCCAATAAGATATTGATTGAGCACAGCTCTCGGACAAACTCAGTGGTAGCCAAAGTATTTTCTACTCGACATGGATTTAGAGCACTTGTCAAGCTTGAACGAAAAAAAGATGGGCTCCTGAGAGTGTCTTTTCCTTCTGTGCCAGGTAAGATCTCCTTTGTCACCATCATGAAAGCTCTGGGGTTGACGAGTGACCAGGACATTGTCAATGCGGTTTCTGCAGAACCTGAAATTCAGAAAGAGCTCCTGGATAACCTTGAAGAGTCTATTGATATTACCAATCAGGAGGAGGCTCTGGACGTTGTGGGAAAACGAGTAGCCATTGGTCAACTGCAGGAGTATCGTCTGAAACGCGCAGAGTACAGTGTTGACCGGTACCTGCTTCCTCACATTGGAACAGATCCTGAAGACAGAATCAGAAAAGCGTACTACCTGGGTATTATGGCAGACAGGGCTATTGAACTGGCGTTGCTGAAGAGGGAAGAAGATGATAAGGACCATTATTCCTCCAAGAGACTGCGACTGGCAGGTGACCTGCTGCAGAGTCTGTTCAGGCTGTCGCTGGTTCAACTCACCAGAGACATCAAGTATCAGCTGGAGCGTACTTATGCACGAGGGAAATTCCAGGAAGGGAAAGAACACGAATTCGTGAAAAAGGCAGTTCGGGCAGACGTTTTGACAGAGAGAATGCGACATGCCATGGCCACCGGGCAGTGGCCGGGGGGGAGAACGGGTGTCTCCCAGCTTCTTGATACTGTCAACTATATGTCCAAGCTCTCTCACTTGCGCCGCGTGGTGTCCATGCTGTCCAGGAGCCAGCCGCATTTTGAAGCCCGTGATCTGCATCCCACACACTGGGGAAGAATCTGTCCTTCTGAAACTCCCGAGGGCCCCAACTGTGGGCTCGTCAAGAACCTGGCACTCATGTGTGAGGTAGCTGTGGGAGTGGACGAAGAAGACATTGAACGATACCTACTGGAAATTGGAGTAAATAGGATTTTGAAGAAGGCCCCCAAGTCATTAACATTTGTGTACTTGAATGGCTCACTGGTGGGGACCCATGAAGATGGGAGAGAATTGGTAGCCAGAATCAGAGAAGACCGCAGGCAGTGCAGGATACCTCATGCAGTCAATACTGCCTACTTCGGAGACACCAATGAGCTGCAGATCAATTGCGATGGAGGGCGAGCTCGAAGGCCCCTGATTGTGACGGATGAAGGTGTACCCAGAACAACTGAGGAAATTGTGGAGCAGATTGCTCATGGTGATCTGCAGTGGAGTGATCTTGTGGAGAGAGGGCTTGTGGAGTATCTGGATGCTGAGGAAGAAGAAAATGCGTATATTGCTATCAACGAGGCCGAGCTAACTGCAGACCACACGCATCTTGAGATCTTTCCTGCCACCATTCTGGGAATCTCAGCCAGCATTGTCCCGTTTCCTGAACACAATGCAGCTCCCAGAAACTCGTATGGAGCAGGAATGGCCAAGCAGAGTCTTGGATTTGGATCTTCTAATTTCAAGCTGCGGGTGGAAACCCGGGAGCATCTCATGCACTACCCCCAGGGGCAGCTGGTGACCACCAAAGTGATGAAAGCTGTGGAGTTTGATAAACGCCCTGCTGGGCAGAATTTCATTATAGCTGTTCTCTCATATACAGGATACAATATTGAGGATGCGTTAATCATCAACAAAGCTGCTGTGGAGAGAGGGTTGGCCCGTACTCACTTTTTCAGAACATACAATGCGGAAGAGCGGCGATATCCTGGTGGACAGGTGGATATTTTCGAAATTCCTGACAAAACCATACGGGGGTACAGGGGAGCTGAATCCTACAAGTACCTGGATGATGATGGCCTGGTCTGGCCAGAGATCGTAGTTAATGGAGGAGAAGTGTTGATCGGCAGGACATCGCCTCCTCGGTTCCTTCAGGAGCTGGACGAGTTCGGGACAGCAATCAGTGATCGTGAAGAAACCTCAATATCTGCCAGAGTATCAGAAACAGGGGTCGTCGATCTGACACTGCTCACCGAGACCCAGGACGGGAACAAACTGGTGAAGATAAAGGTACGCGACGAGCGCATTCCCGAACTTGGAGATAAATTTGCCTCGCGTCATGGCCAGAAGGGTGTAATTGGATTAATAGTCCCCCAAGAGGACATGCCAGTGACGGAATCGGGTATTACACCAGACATGATTGTTAATCCTCATGCTATTCCTTCAAGGAAGACAGTAGGGCAGATCCTGGAAATGATGGCAGGAAAGGCGGCCTGCATACAGGGAGAAGTGATGGACGCTACCGCTTTTGACAATGTGGGGGAATCTGAAATCAAAGATATCCTCAGGGAAGATGGATTCAAGAGCATTGGCACGGAACGGCTGTACAATGGCATGACAGGGGAACTGATTGAAGCTGAGATTTTCCTTGGTGTGTGCTACTACCAGAAGCTCCATCACATGGTGGCGGATAAGATGCATGCACGCTCACGGGGACCCAGACAGATGCTCACCAGGCAGCCCACAGAAGGAAAGGCCAGAGAAGGAGGCCTGCGGTTTGGTGAGATGGAGCGAGACTGCCTAGTGGGTCACGGAGCTGCCATGCTGTTGAAGGAACGACTTTTGGATGCCTCAGATACCTGCGAAGTTTTGGTATGTGCCAAGTGCGGAGATATTGCTATTTACGACAGAATCAGGGACAGGCGGTATTGTCCTTCGTGTGGGGAAGATACTGAGGTCTACCCTGTTGAAATGTCCTACGCTTTCAAATTATTGCTTGAAGAGTTGAAATCAATGTGTCTCTCGCCAAAGCTGCTCCTAAAGGAGAGGGCGTGATACTATGAGTCTAAAAGTGATCAAAGAGATAAAATTCGGGATACTCTCCCCCGAAGCCATCAGAAAAATGTCTGTGGTCAAAATTGTTACTGCAGATACGTACGATGATGAAGGATACCCCATTGAAAAGGGACTGGTGGATCCCCGTCTGGGCGTCATTGACCCGGGGTTGAAATGCCGCACCTGCGGGATGCGATTTGGTGAGTGCCCGGGGCACTTCGGCCACATCGAACTGGCCAGGCCAGTCATCCACATGGGATATGCCAAGGAGATTTATAAGGTCCTCAAAGGGGTATGCCATAACTGTCATCGCGTCCTCCTGGACAATGAAGAGATCAAGAAGTACGCCAGGCGACTGAAAGAAGCCAGAGTGAGAGATGTAGAAAAACAGAAGGTTCTCAAGATCATTGCCAAACAGGCTGCTCGCCGCAGACGGTACACCAAGAATAACATTTGTCCTCACTGCGGGGTGGAACTACCGCGCATCAGGTTTGAGAAGCCCACAACCTACATGGAGAACACAGAGAAGCTGTCTCCCTCTGACATCAGGGCCCGACTGGAGAAGATCTCAGCAGAAGATGCAGAACTTCTGGGATTTGATCCTGAAGTAGCAAGGCCAGAATGGCTGATCCTGACTGCGCTGCCTGTGGCTCCTGTGACTGTAAGACCATCAATTACCCTTGAGAGTGGAGCTCGTTCTGAGGATGACATGACCCACAAACTCGTGGATATCATCAGAATCAACCAGCGGTTACGGGAAAACATTGATGCTGGTGCACCCCAGCTGATTGTGGAGGATTTGTGGGAACTCCTCCAGTATCACGTGACCACTTATTTCGACAACGAGGTTTCTGGAGTCCCTCCTGCTCGGCACCGTTCTGGACGAGTTTTGAAGACTCTGGCCCAGCGACTCAAGGGGAAAGAGGGGCGGTTCAGGAACAACTTATCTGGAAAGCGGGTGGACTTTTCTGCTAGGACAGTCATCTCACCTGACCCCAATGTGTCCATTAATGAAGTGGGTGTGCCCAGTCCAGTGGCCATGGAGCTGACAATCCCTGAAAGAGTCACGTACAAGACACGAGATGAACTCAGGAGCCTGGTTCTGCGGGGCCCATCCCAGCATCCGGGGGCAAACTATATCATACGGACAGATGGCCGCCGGAAGCGTATTCCAGCAAATGATGAAGAGCTGAGAAAGACTCTGGCAGAAGAGCTCGATGTGGGATACGTGGTGGAACGACACCTCCAGGACGGAGATGTTGTCCTATTCAATAGACAGCCTTCCCTGCACCGGCTGAGCATCATGGCTCACGAGGTCAGGGTCATGCCCTATCGCACTTTCCGGTTGAACCTGTGCGTGTGCCCCCCGTACAATGCGGATTTTGATGGAGACGAAATGAATCTTCATGTACCCCAGACAGAAGAGGCTCAGGCAGAAGCGCTCATCCTGATGAGAGTGCAGGAGCAAATCATATCTCCCCGATATGGAGAACCTGTCATCGGTGGCGTTCAGGATTATATCTCAGGCGCCTACATTCTCACCAGGGAAGGGACGGAATTTTCCAGGCGGGAAGTTGAAGAGATGCTGTGCATGGCAGGCCTTGGGGTTGAAACCTCTCAGGATAAGGAAATCTGGACGGGAAAAGAAGTATTTTCCCTTCTGCTGCCCCCTGATCTGAACGTGGAGTACAAGAACAAAATTTGTAGACGGTGCACCACGTGTAAGGAGAAAGAATGTCCATATGATGGGTATGTGGTTATTAAGGATGGGAAACTCCTCAAAGGAGCCATTGATGGAATGGCCTACAAGGCGCGATCTGAGTGCAAGCTCCTGGATAAGCTGGTCAAAGACTACGGCACAGATACAGGAAGAAAGTTCCTGGATTCCATCACTCGGCTGATCCTGTGGGTCCTGGGCATGAAGGGCATAACAGTAGATATGAATGATGTGGAACTGGACCAGGATGCAAAGGACAGGATTGATGAAGTGCTCCAGGACGGAGAGAACAAGGTGGACAAGCTCATTGAGGCGTACCACAATGGAGAGCTGGAGCCCTTGCCCGGACAGAGTCTCGAAGAGACGCTTGAGAAGAAGATCATGCAGGTTCTGGCTGCAGCCAGAGATCGTGCAGGTCAAATTGCTGAAGAGTATCTGGGAATGGAACGATTCTCAGTTATCATGGCTAAGACCGGAGCCAAAGGAAATATGCTGGACCTCACACAGATGGCTGCATGTCTGGGGCAGATGTCAGTAAGAGGAGAACGGCTGCACAGGGGATACAACAATAGATCATTATCACACTTCAAAGAGAATGAGCTTTCTGCCAGATCCAGAGGATTTGTCCGCTCTTCATATAACAAGGGATTATCTCCCACCGAATTCTTCTTCCATGCCATGGGAGGGAGAGAGGGACTGGTGGACACGGCTGTCAGAACAGCTCAATCAGGTTACATGCAGAGGCGGCTCATGAATGCCATGCAGGATTTGAAGGTAGAGTATGACAGGACTGTGAGAGACAATACGGGACTTGTCATTCAATTCATGTATGGTGAAGATGGAGTTGATCCCGCTCGTTCTGACTATGGGAAGGCGGTTGATATTGACTGGATCATTCACAAGCACATGGAGGCGGTGTAGTGAAGCCTCTCCCCCTTTCTGTCAAGGAGGAGCTGACTGAAAAGCTCCTGGAGGCAAATAAGAAGAGGAACATGACAGTTTCACAGATAGATGCTATTATTCAGGAAGTTGTAGAAGAATACAACAGAGTGTTGGTAGATCCTGGAGAACCGGTGGGAACGGTGGCTGCGCAGAGCATAGGAGAGCCAGGCACTCAGATGACCCTGAGTACCTTCCACTATGCAGGCGTGGCGGAGATCAATGTGACCCTGGGACTGCCTCGAATCATTGAGATAGTAGATATGCGCAGAAAACCCTCAACTCCTGTTATGACCGTATTCCTGGAGGACGGATACAGCAACGACCGGGAGAAAGCGTTGAGAGTGGCGCGTCTCATTGAAGGGACCACAGTGGAGAATGTGGCGAGATCTGTCATCATGGATGTCATCAACATGAACCTAGTAGTAACCTTGGATGAGTACAAATTAGATGACCAGAAAATTTCAATTGATGATATAATCAAAAAGCTTAAAAAGGTAAAGAATGTGGAAATGACGCAGGATGGTTATACGATCATCCTCAACCCAGGAGATGTTTCTCTGATGAAGCTGCGGAAATTTGCCATGCGCGTGAGAAATACCCAGCTGAAAGGCATCAAGAAGATCAAGCGCGCCTTGATTAGAAAAGAAAACGGTGAATATGTAATCTACACCGAAGGTTCGAAGCTCACTGACGTTTTCAAACTGGAGGGAGTTGATACGACCCGCACAACCACCAATGATGTGCGGGAGATTCACAAGGTGCTGGGAATTGAAGCTGCTCGCAATGCAATTATCAAGGAGATAAAAGAGACTCTGGATGAACAGGGTCTGGATGTAGAGGTACGACACATCATGCTGCTGGCAGACTTGATGACTGTTGATGGTGAACCCAAACCCATTGGCAGACACGGCATTTCTGGAGAGAAGTCCAGTATACTGGCCCGGGCCGCTTTTGAGGTAACCACCCGCCATCTCTTGGAAGCGGGAAAACAAGGAATGGTGGATTCTCTGAATGGGGTCACGGAAAACGTGATCATTGGTCAGCCCATACCGGTTGGTACAGGCACAGTGGAACTGGTAATGAAGAGGTAGAGAGGTGACATGATTGGACGTAGGAAGGGAAATCCGGAAAGCGACTGAAACAGGAAGAGTGTTATTTGGAACTGAACAATCTCTCAAGAGCGTCAAGACGGGAGAAGCTAAATTGGTTATTATGGCATCCAATGTGCCTGAAAGGACCAAGGAAGATCTTGAATACTATTGCTCACTGACCCACATCCCCGTTCACCACTATGAGGGGACCTCAATTGACTTGGGTACGCTGTGCGGAAAACCCTTTGTGATTTCAGTGCTCACTGTCATCCAACCTGGGGAAAGCAATTTGCTAATGGTGGAGGGTCACTAATGGGAGTCAAACTGGGAACTGAGGAAATACGGTTCATCGGCCTCTTTGAAAGCTTGACAGGAGCAACTGTCATGGACTGCATCCTGGAGGATGATAAAGGTCGTGTCGTGTTTGTAGTGAAAGAAGGTGAAGTCGGTCTTGCTGTTGGAAAAAGCGGTGCCAACATACAGCGGGTGAGAGATCTCATTGGAAAATCGGTGGAAGTCATCGAGTATTCGGATGATCCCACTTCATTTGTAAAAAACATACTGCGTCCAGCCCGGGTTCGGTCCGCTCACGTTTCCCAGCGTAAAGGGAACAAGAGCGTGGTCATGCTGGATGTCCCAAAAAAGGACAGAGGGCTGGCCATTGGGAAGGATGGCCGGAACATCGGCCGGGCCAAGTATCTCATGAAGCGGCACCATAACATTGATGATGTGATGATGATCTAGGTGAGAATATGAAAGGACCACGAGGTGAATTTGCAGCTCGGTCACTTGAAAGCAAGAGGCAGAAGTTGAGATGGAAAGACATAGCGTACAAGAGGAGGATGCTCAAGCTTGACGTGAAATCAGATCCCCTGGAGGGAGCACCTCAGGCACGAGCCATCGTCCTGGAAAAAGTACCTGTGGAAGCCAAGCAGCCCAATTCAGCTTTGAGAAAGTGCGTCCGGGTCCAGTTAATCAAAAATGGGCGCCAGCTGACTGCTTTTTGCCCTGGAGATGGGGCTATAAACTTCATTGATGAACATGATGAAGTCATTGTGGAGGGAATTGGAGGCAGAAAAGGAGGCTCTATGGGAGACATTCCTGGAGTGAAATTCAAGGTTACCAAAGTCAACAGAGTCTCTCTAGAAGAGATGGTGCGAGGAAGGAAGGAAAAACCGGTGAGATAAATGAAATTATTTCAAAAATGGGATCCCGATGTCGAAGTACGAGATCTTGGGTTGAAATCATACATCAACCTGAGCCCTGTTATTCTTCCTCATACAGGGGGGAGGGTGGAAGCAGTACGGTTCTGGAGAAGTAAGATGAATATCGTGGAGCGGTTGATCAATAAGGTCATGCGTTCGGGAGCGGCCAGCAAAAAGGTGGCAGGCCACTTTGTCAGAAGACACGGGGGGTATACAGGGAAGAAGGCATGTGCCTACCAGACGGTGAAAGATGCGTTTGATCTTGTTCAGAAGAAGACCAATGAAAACCCTCTGCAGGTACTGGTCAGAGCAATTGAACATTCAGCCCCCAGAGAAGAGGTCACCACACTGACCTACGGGGGAGTGAGATACCATCAATCAGTGGATATTTCTCCTCACCGTCGACTTGACATTGCTTTGAAGAACATTGCGCTGGGAGCTTCGGAAAAGACCTTTAAATCCAAGACCTCCTACGAAAACGCGCTGGCAGAAGAATTGATACTGGCCGGCGAAGCTGATGTGAAGAGTTTTGCAGTGAACAAGAAAGAAGAAATTGAACGAATTGCCAAGAGTGCAAGGTGATCTCATGGGAAGAAAGGAAAAAATGGCTGAACTTGTGCACAAGCTTATGTACAACCCTGAACAGATACTCAATATCGGCATTGCTGCGCACATTGACCATGGAAAGACCACGCTTTCTGATAACCTGCTGGCAGGAGCAGGTCTGATGTCTGAAGATCTGGCAGGGAAACAGCTTGTCCTGGACTTTGATGAGCAGGAACAGAGCAGAGGTATTACCATTGATGCTGCAAACATCAGTATGGTTCACGAATTCGAGGGGAAAGAGTACTTGATTAACCTCATTGACACCCCGGGCCACGTTGACTTCGGTGGTGACGTAACCAGAGCCATGCGGGCTATCGATGGATGCATCATCGTGGTGTGTGCGGTGGAAGGGGTCATGCCCCAGACCGAAACAGTAGTCAGGCAGGCACTGAAAGAACGGGTCAGGCCTATTCTCTTCATTAACAAAGTAGATCGACTCATCCGCGAACTGAAGCTGTCTCCGGATGAAATGCAGCGCCGGTTCATGAAGATTATCACCCAGGTTAACAAGCTCATCAAGCAGATGGCTCCTGACGAGTTCAAAGAAGACTGGCAGGTAAACGTCAATGATGGATCAGTGGCTTTTGGCTCCGCCTATTGGAACTGGGCCATATCTGTTCCATTCATGCAGTCCACAGGATTGACCTTTAAGGATATTATTGAATATACAGAGAAGGACCAGTTGAGGGATCTGGCCAAGAGATCCCCCATCCACCAGATCATCTTGGACATGGTGGTGGATCATCTCCCCAACCCTTTGGTTGCCCAGAGATACCGAATTCCCAAGATCTGGAAGGGTGATCCCAGTTCGTCTGTTGGAGAGCAGATGATGGCAGTGAACCGTGACGGAACACTGGCCATGGTGGTGACCAAGATCATAGTGGACCGCCACGCGGGCGAGATCGCCACAGGTCGAATCTTCTCGGGAACAGTCAGAGTGGGAGATGAAGTGTGGATTGTGGGAACCCGGAACAAGAGGAGAGTTGTGCAGTGCGGCATCTACATGGGGCCGGATCGCAAGAACATGGACGAGGTCCCTGCTGGGAATATCGTGGCTGTCACTGGACTGAAGGAAGCTATTGCAGGAGAAACGATATGTAGTGGGGATGAGCTCATTGCTCCCTTTGAGGCAATAAAGCACTATTCTGAGCCTGTAGTGACTGTGGCTGTGGAACCTGTCAACACCAAAGACCTGGCAAAACTAATTGAAGTGATGCGCCAGGTGTCAAAAGAAGATCCCACCATCCAGGTGAAGATAGATGAGGAAACAGGTGAGTACCTGATGAGCGGCATGGGAGAGCTGCACCTTGAAGTCGTGGGCTACAGAATCACTCACAGCAAGGGAGTTGAAATCAGCACCTCCGAGCCCATTGTTGTGTACAGAGAATCCGTTCTGGGTACAGCTCCCGATGTGGAAGGAAAATCTCCCAACAAGCACAACAAATTCTACCTGCACGCAGAACCCCTCGAAGATAATGTCTATCAGGCCATAAAAGATGGAACTATTCCCGAAGGAAGAGTCAGGGGGAAAGACCTGCAGCAGCAGCTCCGGGACATGGGGATGAATAGAGATGAGGCCCGGGCAGTGGAGGATGTCTACCAGGGAAACATGCTCTTGAATCTCTCCAAGGGAATTGTGCACATTGGAGAGGTTATTGAGCTGATTGTTGAAGCGTTCCACTCAGTCATGGACAAGGGACCAATGGCTGAAGAACCAGTGATGAAGGTCAAGGTCAAAGTGACTGACATGAAGCTGCACGAAGACTCCATTCATCGTGGACCCGCCCAGGTAATCCCTGCTGTACGGCATGCGCTGTTTGGTTCTGTTCTGATGGCTAGAGATTCACTGTTTGAGCCCATTCAGAAGCTGTGGGTTCAGGCTCCTCAAGAGTACATGGGATCAATTACCAGAGAAATTCAGGGACGGCGCGGTCAGATCCTGGACATGGCGCAGGAAGGAGAGCTGATCAGTATTGAGGCCAAGGTGCCGGTGGCAGAAATGTTTGGGTTTTCAGGTGAAATCAGATCTGCAACAGAAGGTCGGGCCCTATGGTCCACTGAGGTGACAGGATTTGAGCAAGTGCCTGAGAATATGCAACCTGACATTGTTCTGGGAATCAGGAAACGCAAGGGACTGAAAGTGGAGATTCCCAGGCCAGAAAACTGGCTGACCTGAGGTCTTTTTTCCTCTTTTTCCTTGAAGAGTAGGCTTCTTCAATTCTTCTATCACTTTTCCATTCCATCACCTTCTAGAGTGCGTGCCCGCAGATACCTTCAGTGAAAGTTATGAACGATTACCAATGGCCAGGCAACACCTATTTTTCAAATAAAAAAAGTTTATAAGACGCTTTCTCTTCTTGGCCCTCATGCGCATCTGCGTTCTGAACTCCGGCCCGTTACCTTTTACTTTTCTTCACAACATGTGTAATGTGTGTGATGTGTGCCAGTACTGTACCCATTGCAGACCTTTGTCGCTTGATTTTTGCAGGTACCTGTATGGAATCTTCCAAATACCTGATAATCTACCTTCTTTTCTGGATAATCCTCACGAATACCTCCCTTCCCTGCCAGAGTGTGATTTGGTTATGGTATTCAGTGTGCATCCTGATATCTTGCTGGAACTGCCCTCAGCTCTTCCTTCATCAGTGAAAGCTGTCATTGTTCCTGCAGATGCTCCTCACTGGGTACAACCCGGGTTGAGGGGACAGCTTCGGGCTATTCTCCGTGAGAAAGGGATAGAATCTGCGTTTCCAAAACCATATTGTTCCCTTGATTGCCATCCTTCCCATCCCTTTATCAACCATGTTATTACTACCTTGAGAATCGGCAAGCCCGTGCTGCACCTGGAGATGAAGAGAGACACTGTCTACAGAGCCTTTTGTGACATCAGTGCCCCCTGTGGGTCAACGTGGTACATTTGCGAGATGCTGAAAAACAAGTCCCTGGAGCAGATAGTGGAAACAGTAGCCAGGGCACATCACGCTTTCCCCTGCAGTGCCTCTATGGTCAGTGACCCCGAAACCGGAGATTCTCTCTTGCATGAAGCCGGTTACATTGTGAGAGATGCTGTCTTGGCTGCACTCCCCACCGAAGGTATTGAGGGTGTCCTAGTCTCCAGTTCCAGAGAACTCTCAGAGTAGCTGTCCCACAGATTCTGTGTGCTGTGCAACATGATCGTTTGTGACCCGGATGACCGAGTGACAAACCTTTTTATGTATGTTCCCCTAGAGTAGGCAATGGAATCGCCCGTTGACTCTGCTGTCCGGCTACTCTCTGCTTCAGACTATGCGGTGGCTTTGACAGGTGCAGGAATCTCCACTGATTCGGGAATCCCTGATTTTCGTTCTCCGGGGGGACTGTGGAACACCTTCCCTGCTATCTTTGGTGATTATCATTCGTTTTTGACCAACCCTGAGCAGGTTCTTGAACTGGGTCGGGTTCTGTTACCTCTGCTCTTCTCTGCTGTCCCCAATGAAGGACACAAAGCCATGAAAAAGCTAGAAGACCTCGACATTTTGCAGGCGATCATTACACAGAATATTGACGGACTACATCAGATGGCAGGGTCCAAAACGGTCGTTGAGATTCACGGGACCTACAAGACTGCCACCTGTCTTGGATGCAAGCGAGCCTTTACGTTGCCGGAATTGCTGCCCCTTTCCAGCTCCTCACTGATCTGTCCTGACTGTTTAGGGATTGTAAAACCAGATGTCGTCATGTTTGGAGAACCACTCCCAGAAGAAGCCTTCTCGCAGGCAGTCGCTCTGACAGAACAAGCAGATCTCATGATTGTGGCAGGGTCAAGTCTCGAAGTGATTCCCGCTTCTCATTTGGTGACAATGGCAAGCCGCAACAAAGTTCCACTCATCTTTATTAACAAATCCCAAACCGCCCTGGATAAACTGGCAGACATCATCCTGAGAGAGACCATTTCCGAGTGCCTGCCCCATCTTGTGGCTCTGGTGAGAAAGGAGGTTATACCATGCGAGTCCCAGTAGGTCAGAAACTGAAAGACCTGGAAATTACTGAACCACGAGTAACGATTCTTCTTCATGAAGCTGAGAAAGAGAATTTGACCGGATTTATCCGGGTAACCTATGAAAGAAAAGGTCTCAATGATTTCTACATTTTTTTCACCAATGGAATCCTCACTGGCATATATGGCGAGGAAATGCTGACTGAAAAAGAGGTGTTCGGAAAAGAGGCCCTGGATCAGGCCCTGGCTATCTTCTCGCCCGGCCTTGCTGGATTATACTCCTCGGAAAAGGAAGAGATTCAGTCTCTGGGCAAAGAATATCCTGGGCTGCTCCTAGAGAAGAAAGAGCTCGGATTTACTGAACTCCTGGAAGCGCAGCTTCGCAACCTCAATGAAGAGGGACAGTTCCTGGCATCTCTTGTGGCAGACGTACAGGGACTGCCTGTGGCTGCCATGGATTCTGAATACGAAAATGCACGAATTGCTGCTCTCTCTGCTTTGGTGAGAGATGTGTCTCACAGAGCAGAAACACAGCTAGGATTCAAGAAGACAGATGAGGTCTCTCTTGTGGATGATGACAAGGTGAGGCTCGTGTGCAGATACTTCCAGGTAGGCGACCAGACCTATATACTCTCCTGTGTAGTTCCTGCTTACCAGACGTACAGGCGGCTGACCAACACAGCTCTCAAGGAAATCGAAAAGATCATGAAACAGAGGTTCTCATGATGCTGAAGCAGGCGAAATTCGGCTCGGTCATATACAAGAATAGAGTATTCACTCATGATATCTACGTCCATCCTTCAGGTGCTGTAGAACCTCGAAGGAAAGAGCTGTCATGTATGGTACATGGTACCAGCCACAAGGTAGTCAAAGCAGAAATGGAAATCTTGTTGAGGGAGGATCCTGACTGCATCATTATTGGGACGGGACACAGTGGAGCGCTGCACCTGACAGCAGAGGCGAGAGAATATCTCAAGGAGAGAGGAGTATCCTACCAGGAGCTGCTGACTCCTCAAGCGATCACAGAATACAATCACAGGTTCAACTGCGCCGTTCTAGTTCACGTTACCTGTTAATTGATCGTGGATTGATCTGGCGATTCCTTCCCCCACTATATTCTCCAGTTCAGATACGGGTGCCTTCTTTAGATCCTGAAGTGTCTCAAACCCGTGATCAAATAAAGAACGCGCCCGAACCCGTCCGATATTCTTGATTCTGACAAGGGGAAGTAGTTCCTCTTTGATGCCGTACTTGAGGCGTACGCGAAGTTTTCTTATGTCTGCCTGAGAGTAGAAGAAGAGTCTGGCAATCTCACCAAAAGAGTACAAGAGCCAGGTTGTTGTTTCGCGCATTCTGTACACATCTCCCGGCCCCACACTGAAATGCGTGCAGATATCTTTCTCGTCAACCTCTTCAACCCACGAGGTAAGGAGCGATGCTGTCTTCACCTGGGAGAGGAATATTTCATACCGTTCGGGTTCTTCCCAGGTGTCAGGTATAGGAAGTAAGAAGGATTCCTTGTGCTCTTCGGCCAGCAAATCATACTCAGAAAAGTCTCCCCTCCTCAGATACAGCCCGGGCATATCGGGACAGGCAGATATAGCCTGCAGTATTCCAAAGGGCATCATATTTGCATGGAGAGCCTGCCGAAGCACCACTGCAGAAGCAGGATCAATATATAACTGAGAAACTCTCTTTCCGAAAGGGGTGGCTTCGAATTCATGGATAAGTTCATGACGTTCAAGGTAGTCTCGGGCCTGATTGAGAGTATCATACACATATTCTTCCCCGTTTTGATAGACATAGAGTGTCCTTGAAAAAAAGGTCTTGAGCTCCTCAGCCGTCTTCACGTAGTCAGACGCCAGGAGTGCCAGAAGATGGGTTCGCAATGCAGGCTGCGAGGCCAGCTTGGAGGAAATCCTCTCAGGCTCAGCATAGATGTACCGCCCAAACAATTGATCCACATCTTCTTCGTTCTTGGCTACCAGAATCGCTTCTCCTTCCGAGTCGTACCTGGGTCTCCCTGCCCGCCCCATCATCTGCTGGATTTCCAGTGTGGGTATGAAATAATATCCCAGATTCTGGTAGAACCGTTTGACATCTCTGACCACCACCCGTCTAGCAGGCAGGTTAATTCCTGCAGCCAGAGTGGGAGTGGCCACCAGCACCTTCAGGTTGTTCGCTTTGAATGCCTCCTCGATGAGGATCCTATCCTGCCGTTTCAATCCTGCATGATGAAAACTCACGCCGTGGAGGGAACATTCCCGAAGTGTGGTCTGGTACACGGAATCGGAGAAATGCAATGGTTCACAACTGATCATGTTTCTCAGGCTGCGGGCAACCCGGCATGCCACAGCCTGGGTCGACTTTCGAGTATTGACAAAAAAGAGCACCTGCCCCGCTTTCAAGCTGTCCACAGCAAGCGTCACACAAGGGTCACCATGCGAGGTGACCTCCTCAGAACCATCTTCGAAGACAATGGTGTCCTCGTGAAAGACCCCCTTTCTCAAAGGCACAGGACGCCATTCAGATGCAACAAGCTCTGCATCAAGCCATTGAGCAAGCTCCCGAGCGTTGGAAATGGTCGCAGAGAGAGCCAGAATCCGCTTTCCTTTCATTTTCGACAGGATCATCTCCAGCGTGGGACCTCTCCCGGGATCATCCAGGAGGTGAACCTCATCTGCCACCACCAGGTGAACTTCATTGAAAAACGCTACATCATGACGGAGCAGGGAGTCACACTTTTCTGAGGTGGTAACCACTACATCGTAGTGCTTCAGACATGTGTTGGCAGAATCGTAGTCTCCTGTGGTGAGTGCGACATTGATGCCCAGTTCTTTCATATCTTGATATTTCTCTTCTGCTAGAGCTTTTAGGGGAACTATGTAGACAGCCTTCTGGTTTTTCTGAAGAGCTTTTACCACTGCAAAAAGGGCAATGAGTGTCTTGCCGGAAGCTGTGGGGATTGCCAGCACCATACTTCTGTCTTCAAAAAGACCAGCACGTATAGCCTGTTCCTGCGGAGGATAAAGCGTTGTATACCCTGCATTCTCCAGTTTCTGAATGTACCTGTGGGGGAGATCAAGCTCTCTCAGATGCATGAACCTTCTTTCACATTGCGCTAATAAATGTGTTTCTCAGAACCGTTCCAGACACCTACTTTTCCTCGGCCTCATCCGCATGGATTTGGGCATTGTGTGCTCTTTCCACCTCACCTGTGGCGATCCACAAAGCGGCTGCCTTCCTCCAGGCCTCTGCTGCACTGCCCCACAACTCTTGGGATTCATAGTTGAAGGCTGCCACCTCCCAGTTGAGAGCAGCTTTCATGCGATCGTTTTGCGCCCTTCTCTCATTACCTGTGGCTTCTCTGAGTTTGGCCGCTTCTTCCCAGGTTTGTGCAGCATCTTCCCATTTCAGAGCCCGCTCATATCCACTGGCCTGTTCTTCCCATTCACTGGCGGACTTCTGCGAGGGCTGCTCCTGGCTCAAGCATCCCACCAGCAGCATAACCACAAGCATTATATGCAGGATTTCCTTCATATGATTCCCTTTCAAGATGAACCCCTGGCTCGCTCTGTTGATCTGTGGCTTCTCTTACAGTTCATTTCTGCTTTCATGTGGGTTCATGTGTCCTGGGGACTCAAAGGCGCTCTCGCACCGCTCGCAGCAGAAGTAATATTCTTTTCCTTCCACCACCTTTCTGCGGGCAAACATGCATTTCTCCACAGGGATTTCAGTCTTGCAGAACTCACATTTGCAGCTCATGAGTGCTTCCTCCTGTAATCATCAACAGCCAGCTTGAGGCAGTCGGCCGCCAGCAGCGAACAATGCATCTTTGGCTCTGGAACACCGCCCAGGTTGTCTGCGATGGCTTCTTTGGTAATCGCTTCTGCATCCTCCAAGGTCATTCCTATGATCATCTCTGTTAGCATACTTCCGCTTGCAACTGCGGCAGCACATCCGAAAGTTGTATACTTTGCATCGACAATTTTTCCATCCTCTACTCGTATGTACAAATGCATGATGTCTCCACACACATCGCTGGAGAGTTTACCCACTCCATCTGCTTTCTTAATGACGCCTATGTTGCGCGGATTCTGAAAGTGGTCCATAAGCTTTTCACTGTACTCTACCATACAGTGTTCTCAGATAGAGAGTACTTTTATCTATTGCGGTCGCAGTGGTCGGATTCGAGATTTTGCGCGGTTCTCCTTGCACCATCTCAATAAGACTCTTCTGCTTCTGGATTACTCTAACCTCCTGTATCTTGCTGGACATTTTCGAATGCGGGATGACTGTCTGCTGATAGACCCTTTCTTCATTTTGGGAGGCAGAAAATCATTATCAAAGTAATCTCTCTGAATTTCTCTGTTTACATTTTATTGAGTTTTCTTACCGACTACCATTGATCCCTCAATGTCTGCGCTGCATAAACTTTTGGTATGCAAACATTTCAACATTTTTTACAACAGACTGCATACTCAAGACTTGATTTCTATGGTAATCATTCAAATTATCTGCACAGGATCAGCAATCCGTTGTTGAACGAAAGACTCAATTGCCTATTTATGTGATTTTTTAGCGAGGTCAAATTATTTCGTGGAATCAGGTGAAATATTCTTTCGAACGTTACTATGTGCACATTGTACTGCTTGTCGCCATTGACATGGCTCTCCGTTCTTGTCCTTACTAGAGAAATGTTGTTATTTGGGAACGGCGCCATTCCGAACTGTCGTTTCCTCAGTTCTGCAGGCGGTAGGCTCTATTTACACAAATTTGTCTATTTCTGATGGCCTTAAACCTACTATTATTAATAGCAACGGAAAGTTTATTAAGGAAGTACCGAAAAGAATAACGCTTAGAGGATAGCAGGTCTCAGTATCGTTTTGACCTGCTGTTGCATCCTGAAAAAAACAGGAGCAAGATCCGGATTAGGAGGAAAGAATATGAAATTAAGGAAGATTGGAGCTGTACTGGCTGGAGCCGCATTACTTGGAGCCACCCTGGCGGGTGCTGCTGCTCAAGAGGTACCACCCACTGACTTTTTCGTGGACCCTGAGACAGGACAGCCAAACTGTGTCATTGTGGTAGGTAGCGGTGCTGCTGCGATGGATGTCGTGTCAGCCACCATGCTTGCTGCCAAGATTGGGACAATGACCTTTACAGAGCAAGAAGACGAAGTTACC
>JACVGT010000023.1 GCA_018992685.1 Theionarchaea archaeon
TTGAGGAATTTCAGCTAGTCTTCTCTATTCTTGACGAAATTGAGGATAGTATCCGAAGAAGTGATGAAACTGAGATGTGGTGAATACATTCAGATTGATTTCCCCCCGGTCAGGCATGAACGGTCTCGGTATTCGTCACTGGACAGTGCTGAAGACAGGAATTCCCACGACATGGAGTTCACAGATCTATTCAACCGCAGCTGAATTCCCAGAGGCCATGAAAGAAGAGCTACATATAGGAAAAGTATTTATGCCTTCTTCCGTTCCGTTTCATAAGGCCTTGTGATGAAAGAGAGAGGAGAGAATAATAATGAGACCTAAGACTGTTAATCTGGGTTTGACGCTCATGATCCTCATGCTACTCATTGAAAGCACGATGGCATCAGGGGAGTTTAACGCAGTGCAGGATCACTTTGGAGCAGCCATCTACGAAGATATTGTTGTATGGATAGCGATGACTAATAAGAGCGAAAACATCCATGGCTATAATCTTACCACCAAGCAGGTATTCCAGGTCACCACACAAAAAGGCCCTCAAGAGTTTCCTGCGATCTGCAAAGATATTGTTGTGTGGATGGATTACAGAGATGGAAATTGGAATATTTACGGGTATAACCTAACTACAGGACAAGAGTTTCCAGTAGTCATTGCGAAGGGCGACCAAATGGATACCGTAATCTATGAGGACATTGTGGTGTGGGCAGACAACAGGAATGGCAACTGGGACATTAATGGGTACCATCTATCTACTGGAGAAGAATTCTTCTTGAACCGGCCGGAGTCGAATCAGATGAGCCCTGCAATCTATGGGGACGTTGTGGTATGGGCAGATGACAGGACTGGTGACTGGGATATCTATGCCTACAACATGTCGACAGGAAAGGAAATTCAAATTGTCGCAGCTCCTGGAGATCAAAAAGTTCCAGAGATTTTTCAGGACTTCATTGTGTGGGAGGACAACAGAGATGGTGAATGGGACATCTATGGATATGATCTGGCTGCACACGAAGAGGTTCCCATATCAACTAACTCAAGCAGCCAAAAACTGGGGGGAATCTATGGAAACATAGTCATATGGACTGATGATAGAAATGGCCACTTCGACATCTTTGGATACGACCTGGTTGAGAGAGAAGAATTCTCAATAGTAATCAGTCCCGACAACAAAACGATGCCAGCAATCTATGGAGACACCGTGATCTGGAGTGATGCAAGGAATGGCAACTGGGACCTGTATGGGTCTTCGTTATCTGGAGGAGAGGAATTCCGGATTACAGGTGAAGACCAGCAAGCTCACAAAGACGAGACAGAAGACTTAGAAGCAGAATATCTTGTCCTCGAGGCCTACCATCTGGAAGGAGCTACCCTTACCGTTTGCTTCCAGAATAGGCTGGATACAGAAGCCACTGTAACCAGCGAGTACAAGAATGATTCATTAATCACTTCCCAGCTGCAAGAAACTCTGGAGGGGAATGCCCGGAATTGCTTTTCACTACATGGTGCGTATGCAATTGGAGACAAAGTCACCTTGCTGACTGAGAAAGGGACAATACTTTCATTTACCGTGAATCCAGAGGAGGTGGAGACTCCATCCGAGATGAATACACCCACTAACCTCATCTTCCTGATACCTCTTCTGGTGGGGGTCGTTATTATCGTTTTCATCATATCAAGGAAAAGGTGGAAGAATGCAAATAGTCTCATGAGGTAGATCTATGATAAGTGACAGAGAGCCATTCTTGCTGAAAAATGGAAGGAAAATATACCGTGCAGGCCTCGCATTACTCTTCACTTTGTTTCTGGTCTTACTGCCGCTATTCATCGTATTTCAATTTCAGAATCAAAATATCTCGGACCTTCTGGGGATTCTATTTATCGTACTGCTCCCTTTGGGCATAATGGTGACATTCTCTGGTTCTGCTTTCTCTAACCTGTGTGCAATAGTCAGCCGACTCCCCGACGGTTACGTATTGAAGAGTTTTGATCCACTTCGCCTCCGGGTAGAGATAACTGATGCCAAAAGGATTCAAACCATCCAGTATCATGCATTGGCAGCCCCGTACTCTTTCTATTTTTATGCACGCCACTTGATATTGCTCAATATTGATATTCCTCCTGAATACTATCAGATATGGACTCCCATCTCAGGATACAGGCATGAACCCAGGCTAAATCGTTATGATTTTCTGTCTTATATTCGACCACATGGACTGGCAAGACTCTCTTCTGGTACTTGTTCCTCGACCCAGAAAGACATCCTTTTTGATGCAGATCTGATGGAACAAGTTCCACACCTTCACACAGCAGCAAATGCAATTTCCCCTCTTCGGAGAGTTGGTATAACATCAGTGAAAGGAACTCCTATTATTCTGGCTCTCCTCGCTCAGGAGGTAGAACCTTCCCATATCATTAAGACCATGACGCTACTGGAGCAGATAGCGCAAGAACTGGAAAGGATAATGCTCCCCAATGAGAAATAAAGGTGATCCCGTTAAAAAAATCCTTAACTCCATAGTACTTGCCAACGCAGTGCTCGATATATCATGGATGATTGGAAGCTCATTCTTTGTCTCGTGTATTTCGGTCTGGTGGAAGTTTAGGCAATCCAAGAAGACCCTTCAGTAGTGGCTGGTTCATGTGATCAGTCCTCCCTCTCTTCATAGCCTGGCAAAGACAACCTTATTAACATGTGAAGAAGAAAGAGATCGAAAAAGGATGGAGGACAGCTGATGTTCTGGGAGTGATCAGAATGAAGAGAAGACTATTCACAATAAGACATTGGCGAATCTACAAAGGTATGGGTATATGCCTCATAGTATCCTTCTTTTGTTCAATCCCAGTTATCACTTTCTACTTGGGGCTCGACACAGCTCCAGCAGTAATCATATCATTATTACTTTTCGCAGGATGGCAGCTTTATTACCAGGGATCAGCAGCAGAAGCTTTTTCGAGATTATTCTATCCCTTTGAAGATGAAATTAAATTTGACTGGATAAGATTTATTATTTCGACACAGAAAGAGTCAATTCTCTACCATTTTAGTTCTAGCCCATATTCTTTCTGGATTCATTTCAGATACTCCATTCCGCTAGAGGATGCTCCCCCTGAACACTATCAGGTTTGGAAAGAGACTTCATGGCCCTCAAGAATAAGGGTATCTCCTTACAGCCTCAGAGAATATCTCCTGCTTAATCGAAAATGGCAACTTCTACTTCAGGAATTGGAAATCATAGATAAGCTAGCTGACACAGTTAGCGACGAACTCAGGCCGTATTTCCCGAGAGAAGAGATTTCTATTGCCTCACTCCGACACATTGGTCTTGCAAGGAGAGCCAACAAGAATATCTTGATAGCGTTGCTCACCACCGATGCCTCACTTGAAGAATTCCAGCTTGTTTTCTCTATTCTTGATGAAATCGAGGATAGAATACGGGGAAGTAATGAACCCGAAACTTGGTGAGTACGTCTAGTTCCAACCCAGTTCGCTGGTTGCGTATTAACACTCCCGGTATTCGCTAATGAGGAGTACTGAAGGCAGGAATTCCCACAAGGTTGGAATGCGATCAGAATAATTCTTGTACCATATCAAGAAAAAGAATAGTGTCTTGCTCAATCCAGAGACAGAACCGTCTCCATATAGATGAATACCATCAAGTGACATAGATTTATTCGAAACTCGGTGGATAATTAAGAACCTCGTTTCCAGGTCTCCTGATTCGAATCATTGACAAGGGTTCTATACATCTACCATGTAAAGCAAAAGACTAAAAACAGCTTTCGTAACGTATACCATGCATCTCGGTCTCTTAGTTCCTTCTTCAAACACTGTCATGGAAGAAGAACTATCCCAGTATGTGATCGTTCACTCCACCAGGATTGCCCTTAGAACAGTGGATGAAATATCTCTGAAAAACATGAATACAGAAATAGAAAAAGCAGTTCAACTGCTCAAACTGCTCACAGATTGTAATCCCGCAGTTATTGTATACGGTTGTACCTCTGGCAGTTTTGTAGAAGACATTAGGAAGTCCTTTGCTGCTACCACTATCCCCGTGATCACGACGTCGGAAGCAGTAGTCAACGCTCTCAAGGCTCTTCAAGTGGGATCAGTCTCTGTAGGAACTCCCTACACTGACGCAATAAACCAGAAAGAAAAGGCTTTTCTGGAATCTCATGGATTCACTGTTTCAGATATTAAAGGATTGAACCTCACAGACAATACAGAGATAGGAAAGCAGGAAACAGCTTACGAGCTGGCAAGATCTCTTAAAAAGGCAGATGCCATCTTCATAAGCTGCACGAATTTCAGAACCTTTAATGTGATACAGAAGTTGGAAGATGGACTGGGGATTCCAGTCATATCCAGCAACTCAGCAAGTTTATGGGGGGCACTCACTGATTCAGGCGAAAAAGCGGAAATAAAAAGCATATCTGGTCTGGGCAGACTATTGGAGGAATTACCGTGATTGTAGGATCTGATGTGGGCGGTACCTTTACTGATACAGTATTTGTATCTAAGGGCGAGATTAAGGTTTCGAAAGTGCCCACTACACCCCACGATTTTGCAGAAGGAATTATCAAGGGGATAGCCAAGGTTACCACTGAGTATGACACATTGGTTCACGGCATGACGGTGGGAACGAATGCCGTTCTCCAGAGGAAGGGGGCCAGGGTGACTCTCATCACGAATAGAGGATTTACCGATGTTTTGGAGATTGGGAGGCAGAACAGACCATCGCTCTATGATTTTTCAGTAGACCGCCCCCCTCCTCTGGTTCCCAGAGACAGGAGGATTGGGGTTACGGGTCGAATCAACCATAAAGGCGAAATACTGGAAGATTTGGAAGAACATGATATGGTTCTCCCCAAAGAGACTGAGTCAGTGGCAATCTGCCTTTTACATTCGTATGCTAACCCTGTTCATGAGCAAAAGATACAGTCCATGATTTCTTTACCTACCTGTATCTCCAGTGACGTCCTCCCTGAATACAGAGAGTACGAACGGATGTCAACCACTGTCATTAATGCGTATCTGATGCCTGTTATTGACAGGTATCTGTCTCGGTTGGAGACCACGATTTCTGACAGGCTATTAGTCATAGAATCGTCTGGAGGAGTCATGACTGCTCACGCAGCCAGAGGAAAGCCGGTACATACGGTGCTATCTGGTCCTGCAGGAGGTGTCATTGCTTCTCAAGTTGTGGGTGACATCATAGGGTTAAAGAAGTTGATCACCCTGGATATGGGGGGAACCAGTACAGATATTTCAGTAATTAAGGGTGAACCCATCATAACGACGGAAGGGTCAATAGAAGGATATCCTTTGAGAATCCCCATGATAGATATCCACACCATTGGGGCAGGCGGAGGAAGCATAGCCTGGCTGGACGAGGGAGGTGCTCTACGGGTGGGCCCAGTGTCTGCAGAAGCTGTCCCTGGCCCTGCGTGTTACGGGAGAGGAGGAGATTTGCCCACGGTGACTGATGCCAATTTGATCCTGGGCAGACTGGGCAGAAAGCTGGGAAATGAGCTGACGCTGAATGTGAATCTAGCCAAGAAGGCAATGGATGTCTTGCGTGAGAGGACGGGGCTTGATCCTATAGAGCTGGCTTCTGGAATCATTAAAGTTGCCAATGCTAATATGTGCCAGGGTATCAGGGTGGTTTCTGTGGAACGAGGGCATGATCCCCGGGATTTTGTTTTGCTAGCGTTCGGAGGAGCAGGTCCCCTGCATGCCTGTGAGTTGGCCAGTGAACTGTCCATCCCCCGGGTGCTGATTCCTGTGTATCCTGGAGTTTTTTCGGCCCTTGGAATGGTGGCAGCGGACATAAAGCACGAATTTGTGGTGACTAGAAAGATGAGTCCTGAACAGGACACGGGACCTGTATTTGACGATCTAGAGAAAAAAGCAGTTGGAGTCCTGAAGAAAGAGGGCGTTTCAGAGGACAGAGTGATGCTGCAGCGATTCATCGATACCCGGTACTGTGGTCAATCCTATGAGCTCCGAATTCCTGCCGAAAATGTGGTGCAGAGGTTTCATCAAGCCCATCATGCACTGTATGGATACAGTGATGAGACAGCCCCCGTGGAATTTGTTAATTTCAGAGTCGTGGGCATAGGCAGGCAGCAGAAAATTGCACTGCCTCGAGTGGAAAAAGGAAGGGGAGAACCGTTACCAGGAGAGACCCGGACATGCTTCTTTGGCGAATTTGTGGAGACTCCTGTATTTGAAAGAGACATCTTGCAAAGCGGTCACTGTCTTAAAGGTCCTGCTGTCATTGACGAAATGGAATCTACCATCCTCATTCCCCCTGGATGGAGAATGACCGTGGATGACCATGGTAATCTCCTTGGAGAGGTGACATGATGGATGCTGTTACTCTTGAGATACTGCGCTGTTCTCTTCAGTCAGTGGCTGAAGAAATGGGGGCAGCTTTGGGGAGGACAGCATTCTCACCCAATATCAAAGAGAGGAAGGATTTTTCTTGTGCCGTATTCGATGATAATGGAAGAATGGTATCCCAGGCTGAACACATCCCAGTCCACCTCGGCTCTATGCCCCTGTCAGTAAAGGGGGCTCTAAAGGAATTCGACTTTGAGGAAGGAGACATCATCATTTTGAATGATCCCTACTGGGGAGGTACCCATCTCCCAGATATCACGTTAATAGCACCCATTTTCTGTGGAGATTTACTAGGATTTGCAGCCTGCAGGGCCCACCATGCTGATGTCGGTGGAAAGGCACCCGGGAGTATGCCTGGTGACTCCAGAGAAGTATTCGAAGAGGGTGTGATCATACCACCTGTGAGACTGTACCGGGGGGGAGTACTGGATACAGATATTCTGCGCCTCATATTACGAAATGTGAGGACTCCAGATGAGAGGAAAGGCGATTTGAAGGCCCAGTATTCTGCGTGCCAGATAGGAAGGAAACGCATTGTGGAATTGGTTGAGAAATATAGTAGACAAACAATGGCAGAAGCATTTGAAGAAGTAATGGATTATTCTGAAAGGAGAATGCGCAAGAAGATTGCAGAATTCCCTTCAGGGGAGTATGCTGCTGAAGACTTCATGGACAATGACGGGGTTACAGATAGCCCGGTGAGAGTTGCAGTTACTTTGAAAATTGGTGGACGTGGAAAGGGAGAAGAAGGGATTGCGTGTGATTTCACTGGAACTGACCAACAGACACGCGGGAACATCAATGCAGTGTATGCAGTGACGGTGTCCTGCGTGTACTACACGGTACGGTGTGTCACAGACCCAGGGATACCTCCCAACGAGGGATGTTACCGACCGGTGACCATCACCGTGCCTGAAGGATGTTTGTTACACCCACTTCACCCGCATGCAGTATCTGCAGGGAATGTGGAGACATCCCAGAGGATCGTGGATGTATTACTCAAAGCATTTTCCAAGGTTGCACCTGAGAAAGTGATTGCTGGCTGTCAGGGGACCATGAACAATGTGACCATTGGAGGCACGTTCTGCGGACAGTCTTTTGCTTACTATGAGACTATTGGAGGCGGTATGGGTGCCCGTCATGATAAGGATGGTATTGACGGTGTCCACACTCACATGTCCAACACGTTGAACACTCCAATCGAAGCTCTGGAAATGAGTTATCCTTTTCTCGTGACAGAATACTCTTTGATTAATAATTCAGGGGGTAGGGGCAGGTTCAGAGGGGGGCTGGGAATCAAGAGGGGGCTCGAGGTTCTGACTGATTGTACTGTATCCATACAGAGTGAGAGAAGGAAATTCGCTCCCTATGGGCTTTTTGGTGGTGAAGAGGGGAGGAGTGGTAGAAATTTGCTCATGAGGGCGGGAAATGAGCTAGAGTTACCGTCCAAGACCACATACGAGTTGTTGAGGGGTGATATTATCAGAATTGAAACTCCAGGTGGCGGAGGATATGGAAATTTCGAGGAGAGACCTGAAGAACTGCGATTGAAGGATGAAAGGGAGCACAGGATGACACAGTTCTAGTCACGGATAGGAGGGAATTGGGAACTGCACAGTGGAAAGAAAAGGAAAAAAAGGAGCTGAGGGTCCCTCATTTATCATGAAACACATCCAGGAATGATGATATCCAAAAGGAGAATACACGGGTTGGTCAGAAAATCTTGATAAGTGATCATATTTGTGACGTGAAGACTCAAAGAATACGTTTATATGTTGGTGGAATGAAATCACAGGCGAGTGTTTGCATGAATAACCGCTATATTGTAACACCTTACTTCCTTGATGAGGATTTGCCACAGCTCGAGGAACTTCTCCAACCCGGGTGGCTTCTCAACAAGCCCTGCCCTGGTGAAGGGGACACAATGACCCGAATGTCTGTGGTGGCTGAATCACTGGCTGGCTGCGTTGTGGATGCCCTGGCAAAAGGGGAAAGGCCGGTGAGCATTGCTGGCGATTGCTGCACTACACTGGGAGTTCTGGCCGGGCTGCAGAGAACAAATATTACTCCTGTTCTGATATGGTTCGATGCACATGGAGATTTCAACACATGGGAGACAACGCCCAGTGGATTTCTGGGAGGCATGCCCCTGGCAATGATAGCAGGCCGGGGGGATCAGAAGCTTGTTGAAGCTGTCGGATTTCGCAACTTACCGGAGGAAAAAGTAGTTCTCGTTGGTGCACGTGACCTGGATCCAGGCGAAAAGGCAGCAGTAGAAGGTTCTGCAATTCATTTTGTTTCGGATCCAAAATCCCTCCCGGACTATCCAGTGCCAGATGGCCCCCTGTACGTTCACTTTGACACAGATGTGGTTGATCCCAGAGATGCACCTGCCATGAGTTACCGCGCTGAAGGAGGTCTCTCAGCTGGTGAATTGAGAGAGGTGTTCCGTTATCTCTCTGAGACAGGAAGGATAGTAGCAGTTTCTCTTTCCAGCTGGAATCCACGCATGGAGGGGGCTGACCAATCAAGACGGACGTGTATGGACTTACTGAAAACGCTCGTAGAGTGAAAAATGATTGGTTATATCATGGAGTTCCTTGATCGCGAGAGCACTTTTCTCGTCATGAGAGAGTAGAAACAGATGCTCTGATTAGATGATCAATTCGAATTCTGAACCAGAAACTTGACTGAGACATCCTAAAAGATAAGGGTAAAAGAAAAAAGAGAAAAATCATCGTACCAATCCAGAGGCATCTCGCACCAATCCAGAGGCATCTCGCACCAATCCAGAGGCATCTCGCACCAATCCAGAGGCATCTCGCACCAATCCAGAGGCATCAGAAGGATTCTTGGTATTATCAGCTCGATTTTCAAGAGTATCTGCTCTCGCTTCAAGATCCGCCTTGTTCATCAGGTTCTGGAGATCCTTTTTCTTCACTGGATCTGACATCAATTCAGAAACGTCTCTTACAAGCCCAGATGCATCTCGTACCAGACCCGAAGCGTCTCTCACCAGTCCAGAAGCATCTCGTACCATGTCAGAAGTTTTTCCAGCTTTGGCCAAGTTAACATACCTCCTCATTGACAGTGCAAACCTGGAGTTCTCTATGAAAAGTAGCCGAGCTTTCTTCGCCATGTCTTTGTACTTTTGAGCTATAGCCTGGTTTGGCACCGACCCAGGGGCGCCCCGTACCAGTCCAGACGCATCTCGTACCAGTCCAGACGCATCTCGTACCAGTCCAGACGCATCTCGTACCAGTCCAGACGCATCTCGTACCAGATCAGAAACACTGGGAGGTATTTTTCCAGAATCTAGAACTGCAGCACATTCCCTCACTGCGTCATCAATCTCCAGAACTGTTTTGTCAGCCTCTTGATTTGCCTTGGATTCCGCAAGGACAACATCTTTTGGAAACATAAATCGCCCTCCTTTACTGCAATTTGTATCATTGCGCCGTCGTGGCGCTCACATTTTCTCTCGTTGCCATCTTAAGAACATTTCGGTGTACTTTTCTTACCCGTAACCATTTTTTGGTTTATACGACAAAAGTAAAAATCTAAACCGGAGACTGCGGCCACTGACTTATGTAAGCTCCCGCTACTTTCTGGCGAGTAACTGTCTCTTGAGAAATACGACAGCCACAAGCGACGCGACGTACCCCAGTCCAAAGAGCACTCCCTGCAGCAACAAGAAATACAATGCCATCAAGGTCAAGACAAAAAAGAATGTTCCCCAGATTATATCAATTACCACACCAGAGTTCACGATCAGCCTTTCCAGCAAAAAAAAAGCTGCAACAAGAATGATTACACCCGAAAGCAGCCCCAGAATCCACGGACCACACACACCAAGAAGAATCCACCGCAACTTGTACCCGATGAGCAGCAGCTCATACAGGAGATAGCCAAACCCTATGAAAGATCCGATCACAGGCACGAAATATAGATAATAAACAGTCCTGGGATTATTTTTCTTTAAAGAGCGTATTTTCGTTGCGCATGTGACAATACCCCACCCCACAACTCCTGCCATAATGCCAGTAACCAGGGCTGCAGTTTGGGATGCGAGATCCCTTACATTCTCAATTTCTCTCATGATTTCAGGAACATCCTCGGGAGGTGCAGTCGTCAGATCTGACCTGAATCCCGAACCATAACACAGAAACAGGCTCCACCAGGATTCCTGTTCTACCTCGGTCAACAACAGCTTTGCAGAATATGCGTGGGGAGGGACTAGTTGAAACCCGTATGTCTTCAGAATGGCATACACGTCCTCTCCCTTGTCCAGGGCGTTCACAACATAGTCTAGTGAAGAGTCCCTTTCTCGTGCAAGTATCTGCAACATTTGCTGTACCGTCTCATGTCCGCAGGTGCGGTCAATCTCATAGATGACGTACATCCCCTTGTTATACTTGGCATAAATCAGAGCTTCCTGTTTATCTGTCAGTCCCAGCCCGTACCGCGTAGAAGTAACATCCGTCATTTCGCCATATTGCCTTTCATATGTCTGGAAGTACGATTCCTGGTTGGGGATGAAACCCTCAGGAAGGGGAGGAGCAAGCCTGATTACCACCTCATTCTGAAAGTAGCTGGCCATGCCCTCTTCCAGGTACCGCGGAAAGTCACCAATATAGGAATGGATGAGTTCGTGAGTCAGAAACTCCGAGGGGTAGGATGATGTATTGTTAATCAGGACGTTGATTCTTCCCAGTCCAACATACTCTGCTGCAGCCCACGTATCTTCTTCCTTGCCCAGGCTTATCTCAAAATGGTGATATTCAGGAGGGGTAGCCGTTTCATCGAGGAATATGGGGAACGTTACTTTCACAAATTTTTCGATGTCCTCAGTAAATACTTCCGCTTTCCTGGGGTACGTGACCTCAAAGGAATAATCTTCATAGGAAAATATTCTGGATGCAGTATCTTCATAATCGATTCCCTCTTGAAGCTCATAGGGTAGAATCACGGAGGCGTCCTTGTCCAACTCAAAGGAGAAAATCGTTCTGTCCTCCATTCGCGTGATCTCTGGAGTGGGCGATGCCCTGGACGTTGCCGTGATTCCGGTCAGAGGAACAGAAATTCTGACTGAGGTCGTATCTGTCAGGTTAACAATGTTGTAAAGGTATTTTCCTGTAACGGGTTTGCCTGTTCCAGACGTAATGAACCAGTATTCCGCTGTAAAATGGTAAGGGGCGATGATTGGATGAGGGAAAACTACGTTAATCTTTCTATAAATGTTTTTTCCAACGATGATATTTTCACGTAGTTCATAATCGAGTTCCTTTTCATCATCGAAAACGCGAAGACCTCCATATGACAATGCTAAGGTTAGAATCTCGAATTCAGCCAGCCCACTGGTGGTCAAGGTATATTCCTGGGTGACATTGATTCGGTCTTCACCAATGGAGGGCTCAATGATGATGAGGGTATGTGAGGCATCTTGTGTTGCTCCCGGTGTGAGCAACAGCAGTACAAAGAACGGGATTATCCAGCGCTTCATGGAGAGGGTTGGGTCTTACTCATAAAAAAGGTTTCCGTCAGATGGGCGAGGCAGGCATCAAGGGAAAGAAATTTATAGGACACTTCCTTACACATACCATGAACTGCTATTACCATCCTGACAGGACTTCTGTGGCTCAATGCTTTACCTGTGCGAAAAATCTGTGTTCAGATTGTGTGGTCATGAAGGAAGGCCGTACCTACTGCAAGGAGTGCTTAGGCACGGGTGAATCTTCCATAGAGATGCAGCAGATACTCATACCGGGCCTCATAGGTGGCGTTGTTGGAGGTATTCTTTCAGTCGCTCCGGTAATCTCAATTCTGAATTGCGTTCTTTGTCTGTGGATCGTGGTGGGCGGAGCGCTTGCAGTATACATTGCGAAACGTTGGAGCAATATCAAAGGAAAGATATCTACAGGGAAAGCAGCTCTGACAGGAGCGATTTCCGGGTGTGTGGCCGCTATCATCATTGTAGTAATTCAGTTCTTCAGTGTTGGGGATTTTCGATCATTGCTTCAGGAAGCAGCATACACTCCCGAGGTTAGGGATGCTTTGAGAGAGGCAGGAATCACTCTTGAGGAAATTGCAGGGACACTAATTGTCCTCACTGTGCTGATTATGGTAGTTGTGCTTGCTCTGTTCGGTGCACTGGGAGGAATCATCTCGAATGAGATTAAGAAGTAAGGTGCTGGCTGTCGTGGGTGCATGGTGTCTGGTCATCGCATTGACACCTCTAATGAGAGATAGGTTCCCTGCGGCCTCTGGATTCCTGTATTTATTTTTTTCTCCTATTTGCCATCAACTCCCTGAAAGATCCTTTTATATCGTGGGCCATCAACTCCCTGTGTGCGCAAGGTGCACAGGCATCTATCTGGGCGCTTTTGTGGGCAGCCTCATTGCGTCCGAAACCCCCCCTTCGAGATGGGTTTTGATGGTGGCCATCTTTCCACTACTGCTGGACGGAGGCACTCAGCTCCTGTTCAGAGAAAGCACCAACACTCTGCGATTGGCTACAGGACTGGCTGCAGGATGTGTGGCATCATTCTATGTGTACGCAGGACTCTGCCGATGGAACTACGCCAAGAATGAGAAATTGCAGAGATGATATGCTTCTGTGTCTTACAGGTGAATGAGTTCAAGGCATTCATTTTGGATCAGATTCTCTTCACTGCAACCTGATTCATCTTCTTTTTCTTACAGGGGGCTTCTCCCAGCACTTCTGCAATTTGGACTTTATCGCCCTTTTTCAGGCCCACAGGCATACAGGCCTCCCCGAGTTCGCACCCACCGCATTCGGGATTATACGTTATGCTCATTCCTTCAAAAGCCAGTCTTGATTCAATAAACAGAACGATCTCTGGCTCACTGACCTCCACCACGGTCACAGTGCCCCCCAAGTTGCACGCGTGCTGAATATTCTTGATCTCAGTGATGGTATATCTTCTCCCCTTTTCCAGGTTTTCAATGCAGGTGTTTTTCAGACGGCATTTCCTGCACTCTTTGGGAGTCTCTCCCTGGTGAATGAATGTGTACCCTTTCCGCGCAATTGCGGAAGGAACAAGCGTAATCATTCAAATGACACCTGTGGTTTCAGCCAGCGCCTTGGCTGCCTTCTTTGTTATCCCCTGTTCTCCAAGGATTGTATATCGTTCCCGAAGGTTGTGACACATGGTCAGAGCTTCCACAACGGTATCTGCGTCAACTCCCAGTTCTTCACCCGTTGTGGGAGCACCGATATATTTTAGAACATCTCGCACTGACTTCCAGTCTGCGTTGTGCAGATACATCATCATGATGGCTCCGGCCCCGCATTGTTCCCCGTGAAGGGCCTTTGAACCCAGAAGATCAAGAGCATGTGAGAACAGGTGCTCTGATCCAGAAGCCGGGCGGGAACTCCCAGCAATGCTCATGGCAACCCCCGAAGACACCAACCCCTTGAGAACAAGACGAGCTCCTTCATCAGGGGCTTCCTTTACGGTACGGGCGTTCTCAATTACCAGTTTCGCACTCATCATGGACAGAGCTGCAGCGTACTCGCTGTAGTACTCGCCTTTGAGACGATGAGCCAGTTCCCAATCTCTCACTGCTGTATAATTTGAGATGAGATCGCTGCATCCTGCAATGAGCATTCTGCGGGGTGCCTTTTCTACGATTGCCATGTCAATGACGATACATAAAGGGGCGTGGGCGTGCCTGGATTTTCCCTTTTCTTCTGCTTCCTTCGACAGCAAGAAGGAGAGTGCCTGACTACTCAGACTGTCGTTGGACGATGAAGTGGGAACACTGATCCAGGGGACATCTGCCCAGGAAGCGGCAAGCTTGGAAGCGTCCATGATCTTTCCACCACCTGCTCCGATCACCACGTCGTTGTGGTTTTCCCTTACGTACTGTTCGATTTTTTCAACCTCGGAGAGAGTTATTTGTTCAATAGTGAGAACATTTGCCTGAATTTCCCTTTCTATTCGGGATGCGGCAATGTTGTAGGTCAGAGGGCCAGAGATGATAAGAGGATCATGAAATCCAAACCTGTTGATTATTTCACCCACCTTGGAGAGAATGTTCTTTCCTAGGAGCACTTCCCGGGGGAATTCCATGAAATGAATATTCATGCGATCACCGTAGAATATGAAGACATTTACCTAATAAACCTTTCTTTTGCCAGATGGTGCAATGTACAAGGGCTTTCTATTTTCTTTTATATAGAGATATGATTTTCGGTAATAAATACGTGCAGTAGTGCCATAGATGTATCGTGAAAATCCTAAAAAAGAGCCAGAATGACGATACCCAGAAGTGTCAGAGCTGCAGCACCATAGTGATGGACGTGCAGCATTTCAGCCATGATAAGTCTGGCCAGCACTAGAGTGACGAAAGGGTAGAGGTTTGAAAAAGCGGTAACGATAGAGACGTACCCGTAGCTCATTGCACTGTAGAAGAGAAGACTTCCAAGACAGAAGAAGATAACACTGATCTCAGCATCACGGTCGAATTCGATGGAATGAACCCTGCCGCCTTTCATCCACCAGTACGGAATCCATAGAGAGGGACCCAAGATTGCATAAATCCCTGCATATGTCAAGGGTCCCACCAGGGTGATGGACACTTTGGTCATAAGGGAGCTCAACCCCCACATGACAACACAGAGAGTTGCCATAAGCAGCCAGGGGTGACTTCCCATTTCCTGCCCTGTGGGTTCATAGGACAAGAGGGACACACCTGCAATGACCAGAATCACGGCAAGTATCTGCAAGAAGGTCAGTGGTTCATGAAGAAAATAGACAGCCAGGATAACGGTGACAAATGGGTAGGAGGCAGTAACAACACCCACTATGGAGATTTTCTGCCGTTCTACAGCCTCGAAGAAGAAGATGTATCCCAGGGAAGAGAGAATGGCTGCAGCACTACAGTACAGCACTTCCCGAAAGTGCACCAGCGTCCTCGCAGCAAACAGCACCCAGGCTCCTCCGTAGACGGCCATCATGGTGATGGAGAGCAGGAGCAACATTCCTCCTGAACCCAACCGGGATGTCCCTTTCTTCGTAAAGACCTGACCCGCACCATACAGGACTATGGTGAGGGTGACGAGTGGAACCCACATGAGTGACATTGGAACAGCTACCAGACTATCTTAAAAAAGGTTGATATTCATGTGAAGAAAATCATCAAAGGAATTCATTCATGAAAGGATAATGTATTTAAATTTCGGGGGGCTATGTCGAGCAAGAGGTGTTACTATGGCAAGAGATTTTTTTGAAGAGATGAGAAAACTAAGAGAAGAGATGGATCGGTTATTCGGTGAGTTCAATGAGAGGATCTATTCTGGAGAACGATTGCTCCCTGTCCCGGGAGAGAGACTGCCTGCAATGAGGACTGCAATTGCAGACATACAGGAAACAGATGAGGCCGTCATTGCCACTGTGGAACTCCCCGGGATGAAAAAGGAAGACATTTCATTGAATCTGACGGAAACCAGCCTGGAGGTCAAGGCTGAAATGAAGGAAGAATCAAGAGAAGAAAAAGAAGGATTCAAGTCCTACAGAAAGAGATATTCAGGATTCTACAGACGTATACCCCTTCCTGCAGTCATTGAGCCTGAAAAGGTCAAAGCCAGCTACAGGAATGGAGTTCTTGAAGTGAAGATGCCAAAAGCAGAGAAAGAGAAGAAGAAGCAGATCTCCATAGAGTAGATTTGTTTTCTTCTTTCTTTTTACGAAGGTGAATGCAATGCAGTATACAAAAAAGGAACACGTGATCGTAGTGCGCCTCTTTAAAGGAGAAGAGCTCATTGAGTCTGTAAAGAGCGTGTGCATCAAGGAGAAGATTTCATCTGGCAGGGTACAGGCCATTGGTGCTGTCCAGAGGGCCATTCTCGGGTATTTTGATACAGAAGAGAAGCAATACCTCAAATTTGAGTGCAAGGGAGAAGTAGTGTCATGCATGGGCAATATTGCAGAAAGAGATGGAGAGCTCGTGGTACACGCGCATGCTGTCATAAGTGAAAAGGATGGCACCTGCAAGGGTGGTCATGTGTTCAGTGCTGAGGCTTCTGCAACTCTGGAGATTTTCATCGAGTCTGTTCCCGGGCTTGCCAGAACACTCGACAAAGAGACAGGACTTTTCCTCCTGAACCTATGAAAGAATTGGAATCCTGTCAGTTATGTGAGTGGCGGTGTAAGGTCAACAGGGTATCTGGTGAGACTGGAGTCTGCGGGGTTGGGATACCTAGAGTAGCATGTTCCATGTTGCATCCAGCACCTCCCGCAAGTTTCGATGCGTTCATGGAAGGGTGCAACTTTACCTGTTTGGGCTGCCAGAACTATGCCATTTCCATGTTGCAGGAACGAGGAGAATATATTCCCCCTGTGGAGTGGGCAGAACTGGGAACAGCTGCCTTGCATTCTGCACAGGGACGGCGGATTGGGGCTGATAGACTGTTTTTCACTGGCGGGGAGCCCACCTGTTCATTGCCCTGGGTGGAGGCTGCAGCCGAATCTGTGAATACAAAGGTGAACTTTGACACCAATGGATTCATGACCGAGCAGTCACTGGAGAGGATACTTTCATTCTCAGATTCTATCACTTTCGATATCAAGGCCTTTACTCCTGAGGTGCATCAAGCGTTGACTGGTGCACCGGTGGCTCCCGTTCTGAGAAATGCGAAATACCTCGTTGAGCGTGCCCTTGAGAAGGTGTATGAGTTCAGGGTTTTGGTGATGCCCGGATTGATGGCAGAAGCCATCGATGTTGCCCGATTCCTGGCAGACCTCTCTGAAGATTCCCCTTTGCTGTTCCTGGCATTCAGGCCCAATTTTATGCTTGACAAAGCACGTGGAAGTACTACAGAAGAAATGGAGTCAGTGGTAGAAGCTGCACGGAACTGTGGACTTCGTGAGGTAACCTGGGCAGGATCGCCAGATATTCCTGGTGAAAAAGAAGGTATTGTCCATTTCATGGAACTGGCATCACGAGCAGGCTGCCACAAAACAAGGAAAGGTCAACCCCGGGTTTGCACCTGCAGGGACTGCACAGCGAAATCCTACGTTCCCCAGAGGAAAACCTAGACCAATCTTCCGAATTCCACCATATCCCCTTCTACAACGGCATAGTTTCCATACTTCAGCGCCCCTGGATTCACAGCAAGGGTGGTCTTAATCCATTCCGAGTTTTGGGCATTGTGAGCATGACCACAGATCACATACTCTGGACGGAGAAGATCCACCAGGTAATTCACAACATCAGATCCTTTTTCCTGACCATCTTCACAGCTGAGAGAAGATATTGGAGGAGAATGGGTAACAAGAATGCTGATTTCCTTGCCAGAAAATGGTTTCATGGCTTCTATGACCGTTTCCTTTGGATACTGGAGTACAAATGTCATTTCTTCTTGTGCCTCTGTGAGTTCTCCCCCAAAGCCAGCAATGCAAATGGGAGTTTTCACCAGTATCTGGTGCACGAGTCTGGGTTGAGGACATGCCTGGAGAAACCGACTCTCAGGTGCATCCATGTTGCCGGGTACAACAAAGTATGGTATCTTGATCCCATCCAGGAATGAAAAAAAAGCATGATAAAACTGAAGATCTTCTTTTTCTTCTCTTTTTATGCTGTCTGTTATCTCGGGTGTTCTACCCTCGTCTCGCGCCTGTAGCCACTCATCGCCGCGGTTGTGGCCTTTAACAATATCCCCTGAAAACGTGATGATATCAGGTGAAATCAAGCTGATCTTGGCCTTCAGCAAGTCCAGAACATGGGTGGCACCATGAAAGTCGGACAAGGTAAGTATTCTCACAGTCACTTCACTCTCTCCTTGCACAGCAGATCTTTCAAGGGAGTTTCTTTCATGTAGGCTATGGTCTGCTTGAGTTGATTGACAGCATCTTTGTACAGCACTTCTCCTTTCCCTTTGGTAGCTCTGGTGGGCCTCCCCACTGTTCCGTCATCAGAGAAATCGATCGTATCATACCATATAATCGTCCCGTAAAGAGGAGGTGACCATCCAGAGGTATTGTCTTTCGCCCTCTCCATGTGTACCAAATGCTCGTAAAGGAACAGATTCAATGATGTTTCGCCTGAACCGGCATGCGCATCTTCTTCCTTGCAGGCTTTCCACCACTCATGGAGCGCCACAAAAACTCCCTGTTCTCTCATTTTCATCCCTGCCTGAAGCAAGGGAAACGTGTTGCCTCCATGGCCATTAACGATAAGTATTTTCCTTATTCCGTGGTACTGCAGAGACTGGCAGATTCCCAGAACATACTCCTGGAGTACGTGGGGAGAAACCCAGAGGGTTCCCGGGAATTGTCTGTGATGTTCTGAATGTCCCACAGGAATGGTGGGAGTGATGATAGCTTCTTCTCTTACCCCTGCAGCAAGCCGTTCTGCAATTAAGTGATCTGTTCCCAGTGGGTTCTGGGGTCCATGCTGTTCTGTAGACCCGACAGGAATGACAGCCACAGTGTCTTCTGTTATTATATTTTTTAGGTCGAACCAGGATACTTCTCTCAACATCATGAAATCACCATGATGACTCCTCTCTGAGCATATAAAAAGGTTCAGATGGTTGGATATGGTCGACACCACCTCAAGGACTTTGGATAGAGTATACCCTAGAACCTTCCTTCTCGGTGAGGAGAAAAGGCTCCCACCCGGAAAAGGGCGTTCCAGCCGTGTCCTGCGACAACCGTAATTCGAGGGCGTAATGAACCCTTTCTTTCAACAAAGAACAAATGGAATAATAATGGCTCCTAGAATTGTGAGAACGTTATGATACTTCCCTACTAATCAAAATTAGTGTTAAATTCCCTATTACGATCGTGAGAGTATTTTCTGAGTCTGCAATGAGAATGCCTCGTACTTATTCGATTTTGATTCCCTTCAAGTTCATTATTCCAAGCTCTGGGATGCAGAATCCAAAATCATAAATCAGAGTGAGGTTCATGTCCCTTATCTCCTGCAGAGAGTACGTATGACGCCCTTCTCCCGTAACAAAGATTATGGTGGTAGCATTCTCTTTACTGATAGCCTTGTCCAGCACGAATACCAGGGGAACCTCACGATACGTGTTGGACAGGACGTCTTCCAATCCATAGTACAAGTTCAGGTCCCGGGGCGAAAAGGTCAGCAGGTTGAACACGTCCCCATATACAGAAAAGGAAGTCTCCTTATCCACGAATTCTACAATTCTCAGATACTTGAGCCAGTTGCATTTGCACCCATAGGTAGGGTCGACAATGATCTTCAAGGGACCCCCGTCTTCCTCGCCAATGGGATTCCCTTCTTTCCTGTATGCCAGAATCACATCTACGCTGTA
>JACVGT010000020.1 GCA_018992685.1 Theionarchaea archaeon
GGGTCGAGAGTTCAATACAGGGACAATATCTGTGGAATTGGTCCCACAGTCTATCACCAGACCATCCTCAAACAGGTTCAAGTAGGACGTCAAATAGCAGGTGGCGACCCAGTTCCTGCAGGCTACGTTCAAGTAGTGCTCTCTGGCTTCTGAAGCTGTGTACAGACGAGAAGAAAGACCCAGGTATCGCACCCTGTCGCCAAACAACCGTTCAGTCACATCAATAATGTAATGGGTCCCCTCCCTTGCAGAAGAAAATAATTGACGACTGATACACAATGTCTGGGTGACGACAACAAAATCAGGAGAGCCAATGGAGAAAATGAGAGTTTCAATCATTTTTCCCTCACTGAGAAAGGGGATGGACATGGATTTTACATCCAGCCGGGTTTCTGTGAAGTTCAGTTGTGTGAGCTTGACATTTGCTCCTCCAATGTCGACACCAGCAATCACACATGAGTTTGAAGGATGAAGCTTTTAAATATGACTGAGGCGGAAGATCTGCCACTACGATATCGTGAGGTAAGACAAAATCTGGAGCCTCATAGTGCGGAGAAGACATGGGATTTTCGCCTCGGTGCTTCTTCCACCCGAAATGCCAAAAAAAGTGTTCATCCTATCCTTTGTGGAGTACACCCGAATACTGGCAGTGAAGATAAAAGACATGAGAATGAGGGCGCCTGGTTTCTGTATGGCTTTGAGTCGAAAACCTTATATGATCTCTGATTCTCATTGCATAGAAGAGAAGGAATCAAGAGATGTCGAGGAGGTGTCCGTGAAGTCATCATATTACAACCTGTTCTTTCCTCATGACGGGAAATTCATATTGTTCAATGCGTTGAGAGGGCCCATCTTCGTGGTTGATTCTGAAATCAAGCGCATCCTTGAGAAAAACGAGATATCGTTCTTAGATGAGGAGCTTATTCATACGTTCGCAGACAATGACATAATCGTTGAAGATGAATTGAATGAGCAGGATGTGTACCGACTCCTCTTCGAACGTTCGAAATACAGTACCGTTTCAACAACTGTGGAGGTTGTCACGACATATGCCTGTAATCTGGCGTGCACGTACTGTTATGAAGGAAAGGGTGAGCTCGAAAGCAAGAAGATGGATGAAAGGACAGTAGAATGTGCTTTAGAATTCATAAAAGGACTGGTGAGCGGCAATAACAGTACGGAGCTGAAAGTAACACTGTTCGGTGGTGAGCCGTTGCTGAACATGCCAGCGAATGTACTGCTTGCGGAGGAATTATGCCGATGGTGTGAGGAAAATAGTAGAGACTTTTTCATCAATGCAGTGACCAATGGAACACTCCTTGCTGAGGAGACCGTTGAAGACTTGGCTCAATACAACTGTGGCTTTCTGGTGGTCCTAGACGGCCCCCGAAAAATCCACGATCAACGAAGAATGTACAAGAATGGAGAAGGAACCTTTGACGATATCTGTGAGGGGTTACATCGTGTTACTGATCATGGGTTAAGAATCAATATTCGGATAAACTTGGATCAAACAAACAGAGACCACATTGTGTCTTTCTTCGAATTCTTGAAGCAAGAAGGCCTCACTGATATATCACTTAATATTACACCAGTTTTCAAGACGTCCCCTGCGTGTTCATCGTACAGCTATTGCATGACAGACATGGAGGGAGCTCTTGCTGCAACAGATCTCTACAATGTGGCCCGATCTATGAATATTACGGTGGGGAGAAAGGACAGACCTTCGTGTCAAGGTGCGTGCAGAGCCCAAAAATACTCGAACTTCATCATAGATCCTTTTCTTAGGCTATTCAAGTGTAATATCCAGCTGCCCTTTTCGAAAAATGCAGTGGGCAGAATCAATCCGGAGAATTCAGAGCCGGAATTCAACCAGCTCTACTTTGATTTAATGCTACGAGATCCTTTTTCAGTTCAGGAATGTAGAATCTGCAGGCTTCTCCCCCTGTGTCGGGGAGGCTGCCTTGCCAAGGAATTTGAGAACATGGGTTCTGCCCGCGAGAAGATGTGCAGAAAACAACCGGTCTATGAAACACTGCAGGAGGATCTCAGAGCCTTCGTCAAAAAGTGAGGAAGGTGATGATATGGCCAGCCCCAAAGGCGCCGTATCCTCTCCAGCAATGAAGGTGACTCTATGAAAGAATCCGTATACAACGTGTATCTTCTGGATAAAGAAGGAGCGGATTGTCTGGTGTACAATGTCCTGCACAGATCATTACTCCGTATTGACAATGAAGTCTTTCAGCTGATGAGATTGAGAAGAATTGACTGCATTGATGATGGAGTTCTGAAGGTACTCAAGAATGAAGGAATTGTCGTTGACGATGGTCTCAATGAATCTGACATGTTGAAGATCAGATTCAACAGAGCCAAGTACAGTGCAACCTCTCGAGGATTCACCATCATTCCAACTCATGCCTGTAATCTGGCATGTAAGTACTGCTATCAGGGGCACGGTGACGTGCTGAGTGCCACGATGAATACAAAGACTGTGGAGCGGACCATTGAATTCATCAAGAAGAATGTGACAGGATGTAAGAATCTGGACGTGAATTTCTACGGGGGGGAGCCCTTACTAGTTCCAGACATTGTGTTCAGGGTGGTGGAGGAGTTGCAGCATTTTGCAGATGAATCAGGTATTCATTTCTCAGCCTCCTTCACTTCCAATGGTACTCTTTTCACAGAAAGCATAATCGCAAGACTCAAAGACTACAACTGCAGGGTGCAGATCACGTTCTGCGGTCCGAGGGAGGTGCATGATAGTATACGCGTTGATAAGCGAGGAAACGGCACATATGACAAACTCATCAGTGTTCTCACACTGTTCAAAAAGCATGATATGGCGTTCCACATACGTGTGGATGTTGATCAAGATAATCTCGCAACAATCGATTCGCTGCTGAGAGACTTGAATGAAAAGGGATTCGGAGGCCTCTACATTGCATTTTGCTCTATAAGTAAGGATATTTGCTATACTGAACCTGACTGGGATTTAGAAGAAGTGAATGTGAAAGAACTGGCTCTTCTGTGTAAGAAGGCCCAGGATATGGGATTCACGACATTCCCAGTATATATACATAATTTCGTTGAAAAGTGCAGCGCCCTACCGGACAGGTATTTTGCCATTGATCCCAAGGGAGACATATACAAATGTATTGCGGCTTCGGGGTATCCTGAACACAGACTTGGGACGTTGAACGAGAAGGGTGAAATTGTGGATATGGACTATGAGGCCTACTGCACATGGACACTGAGAGATCCGCTTTTGATAAAAGAGTGCGCAGCATGCAAGTTCGCACCTCTCTGTGGCGGCGGATGTTCTCTGGTGGCATACCAGAAATATGGTTCAATAAATGCAGCAGGATGCAAAGAAAAGGAGCTGGGAGAAATTGTACTCACTGTTGTCAAGCTCAGATACCCGGAATTATTTGAGGGGCATCACTACGAAATCGTTGAACTCTAAAATTGTTTTTCATAGGGGGATCCTGCCGAGAATCCGGGAACAATGTGTGACCAGGAAATTACCTCATCAGCAATGTGGCCCTCCCGTAGTCTTCATGATGATCCTGGGCTTTCTGTTCTGAATCTGAAGTCGTTCCCAGTAGAGTGAGAGGTAGCAAATGATAGAGTTCAACCAGCACCTTTATGGGCAGGACGTGCGAATGGTACCTGGAGATGTGGTGAGAATAATGACGACGTCCCCACAAGAAATCAGCAGAGTGACACGATCAAAGGAAGAAGCCCGCAGAAGTTATGACAGAATGAGCACATGGTATGATTTCCTGGCAGGCTCTGAGAGAAGGCATACACATGAAGGCTTGCAGAAACTCAACGTGAGAGACGGTGAGACGGTCCTGGAGGTTGGATTTGGCACAGGTGAAAGTATTGTTTCACTGGCTCATTCAGTGGGTTCTTCAGGTGCAGTCTATGGGATTGACATATCCTCGGGAATGTTCTATGCTGCCATAGAAAGAGTACGAAGGGCAGGGCTCCAGGATAGCGTGGGGCTGATCTTGGGTGATGGTGCACACCTTCCTTTCAAGACGCATATCTTTGATGCTGTATTCATGAGCTTCACGTTAGAACTCTTCGATACTCCAGAGATTCAGGTTGTGCTTACTGAGTGCAGGAGAGTTCTCGTGGAAGGTGGTCGTATTGGTGTGGTGGCAATGTCCAAAAGGGGAAGGCAGGGTATCATGGTAGACCTGTACGAGTGGGCGCACAGGACTTTTCCTCAGTACGTGGACTGTCGGCCCATTTATGTTCGAAATGCACTGGAAGAGGGTCAGTTTCATATTGTTGATGATACAGCTATGTCCATGTGGGGATTGCCTGTGGAGATCGTTGTGGCACAGACCTGATCATCAAGAGAGCCACGTTCACTCACAATTACTCATAAATGCTCACTTACAGGATTACTGAGTAAGAACCTACAGGTTCCTTTTTCTTCACGTTGATTGGTCTTATTTATCCACCGAGTTTCAAATATGATATTTAGACACGATCACAGCACAGTCGATGAAACCCTTCGTGACGTGGCGGAGAATACTCTATAAACTGGTGCGTTGAAGGTCACTCATGAGGCATGAAGGTGATGAAAGCAACAGATATTCCACAAAAGAGACCCGCTGTAGACGAGCCTGTAAATATGTGATATTTGACCTGGATGATACACTGTGCGACTATAAGAAGGCAAAATCAAATGCGATTACTCATCTGAACAAGGTCTTAAAGGGCAAAGGGATAGATTCACAGCGATTCTGGGAGGATTACGAGAATCTTGAACCTATTCTGTGGCGTCAGTTCCTGGACAAGGAAGTTACCAAGGAAGAATATCGAACTCGCCGCTTTGCTGAACCTCTCAGCCATGTGTCTGATGTCCCGAAGGAACTGGCATGCGAGCTAAATCAGATTTACATGGAAGATGCCAACCATGTCATTACCCTCTTCGACGACGTCATCCCACTTTTTGCATTTCTGAAGGAGAGAGGTATTGTCCCTGTCATTTCTACATCTGGACCTTCAGATGGTCAGAGAGGCAAGATTTCAGCACTTTCTCTTGAGAAGGCCACCCGGCATATCTATATCAGTGACGAAATTGGCGTGGCAAAGCCTTCTCCACGTGCGTTTGAGATAATTCTGCAGGATTTACATGCACATCCAGATGAGGTGGTCATGGTGGGGGATTCGCTTGAAGATGATATTGAAGGAGCCGAAAAAGCGGGGATAAGAGCAATCCTCCTTGATCGGGAGCAGAAATACCCAAGATATACTGGTGAGAAGATAGAGAATCTCCAGGAACTGGTGGTTCTCCTTTGATTAGATTTTGTGATATGTGATTCCGTTTCATGATCTGGCATGTCAGTGCTTTCGGGGAGAAACGGGGCATATAAGACGTGCAACAGATCGCCAGCAGATAGCTATGTCATTCTCATCCCAAGAGAATCAAGGAGACCACAAGAAAGTGCCTTGGTAACAGTGCGGAGGAAGGGATTTGAACCCTCGGATCCCTACGGAACAAGGCCCTCAACCTTGCGCCTTTTCCAAGCTCGGCAACCTCCGCTTTCACAGTCCTTTTCTGCCAAATATAAAAAGCTTTCTGTAACCCGATTCACATAGTATCTGTACACACGGTGAGCTGTCAGTATACAGAACCAATCCTCAGTCAATGGAATGGAGCAGGACCCCTATTCACTCCCCATTCCACGTTCTATCACTCCAACTGAAGGAATTTGACTCTCACTACATTCACCACGTCCAACCCTACCAATCCAGCGTGTCTTGGAATCCCCCCATCTGAGTCCTTCTCCACAAATCAGCCCACAACCTTCACAGTAATCTTTTTAAACATTTCACGCTATAAACAGAGGGTGATTTCATGACCACTATTAGGCAAGAAATAACAAGCTTTCTGGATGGCCTGGTTATCGGGTTTCTCATAGCATCCATTCTCCTGTTCCTGTTGCTGTACGCCGATTTCGTACCCGCCTACTCGTATCTGCTAGCCCTTCTTGTTGGAGGATGTGTTGCAGGTCTTATAGCGAGAGGCCTGTGGAAAGGAGGAGTTTCAGCCTTTTTCTCAGGATTCTTTGCACTATTCCTCTTTCAAGTAACGAGGGAATTCCTTTCTCTTGAATACGAGTTCTCCCTGTACCAAATCATGGTTGGGTTTGTGGCTGTCATTGTCGGAGGATGTGTCGGAGGATTTCTTACCCGACCCACTGTCATTGTCCTTGCTCAGCAAAAAGGAGAACCCCAGAAAGTGTATGTATGTCCCCAGTGTTCGGCAGAGATCCCCCTGAAAACCAAGTACTGTCCTGAGTGTGGAGCACGGCTTCAGAAAGTACCTCTAACAGAGAAAATACAGAAGATCACCAGGACAGGAGGGGAAGAGTCGTGAACAGAAAGCTCCTGGCTACCCTTGGTGTTATTCTCATTTTCATCATTTCCTTTATTTATATTACAGCATCAGGGATATCACAACTGTCCAATGAGACAATCCTTTTTCTCTTTCTGGATGAAACCAGGGGAGATCAAGGCACAGTAGAAGTAGCCAGCATTGCTCTCTTCAAAGATGCCCATCTACAGGGAAGTCTCATCAAGGTTAGCCCTCTCTCGTCTACAGAGGCCCTCAAGTCTCAGGGGGTTTACTTGTCTGACACCTTGGTCAAATCTTCCAGCCTGGCAGAAGGGTTACAGAATGCCCAGGACATCGTTGAGACGACAGCTCAGATGAAGGTGGACAGAGTGGTACTCATTAATGCCGTCGCTCTGAAATCTGTGATAGATGCAGTCCATCCCATTCCTGTGGACATCTACGTGACCCCTCAGGTGCTTGACCGGCGATTCAGTTTTCCCATCAACACCTCCGTGACAGGACAACAGGCAGAACAATGCATCCGGGGTCAGTTCTATCCCGGGGTTACTGATGAAACCCTCCTATCCATGCCTGAAGACTATCTATGGGAAGTAAAGGCTGACATCATCAACAGTGTCACCCAGACACTCTTTGACTTCTCTGCCTATACCCCTGAAGAACAGAAGAGTCTGGCCCACGTCTCAGTGGAGCAATTCAGGTCTGATCTCATTTACGTGCACCACAGGAACACCGTTCTCACCCTGGTGTACCATCTCCCAGAATCTGTGGCCAAGTACATTGTGAACTTCGCAGTGAGACGAATTGCATGACAGACAAACCGTCCTTTCTCTATACTGATGAATTTCTCAGTTATGATTTTACCGGCATGCATCCACTAAAACCCATTCGATTGAAACTCACTTATGACACCATGAAGGTGAGGAAAACAGTGGATGAATTCGATATCGTTGAGCCCCGTCCAGCCACAGAAGAGGAATTGTTGCAGGTTCACACTCCAGATTATGTCAATGCAGTGAAGCAGGCAGACAAAGGAATTCCCCAGTTCAAATACGGACTGGGGACCTCTGACAATCCCTTGTTTCCCGGAATGTATCACAGCTCCCTGATCTACACGGGTGCCTCCATCTGTGCAGCAGAACATCTGAAGCGGAAGGACATGGCGGTCAATATTTCTGGGGGGCTGCATCACGCCCACCCTGCACAAGCAGCTGGATTCTGCATTTTCAATGATCCGGGACTGGCCATTGCCACACTCCTCAAGACCCATGAGAAGATAGCGTATGTTGATATTGATGCTCATCACGGAGATGGAGTCCAGGAGATTTTCTACCGATCCAACAGGGTATTAACCATTTCCCTCCATGAATCTGGCCAGTTTCTGTTCCCCGGGACGGGATTTCCTGATGAAATCGGGGAAGGTGAAGGGAAGGGCTACAGCGTCAACATCCCCTTCAATCCATATACGGCAGCTGATGTGTATATTGAGAGCTTTCTGGAGGTAGTTCCCCCCTTGATCACAGCATTTCAGCCCGATGTCCTGGTGTGTCAGCTGGGAGTGGACACCAATACTGATGATCCCTTGGCTGACTTTCGACTGAGTATCCAGGGATATTTAAAGGTCGTGGAACTGATCAAGAACCTTCATCCCAGGAGAGTTGTTCTGGGTGGCGGGGGGTACAACTTGAATGTGGTTCCCAAGGCATGGTCCATGGCAATGGCAGTACTTGTAGGCCATAACCTGGATATCCCCTTCGAGTCTACGTATACAACGTCAGATAACGGAAGAGAGTACGCTGAATCCATGGTGAAAGAGGTTAAGCGGCTGGTGTTTCCATTTCACGGACTTTAGGATTTTATCGATGTAGAGATGTCATTTTTTTGTAGCAGTGAAGAATTAATTCTTATGTATGGATTCTTTCCAGGCAAAACCATTCAGAAATTTCAGAACCGAAAACTATATAATATCTATTCAAAAAGGAGGGCAGAAGGTGTACGAATGAGTATTCCAGTAATTTTCCATGAGTACATGGAGCTGATCAACAGGAAGATAGACGAAATCTTCCAAGAAGACGATCCTTCCATCAGAGATATTGCACTGTACCACATCAGAGCTGGAGGAAAGAGGGCGAGACCCATATTGTCAGTATTGACCTGCCAGGGACTTGGAGGCACACTTGAGGACGTTCTCCCCTCTGCACTAGCTCTCGAAATCCTGCACAATGTCTCATTGATATACGACGACATGATCGATGGGAACGTACTGAGGAGGGGACAGGAACCTCTCCACGTCAAATTTGGCCACAAAAACGCACTGCTCGCAGCAAGTTATCTTACCTGGAAGGCTCTGGAGGTTTTCTCAGAGAATGTGAAGCCTGCTGCCTTGAAGGAACTGGCCTATGCTGCCCGCATGACCACACTGGGCGAGAAGCTGGATATTGACTTTTCCCGGGTGACAGAAGAGGACTACATGCGTATTTGCGAGGCTAAAACCTCCTATCAGTTCAGTGTTTCCACATTTCTTGGTGCAATTGCTGCTACTGACGATGAGGCGATCCTGCAAGAATCCCGGCGTTTTGGAAAAAATCTGGGACTCGCTTTCCAGATAAGAGACGATATCCTCAATATAGTGGGGAAAGAATCCGTGTTTGGAAAACCTGTGGGGACAGACCTTCTACAAGGCCGACCCAATTTTGTTGTTGTGAAAGCACTTGAGAAAGTAGGAGACACCCTGTACGAGGGTGACACAGCACAGAAGATAATGGAAAGTGGCGCGGTTGAGGAAGCAACCAGGACGGCTGAAGACTATCTGGAGAAGGCCAGGCAGTTCCTCGATATGTTTACAGTGGACAAGTACAGGGAGATGTTGGATGTGATGGTTCAGTTCATCATCAGGAGAACGCTCTAGCAAATCGAGTGTCTTTGGTTGGTCTCCCATTGATGGTGCGGATTGATATGTGTTCTGAAGGTAGTTTTACTAGGATTGTTCCCCAGTAGTCCTTATACTCTCTAAACAGATAGAGGTCAGCTTGATTGTCCTCAGTGGTGTAGTACCCTGCGGGAACTCCATTTACCAGAATGATTGTCCCTTTCAAAGGCCATTCCTGGCGGTGGAGAAGACAATAGGGATCTGTATCAGGGAGGAAGAGTATGGAATCTTCTTCTGGAGACTCTTCCTCTGGAGACTCTTCTTCGGGAGGCAGAGCGTAAAACACCTCATTCTGGTGGAATACCTTCTGCCCTGTTTCATCAAGCAGGGCCTCAATGATGTACAGTTCTTCATCCACCAGTTCCTGTACCTGGAAAGGGGACACGACTCCAAAGGATTTCAGTATCCGCTTCACCAGCTCTGGTACATCAGGGTCTGTGTATAGGTGTGCATCTTCAGGGAGGCAGACGTATTCTGTGTCATGATAGGAGACGGTCACCGCCTTTCCAGTCTGGAGCAGGTTCTGTACGTCCTCTGTGGTCCTCTTCTGGACTGATTTCACATTCAGAAAAGGCAGCTGGAGGGCAGTGGCAGCAGGATTCATGCTCAACAGGGACTGCAGTCTCAGCTGGGATTTGTAGACATGGTGCAGTTCTTCTGGTAGGGGTGGTGCTTCCACCAGGATTTCATTCACAAGAGGGACACCTGCACGTTCAGCTATTTTTTTCAAGGACTCTGGCTTCACCGTAATGTTTCTGGCTCCCTGGCACCTGTAAAACCGGTAGACCCTCATAACCTCCTCCAGCAGCTCATGTGGAGATACTGAATCGTGGAGCTCCAACGCTTCCACACAGAAGGTATCACCCACAGTGAAGAGAATCCCTCCCGCCAGGTGTCCGTCAGCCAGAATTGGTGAGAAGGAATCCCCCAGCTCAGAAGAGCTCTCGTGCCTGATCTTGTCATAGAGGGGGTCAGTATGATCAATGATTCTGATTCCTGCAGGAAGCTCCGCTTTCATAACCTGAAAGTCTTCTTCTGTACAGTACATCTCTTGAACGATGCGAGAAAACACGGTGACCTTTCTGAACTCTTCAAGGACTGGATCCAGATCATCTGAGAAGCCCGTATGGTATAAGATCTCTTCCCTGGATACAGGACCACACGAACGTATGTATCTCCTGATAATTTCTCTTCTTGCTTCTTCAGGGGAGGTGCTTTCTGCATCTAATGGATAGAATCTGTTGTGTTCATCGCGATAGACATACAGGTGCTCCTCCAGCCCGTTGAAATACGATCCACACGCGTCAACAATATCCCTTTTTTTCAGTCCGGGATGTTCCCGGATGAACTTCAATATGTGAACTTCTCCAGAAGGTATGTCCTGTCTGTAGGCTGAAACAAAGAGGGATTTGTGTTCAGGGAGGATGTAAACCAGTCTCCCTCTGACCTTGATCCTCACGAGTGTCTTTCTGAAAAATCCAATCCGATCATAGATGGCCCTCCTTGATCTCATGTACCCATAAGCGTCAAATACTGCTTCCACAGAGGGATAGTCAAAGTGCTTCCGGGTTAAGAATTGATTAACAGTGCCAATTTCTATGCCTTCCCCATATTCAAGGTACCTCCTGTCCTTGATTAACATGTACTGCAGGACAGGGGCAGTGAAATATCCACAGGACACTTCGTTTTCCTCAATGAGAGTATCAAGGACTTTCTCAGCCCTCTTTGCGTCAATATCAAGGTCAGACTGTATCTCTGTAGCCGTTCGTATCCCGGCGTACAGGATCGTCAGGACAGCATCTTTCAATGCATCATCCGAAAGCGAGTCTCCCATGGGAAATGGGTCTTGTATCCGTTCTGCAAAATACTCTTCCACTGCTGAGAGAGAAAAAGCAGGAGTCTTTTCGATAATTCTCTCTGTAACTGCCTTCTGCATGTGCTGCAGGAATTCGCTGCGGTCTTTCAGGGTGATCACATCCTGGGCTCCTGTCATGACAATGGATAGGGCAAAGGGTGATGGAATGGTGGTGTATTCAGATACCACCACCTCGATTTCCCCATTTTCAGTTTTCCTGAGAACCTCCAGTGCGTGGTTACAATCCAGGGCGGAATACAGCACTTCATTGAAGGTCTCTTTAACCAGAGGGAAGTCGAAAGGCAGCTCTTTCAGCAACGAACGGGCCCTGAAGTACTGGGTACGGGGAGTGACAGACTTCCCTTTGTACCGTTTCAGGAGGAGGAACCCTCGTTCTGCACAGTGTCTGAATCGCTGACAGAAGAGTTCTGTTCCCCATACAGAGGCTCTAATGACTTCAAGGAATTCCTCACTTCGTAGTATATCTGGGGAGAAATTGAGGGATTTCCTCGAATTGAGCATGAACCCATTGTCAGTCACCGTAAAATCCAGGCAGGACAATTTCTGCCCATACCCTCTGGCCAGGGCTTCATTGACTCGTCTTCCAAAGGGACTGTGAAAGATCAGGTGGTAGGTGTGGTCCCCATCTATGTATCGTTCCACAAAGAGTACGTCTGCCGTGGGCATGATTCCTGTGGCTTTCTTCTGTTCCTCGATGTACTGCTGGATATCAGGATCAGCCCCTCCACAGAGCAATACCTCTTTTCTAAAGTCTGAGAGATCAGCCCCAAATTCATATGAACGCGAGAGTGCTTCTCCCCTCCAGGAGGGAACAGTGGGCTTTCCTCCCAGGGCATCTTTCACCACCACATACATTCCTTCAGTCCTGATAAATTCCAGAGAACGTCCTCCCAGAACGAATATGTCCTTGGCCTTCAGGTGGGAGACAAAGTGTTCTGATAGGGTACCCAGAGGAATGCCATCAAGAGCCACGGTGAAGGTGGCCTGTGACGGGATAGTCCCGCAGTTCAAAAAGTAGAGGTAGAGAGAACTCTTTACTCTCCCGAAATTCTGGCCATCAAACCACAACTTCCTGTACACATGTTTTTCCTCCAAATCTGCGTAGTACCCCCCCAGGTATTCCAGAACAGTGAGAAAATCCTCGTATCCCAGGTCAGAAAAACAATAGGAACCCCGGATGACCCTGTATGCTTCGTTACTATCCCACACCTGTTCCAGGCTCATGCCAATGAGATGCTGGGCCAGGACATCAAGACAGTTGTGGGGGATTTCCACGGGCTCCAGCCTATAAGACAGGGCCTTTCTCTTGAGAATCTCCAGTTCCACCAGTTCATCTCTGTCCTGAGCAATCAACACCCCCTTGGAGACGGCATCCCTCCCATGTCCTGCCCTCCCCACCCGCTGCATGAGCTTCGCAGTATTCTTAGGAGAGCCCAGCTGGACCACCAAATCTACATCCCCCACATCTATGCCTAATTCCAGGGATGTGGAGGTAATGACGGATTGGATGGAACCTTTCTTCAACAGGTGCTCAATTTCCTGCCGGGTTTCCTTACCCATGCTCCCGTGGTGAGCTGCCACCGAGTACAATTCGCGGTTCTTCAACTGGTAGACAATTCGTTCTGTCCGGGAACGTGTATTGGTGAAAACAATGGTAACATTGTGTGATTCAATGAGTTCTTTGAGGATATCATAGCTTTCGTCTATTGACTTCTCCAAGGAAAGAGAAGAAAGTGAGGCAGGCTTCACGATGGAGAGATCATACTTTTTTTCCTTTTCAGCTATGAGAACATGACAGGAACGGTTCGTCCCCACAAGGAATTTTCCAATCTCTTCTACTGGTGCCTGGGTGGCCGAAAGTCCAATCCTTACAAAGGGGCCGGCAATATTCTGGAGGCGTTCCAGTGATAATGAGAGAGATACACCCCTCTTGGTATTGCATACGTCGTGAATTTCATCTATGATCACGTATTTGACCTTGGTCAATTTTTCTCTGAATTTGGGAGCATTCAAGATGATTTGCAGGGTCTCGGGAGTGGTAATGAGAATGTGAGGGGGAGTTTTGAGCATTTTTGATCTTCTGTAGGATGAGGTATCTCCTGTCCGGACAACCACACGAATATCTGCAAACGGAGCTTCCTTCTTGATCCCCTCCAGGGGAATCATCAAGTTCTTCTGTATGTCATTGGACAAGGCCCGCAGGGGGGATACATATATGACGTAGACCATGTCCTCAAGCTGGGCCTTTTCTGCTTCGGAGACCAGATAGTCGATAGAAACCAGAAACCCTGCCAGTGTTTTTCCACTTCCTGTGGGAGAAAGGAGGAGGATGTTCTGATCGTCTTTGAGCAGGGGGAAGGCTAGTCTCTGGGGTTCTGTCAGGGAATGAAAGGACGAGGAGACCCATGCCCTGACTGCGGGATGAAACAGTGAGATGACGGAAGCGTCGCTATCCATGGGCACATATGCTCCTCCATGTTTTAAAAGGTGATTGTGGGTTCAGGGGGTGAGAGGATGACAGGAGTCAGACAGGGATGCAAGGTTGTCACCTTGAAGGTTCACCGGCTTGGCATGGGGCAGGACACAGGAGATACTTTCAGGGTAGGGGCTCATAAAAATGTGCCCAAAGAGCGCGTCAGCAACCGATGTAATATCACCAGACATGGGTGACACTTTTGACACCACACATAGGTAACACTTCTTATAAGTCTCATGGCAACCGCTCCTCATATCTCGCGTGAGGCGTTGCACCGTTGATGCCCATGTGAGACCTTTCGTGATTGTAGTAG
>JACVGT010000033.1 GCA_018992685.1 Theionarchaea archaeon
CTACTACAATCACGAAAGGTCTCACATGGGCATCAACGGTGCAACGCCTCACGCGAGATATGAGGAGCGGTTGCCATGAGACTTATAAGAAGTGTTACCTATGTGTGGTGTCAAAAGTGTCACCCATGTCTGGTGATATTACAGGTGATTGCGGTACACAACCCTTTTATTCTATAGGAGCATGGGGACATGATGATTAAGGCAGTAACTTTCGATCTGTGGGGTACCTTGATACTGGATTCCTTACAGTACGAGAAAGAGCTTACACGTAAGAGAGAAGATCTTCTGTATGGTACCCTGGAAGGGCTTTCCAGCAGAGAAGATATCAGGAAAGCCATGGAATATGCACGGTCTGGAATTGAAAGGACTCGCAAAACCATGAGAGATGTTCCCACGTCTGAGCATATCAGGCTGCTCCAGTCATTTCTGAAAGTTGACAGTGACCTGGAACCTGCCTACACCGAGGCCATCTTGCACATGCTGCCTCCTCTCAACCCTCATTCTCGCGAGGTTCTCACCAAGGTGAAATCAGTGGCCAGAGTAGGCCTCATCTCCAACACAGGGATAACCCCGGGAGGCGTAATTCGAAAAGCCCTATCAGACCTGGGGATCTGGTCGTTTTTTGATGTCGGATTGTTCTCCAATGAGGTGGGATATCTGAAACCTCATCCCAAGATATTCGAAGTGGCTTCCAGAGAATTGGAGGTTTCTCCTAGTGAGACTCTGCACGTTGGTGATGACAGGATCAATGATATTGAAGGTGCTTCGGCAGTGGGAATGAGCACCCTCCTGGTGGAAGAGCCTGGCGATCTACGTCAGGTGTTGGAGGTGGTGTTCAATGGGAAATGAGGGAATGGCTGACAGAAAAGAGATTGCAGTCAGAGTAGGGGCCTTCAGTGCGATTTATATTCTCGTGGCTGCAGTAGTACTCCTCTATCTTGAGATCGCATGGCTGATTGTCCCTGCTCTCATTGTTATTGCGGTTTGGGGGGCTTATGTATACCACATGAATGTGAAAGTACTGGGAATGCCTGCGAGAATTATCAGTATTGAAGGAGCAGAAGGAAAGGCCCTGACTGATATATCTGATACTGGTAAGATAAAGGTGAGAGGAGAAATCTGGAATGCGCAGACTTCTAGTCCCATCAAAAAAGGAGAAAAGGTGCGAGTCCTGCGCAGAGAGGGCATTGTCCTAGAGGTGGAACCTGTTGAAGATTAAGGAGAAGCCAGAAGATTTCGTGGTGGAAGAGGTCATTGAAATAACCCATACCGAGAATGAGTGTCTGGTCTGTACACTGGAGAAGACAGACTGGGATACCATAGGGGCGATAAAAGTTCTGGCCAGGAAGCTTGGAATATCTCAGAAGCGGATTGGGTTTGCTGGATTGAAGGACAGGCAGGCAGTGACCCGACAGAAGATATCTGTGTCAGGAGCGGATTTGGAGCAGCTGGAATCGGTGAAGATACCGCGGGTTTCAATCATTGATATTGAATGGGGGGATCGCATACGGCTTGGAGATCATAGAGGAAATCGATTTATCATCATGGTGAGAGATGCTTTCTTGTCACCAGACGATGTGGAAAGAATTCGAAAAGGGTTTCCCAATTATTTTGGACCGCAGCGATTTGGTGAAGTACGGCCCATAACCCATGAAGTGGGCAGAGAACTGGTGAAGGGGGACCTGGATAAGGCTGCTCTTATCTTTTTGGCAAAACCGTTTGAAAAAGAGAGATATTTCGAGGTGCGAAAAGAGCTGTGGGAAACGCATGATTTTGAGAGAGCAAGAAGGGAATATCCATTCTCACTGAGGTATGAACGGGCCATGCTGGAGAATATTGGTAAGGGAGCGAAGAAGGCATTTGAAGCTCTGCCTCGACGGTTGAACACCCTTTTTATCCACGCGTATCAGGCTTATATCTTTAATGAAATTGTAAGAAGGAGATCAAAAGCAGTTCCAGTTACTGAGGTTGAGCCGGGAGATGTGGTGGTTGACTGGGTTGGCACCCGGAGAGTTGTCACCATTGCGGGAGAACACAATATGGACAAGATTGCAGAACGAGGGCTATGTGCTGCTGCTCCCATTGTTGGGTACAAGACCCAGGCACGAGGGAGGATGAAAGAGATCACCCGGGAAATTCTGGAAGAAGAAGGCATTGTAAAAGAGGATTTTCGACTGAGGGAATTTCCTTCTTTGGCCAGCAGAGGGACATACAGAGAAATTGCAGGAAAAGCGCAGGATATCTCATACACATGTGAGGAAGGAGGAACTAAAATTGAGTTTTTTCTCCCAAAAGGTGAGTACGCTACAGTTTTCCTGAAAGAACTCCTTGGTTGAGAGTTTCCTTTTATGTCTGCTCTTGCCAGTCGAATCAAACATGGAAAGACTTAAATACTTATAAGGTTAAGAAAGCTTAAATGCCTCGGAGAATGTGGAGATTAGTTGAGAAGAAGTGCACATTGGTGGTACTAATTGGGATATGTATGTGGATAACTTTTATTCCACTATCGAGAGCAACTGCTTCTGCCTGGAGTTATCACATTGAAGGAATAACAGCTTCAGCAATGTCAAGAAACGGTGAATACGTAATTATAGGGACTCAGGAAGGATATTTCTATGTTTTTGACAAATTCGGGAACGTTCTGAGAACTGATCAGGTCACAAGCAAGATCACTGTTCTTGGCATTTCGGAAAACGGAACGTTCTTCATTGGAACAACTATAGGTTACTACCTGTCTACGCTGAAAGGTGAGCCACAGATAGATTTCAATGACAGAACTCCTGTTACTTCAGTTTCAATGTCAGATGATGGGGAGGGTATCATAGTAGGGACACAAAGACAGATCTACCTATTCCTCCAATCCACCCTGGCAAAAGAACTATACGTGTGCGCTTCTTTGGAAACCTGCACAAAAGAGGACCAGGTTAAGACTACAGCGATCTCATCACTTGGGGAGGTGGCAGTTGCAGCTACGGAAACCTTTCTTCATCTGTCCAAGAATACCGAGGGTACATGGCGGAGCAGGGAATTTGATGGAGAGAAGATAACTGCCCTCGCTATTTCTGACAACGGGGAGATTGTCGTTTGTGGAACTTGGAATGGTTCTATCTTTGTTTTCGATTCTGATCTGAACTACATCACTAGCTGTCAAACCCCAGGAAGAGTAGAAGATATCGAGATCAGTGCCGATGGTACCAATGTCTTGTGTGGAATCGAAAATGGACTAATCGCCCTCCTAAGAACAGATGGCAGAATAGTGTGGCAGAGGAAATCTGAGGAATTCTCTGGCCCTGTTTGCATATCCAGCGATGACAAAATCATTGCAGTCACGGGCAGCAGGCTCGACATTTTGGATCATTCTGGAAAGACTCTTCAGGGAATCTCTGTTCCAGGAGAATTGAATGAAATTCATCTCTCCCGCAATGGGCAGTATCTCTGGTGTGTCACGACTGATGAAGTAGTATTCTACGAGTTGTATGATAATACTTACAGGTTCACCAGAGAATATAGGTACTCCTCACGAAAATCCCTTCCACTTAGTGACACCCTCGTAGAAAAAGCAAGTCTGTTAAGTGCGATAGAAAGGCCAAATAGATTTCAAATAGGGGATATTGACGGTGATGGGGAAAATGAGATAATCATCGAGTCCGGCAAAAAGATTGTCGTGACTGACAAAGTTGGAAGAATCCTATCCGAAATTGACTTTGCGAGTGAGCCACAATTACAGCGACTCTTGGATGTTACAGGAGACTTGATACCTGAAATCATAATTAGTCATTCAGATGGACGAATGAGTCTGGAATTTTACAGTGGGAAAGGCGAATTTCTCGCCCAACACGAATTCTTCAATCAATGGTGGAGCCAACCTACAGTTGGAATCAATATTTCACCTTTTGCAGCATTTGACATTGACGATGACGGAAGAATAGAAGTAATCTGTGTTTTATCAGCTGCATATGTGATGATCCCTCGAGGAATCTACGTTTTTGAGTATCCCACATTCTCAGATGAATGGTTCTACCCGTATGCGCCTATAGTCGTAACGGCCACACTCGTTGACCTTGACGGGGATGAGGATTTGGAAATTCTCATCGGATCAAATGCACCCTGCAATGGAAGAAGCGTAGGGAATACTGATGATTGCCATGCATATGTAGCAGCCGTTGATTCGCAGGGAAACGAATTATGGATTAGAGAGGTCGGGGAGGGCTACACGAGGGCTTGGATCGATGCTGCTGATCTTGATGATGATGGTAGTAATGAGATTGTGTGTTGTGGCTGGTATTTTGACGATACATGGGGGAAGTTATTTGTTCTTGACAAAGATGGTGACTACGTATGCGGAGAAGACAACGTGTTCCAGCATTCAGTCTTTCTGGGCGGCATTTCCGATCTTGACGACGATGGAAAAAAGGAGATTCTTGTCTTTACATCTGACGGAAATATTATCATCTACGATTCTCTCTTGAATCTAAACTGCAGTCGAAATATTGAAATGAACATGACGAGGCTCACTTCGGCTATCATTAATGATATTGATGCCGATGGCGAAAAAGAAATCATTTTGTCCTCAAATGATGAAAGAGTGTACATCTTGGATAGAGCTCTTGATATTGAATGGACGACATCTTTTCCAGGGGTTGAAAAGAGGATCTATTCTCTTGTCACCGCCCTATTCGGATGCAAGAACGATCTCATACTCTTGAGCGATACGATGCATGTTTACTCACATCAATATGATAATGCATCAGGGCCCTGCCCCTTATGGGAAATTACAGAGCGAACCCTCTCAGAGGAAGCCAATGCCAATGAAATACTGGGACAGTCTGCTTTCGAGGGTAAGAATTACATAAGTTCCAGAATCCACTACAAGAATGCACTTGAAATATACACGGAGCTGGAGGATGGAGAGAAAATAGGAGAACTATCTGAAACAGTCTTCAAGCTAGATATACGAATAGGGTTAATCCTTCTGGTCGTATCTGATATAGGACTTTGTGCATTCATGACCCGTTCATGGCTAAGAAGAAGATGGTCTAATATGGCCGAAGGAGGCCTCCTTCTCAGTCTTCCTGTTCTTCTCGGACTATTGGAAGTCCATGCCGCTCATGAGAATTATCTTCGAACATTCGCAACATTTACCACACCTTTTCTCATTGGTTCTGTAGTCATCATTCTACGCAGGAAAGTCATCGGATTTTCAAGGACAATTGCATCCATACTCTCTGGTCACAAGGACGTGCTGGTGCTCTCTATTATGAGATCAGATGGATCTTACAGGGTATCCGCTGAAAGCATTGGCGAGAAGTTTCGACCGGTAAAAGAGTCCAGAATAGTTGAACTCTCACCAGCAATGAAGAAAGAGCTCGTAAAGAAGGCAGAATTCGTAGTCAGAGTAATAAGTCAGTTTTCATCCACAGATGAACAGGAAGTACCCATTGATTATGCAGAAGACGTTCTGGCAGAAATTGGAGGAGCCATATTTTCACGATTTATTCCTCAAGACTTTTCTGATATTCTGAGAGCCAAATTCTTGCTACTGGAGGTGGAGGACACTGAGATTCCTTGGGAGCTCATGTTCTCTCATACGTTCTTTGCCTCGAAATATGCCGTATCAAGAAGAATCGTTGCCAGTGAATCAGTGACTGTCCGTCAGAGGAAAACCAATGGAAAAAGAGCGCTCGTCATTTGCGATCCCAGTGGAACACTGCCAGATGCAAGGAAAGAATGCCGGATTGTCTATGGCAGATTGAACCAAAAGATGGAGACAGTATACATTGAAGGGAGCGATGCTACCATACAGGATGTAACCTCCTTATTGAATACAGGGTTTGACATTATTCATTTTGCTGGTCATGTAGAGAATGGTCTCGTCCTCTCTGACGGTATCATGCACCCTGAGTCGGTGAGAGCATGTGTCTCAGGGATCCCCGTGGTCTTTGTGAACGGATGCAAGTCAGAAGACCTCGCTCAGGCTTTTCTCCTGGGAGGTGCCATGGCATACGTTGGCACTCTTCACCCAGTGCATGACGATTCAGCGGCTGAAATTGCCTCGGACTTCTACGATCTATGTCTTCAGTACCAAATCGGAGAAGCCTTAAGGAGGGCGAGGGAGAATCACAGGGAGAGAAACCTGGTTTGGGCTTCTCTGGTGATGTATGGAGACCCTACCCTGAAATTGTTTTAGTTAAATACCTCGGTCAGTTCAGTTCTCGTAGGGAGCTTCCAAGGTACTCTCTAGCAGAATCCGAAATCACAGATTCCTGATCGAGGCCTCCGAAGGACCACACCGAATTAGTGAAATCAAGTAATTTCCCTGAATATCCAATTCGAGACCCGGTGGATAATTCAGGATATGACTCGTGGGGATACTGGACATCCTGGGTTAGAACCTTTAACCTGACAAGAGTGAACACCAAAAGAATATAAGTGATGCATCCAAGCAGGCGCAATGATTCTCCAGTTTTACAAGGGGACTATCCAGATTCAGGGAGACTACCACCTTCCCAATACTGCGTGGGATGAGAGATCAAGGACATACCGGGCTCAGGCCTTGTACTACAGAGAGATTACCACTTATCTTAAGCAATCAGCTATTGAGTACATCGATTCTGTTTTAGATCTGGTTCCCTGTCCTGAGCTGGCATTCTCAGTGGAGTTGCGGGATTACCAGCAGGAAGCGTTGTCAAGGTGGCTGAAAGATAAGAGAGGAGTCATCATACTCCCTACTGGTGCTGGGAAGACATATGCTGCCCTCAAGGCTATGGAAGCTGCAAATTGTGCCACATTAATTGTTGTCCCTACGCTGGATCTTGTTGATCAGTGGAAAGAGACTATTACACGTGTATCTTCAGAAGATGTGGAAGTGGGAGAGTATACGGGACGAACAAAGACATTGAAGGCCATAACTGTCACCACGTATGATTCTGCCTACATCAATATTGATCATCTGGGAAACAGGTTCAGACTAGTCGTATTTGATGAGGTTCACCACCTTCCCTCAGAAGGGTACCGGCACATTGCAGAGTTGTGTGCAGCCCCCTATCGCCTTGGATTGACTGCCACCTATGAGAGGGAGGACGGCCAGCATTATATGCTGCCCCGTCTTGTAGGAGGGAAGGTTTATGAAGTACATCCCCACCAGCTGGCAGGAACTCACCTATCTGAATTTGAGATACGGAAAATTAAGGTGGATATGTCGCCCGAAGAGCAGGAAAAATACGCTGAAAATATTACGATATTCAGGAACTACCTTCAGGCCAGTCATATCCGGATGAGAACCCCGGAAGATTTTCAGAAAGTGGTGTACAGGAGTGGGTATGATCCCCGTGCATGGCGGGCAGTGAAGGCTCGAAATGAAGCCAGAAGAATCGCTTATAACTCTCAATCAAAACTAGAGAGGCTGCAGGAATTGCTGGAGAGACACAGAACTGATAGAATCATTATCTTCACACGGTATAACGATCTGGTGTACCATATTTCAAAAGAGTTCTTTATCCCTTGTATAACCCATAAGACGGAAAAGAATGAACGGAAAGAGATTTTGAACAAATTTAAGAAAGGGAAGTATACAGTCATTGTAAGTTCACAGGTTCTGGATGAGGGAATTGATGTCCCTGAAGCAAGTGTAGGTATCATCCTGAGTGGGACAGGAAGTGTCAGAGAATACACGCAGCGGCTGGGCAGGATTCTGCGACCGACAGACAAGAAAGCTATCCTGTACGAGGTGATCTCACGAGGCACTGCAGAGATCCAGACGTCTGCCAGGAGGTCACGATAGTCGGGTGGGAGCATGTTTTCCAAGGATTTACTTGTCACCAGAAAGCGGAAACCGTATATAACTCCCGTGTATCTTCATCCTGACGAGTTACTGCTGGCAACCAGGATAATCTCCCTCTACAGAGAAGGAAAGACCAAAGGAGAAATTGATGAGGAGACATCCTCTCTGGAAACCCACAGCAACTTCCGGGTGGTGAGAGGGCTGTCGGAGCTCATGCGGAGGCGAACCACCTTTAGCTCATTGTATGCGGCAGATCCCAGGGCAGTACGCACCTTCTTGTATGAGAGAGGGATCACAACCAACAGAAAGGAACGATCTCTCGCACTGGAAGAAGCTGCCCTCAAGTTCTCGGTCTCGATGGAGGACATAGAAAGCAGTTTCTGGGCAGATCGGGAGGAATTTCATAGGGTATCAGCTGTTGAGGACATTCCTGCTGGTGACCTGATTACGTCTTACAACCTTTCCCTGACCCAAACTCTCCTATTTGATGCCATATCTCTGCAGTTTTCATCCTCGGGGAACTATCAGAACATCTTCAGGATGATCAAGTACCTGGGGTTAATGTACGAGGTGGATTCAGAACAGGACCCCTTTGTTGTCACGGTAACTGGTCCTGCCTCTCTGTTCAGGAAAACTAAGAAATATGGAACTGCTCTGGCTAAATTGCTCCCTCATATTATGAGAGCACCTTCATGGAAGATCAGAGCCCAGATAGAGACCACTGTAGCAGGAGAACCCCGGATTTACATATTTGAGCTTTCAGATAGCAAGCAGAAGTTGTTTCCTGATACTCTGGAACTGGTTGAACACTTTGATAGCGCTGTGGAAGAAGACTTCTTGAAACGGTTTTCTTCTTTGAGGAAAGACTGGGACATCAAGAGGGAGCCCACCATCCTGCAAACGGGGGCTACGGTGATGATTCCTGACTTCAGTGTGGAAAGGAGGGGAAAGAAGTGTTATGTAGAGATCGTGGGCTTCTGGACACCAGAATACCTGGAAAAGAAGACTGAGAAGGTGAAAGCACTAGAGGAGGAGATTATTCTCTGTGTTAGTAAGGAACTGCAGTGCGCAAAGAAGGATTTTCAGAAGGAAAATGTCAATGTAGTCTTCTATGATAAACAGGTCCCCATGAAACCGATTTTGGACAAGATCAGATGCATTGAAGAGGAACAGATGAGAGAAGAGGGGGAAAGGGTTTCAGAAGGAAAGATTGAATTAACTGGTGAGATTGTTTCTCTGGAGGACATTGCCCGCTCTCAGAACGTGGGAATAGAGGCAGTAAAACGTGTCCTGGAAAACAGTGAAGAAGGAGAAGTAGTGGGAGATATGTTTGTGAAAAAGAGTGTACTGGAGAGCCTCAAAGTGAAAGTGGCAACTCTGGATGATATGCGGCTGCCATCCGTTAGAGAAGTTCTGAAAGAGTACAACCTGGATGAAAAAGTCTTGAAAGCCTTGGGCTACGATATTGAATGGAAAACCCTCGACATGAATCAGGCTGTGGTGAAAAAGGCTGCATCTTCATGAGGGTTATGCAATGCAGTTCACGGAGCATTCAGTACGTGAGAGAACTTGGCATCCGTGTGGGAGGAGCGATCATGGTACTGTGAACAACATTTTATATGTCAATGAAGTTGTCAATGCATGCTTGAAATTGATGGTAGCCATGGTGAAGGTGGAGGACAGATTCTCAGGACTGCTGTGGCTTTATCTGCTGTCACAGGAATCCCCTGCAGGATTACTAACATCAGAGCAAACCGTCCCAGTCCTGGATTGAAACCCCAGCACTTGATGGGGATAAAGGCAGCTGCAGAGATATGTAGCGCTGACACAAAAGGGGTTCACAGTGGATCAACATGGATAGAATTCATTCCTCATGATATTTCAGGTGGTGAGTACACCATCGAGATCGGGACTGCTGGATCCATAACGTTGATCCTGCAGGTCTTGACCCCTATCTGTCTCTTTTCAAATGAGCCTGTCAAATTAACTATCACAGGAGGAACAGATGTGAAGTGGAGCCCTTCTATGGCTTATTTTGAGAAGGTATTCTGCAGTATCCTGGAAAAAATGAATGCTCATGTTCAAGTGAATGTGAATAAGTATGGGTTCTATCCAAAAGGAGGAGGCAGGGTTACAGCAGTAATTCATCCCTGGAGTCAGAAGAGTGGATTGAATCTCACAGAGAGAGGTCCAGTGAAGACTCTTGAGGTGGTAAGTATTGCTTCCTCTTTCCTAGAGAATGCCAGAGTAGCAGAACGGCAGTACGAGGCATTCGAAAAGGGAGTTTCCGGTCATGTTGTGGGGAATGCCAGGTATGTAGATACACTGAACCCTGGTTCATCACTCTGTGGAGTGGCTTTTTGTGAATATTCTGTACTGGGAGCAGATTCTCTGGGAGAAAGGGGAAAACCTGCAGAGACGGTGGGTAGAGAGGTAGCAGGGTTCTTGCAAGAGGAAATTGACTCAAAAGCTGCTCTTGATGTTCACATGGGAGATCAGATTGTTCCATATCTGGCCCTGGCAGGAGGAAAGGTTACCGTATCTCAGATCAGTAACCACACCAGAACCAGTATCTGGGTCTGCCAGCAGTTTGTAGACACCAGATTTACCATAGAAGAAACCAAAGTAACTGCAGTGAGGGAAGGTGGACAAGGTTCGAATTTCTCGGGACACTAGCCTTTTTCTTTCCATCTAGTTACCCTGAGAGCGTGGCGAAGCGCATTAATGGAAAGGTACTTAAGGAGGTTCTACGTTAGTAACAACTACTACCATATATAGTATGTATGAGGTAGCAGAACAGTGAGGAGATGCAGCCATGAAAACCGTTCCAACCCATGGTAATAGAAAAAGATTGGTCTCCAGAACCCTTGTTCATAAGATTGCCGCATGCATTTCAATATTCATGTTAACGGGATGTATTGGGCAGGGTACGAACCCAGCTCCTGAACAGGTGTCTTCCGTGGCTGACATTGTAGCTCAATTGGAAGGGCTGCCTATCGATGAGTTCTTTGAGGAATCCTTCCGGTACCTGCAGCTGAGAGATCCTGATACACTCATCTACAACGGACTCGCCGACGAGTATGGTGTTGAGGGGTATGACCAATTCACCACTTTATCAGACTCCTACATCCGCGAGACCCAGCAGCTGGAGTCGGGTATTTTGGGCCTGCTGCGGGGTTACGACCGCAGCTCTCTATCTTCTGAACAGAAACTATCCTACGACATTTATGAATGGTATCTCGACGACCTGGTGCGCGGACACGAGTTTATGTACTGCGGGTATCCCATCAATTCTATGGGCCTGTGGGATACACAGTACTGGCTCGTTTATTCTCTGTTCGACTCTCTACCCATGAACAGTTTGCAGGACGCCAGAACCTATGTCACACGGTTGTCTCAAATAGACACCTGGATGGAACAGCTGCTGGAACAGTTGACTTTGCGAGAGCAAGCGGGAGTTATTCCGCCGAAGTTCTTGGTGCAGAGGTCTATTAGTCTCGTTGATATCTGTATTCAAGAACGGGAAGATGGCGCATTTGATGCGGAGGCTACCTACCTGTACACTTCTTTTCGCGAGAAGCTTGAAAAAATTAATATCACTGACGAGCAGGAATACGCACTGCTCTATACTGCTTTGGCTGAAATCGAGCAGGTTTTCATCCCGGCTTTCATTGAGTTGAGGGACTATCTTATTTATCTGGAAAGTATTGCAAGTGATGCACCTGGCGTGGGCACGTTACCAGGAGGCGAGGCGTACTACACCTACATTTTGCGTTACTGGACTGGCACAGATTACAGCCCAGATCAAATCCATGAACTGGGGCTGGTCGAGGTGACGCGCGTTCAGGAAGAGATGCGCGCAGTTGCCGTCGAAATGGGCTACCCAGAAGATGTGAGTATGGCTGAACTGGATCAACTCTTTTCTACAGACACTGATTATCTTCACGGGGAAGCCTTGAAGACGGAATATGAGAGGCTCATCGCAGAAGCTGATGAAGCCATGGAAGACTATTTTGACTTGCGCCCGAAAGCGAAGGTGATCGTTACCTACGATCCCGAGGCCCCGCCTGCCTACTACCAGGAACCACCTAGAGATGGCTCAGGCCCTGGCCAGATGGTTGCTAACCTGGCCAACTCGGCACAATTCATTTTCTACAACCCCACTGTTTTGGTCCATCATGAAACCATCCCGGGGCATCATGTACAGATTGCCCTCGCCTCGGAATTGGACCTGCCCACCAGCTTCAGAAGAGACATCATTTATAATTTTTACAGGCAGCAGGTGCCCTTTGAGGCATATACTGAGGGCTGGGCTTTATATGCTGAAGGGCTGGCCTCGGAAATGGGACTCTACAGGAATGACTCCCTGGGTAACCTGGGGCGGCTGAGGCTCCGTCTCCATCGTACTGCCCGCCTGGTAGTTGACACGGGTATCCACGCCAAAGGATGGACTGTCAGCCAAGCTATTGACTACCTTGAGGAGGCAACAGGTTCACAGTACAGCCAAAGCCGACTAGCGCAGATCATTGCTATACCTGGACAGGCCTGCGGGTACAATATTGGCATGCTCAAAATCCTGGAGTTGCGCCAGCGAGCAATGGATCAACTTGGTGACAAGTTTGACATTAAGGAATTCCACAACATGATCTTAGGCCATGGTCCAATGCCTATGCAGATCTTGGAGCAGGTTGCAAATGACTGGATCGAAGCGAATAAGTGAACAGGATTCCACAAATAAGATAATGGTGGTCAGCTATTTTGACTCCTTCGACAATCTGAACAAGGATTTTTCTTGATGGAGGTACCTTTGTTACATCAGAATGTTTCAAAATCTATTTATCAACCAAGGTGGATCACCCAGTATGAACCGAGGTATAGTTGTGATACTTCCTCTCATGGTTTCTCTGTGTATTACACAGGGAAATCCCCCTATTGTAGAGGAATCCGCCGCATCAGGGTATGACTTTACTCTTCTTGATAGGTACCTAGCCCGGAAGGCATCAGAACATCACGGAATGGCTCTCATACTGGTTCGAGATGGGAACATCATTTATGACAAGGGATTTGCAGGAGTCACCAGCGACACGGTGATGCCCATTGCTTCAGCTTCCAAGTGGTTATCTGCAGGTGTTATCATGGCGCTGGTGGATGAGGGGATGCTTTCATTGGATGACAGAGCATCAGACTACCTTCCGAAGTACACAGGTAACCATGGAGAGATGACTGTGAGGCAGTTATTTTCTCATACATCGGGCTTACCTGGTCACTATTCCAGCACAGGGATTCCGGGTTCTGATGACATTTTGGGAAACAGGTCCATTACGCTGGCGGAAAGCGTTGATATGATTGCTCAGGTCGAATTATTGGCAGATCCTGGCACCCAACTTTACTATGGTGGATTGTCTATGCAGGTGGCCGGGAGAATTGCTGAAGTGGCCAGCGGTGAAGACTGGTTTGATCTCTTTGAAGAAAAGATTGCATATCCATTAGACATGAATGAAACTGATTTTGATGGACTGGGACCTACCAGGAACCCCCGGATTGCGGGGAGTATTCAGACCTCAGCGCATCAATACGCCAGATTCCTGCAGATGTTGCTGGCAGAGGGGAGATACAATGGTCATCAGGTTCTCTCCTCAGATGCAGTACATGAGATGTTAAAGGATCAGACGTTTGGTGTCCCCATTGTGTACAGTCCATGGCAGCAGTACAAACATCCGCCGCCTGTGGCTCAAGAGGTCCGATATGGGATTGGCTGCTGGCGTGAGGTCATTGATGAAACAGGCGCCATTAAAGAAGCAAGTTCGCAAGGCGCATTTGGGTTCTCACCGTGGATTGACGTGGATCGAAACCTTGCAGGTGTCTTAGCCGTCAAGAGCCGCCTGACAGGTGTGATGCCTCTATATCTGGAAATGAAAGAGATAATTCGAGAGATTGTCGATACGGCAGATGCAAAGCAATCATCTGGCCAAGGCAGCAGCCCTGACATTCAGAGGGACTTTAATGAGTTGCATGAGGTTGACACTGGTCCATCCACAGCAGAAATGATTGAGAATACTGTTGTGTGCGATGAAGCCAGAGAAGAACTCCGGCTGCACACAACCCACTC
>JACVGT010000017.1 GCA_018992685.1 Theionarchaea archaeon
ACCGAAGCAGTCCATGATGGGACTCCTTACTTTTTTAAGTTAGTGTCTCATTTTCTTTTTACGATGATTTTTCTGCCAATGAAGACAGCCACAACTACCACCAGTGAAGTAATGAGAATAATCAAAACCCACTGTGACAATGGTTTCTCAGGAGAAGGCGGAGCTTGAATGTCCTTTCCGGGTTGAATCGATTCTACTGACTGCGGAAAGGTCTGACAGCACCAGTCAGGCTCCCTGTCGTCAGCGGGATTGTTGGTTATATTCATCTGATCGGTACCATCAGCATTCATGACATAGATCTCCTCATTGCCATCCCTATCCGATGTGAAGGCAATTTTCGTCCCATCCGGTGACCAGACAGGATACCAGTTATTGGCAGAATTCTCAGTGAGCTTCTCCACTGTCTTCCCATCTGAATCCATCACATAGATATCCCTATTCCCTTCCCAATCTGAATCGAATGCAATCTTCGAGCTGTCAGGGGACCAGGCAGGATCTCGTCCATAAAAAGTCAAATCCTTCACATTACTCCCATCTGAGTTCATCATAACAATGCCACCTGCCAGTAGACAGCAAGCAATCTTCGAACCATCAGGGGACCAGTCAGGGGCAAAACCCCCGTCAAAGATTATTCTGACACTAGTTCCATCAGCATTCTGAATACAAATATATCCTCCTGCAGAAGCTATAGCATTTCCATCCGGGGACCAGGCTGGCCATCCATTATCATACTCTGTAATGGAGATATTTCTGTAATTTTTCCCATCAGAATCCATTATATATGCCTGGAAAAAGTCGCCACATTGGAGAGAAAATGCAATCTTCTGTCCATCTGGAGACCAGTCAGGATGAAAGTGTGAACAAGAATGAGTACTCAACTTGGTCAGGTTTTCCCCATCAGGGTCCATAGAATAGATCTGGCTGCCCAGGTTGCTGTAAGCAGTGAATGCAATTTTTGTGCCGTCAGGGGACCATGCAAGTTCTTTATCATCAGCGGGACCACTGGTAAGCCTTATCTTACTTGTCCCATCCTTATTCATGAGATAAACATCATAATCTCTTTCTTCTGCCCATGAGTACAGTATCTTTGTACCATCTGGTGACAGTACTGGATCCACAGCTGAAGAAGGGCTACCTTCGATTCTTCTTATGCTGCTGCCATCAGCTTTCATTGTGTATATGCCGCTCTCGTTATCCCGAACTGAAGCAAAGATGATTTCACTGCCATCAGGAGACCAGGAAGGATCCCAGCCGTAACTATCCTCATTCTCAAGCCTTTCTATATCAGTTCCGTCTGAACTCATGAGGTATATTGATTGAGTCTTATCCCCGCCTGAGACAAATACAATCTTCTTTCCATCAGGAGACCAGCAGGGATCAAAATCACTGCCTCGTCTGTGGGTCAGATTTATCTGCTCTGTCCCGTCTGCATTCATGACATAGATATCCTCACCACCGTATCGGCCCCTTACAAAAGCAATTCTTCTACCGTCAGGAGACCAAGCAGGATTCCAGTCGTAAAAAGGATTATCAGTCAGCCTCTGTACATTGGTTCCATTGACATCCATGACATAGATGTCTTCATTCCCATCTCTCATTGAAGTGAAAGCAATTCGTGTCCCATCTGGGGACCAGGCAGGTCCAGAGTTAGTGAAGAAATTGTTTGTTACATTGGTTGGATCGGTGCCATCTGCATTCATTATATAAATATGTGGAATGCTGTCCCTCCCTGAGATGAAGGCGAGCTTCCAAGAGTTATCAGGTTGCTCAGAAAAGAGGGACTGGCAGCCTATTATCAAGAGTCCTCCAAGAAAGAATGTGCAAAGATATTTAGTATCTAGCATAGCACTGACCCCTGTATCCATCTTGTGAGTATCTCAGAAAGTGGAACTTGAGACTCCTGATTATATCCAACCCCGTAAAAGCACAGGTGAGTCACATGCATCACGAAATTCTTTTCACCCTTCGTGATGTCGCCTGAGGAGAATTCAACTCCGACCCAGGAAAGGGCAAGAAGGTATGAATATTCTACATTATAGATAGACTGATGCTCTGCATTCCTTGCTTCATCATTAGGAGGATCACCTAGAATAGCGTGACATGCCTCATGAAGGATGGTTAATGCCATATCTCCTACTTTTCCACCGCTGAAATTAATGGATATGCTTTCAAACCCCTCATGATTGTTTGTCTCTCCCCAATCCGTGGGGGAGCCAGCCACCATGGAAACCACCACTACCATAACAACCATTGATTCTTTCAACACTGATTCCTCCTTGTCTCACAAAACTCCTCATTCCTACTTAAAGGTTTCGACCCGAGTTTTAAATCTGCAAAAATTCTCACAAATCCAGATTATCGTGATCATTTATTCCTAAGTTAATATTTGCTAGGAGAATACTTGATGATGATCCAGAAACGTATTCAATCACCTGACGCAGCACACACTGGTGAAAGTAGTATACACATCTCGAGAGATATTGATTTTTCCGATGGAACTTTTCCCGGTCTATCTGCTTTTAAGTGATTTGATGAGCTTGATGTTTTTGAGAGGAGGCGGACTGTACCTTTTATCAGCCGGGCTCAGGAACTGCCACCTCGACCACTCTTTTCACTTGACTCCCGCTCGGAATTAGTGAAATATAGAAGAGAATACTATCAAAGGAGCTAGGTGCAAAAAACCTCCGGCTGCAGTTCAGATTGAATAATCACTACTGTGTTCTGTTAGATTTTTTCTGATCATTCCTTTGCTATTGAACGAAACCTTTATATAGAGACAATTCCAAAAGTATGCACAACCTACTGAGGAGGTGAAAAGATTGAAAGGTAAGACAACTGCAACAATTCTGATACTATTGCTGAGCCTGAGTCTTTCTGCAGTTTCTTCGACAGACGATACCTTCAGTGTCACCTACACGTTTGAGCCCACAGTGGGCGGCTGCGGCGAGGTTATGGTGGAAGATACCTTCATGCAGGCCCTGCCAGGAGAGCCAATCCTCCCCTACCGGGCTGCCACAATTCTGTTACCACAGGAGGCACTGGTGAGGGATGTCAAGGTAAAGTGTGGTGAACCCGTGGTACAGACAGGTGTTGATCTCCCCTGGGGCCACCCCCCCTGCACCCTGGGCGGCACACCCGTGACTGTGAGCAGGAATGAAGAGATCTACAACTCCATGAACTGGTACCCCCATGAGGTATTCACCGTGGTCTCTGTGGAATCGTTCAGGGGATTCCAGATACTGAACGTCATCCTGTATCCTGTGCAGTACCAGCCGAAGTCCGGTACGGTGAAGTTCTATCCCACCTTGACTGTTGAGGTACAGTTCGGAGCGGGTATGAAGAACAAGCTGTACAGGGGATTGCCCGCAGATGAGCAGGCTGTTATCTCCCTGGTGGACAACCCAGAAATGGCAGAAACCTACGAGAGTGGACCTGTCCCATTACAGACCTATGAATACATCATCATCACCAACGACACCATGCAGTCAACGTTCCAGACCCTGGCTGACTGGAAAGCGTGTTTTGTCAATGGAACTGCTGTCTATACGGTTTCCTGGATTACTGCCAACTACTCTGGAAGAGACAACCCAGAGAAAGTGAGGACGTTTATAAGCGACATGTACACCAACTACGGAACCAAGTACGTCTTACTGGGAGGAGACATAGCTGCTGTTCCCTACAGAGGGTTCTACATCTCCACAGGTGGCTATGTTGACTCTGACATGCTGGCTGATATGTACTTCAGGTGCCTTGATGGCACGTTCAATGATGACAATGACAGCTACTGGGGTGAGATCACTGATGGTATTGACTGGTATCCAGAGGTGGCTGTAGGAAGAGCACCTTGTGAGACAGTAACAGAAGCCGGAAACTTCGTGAACAAGGTCATAGCCTATGAACAGGCAGAGAAACCCAAGAGAGCGCTGCTCCACGAGTCCAGAGTGGTTTCGGGCAATGTCCCGGATGCCCGATGTCTGGCCTGGAACTGTGATGACTATCTGCCGGGTGATTACTCCGTAGACTACGTCTTTGAAGAAGATACGGGCGGTGTTCCCAAGAGCAGATGGATCAGTCAGTGGGGTCAGAACCCCCTGGTAGTCGCACACATAGGACACGGAAACTCCACCGTTTACTACATCAACTACGAAAAGGATGTGGGTACGGTGAGCTGGTACAACTCCGACATAGCCTCACTCACCAACACCTTCTGGCCCTGGACCACAAGCGTGGCCTGCATCACCGGACAGATTGAGTACAACGACTGCCTGGCAGAAGCCTATGTCATGGACCCAGACAATGGCGCTATTGCAGCCATCTACAACGACAACTACGGCTGGTTCATGACCACAGATGCCTGTGCTCTGAGTGGTGAATTCTGTGAGATGGAGTTCAGAGCGTGCTGGAGTGACGGGAAGGAGAAATTCGGTGACCTGCTCAACCAGGCACTGAGCTACATGATATCCTCTGCGTCATCTGACTCCTACTACAGGTGGTGCTTCTACGAGAGGAACCTAGTGGGTGACCCAGAATCACCCTGTCTGACAAAGAGAGAATGCATACCCGTAGACAGTGTCACCATTACCTATCCTGTGGACGGACAGAAAGTGGATCAACCCATCACAGTCACCACATCAATTGAAGGATGCGTTGACACTGTGGAATTCTATGTTGATGGTGTTCTCATGTCCACAGATGCCACAGCACCGTTCGAATACTCCTTTGACCCCTGCCCCCTGAAGGAGGATGCAGACATGGTTATCTCCGTAAAGGGCTACTGTGCTGGCGAATTCACGAACGAAGACTCAGTAACTGTCTATGTGGACTGCGTCCCACCGGAAACCTACATTACCATAACCAACCCACAGGACGGAGCCACAGTCAGTGGAACAATCTACATCACAGCAGATGCCAGTGTCGATATTGACACCGTGGAATTCTACGTCGACGGCAAGTTGAAGTCCACTGATGATACCAGGCCCTTTGAGTGCAGGTGGAACACCAAGAGTGTCAAGGATGGAACCCACGTCCTGAAGGTGGAAGGGTACGCAAGCGGAGTGCCCAGTGCAACTGATGAGATCACAGTCACTGTTAAGAACAAGTCGAGCATTGCACTGCTCTCATTCCTGTTGCTGTTCCTGCCCGCAATTGTTATCAGAAGAAGACACTAATCCTATTTTTCTTTCTTTTTTTTTGACCATGTTTTCTGAGAGATTAGAGTGAGGACGCCATCAGTCCCCTCCTCTGATACTGCTTTCCCGTGGAGATGACTCACAGACTGTATACGGGCCACAGAACGGTGATGTGACCGTGTGAGATTGAAAGGAGAAAGGATACGTCAGGTGCAGGTACTGTCCAAAGTCATAAATATCCACCGGTGAGAACAACCCCTGAGAGGACGTCAGACCCGGAGAGGGAGCGTACCTCCTTTTTCCCGCAGTACTTTTTCCATAAGTTGCATTTGGTGGAGCGAAACCTTTAAAAATCCTCTCTTGGATGAGTAACCATGAAAAGGATTATGGGTATACTCTTTTTAGTTTTCCTGATTTCGCCTCCGCTCATTGTGCCTGCTTTCGAGAGCACTCAGGACTACTCGTTCAGGCTGGCTTGGGATGGGCCTCCCCGCACATCTTCAACAACATTTTTTGATGACATTACTGATGATGGACTCCAGGAGATCATGTATTCAGAGAAAGATGAAGATGGTACTCTCTTCTTTACCGCTCTGGACACTTATGGAACCACGCTCTGGAGGGTTCCCCTTGAGGGATCTCTCCTGTGGTATATCTCCAAGGACATTGATGACAACGGTCTGAGAGAGGTCTTCCTCATAACGCGCATGACCTCGACATCTGAAGAAAGAGCATCCGGTGTAGGACTGCGACGAATCTGGTGCTTCGACACGGATGGTGTCCTCCTGTGGACTCATGATATGACCGTTGACCCCATGTGGGACGGGACATGGTTCAAGCGCTTCAGTCACGGTGGCTTCCTGGATAGTGATGGAGATGGATACAAAGAATGTGTGATAGGTAATGTATTTCTTGATGACGATGGGACCGTCCTGGAAGTGTATGGTGACGAGTATTCCTACAGTGGGGGTGTTTATCAAGACCGCGATACTGAAGTACTATTCATATTCGTAAGAGAGACTGCAACGTCCTCCCTTGGAGAGTACACCTTTTGTTGCAGCATCTGCCACCCTGATGGAACAGAGCTCTGGCACAAAGAGGTTTCAGAATACACAATTCCTGCACTCCTTAAAGCTGGAGACACAACCCGGCTCTTCCTCGTACAGATTAATAAGATGACAGAAATAGACCTCCACACCTTTGAAGAAACTGTCGTCCCTCTTCGTGTGGAGGGAAGATACATACCTGCTCTGCCAGAAATGGAAAGTATAGATGTAGATGGCGACGGCAAACATGAGTTTGTTGTTACAGCTGGGGATGTGAGTGACTTCGGGAGAGCTGCCGTTCTGGTCTATGATGAGAGCCTTCATCTGCTCTGGAGCTATACTGGTCCCAACTTTTCCTGCGAGATCAAAGATCTTGATGGAAATGGAACCTGTGAACTCTGCTTGTCTTACTGTCGTCATTTTTCTGCTTCTGGTCTTAATCCTTCATTTTTCCAGGTACTAGACTATGGCAGGTCTGAAAGGTGGAGAATCCTCTTCGATGATTGTTACGATTCCCCGAATTTTCTCGATATTGATGCAGATGGGAAAATAGAGATCATCATGGAGATGGATTTCACGCCTGAAGAAAAAGAACCGCGGTATCTGTACATTTTTGGGTCTGAAGGAGAAATGGAAAAGCAGATCAAGGTTCCCTTTGGGGGATCCCGGGATTTTGAGGATCTGGATGGTGATGGAGACCTTGATATATTCTATAACGTGAGAAATGAAGGCGTATATGTGTACAGCAACACGAGAATTCAAGGTCTACTTGACAGCATATCCGGAGGAGAACCTCTTGAAGAGGTTGCCCTCGGGAACAGGGGATTCAGGAGGGATAACGTGCCACCCATCTCACTGTACTGCGAGTACCAGAAGATTAAGGAGTTTTTCGATTATCCCCTTTCTGCTCCACTTCCGTACAGGAGGAAGATGGTCATCATCTTGAGCATACCTCTCATTCTGGGCCTGATTTTCTGCTATCACCTGGTTAGAGTGCTCAAGAAGGAGGAAAGTGACTGGGAGCCCTTGTGGGAATTTAAGAAGATCATACCGTATACATTGCTCCTGCTGGTAGCACCTGTTGGGTTGTTATACTTCATCTACAAGATTAGAAGGTCTACTGAAGAACTCAAGAACGCTCTGGGGTTCATGCGAATCAGGAGAAGACAACTCGTGGTCTCTGGAGCTGTGGGATTGATCTTTGGCCTGATCACCTGGGGAGCAATCTACCTTAATGCTGTGAGTGTAGATCTCGGATTCAGAACAGAGAGCCAGCGAATAGTACTTTCAGTGGCAGTCCTTTCACTTGCGGTAGTTGCAAGCTTTGTGGAAGAAATCCTGTTTTCCGGGTATTTGTATCCGGTCGTGAGAAAGAGAATGGGGAGCTCGCGAGGGATCATCTTGACCGCTGCGGTGTTTGCCGTCCTCAATGTACAGGTGGTCTTGATTCCACTGTTTTTCGTACAGGCAATGATAAAAACCTACGCCTATGAGAGAACTCATTGCATCTGCATTCCCATGATCATCCACGTCATCAACAATGCTCTCATTCTGGCTGGAACTATTCTGGTACTCGTAACGTAGGGTCTGCCCACACTGAAGATCGGTTCTTTCCTGGATTTCGGACTCTCCAGGATATTTTCTTTCTTTCAATCCTACTATCGACCTTTGGAGTTACATCGTAATCTCAGTCCTACCATAGTCTGATTTCAACTGGCTGGAGGGGAACCCACCGAGAAGCGCACATTTGGGGAGAATATGAGAGCTACCAGCACAGAGGGAGAATTCAGGAAGTGAAAATGAAGTTGATCCTAACTCTTGAGGTTTCATCCTTACAGTCACTTATGAGGACAATACTCAATGGGGAGGGGTGACAATACCTAGCAACCAAGACTACCAATGGAAGTCGCAATTGGACAGTAATGGAAACAGAATATATTATGTTAAGATTGATGGTCAGTGGGTGGAAATGCCACCTGGCTGGAAGCCTGGAGATCCGATCCCACCTCAAAATGCTATTTAATATATGATCCGCAAATAACCAATTAGAAAACGAAAAGGTGAAATGTGATGGATGAGATAATCCAGAGACTAGGATTGATGAACATAAACGGGAATCTCCATGATTCTAGGAAAGAGGGAATAGCATGAAGAAGAAACAATGGTATGTATTCGAGGCAGTTTTCTTCCTGATCTTTGTGATCTTTTATTTCGCAAGTTCAAGACCCCCCATGAGTGATCTTCAGATTGAATCTCACCTGGATCTCGTAGCTCTGATTGACAACAGGATTGAACACGCCATAGCAACCGTTGCAATAATCATGTCAGGTGCATGCATGATCTGTTCACGATGGGCAGACAACTGATACTGCTTTCTTCGAGGACAATCATGAGAAAATGTACCACTACAATTAAATCGGGAATATACTGTGGGTAACGAGAGTTGGCAAAAGTCAATTCATCACGCACATTTCAGCCCTACAATAGTCTGTTTTCAACTATCCAGTTGCCCGTCTGTGCTGGAGTGGGTTGTAAATTTCAATCCTACAATAGTCTGATTTCAACTTGAGCTCATTCTCGAGAACACAGGAGAAATGATGAATTTCAATCCTACCATAGTCTGATTTCAACCGGACATCAGAAAAACGCCAAGATACGGGCGTTTATTTCAATCCTATCATAGTCTGATTTCAACTACTGCCACGGTGGGAGCTGCTGTAGCCCTACTCTATTTCAATCCTAACATAGTCTGATTTCAACCAACATCTGGGTGATTCCCAAGCTGACCGCTGCAACATTTCAATCCTATCGGAGACAAAGGCAATCCTTCCGTAGTTATCTGACTCCATATGTGCAGAGGAAAAACTTCCTGTGTACGGGAGGGATATCATCAGGATCACCCAAACGTACTTCCTTTTCAATGTGGCTTCCTCCTGCATTTTCTCCATC
>JACVGT010000026.1 GCA_018992685.1 Theionarchaea archaeon
TTGAAACTGACTATGAGGACTTCATCATTGATCTCTTCTCCCAGTTACCTACCACCTGTTGGTTCCAGAAGATTTCTGGGAAGTTAATTGCCCACATATCACTCCTGACAAATTCAGTAACAGAGAACGCACAAATTAGAGATGTCACAGCACTACAGATCCCTGTACTCATCAAAGAACTGGTAAGAAAAGAAATCATAAAAAGTGAAGCACACGCTGAATTTGAATGCTACTGGAGGAAGGAAGTGGATGAAGTTCCAAGAGGATAGGGAGCAGATTGCATTGAAACCCATCATCCGGGAAATAACTTTGTAGGAAATAGTCCAAATAGCATAAGACATCCAAGTAATGGGACTACTTTCATAGATCTACCCCTTTCATCTTGTGAACCGGGCTTTCTTCCTCAATTCAACAAACCTCCTATGACAAAATCCACATTTGTTTTGTAGAAAACTATAAGAATGAGTAGTACGCCTTGGGGAATGCCGTTAGGTAAGTATGTATCTTTCACCTTAAGCTACTGAGGAGCTGCAAACACTTTCTTGGGAGTTATTTTTTTAGCTCCTCTCATTCAACTTAGGGACTAGTATGGGGAATTCCCTGTACTATCCTCTTTTTTAATGACAATTCAGGCAATCACCTCATCAATAACTATAAGAATATGTAGTCTTAAAATTAAGATAGCGAGATTATCGGAGTATCTATGTCAATGAAGGACTGCACTGGTATACTGCAGGTGCAAAAGCCGCACAAATGAAGTTGTCCAGAAGCGACTCATGCATAGCGGTAACACGGTAGATCCATGAACAGGCATCTATCGATATGGACTTTCACCTCCTATCGAGACCAAAAAGAAGAGAACGGGAAGTCCCTCCTTGCGCCACAGGCCAAGAGTGCTCTCCCCTCATGTATTACAATGGTGATACCATGGAAGAGAACCCGGAAGAAAAAGACTATCTCACTGAGTACTTAAACTTCGCCTTCATCCTGTGAGCACATGTCAAAGACTTGGAAGCAGTCAAAGCGCACATTGTCACTGAGTATATAGAGCAGGATGCTCTGAAGCTGATCAATCCCGTCTATGATAAGAGACGCCTGTACATCATGACAGAATCACAAGAGATGGAATACCAGCGCCCGAAAAAAGTCTGCACAAAAGACCACATGTGATGCAAATATTCTTTTTATGACAATTATGTCAAATATTCAATCAAAAAATATATTAACGTACATTACAAGAGAGATATCAGGTAAGCGCGATAATGTACCCACTCTTTTGAGGAGGGCTCCCTTATCAGGTAAGAGTGGTGGGATGGTTCTCCTCTCTCGTGGGCTATTACTGTCTCAATACCTGGAGTGCGTACCTTCACATGGCTATGACAGTGTACAGGTGGAAGCAGGAAATACGAGGGATGACTCACCTCCATATAGTATTCTGAAGAGTCCTATCCCTGAATACGTTCCATCCTTCACACGTGCCTGGAATTGCTACCCCCTTCGAGACCCAGCTTCCTGTTCCTCTGGTAGAGTGGCATAAGGGGACATCACGTGTGGAGTGAAACTTTCCACCTGTACGACCTCGAGGAATTGGGGTTAGAACCTCGTACACGTATCCAATCCACACCAGAAGGAAAGATCTGAAAAAGGTAATATCATGAGCGGAATGTCCCTATACGAACGATTACTTAGATATCACACTGTTTTTGAGCAAAGAGTACAGGATCTCTCACCGGGAGTAACTGCAGTGTATGGTCAGCAAACGAGGCTCTTTCTGGTATTATCCTCAGCAAGAGAGGACGCGTGTTCTGTGCCCAGCAGTGAAAGGTGGTCTTGATGGTTAAGAAATCTGTTTTCAATCAACTGGAACGGTGTCACCGGATTTATGAACAATTGTACCAGGACCCACTGATGCCTGCCCACATGATAGCTCACAACTCGGGACTATCCAGGAACACGGTCTCCAAGTATCTGCGGGAAATGCTGGTCCAGGCCATGCTCCTGGGTCCCTCTTTGAGGATGAAACCCACTCCCACGTATAAGGAATACGTGTATCTGGCCACTTTCTCTGATCCAAAGAAGACATTCACTGCCCTGAGTTGCTTTCCTTCTGTTCTTGATGTGGTCCACACATTTGGGGACTGGACGACATTACTGATTACCTACCAGCCACTGGACATACCGAGGATGTATGGGTTTCAGGATCTGGTCCTGTCTGAGTGTAAGTACGCTACGATAACGCCAAAGACTGAGTTTACGAGCTGGAATGCTGCCTTTGCCAAGACCTCCAAGATCCTGGAAGACCCGGGTCCACCTTCACGATTGAAAAGGGAATTGGCACCTCACCTGGACTGGGGAGAGGACCAGTGGAAGATCTACAGTATTTTCAACTCTCATATGCGGAAGATTGTTACCACCTCGCTGCAGAGAGTCCTGGTACGGTATGAGACCTATGTTGAATGGAAGGAAGATTTGGACAGGCACTGCACGGTACACACAGGATTCTACCCCCGATCATACGGTCAGTACACAGGACATTGGTTTCTCTTTTCCAGTTCGTATGAGTCGTTACTTGTCAAGATTTTTAGCTGCCTACCTGTCACTCCCTGCATTATGGAAACGGGGCATCATCTCCTGGTATCTGTTACTACGATATCATCTTCTGCCTTAAAGAGGCTCACAGACCTGATTGTTGATATGAAGAGTGGAGGGCTGGTGAAGGATGTGAAGTATGGACTGGTGTTGAGAGAGGCTCACCCACCCTTTGAATTTAGCCCATTCATAAAAAAGGAGGAGAAAGATCATGGAAAAAAAGAACTGTATAGAAAAGATCCTGATCGAGGTAGAGGAGCCCTGCGTCATGGACCTTATTAACCCGGATGAAAGAGAACAGTTGAGAAAGCGAATTATTGAGAGGATCAGACCGGACGTTGCTGCCCTGTTCATCAGTGAAACAGAGAGAATCTTGAAGGAAAGATATAGTGTATCTCATGAGGATCTGGGTAAGAGATACGTCCTCTCAGAGGCTGACTTGACTTGACATGAGAATTGATTACATGCTCTTCCATTCGTGTTCCACATTTTTTTCAAGTTCTTGGAAGTACTTTTTTAGTCACTTTTCCATGAATCTGCCCTGAAAATATGAACGGTCATAAATGCCCATACTTACACTCCTTTCAACTCCGATTCTGCGCTTTATGAAGATCATTCTTTACCAGTGGCAACCTTTGTTCCCTGCAATGACATTGCAGAGTAAATTTCTGAATACCAATTTGACGTTCTGTGGGCAATTATTATCCCAGGGATAAATGATCACTATATTCTGCATCCATGGAGAATTTCTTCAGATTAGGAACGAAACACTTAAATCGTAATGAAAGAATCACAGTTGTAAGACAAAGGAGGTTCTAACATGTTGAGAAGATCAATGGTTGTTGCAGTTGTGTTGGTTTCCATGGTGGCTGGGACCAGCAGTTTTTGTGATAGCGAAGGGAGGAAGGAATCTCTTTCTGAGCAGGTCTTCTACCAGGTTCCTCAGAGGGGTATACAGGATTTCTCAGATGGGGAAATAGTGTATGAAGATACAGCCATCGAGATTGTACCTGATGAGGAAGGGTATACCATTTCAGGTGCGTACTACACGTGCACTATCACCAGAGAGTTATCAGGTGTCTTTTTGAAGATAGAAGTGGGTGATGCATGGATTGCTTATGAACTACCTGGGGAGCAGCCCTTTGGAACGATACAAGATGTTAGAGGTTCTCCTGATGAGAGAGAATCCAAGGATGCACATTCACCTAAATGTTTCGAGTACAGGGAGATTACTGATGATGTCAATCTACGGTATACCTTCTCGCCCCACGAGGTACTGGAAGAATTCGTGTTA
>JACVGT010000029.1 GCA_018992685.1 Theionarchaea archaeon
GTTTTTATAGGTGTTGAATCAGTATCTCGAAATACACTTGAAAGTATTAACAAGAGTGTAGATATTGATTCTGTGGAAAAGACATGTCACATCCTCTTTGACTACAGCATATTTCCCCGCCTGTCTTTTATTGTTGGATTACCAAATGAAAGCAAATCCAGTGTCGTATCTACATTAAAATATATAAGACACTTAATGAAGCAATTTGGAGAAACCATGAATATAGTTGTTTTTCCCTATCACAAAGATATTGCTACCACCTCTGCAGAGTTTGAAAACCTGAAATCACTGGAGAAGACAACAGCTTTCTTGATGCCTGATCATCATCAGAAATTCAGAGATTGGGTAACAGCCCTGGTGTATCTGGTGAATACGTACCATAATACCCTTTCCTCTCATGGTTTTGAAGAGTTCTCCTCAGACTGTCATAGACTGTGCTAAAGAGTTTGATGGAAAGAAGCGTCCATGGCTCTCCGGATTCCAGAAATATTTCCAGTCTTGGTGATCTATTAAATATTCATGAAAAACAGATATTGTCTCATTAGTCCATTCAATGTATCTCTTAGTTAGCCTTCATTATTCATGACCATAAGGAGAACCTTGCTCAACTCTTCAACGCTGTAGGGCTTGGTCACCACCCCACAGAACCCATATTCTCTGTAATCTGCCATCACCAGACTCGTAGAGTACCCGCTGGAAACAACAGCCTTCACTGACGGATCAATTTCCAGCAACATCTGAATTGCCTCCTTTCCTCCCATCCCCCCTGGAATGGTCAAATCCATGATGACCACATCAAAGGGTTTACCTGTAGCCAGTGATTTCTTATATACATCGATAGCTTCTTTACCATCTCTCGCAACTTCTACTGTGTACCCCAAATACTGAAGTGCCTCACCAGCAGCCTCCAAGATGATATCTTCATCATCCATGAGCAGAATTCTCCCTTCCCCCCGTACCATTTCATCTGGTTTCTCTCCCTTTCTTTCAAAGGGTCCGAGAGAAGCAGGCAGCCACACATAAAAGGTTGTCCCCTTGCCTACATGAGACTCCACATCAATATACCCGTCATGCCTTCGTATAATAGAGTAGGTGGTGGCGAGCCCCAGACCACTTCCCTTTTCTTTAGTAGTAAAATAAGGGTCAAATATCTTCTGCAGGTACTCTTCAGGTATACCGACACCCTCATCTCTGACAGAAATTCTTATGTATGTGCCCTCCGGGAGAGGCACCCTGTCTTCTAAGGAAATTCTGACATTTTCTGCCTGCACGCAGATGACTCCACCTTCAGGCATGGCCTGGCATGCATTGATAATCAAATTATTGATAGCCTGGCTGATTTGCCCCTCATCAATGTTTGCAGGCCACAAATCTTCTGGCAGGGCGAAATGACACCGCACATTGGAACCCCGTAGAGCAAAACTGATGGAACTTTCAAGCAGCTCTCTAATGGGCGTCGTTTTCTTGATAGGAGCTCCTCCTTTGGAAAAAGTCAGTAATTGCTGGGTCAGATCCCTGGCCTGTGATGATGCTTTCTCGATTCTCACCAATTTTTCTGTAATTCTCTTATCTGCAGCATACAGCTTGGCAAGGTTTGCATTTCCCAGAATTGCAGACAGAATATTATTAAAATCATGAGCAATTCCTCCTGCTAAAATACCTAAAGATTCTAATTTCTGGGTTCTCAATAATTCCTGCTCCATCTTCCGCTTCTCAGTAATGTCCCTGAAAACGAGGACTACGCCAATAATGTTGTTACTCTGGTCCCTGATGGGTGCTCCACTGTCTGCAATAACCCTCTCTGTACCATCTCGAGACAACAAGACAGTATCATTGCCGAGTCCCACAATGGAACCGTGCTTGAGCACTTTCTCCACTGGGTTCTCACAGGGTGCACGCGTTCTCTCGTTGATGACATGAAAGACTGTATAAAGGGGAGTTCCCACAGCTTCCTCCTGGTTATAACCAGTCAGTGTTTCAGCCACCTTGTTGATGAGGACAATAGTCCCTTCAGTGTCTGTGGTAATTACCCCATCTCCGATGGAACGTAATGTGACACTCAACTGTTCCTTTTCTGCAGCCAGTGATTCCTCAGCCAATTTACGCTCATGAATTTCCTGTTGGAGCTTGATGTTGGCCTGGATTACTTCTGCGGTCTGTTCCCTAACCAGTTCTTCCAGGTGCAGGCGGTATTCTTTGAGCTCTTCTTCCACTTTTTTCCGCTCTGTTATGTCTTCCAGTATGCCATCAAAATACAGGATTTCACCCTCTGCATCACGCACCAAGGTGCTTGTATCACTGACGATGATGGGAGTACCATCCTTCTTTTTCAGATGTATTTCCTCGTTCTTGAGGTAACCCTGCCTCAAGATCTTGCGTCTGACATCCTCTTTCTCTTCAGAGTTTCTGTATATATCTGAAACGTTTAACTTCAGGACTTCCTCCTTTGAATCATAGCCCAAAATGTCAATGAGTGCCCGATTTACATCGAGGAACTTTCCTCCTTTTCCCTGTTGAAGCCTGTATACACCCACATTCAAGTTTTCGATCAGATTTCTATATTTTTCCTCTGAGAGCTGCAACAGTTCTTCCATGCGGGTACGTTCAGTAATATCCCGTATGATGGCCTGAAATTCTGTTTGTTTTCCCTTCTTTTTTATGATCCCCATGTGCACCTCACCCAGGTGGCTTGTCCCGTCTCTGTGAACCCATATGACCTGGAGCGGTCTCATCGTCTTTCTCCTCAAGAGGGAATTGAATACCTTTATATACAGGGGAATATCTTTCGCACGAAAGATAGGGAGCTCGGTAAAATGTCTATTGACAGTCTCATCTTTAGAATAGCCTATCAACCGCAAAAACGCTGTATTACACGAGGTGATTATCCCCTTCGAGTCTAACGTAATGATGCCATCGGGAGCCAGTTCTACCATGTTTCTGTATTTCTCTTCAGATTCTCTTAATTGTTCTTCTGCTCTTTTGCGATCTGTAATATCACGTGCAATTAATTGGAACCCTATTCTTTTTCCATCCTTCTTCATGAGGACAGCACGAACTTCTCCCAAACGAGGAGTTCCATCTTTGCGGATCCAGGTGAATTCATAGGGTGTTAAAACCTTTCCCCTCAAAGAGGATGTGAACATCTTCAAATAGGTGGGGATGTCTCTAAACCGTAAGGTAGGAACCCTGGCAAAGTGTTTGCCCACGATCTCATCTTTAGAGTAACCTGTCAACCGTAAAAACGCTGTATTACACGAGGTGACCACACCCTTCAAGTCCATAGTCGCGATGCCATCGGGAGCCAGTTCTACCATGTTTCTGTATTTCTCTTCAGATTCTCTCAATTGTTCTTCAGCTTCTTTGCGGTCAGTAATATTGCGAATATTCAGAATAATGCCTGATATAACAGAATCATCCAGAAGACTTTTACCTCTTGTCTCCATCCATATGTAGGACCCTTTGCTGTCACGAATTCGACACTCATTTACAATGGTTTTCCCAGGAGTCTCTCTTATGTGGTTGAGAGCTTCCTTCACCGTATCCACATCTTCAGGGTGGACCAAGTCAAACATATTACCAACCACTTCAGTGTACCCCAGTACTTCCTGCACATTTGGGCTTAAATACTGTACTGCACCTTCAGAATCCAGGACACAAATGATGTCAGAAATATTCTGCACGAGAGCACGGAACCGTTCCTCGCTTTTCTGTAATGCTTCTTCTGCTTGCTTTCCAGTGGTCAAATCTTCAATTGTTCCTTCATAGTACAGAATGTGACCATAATCATCGCGAACAATTCGTGCATTCTCACGAAAGTATAAAGTACTCCCATCTTTTCTTGTCCATGTAGATTCCAGTCCAATGATCTGCCCGTGACTTTCCAGAAGGTTCTTGATTTCTGAACGAGGGTAACCTGCCCGGGGTCCTGCATCCTCCAGGTTCTCTTGAGCCAATTCTTCGACAGATTCATACCCCAGCATGGACACGAGGGCAGCATTAGCCATGACAATATAG
>JACVGT010000040.1 GCA_018992685.1 Theionarchaea archaeon
TCTTTTCGGATCAGGCGGAGTTCATAGCGGGGCAGTGATGGATTTCCCTCCAGAACATGCTGGTAGTGCTCAAGGAGAAAGGACTGGTCTTCTGGGTGAACCAGGTTCACCGTTTCTTGGGAGGTGAGTGATAGGAGCTCCTCTGTAGTATAGCCTAACATCTCCGATAGAGCAGTGTTCATGAAGACGAGGCGCGGTGGAATGCCGTGAGCAATTGCTATCCCCTGTAGGGATTGCTCCACAAGTGTTCTGTACTTCTCTTCTGACTCTTGCAGTTCCCTTTCTGCCCTTTTGGACTCGGTAATATCCCGGAATATTCCCTGGATTATGGGATTTCCGCCGATCAGAGTTATGGAAGCTGTTATGTGAACAGGCTTTACAATGCCTGATTTGGTCATAATCTCTCCTTCGACATCTTTAGATCCTTTCATATCTATATGTGTCTTGAATACTTCAACGTAATGATGTCTCTTATCTGGTGGATGTAATTCTGTCTGATGGTATCCTACGATTTCGTCCCTCTTTTTTTCTAAGAGGATTTCTGCCGCTCTATTACATCGTATGATTGTGCCTGTTTCGGGTTCTGCCCAGAAAATTGCATCTTTTGCATTTTCGAAGGATAACCTAAATTCTTCCTCACTCTTTCTCAATGCTTCTTCTGCTTTCTTGTGCTCAGTAGTGTCCTGCACTGAGACAATAACATACGTGGGCATACCATGAGCATCCCGAAGGAGAGAGACAGTCAAGTACCCCCAGACGATTTCACCATCTTTTCGTATGAATCGCTTTTCCACCTTTAGAGAATTGGTCTTTCCTGCTATCAATTCCTCCAATCGCCCAATATCTCTCTCTAATTCTTCAGGATGAGAGAATTCTGTCACCACCCTCATCCGGAGCTCTTCTTCTGTGTATCCAAGAAACTTCTGTAATGCACTATTAGATTCCAGGATAAGTGCTTTTTCTCTGGGAGGTATATCCAGCTTAATTAACGCGATTCCTACGCCCTGATTCTCGAATAATGTCCTGAACTTTTCCTCACTTTCCCGGAGTTCCTCTTCTGCCTTCTTGCGCTCAGTAATATCCTGAATAACAGTAATCACGCGGGTGACCTTTCCTTCTTCTGTAATGGGTATCTTTCGGGTTTCAGTAATGAATTCAACATCTCCAATTCTCGTACTCTCAGTGGTGATGAGCATTTTTCCTGTGGTGAAAACCTGATCAAGTTCTTCCTTGACCTTATCAGGTAAAAAAGGAAAGACTTCAAACAGTGTCTTGCCGACAACATCAGTAGGAAGTCCTAAAACCCTGTTCCAATCTTCGAAAGCTTTATTAAAGAGCATGATTCGAAGGTTAGTATCTACCACATGAATGGCCTCCCCTATAGAGTCAATAGTTGTGTGATACTGCTCCTCACTCTCTCGAAGGGCTTCCTCTGAGCGTTTCCGTTCCAATGCATTTGCAAATACTTCTGCAGCCACCTTCAGCATGGATACTGTATCATCTGACCATTCTCTTTCTTTACGAACTGATTCCAATCCGATAAATCCAAAAAAAACTCCTCCAATGAAGAGAGGAACACAAAGAATTGATTGAGTTCCGCGAGATTGGAGAAGCCTCTTTATTGGTTCTTCCAGGTCTGAAACGCGTGAAATGTTCAGAACATGTAATTTTTCGAGTTGATTTATCCCCCATTCAAATAGGTTCGTATCGACACTCTGCAGCTGATCTTTTGAAGGTTCAATGCCGTATAAGCACCATTCATGGACTTTCCTCATCTCTGTGCCCTTTTCCTCTAGCAGGAACATACTACAGCGATCTGCACCAGTGAATTCACCAATATTCTTGAGTGCTCGATGTATTCCCTGGTTAATTTCTTCAGGACGCGAGTAGATGAGATGTGTTGAAATAGCAGTGAGTACTTCTTCAGAATCTAATTTGCGCTGGAGCTCTTCTTCTATCTGTTTTCGATCAGTAATGTCCACTATCACCCCCTGCACGCCGATCACTTGATCTCCTGTATAAACTGGTCGGCTGGATGTGTGGACCCAGCATATGTCATGAGATTTGGTTATGAGTCGATACTCATTTGCTACTGAGTGACCTGAAAGAGTTTTCTGAAAATTCTCTTTGATACGAGGAAGGTCCTCCTCGTAAGCAAATTCTCGGAAATGGCGGCCCACAAGTTCTGAAGAACTAAATCCCAAAAGTGATTCTACAGACGGGCTCACATAATTTATTACTCCGTTTCCATCGACTGCATAGAAGACATCATGGATGTTCTCCACCAGGTCGCGGTACTTTTCCTCACTCTCTCTCAGCTTTTCTTTTGCCACATTCTGTTCTGTTATGTCCCTTGCCATGGTTAGGAGGACAGGTTTTCCATTGACGGTGTCCAAAACCATAGTCAGACTGGCACAGCACAGGTTGCCATCTTTACGCTTAAAGTGAATCTCAAAATCACGAACAACCCCTGTTTCTTCCAGTTGATTCAGAAGGCGAGTACGCTCTTCAGGGTTTTCGTATATGCTTTCCAGGTTTATTTGTTCAAATTCTTCCCTCGAATAGCCAGTCATCTCAACCAATGCCTCATTGCACTCCAAAACTCTGCCATCCAGAGTAGAAATACCAACACCTATGGGCATGCTCTCGAAAAGGGTTCTGTAGTGGAGTTCTGACTGTAAAAGTGCTTCTTCAGACCGGTTAACTTGTGGAGTTGGCTGATTGTGGGAGTTGTTTTTTTCTGGGTTCATGGGCAATCCTCCTCTGGACAGGGTGGTAAATGTGGGACATTTCTTTCTGGATTACATGTTCTATCGACACTGAATCCTGGAATGAGTATGAGTAACCTGTTTCCTGTCTCACAAAAGGGAGAGGGTGTGCTCTCTCCAGCGCATATAAAGCTTACACTAGACAAAATCCTATTGAAAATGGGGATGTATGAATCTGGTTTCGGGGGCACATAGATCATTAAGTCACCATTCTCGCGAGAAATTGTGTATGAGGATGAGTGCTTAAATAAGTTTTCTTTCAAATTTTCAAAATAGTCAATGTAACAATGTGAAGGATCGGGCGGCGATGAGATAGATTCTCTCTTACAGAAATCTTCTTGTCACTGTAATTGACTCATCAATCGGAAATTCACCTCTTGACAAGAGACACAGCCCCTGTGGGGCACGTACTCACACATAGACCACAGCCAAAACAACGTTCAATGTCCAGTACTACTCCATTTCCACGGTTCCAGGCCCCAACCTGGCACCTTTCAACACATACTCCACATTCATTACATAAAGATTCGTCAAGGGTAACTACAAAATCTGATTTTACGACCTTCTCGTGGTTGCCAAATCGTTTCAACGTACTGAGATGGTGGCAGCAGCAACTGCAACAGCTGCATATAATATCGAGGTCCTCTCCCTTTCGATAGTATGCCATATGGACTAGACCGGCCTTGTGGGATATTTCCAGCACATTTATAGCTTCTTTGAGAGAGATTCTTCGTGCTCCCTTTTCCAGAGCCGTAACTCCACTCTCATTGAATAATATGCAGACCTCTAAAGGGTTATCACAATTTGCCAGGGTTTTCCTGCAGAAGCATTCCTGTACAGTTATGATGTCTGCTGTCGATAAG
>JACVGT010000041.1 GCA_018992685.1 Theionarchaea archaeon
GAAAGCCATCAAGAATGTTCTGGCTGCCACAAAGAAAAAATATAAAACTGATCTGAAAACAGTCGCCCTTGCAGGTGCTGGAAAGGATATCATTGTCCGAAAAGCACTGGAAGGCGAAGACCTTGAAATCATTGACCTCGAGACAGAAGTGTCAAGAGCCTTCGACCTGAAGGACATGCACCATAATTGTGAAACATCTCTGGGGTGTGCGTTGATAGGGCTGGAAGCTTTTAGGAACCCATGAGACACAGTCGTTGTCCCGCTCGCCGTCTTCTTCTGACTGGAAAACATTGAAAGAATGGTATTCTTCCTTGCTGGCGCCAGCGCCAGAAGACTCTTATATTTCCACAATTCTCTAAAACTCTTGCTAATCTGTCTTCAAGATATGTTCAGAGCACGGCAGGGCGACCAGAGTATCACGGGTTCGATCATTTGTTCATTTCACCTCGCCAGTCTCATCGTTTCAACATTTGAAGAAGGATGCGTTAGCATTAGCATGCCCAATCCTCATTTTACGTGCTTACTGCTGTGTGTGGACCGATATATTCCCGTTATTCGCCTCTTCTTCTCTTGAAGAGAATTGCAAAAAAAATGAGAACCAAAAGTAGCGAAATAAGCAACAGAAGAAAGATTTAAATAGTACAAATAAACATCTACTGAGAAGGCTGATTGAATGCCTGTCGTCCAGTACAACAGAAAGGAGGTGAGTTCATATGTTCGTGGAACTGTTAGAACCCAAGAATGATCTTGACCCTGTTCCTGCGGGAGACTGTAAAGATGGTGGTTATGCAGTCTTTGCCCCATGATGAAAAGAACCATAGAAAAACCAGTCCCTATTCTTTCTTCTTTTTTGTTATTCTTTTGTGTTCAGCACCGCTGGAGTAGGAGTACCTCCAATGGCTGAGTCTTCTGAGATTCTGAACGTCTTTACACCTTCTCAGCCCTCCATGTTTCTCATGCTATGCTTTGAAAAAATCGAGATCAATCGATTCCTGTCATCAATGAAAAGCATTCCCTCCCGGTGAAACTGAGAAATTATCGTGTCCACGTCAGCAGTGGGAAACTCATCATGCAGCTTCTGTAGGGGAGTGATGGTCTCGCAGGATTGTAAAATCTGAGTCTCAGTTCTATCAAGAAAATAGTTCTTGGATCCACTCACCTGATTAGATTCTTCAATTAGAGAGCCGCCATCGGGGAACTGCCACCATGAATACTCTATATCACCTGACTGAATTTCCTCCAAAAAGTCCAGGATATGCTCCCAGTACTGATGATTTTTCAGTAGGTTTGCTGTGAATCCGAAAAATTCCCACCTATCCTCCTCTTTGATTATGCCTGCACGGTGGAGCTCGTCATACATAAGGTTGACAGTCCACTGTTCCTCTCTCTCTTCTGGAGGAGTTTCTTCATAGTAGGGTGCACCCTTATGGAGCACCAGTTCGGAAGGGATGAGCCTGAATCTTCTGAGGAAGAAGCGCAAGAATCGTATATTCCTCATGCTTTCTAGAATATCAGCCTCGCATTCACCAGGTATGTTCCTGAGTATGTTTAATCCAGATATTTTCAGCCCATACTCATTGCCTAACTTCAACGCCTGGATATTCTCTGAAAATCTGTGCATCTTATTCATATTCGTCAGGAGAGAGTCTGTTAGCGCTTCAAACCCTATTTGTACATGTAATCGTATTTTTGACATCTCTTCTACAGTCTGAGGAGTCAATCTGCGTGGAGTTATCTCAGCACAAATATTATACGACTTCTTTCTCCGTATAACACTCTGAAGAAGCAGTTCCAGTAGACTCTCAAAATCAGATTCTGTCTTTCTCCCGATATCTGAATCTGAAAAAAAGAAGTCGTTGATATCGAATTTCTTCCACTGGAACTCAATCTCTCTGACCACTTCCTCTGCAGCTCTTTCATAGTAGTCAGACCCTTTATTCAGCGTGCAAAACTTGCACTTATTCCATCGACAAGATCGAGTGCTCACGATGGGAATATGTGGAGACAGAGATACCCCAAGATTCTTCATTCTTTCAAAGTAGTCTGTGTGGTCTGCAAAGGGATAGGCGTGGGCTCGAATACTCATGGTGCTGGTTGCATGAAGTCCCTTTCTGTCCCTGTAGACCAGGTGAGGGACATCAGACAGGGAGCGGTCATCGTAACGGTCAACCAGTTCCTTGAAGGGAACCTCACCTTCGCCCCACACTGCACAGTCAATATCTTCAAAGGTTCTCATGAAGGCCAGCGCTTCTTCAACAGTGTCAATGCCACCCACAACGATGGTAATATTGGGATTCAATCGTTTCAATTGAGACCACACGTACCTGTTGATGAACCACTGATATAACGTGACTGTGAATCCAGCAATTTCCACATCTGCCATGTGTTCTGTCTCAATAGTGTGATCAATGAACTCCTTGAGGGCTGCTGCTGTTTTCCTGACTCTCTCTAGCGGTATACATGAGGTGAGAATGGATTCTGTCATGGTAGGTGGCACACTGCACTCGGGGTAGAGAAATCGCGAGATATAGGCAGTGAGAAGTGAACTTTGATGAGATACATGGATGCTGCTCCTCTGGAGAGTCCTGAGGAGAGACGAAATCATGTCCATGACTTCTCTGGGCTGGAGATACCAGTACACGTTTCGAATAGCCAGACGTTCAGAAGATAGGAAGGATTTCAAATACCCCAAGGCTGCACTTGGTCTGTTGCTGTCATGGGGAAGGTTGGCGTGGAGATGAAGTCTTGTTACCATCATGTGAGTCTTCTGATCAACCATATATATAGGTTGGTAACCATCAGATCTGAGATAGAAGTGGACAAAAAGCTTTACAACTCATGGGGGATGGCTCTGATTTTTTTCCTTTTTTTTATGGAGGAAGGAAATCCTATTGTTGTGATTGCAGTAATTTCAAGAGCAACATTCTTAAGACACTCTGTCCAGGGAAAATCATGATTACCGGTGTCAATATCAGAGAAACAACTATGGAAATTGCCAATATGGGGGTGCAACCATGCCCGGAAATCCAAATCGAGCGATGCCCCTTTGCCGAGAAGGAGGACATCATTGGAGACCTCATTTTCTCCATTGGCTCTTCTGATTTTGTCGTTGTCACCCAGAACATGTGCATCAATCGCCAACTCTTCTCCTCTGCAAGGGAGGGGACCCATTACATTATTGATGTGACTGAACGGTTGTTTGGCGACAAGGTACGATACCTGGGTCTTTCTTCTCGTCTGTACACAGCTTCAGAAGCGAGAGAGCACTACTTGAACGTAGCCTGCAGGAACTGGGTCGCCACCTGCTATTTGACGTCCTACTTGAACCTGTTTGAGGATGGTCTGGTGATAGACTGTGGGACCAATTCCACAGATATTGTCCCTGTATTGAACTCTCGACCC
>JACVGT010000012.1 GCA_018992685.1 Theionarchaea archaeon
CAGGGATGAAGGCAATCTTCACGTTCTGGTCCGGGATTTCTTTGTATTCTTCAGTTTTCAGATTGAGAAAATGGTTCCAGAATTTCTCTCTTTCCAGACTCTTAACTGCTATTCCTACGTGATGGATTTTCATGTAATCACCTCTAAAAAACTACAGGTGCTCTATACTCACCAAAGACCTCCCGCAATATGTCACAGATTTCACCAATGCTCGCGTAATACTGGACTGCTTCCACTATCAAAGGCATGATATTTGTATCTTGTTCTGCACCTTTTCGCAGATTGTCCAGAGCTTTTTCAACTTTGGAGTGATCTCTGGTGGTTTTTACCTGGTTCAGTTGTTCCTTTTGCTTTTTCTCTACAGCAGGATCTACTTTTAGGAGCCCCATGGTGAGGTTCTCCTCCATGATGTAGTCATTGACGCCCACTACTACTCGTTGAGTTGATTCCACCTCTTTCTGGTATCTGTAGGAGCTTTCCTGAATTTCCCTCTGGATATACCCCTTTTCGATGGCTTTGAGCATCCCTCCCATAGAATCAATTTTTTTGATGTAGTTGTGAGCTTCTTCCTCAATTTTCTGCGTTAATTCCTCGATGAAGTAGCTGCCTGCCACAGGGTCTACTGTGTTGGCAACACCAGATTCGCACGCCAATATCTGTTGAGTTCTCAATGCAATTCTCACTGCCTTTTCTGAAGGTAAAGCCAGAGCTTCATCCATGGAGTTGGTATGTAAGGACTGGGTTCCCCCTAGAACGGCTGCCAGTGCTTCGAGTGTCGTACGAACAATGTTGTTTTCAGGTTGCTGGGCAGTTAAGGAGCATCCAGCAGTCTGGGTGTGGAATCGTAACATCATTGAGCGGGGATCTTTCGCTGCAAATCGTTCCTTCATGATGCGGGCCCATAACCGACGGGCAGCTCTGAATTTGGCAATCTCTTCAAAGAGATCAATGTGGGCATTAAAGAAGAAGGAGAGTCGGGGGCCAAAGGAATCGACGTCTAACCCTTTCTGGGTGGCTGCTTCCACATAGGTTATGGCATTGGCTAAAGTAAAGGCCACTTCCTGGACTGCAGTGGAACCAGCTTCTCTGATGTGATATCCTGATATGCTGATCGTATTAAACCGAGGCATATATTGGGAACAATATTCAAAGATATCTGTAATGATACGCATGGATGGTTCAGGGGGGAATATGTAAGTACCTCTGGCTATGTACTCTTTCAAAATGTCGTTCTGGATAGTTCCAGCAACTTTATCTTTAGATACATTCTGTTTTTCTGCTAAAACAATGTACATGGCCAGCAGAATAGCAGCAGGGGAGTTTATGGTCATAGATGTAGAGACTTTATCGAGAGGGATCTGGTCAAAGAGGATTTCGATATCTTTCAAGGTGTCAATGGCGACACCAGTCTTCCCGATTTCTCCTTCTGCTTGAGGGTGGTCTGAATCATACCCAATCTGGGTGGGCAAATCAAAGGCAACACTGAGACCTGTTTGCCCCTGGGAGAGCAAATATCTGTATCGTTTGTTGGATTCTTCTGCTGTGGCAAATCCAGCATACTGTCTCATAGTCCATAACCTACCTCTGTATACGGTGGAGTAGACTCCCCGGGTGAAGGGGTATTCCCCGGGAAAGCCTAAATCGTCAGTGTAGTTAATATCAACATCTGCAGGAGTGTATAACCGGGAGACCGGCATGCCGGAGACGGTAGTAAAGGTTTCCTTGCGTTCCTTGAATTCTTGGGTTTCCCATTTCTCTTTCAAATCTTTGATAGATGTCATTGTGATCACGTGATACGTTTGACATTCATATTTTAAAGGTTTTGTTTCGATTTGATAGAATTGATGATATAAATATCTTTTACGTATGTAAAGGGTAGCCAGTAGCCATAGCGTCCTGATTTTTGATGTTTAGAATCTGTATCATGATCTCTTGATCAACTGATTGTGAGTTTCAAAATTCGTATTACTCACTTATTTCTCCCTCTTCTAGAGCTTTCTGTAGAGCAGCAGCACGCACAATGTCATACATTCGTGAGAGTAAAAAACCTACATCCTCCCCTCTTACTGTAAAAGGAGCTTCTCCTAATCTCTTCAAAATCATATTTTCCCCCTTAGGGGTAATAGGATTTGTCACAAAAGAGTCTAATTCTTCCCCTGCTTCCCAGAATGTGTGTAGACATTCCTCCAAGGGTGTCCATCCATCAAGAATCACTTCTTCAGAACCTGATTCCACTGTACTGCCACGCTTCTCCCTTAACACGTTAATGATTTCTTCCTTTGTTCTACCCCGCAGGTGAAAAATTAAAAAGGGGTCCTCATCGAATCGTTCTGCCAGCAGAAAATAGACAGCAGCAATGTGCTTACAGGGATTGGCCCAGTCAGGACAGGAACAGTATGTATCCA
>JACVGT010000032.1 GCA_018992685.1 Theionarchaea archaeon
AAAAAATGTACTGCACTGTGTCAGTATAATGAAAAAAAATTCAGCCCAGAAATTCTTCTGGATGTTATTCGTACTCATCCCAAGATAGTCATCCATGATATTTTGTGTGAGAACCCCCACTACTTGCCACCAGAAGAGTTTTTTGCACGGATGAAGGGAGAAATCCAGTGGAATACATACGAAAAAGTGAGAAATGACATAGTAAACAGAGAAAGAATGAGGAAGAAGATAGAGAAAAACGAAAGGGAGAAAGACTTAATTCTAGAATCCATGTCTGAGTACGTCATCTACTTTGGTGCAGATAAAAAGATAATCTGGGTGAATAAGGCTGCAGCAGAATCAGTTCACAAGAATCCTGAGGATTTAGTGGGAAAACGCTGCTATACAGTGTGGCATGACAGAGATGAACCCTGTATCCCCTGTCCTGTCTACAGAGCCTGGGAAAGCGGGAATCAGGAAGAAGAAGAGATAACCCTTCCTGATGGGAGAATCTGGTATGTCAAAGCCAATCCAGTCTATGACAATAGAATAACAGGAATTGTCATGACTGTTCGAGACATTACAGGGCGAAAACAGGCTGAAGATGCTCTCAAGTGGGAGTTGGCAGTGGATAATGCCCTTTCCAAAGTGTATAATCCTCTTATTTCTCCATCCTCTTCCATAGAAGACATCGCGAAGGTCATCTTGGACCAGGCCAGAAGCCTCACCGAAAGTGAACACGGGTATGTCTCCTCAATCGACCGTTTTACCAAAGATAGTGTGGCACACACCCTTACAGAAATGCTCAAAGATCAGTGCAAAGTCTCAGGGGAACACAGGAGGATCACCTTCCCGCGCGGGGAGAATGGACTCTATGGTGGGCTCTGGGGATATTCATTGAATAAACTCGAACCGTTTTTCACCAATTCTCCAGAAACACACCCAGCTTCCACGGGAGCACCTCCTGGACACATACCAATACAAAGGTTCCTCTCAGTACCTGTCTTAATAGATGGAGAACTGGTGGGCCAGATTGCCCTCGCCAACAAAGTTACAGACTACACAGAAAAGGACCTTACTGCAATTCGCCGCCTGGCAGACACGTATGCACTGGCCATACAGCGCATGCGCGCAGAGGAGAGCCTGAGGGAGAGCGAAGAAAAGTTCAGGGGTATTGCTGAGAGAAATTTCGATATCATATACGAATTGGACCTCGATGGACGTGTTACCTATGTATCTCCAGCAATAGAGAGAGTCACTGGTTACACACCTGAAGAGATTGTCGGAAACACATTTAAAGATTTTATACCCGATTTACTGGTACCAGAAGTACTCCAAGCCCACCTGAATGTCGTAAAAGGGGGATCCCTCGAAGCCCTCCAGATCAAGATCAAACGAAAAGACAAATCTTTAGCTTCAGTGGAGATCAATGCTTCTCCCATATTCAAGGAAGGAAAAGTAGTCAAAACTCAGGGGGTGGCACGCGACATTACTGAGCGCAAACGAACAGAAATACAATTGAGGAGCCTCTTTGAAGCCAGCAGACTCATTAATTCCACGATGGATACGGAGAAAATACTCAAATTCATCTCTGATTCTATTCAGAAAATGGTGGGGTTTGACAATTTCATAATTTTTCTGGTCACAGAAGATAGAAAAAATGTGTATTCTGCCTATGTAACAGGAGAAGTGAAAAAAATAGTGAAGAAGTTAGTTTTCTCTTACAGTGAAGGGCTGCTGGGGGAGTGTATTAAGAGGGGGGAACCTGTACTGGTGAAAAATGCCCGGACAGAGGAAGGAATTTCCAGTATCCCCATGAAATCTCAGATTATTGTTCCCTTAACTATGGAGGGGGAATGTACAGGAGCACTCCACATCTCACGAAGGGTACCACTCAGTTACGATGAGCAAGATGTGGCTGTCTTGAAACCTCTGAGTGAAGTCATAACATCAGCCCTGGAGAACTCTCAATTGCACAACGAAATCAAGGAGTTCAGCCTGGAACTCGAAAGGAGGGTTGAAGAAAAGTCGA
>JACVGT010000024.1 GCA_018992685.1 Theionarchaea archaeon
CTTTCGCGGAAAATTGAATCAGATGCTCTTCTAGCAGATGCATGGCACCATCGGAGCGATGCACTGGCAGCCATTCCTGTAGCATTCGGAATTCTAGCTTCAGCTTATGGTATTTACTGGCTCGATTCTCTTTTCGGGATTCTCGTCTCTGCAATCATCATGTATACAGGGTACAAAATCGCAAAAGACGCAGCAAATTCTCTCATGGGAAAAGCCCCCTCTGAAGAACTTGTGAGGAAAATAAAGAGGTTAGCACTCCTGGAAGGTGTTACCGATGTCTACAATGTTTCAGTACATGAGTATGGTGCACGAAAGGTGATCTCCTTGGACATAAAGGTAGCTCCCATGGGAGTGGAAGACGCCCACAAGACAGCTGACTCTGTAGAAAAAAAGATTGCAGAAGAGCTGGAAGCCTCTACAGTGGTGCATATAGATGGAATTACTGTGGATGACTCCATGAAGGAGGAGATATCCAGAATCGTTGAACAGCATTCACAGGTCATATCCTGTCATGCCATTGACATCGGGAAGAAGATAGATTTTCATATACTGGTAGATAAGGACATGAGCATTGAGAAAGCTCATGAATTGGCCCACCATCTTGAAGAGGACATTCAGACCAATTTCGAGAAGGATGTTGTCATCCATGTGGAGCCCTGCATTGAAAAATGTGAAGTATGTGTCGAAGAGTGTCAGAAAATGGTTAATAGAAATTGAAATAACTAATAGTTTTTATAACAATTCCTCAATTACAACATATCAAGAGGATAAATCTTATAAATCAGGACTATCGAAATAACATATGACACAGTACTGGCTCTGTATTGCGAATCGGGAAAACTGGAAAATTGTGCAACAGCATAAAACCTGGGGAGTGGCAGAGCGCCATAGAAATACTATAGCCCGCGTCAAGCCGGGTGACCACCTCCTGTTTTACTTGGTTGGGGAGACTCTCTTTGGACAGAAACGGGAGTCTGCCATTGGTGGAGAAGCTGAAGCTGCTTCACAGGTGTTCCATGATACCAGGAAAATCTTCTCAAGCACGTCTTTAAGACAGAAAGAAGTATTTCCTCTGAGGATTAACCTCTCTCATGTCAGATCCTTTGAAGAGGAAATTCCCTTCAAACCATTGCTTTTTGATCTTACGTTCATAAAGAATAAGAGAAAATGGAGTGGTCACATCCAGGGAAGAGCGATGCGCATGGTTCCTGAAGAGGACTTTGAGACAATAGTGCGAGCAGCACGAGATTGACCAGTTGATCTCTGGAACTTTTCCTCTTTTCTCTCAAAGAGTGGGTGACCTGTATGGATTCCTGATTCACAGCAACTGTTAACCAAATACTTTTATATAGCATATATATATTATCAGCATGAAAATCATCAGCGGTCACAAGGGAATCATCCTCGCAGACTTAAAAGATGCACCAGAAGAGCTGGATACTGTATTCTTTAGAACAGACATCAATGAACCGCCCAAACCGTCTTTGAGGGTGGAACAGGCTGTATCCACAATTCTAAAAATACGGAGCCTCCAGACTCCCAGAGCCAATATCCTATCCACCTCCCATTCCTCCAAGACTGATGGGACACTCAAAGGTAACTTTGAAATTCTCAAGAATGAGCTCGAGAGGAAAGTAGATCCCGTATCGCCTGAGATTCAGGACATTGTGATGGTTGAAACCTTGGAAGAACTCAAAAAGGCTAACCAAGAATATATGTCATCAGTGATCTTCCTAGATAATGTCCGCAAAGCAGTTCCTGAAGAGAAGAACCCTCCCCGGGATTCAACGCAGACTGAATTCTGGCAATTACTAAAGGGGGTAGCAAAGGTTAATGGAGCTCTTCC
>JACVGT010000030.1 GCA_018992685.1 Theionarchaea archaeon
TATATCATACTCGAGGGCCAGATCAATGCCTTTCACAATATCATCAAAAGTTCCTCCTTTTCTGAATCGCCTTTGATCATGCACTTTTCTGGGGCCGTCAAGGGTTATCTGCACCTCGTGGATATTAACTGAAGACAGTAAGGGTACAAAATGGTAGAAATCGGCCCCGTTAGTTATCGCTCTGAACGCATACCCGTGCTGGTCACCTTTTCGGAGGATGTATTCTATGATGGGAAGATTCTTCACTTGGAGGGGTTCTCCACCATACAGTTCTATGCATTTTTCTGCAGAGTCTGAATCCAGAGAGAGAATGGCTTTGAAAACTGAATCTACAGTCTGCTCATCCATTACTGTGTGATGGTCTACTTTTTCTCGATATAAGTGTTTCTCGAAGCAGTAGGGGCACTGTAGATTGCAGTCATAGGTGGGAATAATGAGGTGGTGGTTATTCTTGCAGGCCTCCTTGTGCAGGTCGTGTGCATATACTCTCAAATACTCAAAAAGATCATCTTCCTCTCCCTCTTCCATGACATGACCTCTCAACTTCAGAGTATGTAAGACTTCATCAGTTGCACCAGCAAGGTCAGACTCCAATAGACAACGCGTTTCTGAATCAATGATGTCAGCTAACCCTGAATATGGGTTCACAAGAAGGTATCTCCCATCAGGGAGTTCAACAATAATCCTCTTTTTCAAGGCACGCATGCAATCTCCTCACAGAGGCTCGTCCTTTAAAGTAATGAGGTCAAGTTTTATCCACTGTTTCAATAGCAATTTGAGCCTGGCAAGCGGCACCTTTTCGGTAGTTCCTTCTGATTTGAGAGAAGAGAGAATATCCTCTACTCTTTTCTTTCCATTACACAATTTCCACATTCCAGATGCTTCATCAGGAATGGGAAGAGCCATTCCCGTAGTGTTGTTCATAGCCACAACCTGACCTTCCACCTCATCCCAGATGACATTGTCATTCCAGATAGCATATTTCTCAGGTGAAATTTCACAGAGTGCATAGAAGCGAGGGGCATCTTCACATGTCAAAAATTGCTGTTTCTTTAACATTGATATGATTTTTTCCACATTTTCCTGGATTCTTTCTGGCTCTCCCTGATATTCCTCCAGCAACTGCGCTACAATGTCCTCAAATGTTCTGGTACCGTCGCAAAGATTCCAGATATCCTTCGCTGTTGTATTCAGTTTGATCCCTTGTTCAGCTTCCTGAAGATGCGGAGAATCAGGGGGCGAAACTCTGAGAATGGCCAGGGAAGTACCAAAAGGTTGCCATACACAGGCTTCAGACCAGCGGATATACCTTCCCTTCAGATCTTCCATGAGAATGCAATGTCCTTTCACTATATAAATATAGCCTCGAGAGCTAGAGAGCTGGTTCATACTGAAAGTTGAGTGTGTATGACAATGAATAGCTATCTTTTTTCCCAAGAATAGTTCAGGGAAATCCAACCTTTGGCACAGAATGACAAAGAACATGAAAAGATTTTTATAGAATTCGAAAAAAGGGTTAGAGATGAAATACAATGGTATCTGGGTCATGCCGTGGCAGCTCCAGGATGAGGGTGCAGAACAAGTCTGCACTACAGTTCAAGA
>JACVGT010000044.1 GCA_018992685.1 Theionarchaea archaeon
AGCCATTGATATACCCCTTTCTCTCGGCAGTAACAACTGGGCAGTTGCACCCCAAAAATCAGAAACTGGAAATGCCATGCTCTGCAATGATCCCCATTTAGCCACAACCTTACCCTCTATCTGGTATTTAGTCCATTTATCATCACCTTCCTATAATGTTACAGGTGTCACCTTTCCTGGAGCTCCCTGTGTCGTCATTGGCAGAAACCAGTTTATTGCCTGGGGATTAACGAATACTGGAGCTGATGTCATCGATTTCTATGTGGAAACACTCTCAACAGATGAAACTCAATACCTCTACCAGGGCATATGGTACGACACTGAAATTGTCCCAGAGACTATTACCATAAAGGGTGAATCCCCCCGAACCATAGACGTGAAAATCACAAGACACGGCCCCCTCCTCGAAAGAGATGGCAAGAAATTTGCTGTATCGTGGACTGGTCTTGAACCTACCTTTGAATTTGAAGCTTTACTCCTAATAAACAGGGCGACCAACTACAGACAATACCGGGAAGGGCTCAAACGGTTCTCTGTACCTGCCCAGAACTTCGTTTATGCTGACATCCACGGGAATATAGCAATACAGTCCAATGGGAGAATACCGATTCGAAAAAGAGGTACAGGGAGAATACCTGTTGATGGTGCATCAGGTGACTACGACTGGGTGAGTTATATCCCCTTTGAAGAATTGCCGCAAAGCCTGAATCCTGATCAGTTGTATCTGGTGTCAGCAAATCAGATCCCTGCACCCCGTGACTACCCCTACTACCTGGGATTTTTGTGGGCTGATCGGTACAGAGCAGAGAGAATCAACTACTTAATATCAGAAAAAGATATTCTCACCATAGATGATATGATAGAAATCCAATCTGATGTCTACGATATACCTGCTTCCATAATTACGCCCATTCTTGTGAGAACTATTACTCCCACGACTGAACTGGAAGAGGAAGCCTTCCAGTACTTGAGAACCTGGGATTACTCCGATGAACGCACCCAGATTGCTCCCACCATCTTCCATACTTTCCTGGACCGAATGCAGGAAAATACCTTTAAAGACGAATATGAGAAAGCAGGCATCCCTGATTCCCCCTTCCCCACCACAGAGACTCTGGAGAATCTATTGATGGGCTGCAAAGGTCAGCATTTCTTTGACAATGTTGCGACACCTGAAGAAGAGACCAAAGAAGACATCATTCAAAAGAGCTTTTCAGAAGCTGTTCAGGAATTAACTGATTTATTGGGAGAAGACATTACTCAGTGGGAATACGGCAGAAAACACAAGTACTCCATTGAACACATGATTGGATTTGCTGTCTCCGCTTTAAACTATCCTGAATTTGCCTACGATGGTTCAGCCTACACTGTAGATGTGTCAGGAGGATGGGTGTCCAGACATGGTCCCTCATGGAGACAGGTGATCACCTTCGAAACGTCATTGTGTATATACCCTGGCGGGCAGGTGGATAACCCCTTCTCTCGACATTACAGTGACTTTGTTGAATTGTGGAAAGAAAGTGCATACATTGACTGGATACTTGAA
>JACVGT010000015.1 GCA_018992685.1 Theionarchaea archaeon
AGCCCGAAAATTGACTGATTTTAAAGGTGAAATCGAGAATTTTGAATGGTCTCCTGATGGCAGTAAGCTTTTGGTTTCATTCCGTAAAAAAGATGCTGACGAGATTGAACGGGAAAAATACAGCCAGAAAAAAGAATTGGGAGTAGTTTCCCGGCACATTACTCGAGTTTTCTTCAAGCTGGATGGAAAGGGGTATCTTCCCGAAGAACGCCTGCATCTATGGATTGTCCCCTTACAGGGAGAATGCCTGCAATTGACAGACAGTCATATCTATGATGAGCAAACCCCTGCATGGTCTCCTGATGGTAAGAAGATTGTTTTCTGTTCCAATCATACAGAAGATCCTGATCTCGATTTGGATGCTATTGATTTATTTGTGATCCCTTCTACTGGTGGTGACCTTTTCAAGATTGAAACACCTGTAGGGTTCAAGTGGAACCCCCAGTACTCGCCTGATGGGAAATGGGTGGCTTACTTTGGATATGAGGGAAGAGGTCAGTACTGGAAGAACATCTCTTTATGGGTTGTACCTGAAGACGGTTCTGCAAAAGCTCAGAATCTAACTGAAAAGTTTGATCTTCATGTATCTACTGATACTATTAACGATCTACCAGGTGCATTACCCATGATGCCTCCTACCTGGTCTCAGGATTCAAAAAGGATTTATGTCCAGGTTTCACGCCACGGGAGTACCAAGATCATGTCAGTATCACTAGATGGTGTAGTGGAGCCCGTTGTTGACAACGAGGGTGTTATCGGGTCCTTCACCTTTGATAGAGAACAGTCAAAGCTCTCATACCTTCATGCACATATGAAAGACCCGGGAGAAGTCTTTGTCCACGATATGGCGACGAATACAGGACAGAAATTATCTCATGTCAATGAAGAGCTTCTACAGAGTCTTGATCTCGGGGAAGTAGAAGAGGTATGGTTCAAGGGTGCTGCCGATAACGATTTACAGGGCTGGATCATTAAACCACCCGACTTTGACAAATCCAGGAAATACCCTTCCATCCTGGAGATTCATGGCGGTCCCTATGTACAGTACGGGAATTTCTTCATGCATGAGTTCTTCTTTTTGGCAGCCAATGGGTATGTCGTCTACTTCTGCAATCCACGGGGCGGACAGGGATACGGAGAAGAACACTCAAAAGCTATCTGGGACAACTGGGGCACTGTAGATTATGAGGATTTGATGGCATGGACAAACTTTGTGGAGAAGACAGGATATATTGATGCCAGGAAAATGGGTGTCACAGGTGGGAGTTATGGTGGATTCATGACCAACTGGATTATTGGGCACACCAACAGGTTCAAAGCAGCAGTCACCCAGAGGAGCGTTAGCAATATGGTGAGCATGTATGGAACCAGTGACTATAACTGGCCTCTCCAGTATGAAGTTGGAGATGAACCACCGTGGGAAAATCACGAGAACTACTGGAGGCAGTCCCCCTTGAAGTATATCAAAAATTGCCAGACGCCTACCCTCGTCATCCATAGTGAAC